>CAZAKR010000006.1:0-139845 GCA_964486105.1 uncultured Rhodospirillaceae bacterium | reverse complement strand
CCATTCCGGTTCTCTTGCGCGAATGCCGCATCACATTCACCGGCCTGCAACTCCAGATCATCTCCACAAATCAATCCGTTGTTGCGAACAAGTTTTTTTGCCTGGTGGATATCATAAAAAGCATCGTCATAGGCATGACTGCCATCGATATAGACGATATCAAAAGAACCGCTCTCAAATCCTTCAAGGGCTTGTGAACTTTTGGCCTTCACCGGCTCAACTTTAATACTCGCCGGCACGAATCCGGCATTATGTAAAAAAATACGATGAGCGATTCCGCTCTGAAGATAGGTCGTCATATCCTCATAATAGGCGTCTTCACTAACCAGTTCCCAGGGGTCGATACAGGTGATTTTTGCCCCGGTTCCGAGAATTCGCTCAACCGCATGGGCCCATGTCAGGAGGGACGAGCCCATGTAAGAACCGACTTCAAGAATATCCAATGCTCGCCCCTGGCCCTTGAAGAAACCGACGGCCGCCGACATGAAAACATGCCGGGCCGGGGCCCCTTGCAGCCCTCCCTTAGAACCAAAATAAGGCTGATCAGCCAGCCGCCTGGCGAGGGTAAGCGTGGGATTGATCGACAACGCTTTCTCCAGGGATGCCCTGAATTCATCCACCATACCCATGGATAGATAGGTTTGGGCAAGGCAGGCATGAGACTGGGGATTGTTCGGGTCCAGATCAATGGATTTTAAGAGCGCCTCCCGCGCCTTTTGATGTTCAGCAAGACCCAGGCACGACATACCCATGTTCAGCCAGGCCATGGCATGTTTCGGGTCGGTCAACAGGGCTTTCTCAAGCACCCCGATTGCCGCTTCATATCGCCCGGCCTGAAAAAGAGCGAACCCACAGGTATTCAATACTTCAGCCTGATCTGGCAGACCATCGGCCGCCTTTTCCAGCCAGGCGATGGCCAGTTCTTTGTCCCCGGTCATGGTGGCGGAAACCCCGCCATAAAAAAACAGGACAGGATTCGCCGGCCCAGCCTCAATGGGCTTTCGGAACAGATCAATGGCTTGGGGGCCTGCGCCAGCCTGAATGAGCGCCGTCGCCTTCTTGAATAGATCTTCTGGACTCTGTCCCATTTTTCCGCCCGCTTAATCTTTAGTGGCGGCGATTCTATATGGACGACAGAGGCCCAGCAAGGCAGGAACTATGATTTGATTTAAGTGGCGTCCCCTAGGGGATTCGAACCCCTGTTGCCGCCGTGAGAGGGCGGTGTCCTAGGCCTCTAGACGAAGGGGACACAAGAGAAGGCCTTCGCAGCCTTGACCGGCCATGTCTTAGCCTAAACCCGGGACCGCGACAAGAGGCTTGGCGCAAGCCTGGCCGAGGTGCTTGCCGGAATACCGCAAGGGTCGGTTATTCAGGCGGATGGAAGAGAGGTGACAAGTTCCAGCGGCATAAATTCCCGGTTCCCGCCCTCGATAGATGGCTGAAAGGCCGCTGTTTCCACCACCTTGCCCGCGTCCACCGAAACGATAAGCCAGACAAGATCCGGCTCCCAGATTGAGGCAATGTCCTGGGCCGACGGTTGGGCTGGATGGTCCGGATGGGAGTGATAAAAACCGATAATCGTCTGGTCTGTATTTTCCGTCTCGCGCATCAGAGAAAGACGTATAAGAGGATCAATTTCAAAACGCCGGCGGCGGATATTTACCGGTATTTCTCCCCCACCCACATCGGCCTCCACATCGGTCTTCCCGTCGAAGGCCCCGGCCCGGTTCGGACTTTCCACCACGCGGGTCACCTCTAACCACCCATCACTCGCTGAGCTGCCGACAAGAAGACCGCAGCATTCCTCAGGGTAAGCCGCCTCGGCCGCACCGGTAATCACAGACAGGAGCGCCGGAGGCAGGCGGATCACGGCGCCGAATTGAGATTAACGGCCCCCAGTTGGGCACCACTGGCAAGATCGAGAACAAGAAGCCGCCGCGCGCCGCTATCAAGCCGCAACTGAAGGACGATTCGCCCGTCGCCGACGGCCAGATCCTCAATCTTTGCCCCGGCGGGCAAAGTTATATCGCCGGTCCCGAATGCCGACGGCAATCCGCTGGCGGAAGGCCTCATCTGGCGGCTTGCGGCACCCTCTAGAGCCCCGCCGATAATACCGTCGGTGGCAATTTCCGGTTCCGGCGCCGTGGCGCGCTTATAGATCGTCACGCCGATAATGCCAAAGCCGACGAGAATTAATATTCCCATGCCGATAACGAGGGCCTTGAGTGCCTGCATGATTTGTGTCCAGTCTCTTTCCTATGACAACGAATGATTCCAGCAGCGAGAAGCAATACCACATCCGGGCCGATTCCGGTGAGACGGTTAAACGTCTCGACCGGTTTCTCGCCGATGCCTTGCCCGATCTTTCCCGGAGCCGCCTGAAGGGCCTGATTGAAAGCGGGAAGGTGATCCGCGAGAAAACCCCTGCCAAACCGGCCGAGACGATAACCGACCCCTCTTACCGGGTCAAACCCGGTGAGGCCTATACCCTTAACGTGCCCGCCGCCGAGGCGGCCACCCCCAGCCCCCAGGCGATCGACCTTGATATTGTTTATGAAGACGATCAGGTCATCGTTCTCAACAAACAGGCCGGTCTCGTCGTCCATCCCGCCCCCGGCAACCCGGATCGAACCCTGGTCAATGCCCTTTTGGCCCATTGCGGGGATACTCTGTCGGGAATAGGCGGGGTAAAGCGTCCCGGCATCGTCCACCGGATCGACAAGGATACCAGTGGCCTGATGGTTGTCGCCAAAACCGACAAGGCTCATGCCTCCCTTGCCGCCCAATTCGCCGAACACAGTCTTGAACGGGCCTATCTGGCCGTTGTCTGGGGGGTGCCTACCCCACGTAAAGGTGAGATAACAGGCAATATCGGCCGCAATCCGAGAAATCGGAAAAAAATGGCCGTCGTCAAACGGGGCGGAAAAGAAGCATTAACCCGCTACAAGGTTCTCAAAACCCTTGGAAAGCAGGCCCCGCCCCTGGCCAGCCTTGTCGAATGCCGTCTCGCCACCGGCCGCACCCATCAGATCCGGGTTCATTTCGCCCACCACCATAACCCCCTTGTCGGCGACCCTCTCTATGGACGGCGTGATTTGCGCCGGGCCAACCTCCCCCAGCCTCTCAAAGACGCGGCCTGCGCTCTGGCAGAGTTCAAGCGCCAAGCGCTCCACGCCTATATAATTGGATTCAAACACCCTGAAAGCGGGGAAGTCCTGCGGTTTGAAACGGGTATACCTAAAGAAATTAAGGGCTTACTTGATTTACTAGATAAAATTTAAAATAAACCTATACCATAGCTGGTTAGTTGGGTATTGTGATCTTCCCGAGAAGTGTTTTGGGAGATTTAACGTATGGCTTCGACGACAAAACCGACACAGCGTGCGAAGGAAGACAGTCTCAGCAGCTTTCTTCGAGATATCCGCAAATTTCCCATGCTGTCCGCCGAAGAAGAGCTGGAACTGGCGCGCCGCTGGCGCAATGACGGTGACACGGCGGCGGCTAACAAAATGGTGACCAGCTATCTCAGGCTTGTGACCAAGATTGCCATGGGGTACCGGGGATATGGCCTGCCGGTCAGCGAACTTGTCTCGGAAGGCAATGTCGGGATGATGCAGGCGGTCCAGCGTTTTGACCCGGAACGCGGCTTTCGCCTTTCCACATACGCCATGTGGTGGATCAGGGCAGCTATTCAGGAATATATCCTGCATTCCTGGTCACTGGTTAAAATCGGCACGACGGCCTCCCAGAAGAAACTGTTTTTCAACCTGCGCACACTGAAAAACAAGCTACAGGCTATTGATGAAGGCCAGCTTCATCCTGAAAACGTGCGCATTATCGCCGATGAGCTGAAGGTTCCCGAAAAAGATGTGATCAGTATGAGCCAGCGTATGGCTGGCCCGGATCATTCCCTGAACACTCCTCTCAATGCTGAGTCGGATGGCGAATGGATGGACTGGCTGGTTGATGAAGGAGAGGACATTGAGGGTGATTTTGCCGAAAGGGAAGAGCTCGATAACCGCAGGGCTCTTCTCCAAAGAGGGATGTCGAGCCTCAACGAGCGGGAGCGGGATATCCTGACCAACCGGCGCTTAAAAGAAACGCCGCTGACACTTGAAGAGCTGAGCCAGCATTACGGCATATCCCGCGAGCGGGTTCGTCAAGTCGAGGTCAGGGCATATGAAAAGCTGAAAAAATCCGTAAAAAATCTGGGGATAGAGGAACGCATCGCCACTTTTTGAGAATTATCATCGACAATCGGAAAATTTTTCCCAACAGGCTTTGCTCTATTTTTCCTCTGTCTGACCGGTTATCGGCAGACCCCACTTGGCGACAAGATTCTCTTGCCGACTACGCAGAGAGGTGATCCTCTGTTCTGAAGTAAGAACGATATAGGCGGTCACCACACCGGGCAGGCCAAGATAGATCATCCAGCCGATCCCCGCCGCTCCATACATCACAAGCCAGGCGAAACTGTCTGTGACGATATCAATCGCCTCGCTAATGGAATTGGTATTCCCCCACAGGCGCAACAAATAAGGGGTAACTCCGGCAATATTCATCGCCCCGACACAGCGGATGATATATTTTTCCGGATATCTATCAATCAGAACGGCGCCGAAAGTCGGCAGCAGACCGACACCCAGTACAATTGCCGTCGGCATGGAAAAGACCACCACGGCAAAAAGAATCAAGCCGCCGATCAGCTTTAAATTGGATGTCGTGCTTTTGCCCGCGCCGCCGGCTGCTTTTTTTAATGGTTTCTTTGCCATTCAGCATCTCCTCCAGATCACGACACGACAATCATCATGGTGATGATCAGGATAGAGAGAAAAAGAGAAACACCTGCGGAGATCCGGTTGGCCGTCTTTTGAGACTCTCGGCTCTGCCCATCGGAGGTGAGCATTAATTCAGCAATTTCCGCATTCATGGATGCATATTCGACAAGGTTATTCCTGAACTCCGTTTCATCCTCTCGTCGATGAATAGGATCATCGATAAGATTAAGGACTTCTATGAGACTGCCTTTTGCGATCGTTCCCTGCAACTTTGAATGAAGTCTCTTACGCAGGGGAATGCTGTGATAGGAATCGATTACAGGACCAAGCAGCTTTCCAATCCAGCCACATAAACCGGGCAGCTTTTTTGGCCCCAGGCGCCACTGCATGATTGAGTAAATACGAAGCATGGAGAGAACAACAAGGGCGGGCAATTCCCTGTTGCCCAGACCTTTCATGAGATTATTGGTGTCTTTCTTGAAACGCGTAGAAATAAAAGCGGCAATATGCCGGTCCATGGGAAGTGTATCGGGCGCATTCGCCGCCAGTTGTTCCATGGCCGGAAGAATTTCCTCATCATCCATCACGAAATAGTCTTTTAGCAGGGGGCTCAAACAAGGCATGGCCGGATTCAGGTCATAAAGACATCGCTCGATACCCCCCCCCAAAATCCGTCTGTTTGAGGGTCGCCCGTATATGCTCAACCTCCTTCGTCATGCTTAGAGAGGGCCCGCCCTCGCCAAATTGGGATTCGCAGACGAGTATCGGTAAATCGGTAAAAATCGTATCGGCATAAAGCTGGGCGCCACCCGGTTCAGAATACATATGGGCAAGATACGACCCCAGCCCATCAGGCATGGCACGGAAATCTTTGTACCGAACAGGCCCTTCGGGATCCAGAGCCTGAGATATCCAGGAAATAGTCATGTCTGACGCATTGGGGTCTGAATCGGCAAATCTGGCCCTCGACAGGGCCATGACGAAATTCTTGGCCATATCTTCATCGCCAACCGTGCGCTGAATCCAGTTCTCGATTTCAGCATCCCTGATAACGGATATTGCTTCTGAGCGGTGGATATATAAACCGTGAGCCAGAGAACGACAGGTGAAATAACTATCCTCTCCAATCGATATGGGCCGCCTGCCGCGCTTAGGAAGATTTGGCTGCTGGGGACTGCCTCGCTTGCCGTCAATCCACAGTTCAATATCCTCAATCGGCCAGCGCTCATTCTCATTGTCGGTCAGAATCCCGCGCAAAAGTTCCTTTATCGTTCGAGGAATGCGTTCCTTCCCGGCAAGGGCATTATAGGAACCCTGCTCAATCTTCATGTGGATCAGAGCATTCTCTTCAATGTTTTGTCCGGGAAGGCGCCCCATGCGACAGAAGCCAGATGATGTTGCCCATCTTCAGGATCTAACACCTCTCCCTGCTTCCATGCTGACATATGTCTTTCCATAGCAGCAGTTACCTGACCCCAATCTAGGCCCTGACACCAGTTGTTTGTTCCATATTTCTTTGCTCCGATAGTAAATACGCGTGCGACTTCATCTAGACATTCCGGGGGAATAAGATCGTATCTAAGTTTCCCACCATCAAATTTTGTCCCTTTTTTAGACATTTGCTACTCCTATGATATCCACAACAGAAAGATTACAAAAAAGAATGAGTATAAAAGCCACCCTATGATCTCGATAATCTTAAGCATAGGCTCGCTTAAGTCGATCTACACTCACCTGCTCAATCTTCATGTGGATCAGAGCATTCTCTTCAATGTTTTGTCCGGGAAGGCGCCCCAGGAGAAGACAGATAAGGGTGACACCAAGGGCATACAGGTCTTCAGCATAGCCCCCGACGTTGCGCCCGAGAGGGTGTGATTGGCTGTTGGGAATGGTTTCGAAGGCCACCGGGTTTTGCGAACCTGGGGGGGCAATAAAACATTCCCCCAGCAGAACTTCATTACGTTCGGCATCGGCAAAATAAATATTGTCGGGACGGATGGTCCTATGGGCCAAACCCTTGGCATGGAACTCTTTTATGACAGCAACAAGCGGAGGAACAAACTGGTCAATGATGATCTCTTCCCTCATCGGCTGCACGCGGGTGGTGAGAGAAGTCATCACACGGCCGCCGGCCGGAAGCGGGAGAACGACCACGAACACGCGACGCTGAAGCTCCGGCCAGAAAACCCCGCCCCAGTGTATGGGTTTCATGATTCCCGGATCTTCAAGATTGCGCATGTGCAGGAGAATATCCTGACGCGGTGGCAGTAATTTATCCGATATCAGGGCAAAAAGACGATTTTCGCTTTTCTCGTCCTCAACCAGATAAGCCTTGGCTGAGGTTGAATCGAGATCAGGAAGGGGCTTGTCGGGGAGAATGTTATAGCGGTCAGCGAGACTGACGCTCCCAGGATCGGGGCTCTGATCGACGGCCTCTTCAACCGACATTGCAGAATGACCTCAAGTTGGACTTAGCCCGCAGAAGAGAATATCTCCCCCGCTTCCGCGATTATCTTATTCACTTTCACCGGTTAGCGAAAGGGAGAGGGGCTAAATAGAACAGTAATAGTTAATGCGGCCAAAAATCGACGGTATCGCCCGATTCGATGGAAAGAATCAGCCTGCCGAAATCAGCCGGCAAAGGGGTCGTTGACTAAAATGGTATCGTCCCGTTCAGGGCTGGTTGAAAGCATCGCCACAGGTGCCTCGATCAATTCCTCGATACGGCGGATATATTTGATCGCGGTAGCCGGAAGATCACCCCATGAGCGGGCCCCACAGGTGCTTTCCTGCCAACCTTCCAGGGTTTCGTAAATCGGCTCGACTGCGGCCTGGGCCGAAATTCCGGCCGGAAAATAGTTCAGGGTCTCGCCGCCCAGACGATAGCCGGTGCAAATTTTCAATTCTTCCAGCCCGTCAAGGATATCGAGCTTGGTCAGGGCAATCCCCTTAATTCCGCTAACCTTGATCGCCTGACGCACCATCACCCCGTCGAACCAGCCACAGCGGCGGGGTCGTCCGGTGACGGTGCCGAATTCACGGCCCTTTTCGCCCAGGGTGCGGCCAATTTCGTCATCGAGTTCGGTCGGAAAAGGACCGCTGCCGACCCTTGTCGTATAGGCCTTTGTAATGCCGAGAACATAGCCGATCCCGGCTGGACCGGTTCCAGACCCCACCGCCGCCTGCCCCGACACGGTGTTGGAAGATGTGACAAAGGGATATGTGCCGTGATCGACATCAAGCATGGCGCCCTGAGCGCCCTCAAAAAGGATATACCTGTTCTTGCGCCGGGCATCGTCAAGCAACGCCCATACCCGGTCGGCATAGGGCAGAATCCGGGGCGCAATCTCACGCAGCTTTTCGATCAGGTCCCGTCCGTCGATCTCTTCGGCGCCAAGACCGCGCAGAGAGGCATTATGATGGAACAGGAGAGACTCGATCCGCTCGGAGAGATGCTCTTCATCGCCCAGGTCACAGACCCTTAAGCCCCGGCGCGCCACCTTGTCTTCATAGGCCGGGCCGATGCCGCGTCCGGTAGTGCCGATTTTGTCCGCCCCGCGCGCTTCTTCACGGGCCCGGTCGATCTGGCCGTGAAAGGGAAGAATGAGCGCTGCATTATCGGCAATCTTGAGGTTATCAGGCGACAACTCGACCCCCCGGGCACACAATTCGTCAATCTCCTTGAGCAACGCCCAGGGGTCGATCACCACCCCGTTGCCGATAATCGACAGCTTGCCCTTTCGCACAACCCCGGAAGGCAAAAGGCTTAAGGCATAGGTCTCGCCGTCAATCACCAGCGTATGTCCGGCATTGTGCCCGCCCTGAAAGCGCACAACAACATCGGCACGCTCGGAAAGCCAATCCACGATCTTTCCCTTACCTTCATCACCCCACTGGGAACCAACGACAGCCACATTCGTCATGTCACGTCACACCTTAATAAAATTGAGAAATAAAACCGTCCCGTGAGAGCTAGTCCACGGCCTTCAATTCGCCATCAACATAGGCATGGTCACAACACATGCGACGGGCCTCGGCGAATACGTCTTTGGTGGGCTCAAGCCCCTGAATAACCACCCAGCCTTCCTCACGCAGACGATCATTGTCTCGACGCGAGGTCTCAACGGCCAGAAAAACACGGCGCGGCTTGGCTGCCTCGGGCACAACGCGCAAAACAGAATCGAGAAACAGAGTAAAACCGGTCGCCGGTTCTCCGCCCTCTTCCCCACGGCCGCCATTACCGGCCAGATAGCGGCCTCCCCAGCCCAGTTCACAGCGTTCGCGACGGGAAAAAAGAGAAAAACTGACCCCGCTATGGTATTCAAATCCCCGGTTCTCGACCGGATCGATGGTCAATGTCAATTCGGGAGAAGCATCCCTGATCATTGAGACAACTTCCAAAAGCCGGTCGCATTCTTTTCGTGCACGGGGGGGGAGCTTCATCTTTTCAAGCTTGCCCATGACACTTCCGGCGGCGCCGGCACACGCAAGAAGCAAGCCCATGGTCTCGGCAATCTCGCCGCCCATGGCCGTAACGGCCGCCGCATCCTTGCGATCAAGGGCGGCGCGCAATTGCTCGTAAGCGGCTCCATCAAGCCCCATTTCGTCTGCTGCTGCCGGAACCAGGCTCGGCATGGTGAGATCTATGCTGATTTCAGGAACGCCGATTTTTTCAAGGGCCTCGACGGCAAGAAGCACAACCTCGACATCGGCGGCAATCGCCGCCGAGCCGATCAACTCGCAGCCTACCTGGCTGATCTGGCGGTCAGGACGGAGCTGGGTGCCCCTGACCCGCAGGACCTGTCCCCCATAACTTAGGCGGAGAGGGCGCGGCACATCGGTCAGTCGGGTGGCCGCAATGCGGGCAACCTGAACCGTCATGTCGGAGCGAATGCCCATCATATGTTGTGAAACCGGGTCCATCAGGCGAAAAGTCTGCCCCGCCGTCGCCGAACCGGCCCCGGTAAGCAGGCTTTCCTCAAATTCAATAAGAGGCGGCTTTACCCTCTCGAACCCATGGCCGGCCAGACAATCGACAAGCCCTTCGGCAATAGATGCCTCCTGCGCCGCCTCGGGCGGCAGAACATCAGACAGACCGGCGGGCAAAAGCCCCTTGTTCGGCAAATCGTTCATGGCATTCTTTGTTCTGTGAACAGGCCCGTAATATGCCCTTTTGTGACGCGAAACGGAACCCAATGGACTAAATAGCCAGCCCGCGCCGTTTCCTAGCCTTTTTGCGCCCTCTCGGCAACGCTATTAGGGCAAAAAGTCGGTAAATATGCACATCTCTCAGGCCCCTTCTCCCGTAACTTCGCCTAACGCCCACTCAAGCCAGGGGAGTAGCGCCTTTATATCCGCAGCTTCGACGGCCCCTCCGGTCCAGATTCTCAAGCCCGGTGGCGCTGTACGGTAGCCCTGGATATCAAAGGCGACACCCTCTTTTTCAAGCAGGCTGGTGATCCGTTCCGCCGCTGCAGACCTTCCCTCAACCCCGAGCCCATCGAAAAACGGCCCGGTCAGTTTCAGGCAAACCGGGCTGGGGGGCCGGGTTTCCGGGATTTCAGCCAAATGCGCCACATCGTCTCTTGTCGCGACCCAGGCATCAAGAACAGCAAAATTGGCCTTGCCGCGGTCAATCATAGCGGCCAGGCCGCCGATGGCCTCAATCCGCTCAAGCACAACAAGGGCATCCTCAATACACAACAGTGACGGCGTATTGATCAGGCCATCCGTCAGCACCTCGGGGCTAAGCCGCATTGATTTAGGTATCGGCCAGGAGGGAAGGTGGCTTTTCAGCCTTTCGACCGCCCGCGGCGAGAGCACCAGAACGCCGTGCTGGGCCTCGCCGCCCATGGCCTTTTGCCAGGAGAAACTTGTCGCATCGAGCCGGTCCCAGGGCAAATCGAGGCAAAAAACCGCCGAAATTGCATCGCAGAGAACCAGCCCTTCACGGTTGGCGTCGATCCAGGCGCCATCGGGGACACATACGCCAGCCGTCGTTCCGGTCCAGGCAAAGACCAGATCATGAGACGGATTAACCGCCGAAAGGTCGGGCAATGCGCCATAGGGGGCTTCGATTCCATGGGTTTCCGGGAGTCCCAGCTCATTCTCAACATCGTGAAGCCATTCATGGCCGAAACGGTCAAAGGCGAGAACATCCACACGGCGAGGCCCAAGGAGGTTCCACATTGCCGCCTCCATCGCCCCGGTATCGGAGCCCGGCACGAGAAGCATCGTATAATCGTCAGGAATATCGAGCAGACGGCGCAAACCGGTCATCACCTCATCGATCGCCTGACGGCCAAGCATCGAGCGGTGATAGCGCCCGGCAAGACCGCGGGTGAAACGGTCCAGGGACCAGCCCGGCGGCTTGCGGCACGGACCACTGGAAAATCTGGGATTTTCAGGTTTGTAAGATGGTTTTTCAGCCATTTAAAGCAGCCTGCAAACCGCCCTGCCCACAATTCCGGCGGTTTTCCCTAGATGCCATAATACCAGGGAGCAAAGAAAGAAAAGACCAGCCAGAGAATGATTGTCAGCGGCAGACCGGCGCGGATGAAGTCGGTAAAACGATAATGCCCAGGTCCCATGACCAGAAGATTGGTCTGATACCCGACCGGTGTGGCAAATGAACAATTGGCCCCGAAAACCACGGCGATGGCGAAGATAACCGGATCAACCCCGAGACCGATCGCGATATTGACCGCAATCGGCGTGAACAAAACCGCACAGGCATTATTGCTGATGACGTTGCTGAGCATCGCCACCATCAGAAAAAAGGCCGAAAGAACAAGTGCAGGATGGGACCAGCCGAGAACATCAATAACGCCCTGGGCGAGAAAACCGGCGGCACCAGTTGCCTGCAGGGTGGCGCCGAGGGCAAGGGAGGCGGCCACCATGAGGAGCAGATTGCGATCAATGGCGCGTCCCGCCTGACGAATATTGAGAACGCCGGAATAGATCATCGCCGCCGCGCCAAGCAGTGCGGCAACAACGATTGGAATAATTTCCAGAGCGGCAAGGGCGATAACGGAAAAAAAGATGATATTGGCCCGACGCGCCATTTTTGGCGACGGCAAGCCCGAAGCGGACCATTCCATCGGCAACAGATCACGATGGGCGCGCAGGGATTCGATATCCTCCGTTGCTCCCTGAATGAGAAGAACATCCCCCGCCTCAAGAGGAATCTCAGTCATCCGGGCGCGGATCATTCTGGAACGGCGCTGCAGCCCCAGCACGATACTGTTGAACTTATAGCGAAATCCGATCTGTTCCAGGTTTTGCCCAATTAATCGGGATGCCGGCGTTACCATAACCTCGGAAAGAATCTGGTCTCCCTCGCCCGCCTCTTCATCACCGCTGGTATTTACATCGGGATGCTCGGTATGAAGGACCCCCGCCCCGCGCGCCAGCACATCGGTCAATGCCTTGCGGGTCGCGGCAACGATCAGGACATCCCCCGGACGCAGGACAAAGCCGTCAAAAGGTGGCAATTCGGCGTGCTCACCGCGCAGAATCATCCGCACCGTCATATCCCGCAAGCCGGGAAAGATCCCCGCCTTGGCCTCTTCCCCGACGAGCTTGGAATTCTCAAGGACGGTAATCTGGGCGATGAACTGCTTGCCGCTTTCGCTGATCAGGGTGTTGGCCAGCGTCGCCCGGTCGGTCAAAAGCCGGGGGGCGATAAAAATAACGTAGACCAGGCCGATAGCCGCCAACACCATGCCCGGCACCGTAAACTCGAAGAAGCTGAAGGGGCGCTGACTCAATTCTATCAGGGAACTGGAAACCAGAAGGTTCGTGCTCGACCCGATCAACGTCGTCATGCCGCCAAGCATTGCGGCAAAGGACAAGGGCATCATCACCATGCTGGGTGAGCGGTTCAGCTTCGCCGCCAGGGCCTGCATGATTGGAATGAAAATCACCACCACCGGGGTGTTGTTGAGAAAGGCGCTGATCGACAGAACAAAGAACAGGGACAGCACCATGGCCACGGCCGGATGTACGACACTACTCTGGAAAACAGATTGCGCCATCTGGTCAAGCGCCCTGGTGTTGACCATCCCCTGGCCAACCACCAGAAGCGCCATCACCGCGATCAGGGCCGGATTGGCGAAGCCGGCGAGGATCGTCGCCGGACGCAGAAGATTCTCATTGCTTGGGCCAAGAACGGGGAAAAAATAGAAAAAGACCATCAGCAGGGTGAGAATGCCGATTGAGACATACTCCATGGGCACCTTTTCCAGGGTGTACATGGCAATGGCGCCAACTACGAAAAGCAGGGCGGCGTAAATCAACCAGGATGGATCAACAAGAAACATGCCGTTAACGAAGACTCATGTGATTAATATGACCGGGAAAGGACGGTCCTCCCCAAAACCGTCGATAGATAAGATTACCATGTCCCCTCCAGGTAACGATAGAAAGAATGCAAAACCGGGCTGAGACCCCATATAAAGGCGAGGCCTCTTCCCAGGCGGGGCCGCATGGATAGGTCATTCATCACACCGGCGCAACCACTTTCTCAATAATTTTTTGTTATTTAATATTATATAACGTATTTTATTTGTTCAATATGGGGTTGACCGGAAACGCCGCTTGTAACAGCATAGGCGGTATTCCTGGGGGTGCCTTTAAGAATGAGGCTGAGACGCCGCTTGTTCCCTGTAGATAAAACGGGTGAAGCGGCAACCCTTTGAACCTGATCCGGCTTATACCGGCGTAGGAAATGGAATCTGGCGATCAGACGACGCGTTTGATCTCCTTCCATCCATCGTTGGAACGCTGGATCTCCTGATGACGCAAATTTGTGACGGAGGTCTCTATGCCCGAAGGCGGCACGCTTACTCCCCCTCAAACTTCCACCCAGGATTCTGCGGCGCCGGGCGTTGAGACCGGCCCCCTTCCCGGCTCAAGAAAGAAACACGTCGCAAGCCAGAGCAACCCGTCGATCAAGGTTGCGATGCGGGAGATTCCCCTCCACGCCTCAAGCGGCGAGGAACCGGTGATCGTCTATGACAGCTCGGGACCCTATACGGAGGAAAACGCCGCCATCGATATCACGAAAGGTTTGGCGCCCCTGCGCCAGGCCTGGATTGACGAGAGGGACGACACCGAAACCTATGATGGTCGGCCGGTGAACGCCGTCGATAACGGTAATCCGGCCGATAACGAGACCGTGCCTTTGTTCCCCGGCACAAATCACAAACCCCGGCGCGCCAAAGGCGGCAAAGCGGCGACCCAGCTGGCCTATGCCCGGGCCGGAATTATTACCCCGGAAATGGAATATATCGCGCTGCGCGAAAACGAGGGCCGAAGTGCGGCGGGTGGGGTGCGGGACGGCGAACCTTTCGGCGCCGATCTTCCCGATGTGATTACCGCGGAATTCGTCCGTAAAGAGGTGGCCGAAGGCCGGGCGATCATTCCGGCCAATATCAACCACCCGGAAAGCGAGCCGATGATTATCGGCCGCAATTTCCTGGTCAAGATCAACGCCAATATCGGCAATTCTTCCGTCACCTCGTCGGTCGATGAAGAGGTGGACAAGATGGTCTGGGCGATCCGCTGGGGATCGGACACGGTGATGGATCTTTCAACCGGCACCAATATCCACAATATTCGCGAATGGATTATCCGCAATTCACCGGTACCCATCGGCACGGTACCGATTTATCAGGCCCTGGAAAAAGTTAACGGCATACCTGAAGACCTGACATGGGAAATTTTCCGCGACACCCTGATCGAACAGGCCGAACAGGGGGTCGATTACTTCACCCTTCATGCCGGCGTGCAGCTGGCCCATATTCCACTTACCGCCGAGCGGGTAACCGGCATCGTTTCGCGCGGCGGCTCGATCCTCGCCAAATGGTGCCTCGCCCACCACCAGGAGAATTTCCTCTATACCCGATTTGAGGAAATCTGCGAGATCATGCGCGCCTATGACGTCAGTTTTTCTCTTGGCGACGGTCTGCGTCCCGGATCGATTGCCGACGCCAACGACGCCGCCCAGTTCGCCGAACTCGATACTCTGGGCGAGTTGACGAAAATCGCCTGGAAACACGATGTCCAGGTGATGATCGAGGGGCCGGGACACGTGCCCATGCACAAGATCAAGGAAAACATGGATCGCCAGCTCGAAAGCTGTGGTGAAGCCCCCTTCTATACCTTAGGCCCGCTGACCACTGATATCGCGCCGGGGTACGACCACATCACCAGTGCCATTGGCGCCGCCATGATCGGCTGGTACGGCACCGCCATGCTCTGTTACGTAACGCCGAAAGAGCATCTGGGCCTGCCCGACCGCGACGACGTCAAGGAAGGCGTTGTCACCTATAAACTCGCCGCCCATGCCGCCGACCTGGCCAAGGGCCACCCCGGCGCCCAGCTGCGGGACAATGCCCTGTCCCGCGCCCGCTTTGATTTCCGCTGGCGGGACCAGTTCAATCTGTCTCTCGACCCGACCACGGCCGAACAGTACCACGACCAGACACTGCCCGCTGAAGGAGCCAAGCTGGCCCATTTCTGTTCCATGTGCGGGCCGAAATTCTGTTCAATGCAGATCACCCGGGAATTACGCGACGAAGCAAAATCTGGAATGGCGGAAATGTCGGAAAAATTCCGCACCGAGGGCGGTGAGATCTACAATAAGGTCAAAACAGGATAGGAGTAAGGCAATGCCATATCTGACAACGATTGAAACCGTCGCCCATATTCTGGGGTCGTTATATATCATCATCGCCATCGCCATGCTGATCCGCCCCGACGGCTACCGTAAAATGGCGACGGAATTCTTCGCCAGTCCGGCGCTTTGTTACACGGGCGGTATTATGGCCCTGTTATTGGGGCTGGTCATTCTCGCCCTTCACGACGACTGGACGGGCAGCTTGAATGTCGTCGTCGGCATCCTCGGCTGGCTGGCCACCCTCAAGGGGGCCATACTGATCATTTATCCCAGCCTTTTTGAGGGAATAACCGCCTCTTTGACCAGGAGCGACAGCAATTTGCGTATCGCCGGCGCCGTCGCCTTCCTCATCGGCCTCTATCTGACCCTGACGGCCTACGGAAAAATTTAAGTGTAACTCTCATAGTGGCGGATATAGAAATCGCCGGGATTGGCAATCGCCTGAACGCTGGCGCGTCCCTGCATCGCCGCCAACCATTTTCCCAGGCGTGGATAGTCATCCGACAGCTCCAGCCCGCTGTAGTGGGCAATCGCCGGCCAGCGCTCGAAAAAGGGATAAAAAGTGAAATCGGCAAGACCCGGCTTGCGCCCCAGGAAATAGGGGCCGTCTGTGGCCTGGCCCAAGCCTTCCTTCTCAATAAATTCCAGCACAAGGCGCATCTCGCCGCCCACTTTTTTCTGTGACGCCCCGTCGCGGGCCGCCATCAGTTTATAGAAAAGCGGCACCAGGATGTCGTTGGCATAGGCCACCCAGATGCGCACCAGGGCCCTGTCTTCCGGTGTTTCCGGCATCATGGGCGGTGTCGGAAAAACCTCTTCGAGGTATTCGTTAATCACCGCCGATTCCCAGATAATATATTTACCATTGCGGATCATCGGCACCCGCCCATTGGGCGAGATATCGATAAACCAGTCGGGCTTGTTATCAAGATCGATCTCGGTAAGGGTGAAGGGTACATCCTTTTCGATCAGCACCAGCCGGCTGCGCTGGGCGAAGGGACAGGTAAAGGCTGAGAAAATTTCGATTTCCGTCATTTTTTCTTTTTCCAGAATCAGGTTTTAAACGGGGGAATGGCAAAGCCGTGGGCGAGCGGCCCCTGCCCCTCGCCAAACCCCTTTGCTTCGCCAATAGCCCCTTGCAGATAGGCCCGCCCCCGCACCACCGCATCGGAAAGCCCTAGCCCCTGAGCAAGGCCGGTGGCAATCGCCGAAGCCAGGGTACAGCCGGTGCCATGGGTATGGGGCGTATCGATCCGGGGCTGTTCATAGATCTCTTCGCCGCCCCGCCAGACCAGCAGATCACGCATTATATCGCCGGGCAGATGGCCGCCCTTGACCAGAACCGCCCCGACACCGGTGGCGAGAATATCCGCCGCCGCCGCACCCATGCCTTCCAGATCACCAATATTCCGTCCGCTCAGGCGTTCGGCCTCTGGAATATTCGGCGTCACCAGACTGGCCATGGGAAGAAGCCGGGTTTTCAGACAATCAATCCCGACTTCGTCGAGCAGCGCCACCCCACTGGTCGAAACCATCACCGGATCGACGACCAGAGGCACATCAGCGCCAAGTTCCTCTATTACCTCACAGACCGCCGTAACCACGCCCACCCTGCCGAACATGCCGGTTTTAACCGCATCGGTCCCGATATCGCCGAGAACGGCGCGCATCTGTGCGGCAACGAATTCGGGCGGAATGTCAAAAATGCCGTGGACGCCCAGTGTGTTCTGGGCCGTCAGGGCGGTAATCGCCGTTGAACCGTAGCCACCCAGCGCCGTCACCGTCTTGATATCACCTTCGATCCCGGCCCCGCCGCCTGAATCGCTGGCGGCGACGAGCAGAACCCGCCCGCGCTTATCGGCCAAGGCTCAGCCCCCCGACGCCGTCACGCCTTCAATGGCGCCGCTGATATCATCGACTATTCCGGCCATCAGCTCAGCATCTTCGGCCTCGGCCATGACCCGGATTAAGGGCTCGGTCCCCGACTTGCGAATCAACAGCCGGCCCTTGTCGCCGAGCCGCTCTTCACCGGCACGGATCGCCTCGATAACCGAATTTTCCTCAAGCGGCGCGCCGCCGTTGAAGGGAATATTCCGCAACATCTGGGGAAAGGGATCAAAAAGCCCGGCAATTTCGCTGGCCGGCCGGTCGGCCCGGACGAGAGCCGAGAGAACCTGCAGCGCCGCGATAAGGCCGTCCCCGGTCGACCCGTGGTCACTCAAAATAATATGGCCGGATTGTTCGCCGCCGATATTACACCCGCTGTTGCGCATTTCCTCGATCACATAGCGGTCGCCGACCTGGGCGCGATGAAGGTTTATCCCGATCTTGCTAAGATACTTTTCCAGCCCCATATTGGACATCACCGTCGCTACAATCCCGTCACCCCGCAGCAGGCCATCGCGTTGCCACTGGGTGGCGATCAACCCCATGGTCTTGTCGCCGTCGATCAATTGTCCCTTTTCGTCGGCAAGAATAACCCGGTCGGCATCACCATCCAGGGCTATCCCCAGATCGGCCCCGGTCTCAAGCACCTTAGCCTGCATGGCCTCAGGCGCCGTCGCCCCGCATTGATGATTGATATTGAAACCGTCGGGCTGGGCGCCCAACGAGATGACTTCCGCGCCGAGCTCCCACAGCACCATCAGGGCGACGCGGTAAGCCGCGCCATGGGCGCAATCAGCGACGATCTTCAATCCGTCGAGGCGCAACCCCTTGGGAAAAGTGTTCTTTACGTATTCAATATAGCGGCCCTGGGCGTCATCCATCCGCCGCGCCTTGCCGAGATGGTCGGGGCTAGCCAGATGTTCCCCGATGCCGTTGGTCATCAGGGCCTCGATATCGGCCTCAACCTTGTCGGAAAGTTTGTCGCCGTCGGGACCAAACAGTTTAATGCCGTTATCGTGATAGGGATTGTGGGAGGCCGAAAGGACGACTCCCAGATCAGCCCGCAGGCTGCGTGTCAGCATGGCCACCGCCGGGGTCGGCAACGGCCCGACCAGCACCACATCCATACCCATGGAGATAAATCCCGCCGTCATCGCCGGTTCGAGCATATAGCCGGAAAGGCGGGTATCCTTGCCGATCACCACAAGATGACGGTGGTCGCCGCGAAGAAAGCGGTAACCTGCCGCCTGAGCGACTCGCAGGGCGGTTTCAGCGGTCATCGGCTCAGTATTGGCGGTGCCGCGAATACCGTCGGTTCCGAAAATTTTACGGGTCATGGACGCTCCAAAAATCGACTATCGGCTCTTATAGCAGACTGGGAGAAAAATAACTCAATCAGACGACAGGATGAAGAACATCCCAGACCGCCACGGCCTGACGGGTTTCAGCCACATCGTGGACGCGGACCATCTGCACCCCTTGATCCAACCCCCCCAGGGCAGCGGCCAGGGATCCGGGCAGGCGCTCCTTTGGCGCCGCCCCGCCGGCCGCCCCGGCGATAAAGCGCTTGCGCGATACGCCGAGCAGAATTCCTGCCCCCAATCCGTGATAGAGCGAGAGCCGGGAAAGAATTTCCGCATTATGGGCAAACGTCTTGCCAAAGCCGATCCCCGGATCGACAACGATACGCTCAGCGCCAATCCCGGCCTGACGGCAGGCCTCAAGGCGACTTTCGAGATAATCGTAAATATCCAAAGGGGCGGAAACATAGACCGGATCGTCCTGCATGGTGCGCGGGTCCCCGTACATATGCATGAGAATAACCGGCGCGCCACTCTTCGCCACCACCTGCAAACTTTCGGGATCGCCCTCCAGGGCGCTCACATCGTTGATGATTTTAGCCCCTGCTTGCAACGCCGCGGCCATCACCGCAGGGTGGCGTGTATCGATGGAAACCACGGCTCCGGCCTCGGCCAACCCTGCGACCACCGGCAGCACCCTTCTCAATTCCTCGTCTTCGGCAACCGGCTCGGCGCCGGGCCGTGTCGATTCACCGCCGACATCGAGAATATCGGCCCCGGCCTCCTTTAAGGCCAGGCCATGGGCAATCGCCACCCCGGCCTCACTATGATCGCCACCATCGGAGAAACTGTCTGGCGTAACATTGACAATCCCCATGACCAGCGCCCCCTTGCCGCCCGCCCCGTCAAGGGACAGCCCGGCAAAGGATTGCCGCGGCGCGGCTGCCTTTTCAAGCTGGCCTTCCAGTCGTTCTCTGTATTGATCGGGCAGACCGGCGGCCCAGGCCCGAAAATCCTTAACAGGCATGGGCGCCGAAACCGGGGTTTGGGCCCCTTCTTCAAGGGCCAGAATCTCGCATGAGCTGAAAACAAAGCGCCCACCGGCCAGACGAATCCCGCAGCCGGCATCAAGGGCGGCGCGTGCCGCCTCACCGCTCAGATATCCAGCGGGCTGAAGGTAAAGCCTTGGCCTACCTTTTGTTAAGGCGGCATCCAGTTCAGGGAAAGCAGCCTTGCCCTTAGCGACCATATCGGGGAACCGGACCCGGCGCGGGGCCTAAGTGCCGGGCTGGGGTTCGGGATTGGAAATCCCGCCGGCGGGCTTTTTCTTGCCCCGGCCACCCGTTTTCGGCACCGAAGAGACCTGTCCGCCGCCGGGAGGACTCTGATCCTCGCTGGCGCGATGTACAGGCTCACCTTTAATCAGGGCTTCCACCTCATCGCCGCTCAGGGTCTCGTATTCAAGGAGCCCCTTGGCAAGGGTATGGAGGTCATCAATATGGTCATCGAGAATTTTTCGCGCCCGCTGCTCGGCTTCATCGACAACCCGGCGCGTCTCCTCATCGATGATCTTTGCCGTGGCGTCGGAAACATTCTTGCGCTGGGTCACCGAATGGCCGAGGAAAACTTCCTCCTCATTCTCACCATAGAGCAGGGGGCCGAGCTTTTCGGAAAATCCGAATTCGGTCACCATGCGCCGCGCCATGCCGGTGGCCTGGCTGATATCATTCGATGCACCAGTGGTGATATTTTCCTTGCCGAAAATAACTTCCTCGGCAACCCGGCCACCAAAAGCCATCGCCACCTTGGCTTCGAGTTCCATCTTTGAATAGCTGTACTTATCGCGCTCGGGCAGAGACATAGTGACGCCGAGAGCCCGTCCGCGAGGAATGATCGTGACCTTGTGAAGGGGATCGTGACCAGGCATCTCGCGGGCGACAATGGCATGACCGGCCTCGTGATAGGCGGTCAGCTCCTTTTCTTTCTCCGTCATCACCATGGACCGGCGTTCGGCCCCCATCATCACCTTGTCCTTGGCGTCTTCAAGCTCGGACATGGTGACATAGCGCTTGTTGCGCCGGGCCGCCAACAGGGCGGACTCGTTGACCAGATTAGCCAGATCGGCGCCGGAAAACCCAGGTGTGCCCCGGGCGATAGTGCGGGCATCCACATCCGGTGCAAGCTGAACCTTGGCCATGTGCACCTTGAGGATTTTCTCGCGACCCTCGATGTCGGGGTTGGGCACAACCACCTGACGGTCGAAACGACCGGGACGCAGAAGTGCGGGATCAAGAACGTCGGGCCGGTTGGTGGCGGCGATCAGGATGACCCCTTCGTTGGATTCAAATCCGTCCATCTCGACCAGCAACTGGTTCAACGTCTGTTCGCGCTCGTCATTGCCACCGCCCAGTCCAGCGCCGCGATGACGGCCAACGGCATCGATTTCATCGATGAAAATAATACAGGGAGCGTTTTTCTTGCCCTGTTCGAACATGTCACGCACACGGCTAGCGCCAACGCCGACGAACATCTCGACGAAATCGGAGCCCGAAATGGTGAAGAACGGCACATTGGCCTCACCGGCAATGGCGCGGGCCAGAAGGGTCTTGCCGGTGCCGGGAGGACCGACCAGAAGACAGCCTTTGGGAATCTTCCCACCCAGCCGCTGGAATTTATGGGGGTCTTTGAGAAATTCGACGACCTCTTCGAGCTCCTGCTTGGCTTCATCGACGCCAGCCACATCCTCGAAAGTAACGCGCACTTGTTTCTCGGTCAGAAGGCGCGCCCGCGACTTGCCAAAGCCCATGGCCTTGCCACCGCCCGACTGCATCTGGCGCATGAAAAAGATCCAAACGCCGATCAGCAGGAACATGGGGAACCAGGAAACCAGCACATCTAGCAGGGAAGGCACATCCTCGTCAGAGGGCGCGGCGCGGATAAGAACCTTGTTCGCGGTCAGATGCGGAACCAGATCGGCATCTTCCGGCGCATAAGTCGTGAAACCCCGGCCATCGTTAAAATGCCCGGAAACCTCATTGCCGCGGATGATAACGTCACCGACCTCGCCATTATCGACATCCTCAAGAAACTCGGAATAAGCGAGCTTGGTTTCCGCCACCTGTGTGCCCGGCCCCTGAAACAGGTTAAAGAGCGCCACCAGAAGCAATCCGATGATAATCCAGAGGGCGAGATTTTTTCCAAAGCTGTTCACATCAATGTTCCCTGACCGGTTGTCGTATCCCGGCCTTTAAATACAATAAAAGATCAAGCCTGCCACGTCTTAAAGGCGGCTAGTTTAGCAGATAATGTCGAATAATGCCCACGCAACCCTTAAAAAGCCGTTCAAACAAGGGGGGACGGGGGGGCGAAAACCGCCTCCGACACTTCAAAACCGGCACTTTTAGGGGAAACAGCCGAAAACCCCAAATGAGGCGCGCCGAGCAGCTTTTTTCCCCGCCACAAGGCAGGGAGAGCCAGCCGGGCGGGATAGGGCAGCGGGTTGTCGCGCAAGGATGGCGTGGCCTTGAGCGCCTGGGCCCAGCCGTCACGGCCCAGGCGGGCCAGACAAACCCGACCGGCGGGCCTTGATGCGCCCCCCTTTCCTCTTTTCCAGCTCATTTTGAACCGGTCGTCCCAAAGTGCCGTGCCTGGACCTTCAAGGTCGATCCGCTCACTCGCCGCCGCCGGCTCGCGGCAGATCAGAAGCAGCCTTTCAGCGCTCCGGTTTTTTTTATCCATCGGAATGATACGGCATCCGGCGAGGGTCTTGGCGGGTCCCGGCTTTCCGCTGCCCAGCGCATCATGCAGGCGTTCTAGGGAAGCAAGCCGGGGTGGATAGGGCCGGGCGCCAATACACATCAGGATTCGCGACAAGGCCCGCAGGGCAATCTCTTCATCGGCCCGGTTAAGGATTTCGGCCTTTACCAGGCCGTAGCCTTCGGGAAAAACACTGACGGCCTGGGCCAACACATCAGCGGTCAAGGTCTCCAGAGCGGTGCGCGCCCGACCCATACGGGCAGCTGTGGCGGCAAGCCGGGCGATATCCAGCCCTTCTCCGGCGAGTATCGGCAAGACCTGGCGAAAGCGAATACGGGCGTAATTCGGATCGAGATTGGAGGGGTCTTCAATCCAGGAAAGCTTGCGTTTTTCCAGCACCGCCCTGAGCCGTGCCTTGGGTACGCCGAGCAGCGGACGCAACAGCCTGATCTCTCCCCGCGCCTGAACCGGCGCCATCGCAGAGAGACCATCGACGCCGCTGCCCCGGGAAAGACGCAGGAGAAAGGTCTCGGCCTGATCTTCAAGGTGATGACCGAGAAAAAGATGAAGAACGTAATTGTCCCGGCACCAGTTGGTCAGCAATTCATAACGCGCCTGGCGCGCCGCATCCTGGATGCCGGCCTTTGGTTTCAGCCCCCGGCGGGTAAGGATATTATGGCTGATCCCGATTTCAGCGCATTGGGCGCGAACGCATCTGGCCTCAGCGGTTGAACCCGCTCGCAGCCGGTGGTCAACGGTCAAGGCAACAATTTCGCCGCCACGGGCCCGGGCCCACTCATCTGCAAGAACGCTCAGCGCCAGACTATCGCAACCGCCGGAAAGCGCCACCGCAATCCGGGGATTGGACTCGAAAGGTCCAAGCGGCGCCATGAGGGCGGCAAAATCATGTTTTGAAAGAGGGCCGGAAGCGGCCACTTATTTACACCCGATCTTTTCCCGTTCCTTGGAGGCCCGGTTTTGAATGCTGGCCGCCGCGTCCGGATAACGTTTTTGCAATTCGCCAAGCGCCCGGCAGGCCTGATCCGTCTCGTCGATCTGGGCCAGGGACAGGCCCAATTTAAGAAGATTGTCGGGGGCCTTGGGACTGTCGGCGTATCTCTCAAATCCCTCGGCAAAGGCGACGGCGGCATTTGTATAGTCTTTGCGGACGTAATAGGTCTCGCCGAGCCAATACTGGGCATTGCCGGCAAGGGGATGTTTGGGATGAGTTGTAAGAAAAGCCTTCAGGGCCCCTTCCGCTTTTACGTAACTGGATTGCCAAAGAAGGCCGAGGGAATATTCGTACTGCTCGTTTGGCGTCCCTTCGGGAAGAACAGCCACTTCGACCACTTCCTCGACGATCACGGGTTCTGCCGGCGGCATTGCGGTTTCCGTTTCCAGGGCCGCTTCATCATCTGGAGAAACGCGCACTGTTCCAAGGGTGCCGACACCCTCACCTCTATTGGGATCATAGGGGGCAGAAGCGCCGTCCGGCACCTGACCTTCAGCCATTTCCGCATCGGCGGCTGGCATACCATTTTCCCGGACCGAGGCCCCACCTTCTTCCAGGGCGCTCAAACGATATTCAAAATCAGATACGACCAGATCAACCCTGCTGTTAAGTTCTTTTACCCGAAAGGACATATCTTCGAGTTTTCCGGTAATCTCACGCATCTGTTGATCGAGACCATTGAACCGGTTTTCTATCCGCAGGGCGAAGTTTGAAGAAATATTTCCGCCGCTTCCTTTCGCCGCCGTGCTGGCGGCGGCTGAAGGCGCGGGTGCGGGTGCGCCCTTTTCACCATAGACCTGCCGTTGAAGCAGAGTGAGATCCCGTTCAAGGCGGGAAAGTTTATCGACAAGTGGGCGCAGGTCGGAATTTTGAGCCCCGGCAGGCGTCGCCGGGGTGAACAGGCCAGCCAATGCCGAGAGAAAAATGCCGGCGAGCAGCCAGCGGGGAGCTGGAACACTCCAAAGGTTCTGCAATCTGCGGTCCTGCGATGCGGGAAAATCAGCCATGTTCCAAATCCTCAGTTTTAACAACGCTCCAAGCTAATCGGAAAATGGGGAAAAAATAAGGCATCCCCCTGGTCCCGTGTATTTATAGCCGAAACATGGATGGCATAACGAATCTGCGTCAAACCCAAACAAAAAACGCCGGCACTCCATGCTGGAATGCCGGCGTCCTTAACCCCTATGCGGGGAAACAGATTAGTTTACGACGGTCGTGGCGTTCCGGTTAAGGGCCCACGCGCCTTCGGTCGAACCGAGAGCAAGAGGTTTTTCCTTACCAAAGCTGACAGTCTGAATCCGGTTGGCGTCAACACCGAGAGCAACCAGGAAATCCTTCGTAGCGTTGGCGCGGCGATCACCAAGCGCCAAGTTGTACTCGCGCGTTCCGCGCTCGTCACAATTGCCTTCGATGGTAATAGTCACACCAGGATTGTCCTGAAGCCACTGTGCCTGACGTTCAAGAACGTCAGCAGCGGGCTCTTTAATGTTGAATTTATCGAAATCGAAGAAAACACGATTGCCAACGTTGGCAACCAGGTAGTCTTCGGAATCTTCCATCGTCACTTTGCCTATCCCGATGCCCATGGACGTCTGGCCATAAGGCGCAGTACTAGCAGCTTCACCATAACCTTCGGAGGCTGCCTCCATCTTCGGGGACCCTTCGCAGGCAGACACCAAAAGGAGAGCCGCTACAAAACTCAATAACTTTACGCGCATCAGTGGATTCCCCCTAAATAACTATTTGGGTACATAATAAAAACGAAAGGGACGGCGTCCCAAACTTCATATCTAATCTTGGGGCATTTCAGATGAAATTACAACAGTTTCTGAATTGAATTGGTAAAGATTATTTAAAAAGCCCCCTAACCAATTATCGTCATTCAAGGAATAAGGGGCGACCAGGCCGGATCGGATGCGTCAAGCGGCGTCACCAGAATCCGGTCATTGTAGCCGGTCAGATCGACCACATGGAGTCGCGTCTCGCCGCCGCCGCCCTTTTCGTCGCTTCTCTCCTGGCTCCAATAGGACAGAACCCGGCCGTTCGGCGCCCATGTCGGCGCTTCCACAAGAAAGCCCTTGGCCAGTTGCCGTTCACCGCTTCCGTCAGGATGCATGACGCCGATATAGAACTCACCGCCGAGCATCTTGGTAAAAGCGATGAGATCACCGCGCGGCGACCAGACCGGGGTCGCATAACGGCCCTTGCCATGGCTGATCCGGCGGATGTTTTTACCGTCATCGTCCATAACATAGAGCTGCTGGGAACCGCCGCGGTCGGAGTTGAAAGTAATCATGCTGCCGTCGGGCGAATAGGACGGCGAGGTATCGATCGCCGGATTCTTGGTCAGGCGGCGCACCTTCCGGGTGCGGATGTCCATGGTGTAAATTTCGGAATTACCGGAGGTGGCGAGACTCATGATGACGCTGTTGCCGTCGGGCGAAAAGCGGGGGGCGAACGTCATGCCGGGAAAATCGCCGAGAAGTTCTTGCTGTCCGGTATCGATGTTGAAGATATAGACCCGCGGATTATAGGGGTCGATGTAGGACATATAGGTGATTTCCTGTGCCGTCGGCGAAAAACGCGGGGTCAGAACCGTATAGCTGCCATCGGTGAGAAAACGGTGATTGGCCCCGTCCTGATCCATGATCGCCAACCGGCGGATACGTTTGTTCTGGGGACCGCTCTCGGCGATATAGACGACGCGGGTATCGAAATAGCCATCTTCGCCGGTAAGCCGCTTGTAGATCTCATCGGCAATGATGTGGGCAATCCGGCGCCAGCTTTTCGGCGAGGTGTGATAAACCAGCCCGGCCATCTGTTTTTCCGCATAGACGTCCCACAGACGGAATTCGACCTTGAGCCGCCCGTCATCGAGCAACTGGACATTTCCCTGAACCATGGCCTGGGCATTAATCACCCGCCAGTCGCCAAAACGCGGACGCACCTGAAGCGAAACCGGAGTCTGGATAAAGGCCTTGGGATCAATCGGCCTGAAAAGACCCGAACGCTCGAGATCGGAAGAAATCACGGCTGAAATATCGCGACCGATCCGCTCGCCCTCGCCGGGGTCACCCTTGAAATTGGTTACCGCAACCGGCAAGGGGTCAATATTTCCCCTGGTAATATCGATTTTAAGTTCCGCCCGGACAGGCAGGGCGAAAACCAGCAGCAAAACAGCGGCGAACAGACCACAGACCGTCTTGCGGTTAAGGACAGAAAACAAAATCGATATTCCGTTCATCATTCTCACCTTTTTTATCTATCTACCGAACATTTCCTTCGGATTGAACCTCAGAGTCAATGTCTTCCAGCGCTCGTATTTTTCGGGCGGTAATTTCAGGGGATTGCAATTCGAGTTTTTCACCGCCCTCAGCGCACTTTCAGCCGCGGCGCGGTAAAAGCTGTCCCCGGCCATGCGTCCGGTATCGAGAACCTTGGCCCGGCGCACCCGGCCGTCGGGATTGACCTCAACCTGGATATCGACAACCAGGTTTTCGGCATCCCGGGCCCCGGCCGGCACGTTCCAGCATCTCACGAACTGGCGCCGCACGGCGTCGATTTCGCTGATCGTGATCGGCGCCGAACTGTCAAATTCCCGCAATGGTGTTTTTTTCTGCTTGATGACGAATTTCGGCTTCTCAGGAGGCTTTTCCGCCTCGGCCTTGGCCTCCTGTTGTTTCTTCTTCTTGATCTTTTCGACCGTTTTCAAAACCGAAAACATGGGATCAGGAGCAGGCTCTTCCTTCTTTATCTCTTTTTTCTTTGGCGGCTCCGGCTTGGGACGCGGCTTGGGCGCCGGCTTGGGAGCAGGCGGCGGCGGCACGGGCTTGGGCGGCTCCGGCTTTGGGGGCTCGGGCTCAGGTTCGGGCTCGGGCTCGGGCAGCGGAACCGGCTCTGGTTCGGGCGCCGGTTCGGGCGTCGGCGGCGGCGGCGGGGGGGGCGGTGGAGGCGGCTCCGGCTTTTTCGGTTCAGGCTTTGCCGGTTCAGGCTTCGGCGCCTCAGCTTCCGGCTCAGGGGTTGGCGCATTCGTCACCTCGGCAACATTTATCACCTCTACCGGAATAGGCGTATCAAGCAGAGGAAGGTCTTCGCGCAACTGAGGCAGCCCGAACCACGCGATGACAAAAGCCACCACATGCATCAGGGCAGAAATAACAGCGCTGCGGAACATTCCCGTTACTCTCTCAAAAACCTATTTGGAGGCGCCGGAGGGACGGCTCTTTTTCTTCTGCCCTCCGATGGCAGGGGTTTCGGCGATCAGGGCAACCCGTGAAAACCCGGCGCTGGTCACCGTTCCCATCAGCTCCATAATCCGCCCATAGGGAAGAGTCTTGTCGCCGCGCACATAGATCCGCGCTTGCGGGTTGTTCTCGGTGATGGCGATAAGACGCGGAACAATAAGTTCCATGGTGGTTTCCGTATCCTGGAGAAAAACCTGACCCTCGGCGTTAAGCGAAATCACCAATGGCTCTTCCTGCTCACTAAGCACCTTTGCCTTTGTCTTGGGTAAATCGATGGGCACGCCGACTGTCAACAGCGGCGCCGTGACCATGAAAATTATCAGCAACACCAGCATCACATCGACCATCGGCGTGACGTTGATCTCGGCCATCGGCCGAAAGCTGCGCCGTCCACGCAGTCCGGGCTGGGATTTCATTCCGCCTCCCATGGCCATTTTCAGTTGCCCTCCTCAAGCTGGCGGGAAAGGACAGCGCTGAACTCACCGGCAAAGGATTCCAGGCGGTTGGCGTAACGGCTGAGATCATTCGATATCTTGTTATAGGCAATCACCGCCGGAATCGCCGCCACCAGGCCGAGCGCGGTGGCGAACAGCGCCTCGGCAATGCCCGGCGCGACCACCGCAAGCGAGGTGTTCTTGGTCAGGCCAATCGCCTGGAAACTGTTCATGATCCCCCAGACAGTGCCGAACAGACCAATAAACGGCGCTGTCGAACCGACCGAAGCGAGGAATACCATATAGCGTTCCAGGTGATCCATTTCGCGCCCCAGGGAAACCTGCATGACCCGTTCGATCCGCTGCTGAAGGCTCTCGCGCAGATCGCCGGTGCGGAACCCTTGGGCCGTCGAACGCCGCCATTCCCGCATGGCGGCGGCGAAAAGCGCCGCCATCGGGTGCAAGGGATGAGCGCCAATGCGGTCATAGAGGTCGTCGAGCGCCCCCCCCGACCAGAAGGAATCTTCAAACTCAGCAGTCTGGGCGTTGAGCCGGCGCAGGCGCAAAACTTTGTCGAGAATAATGGCCCAGGACCAGAAGGAGGCCAGCAGCAACATAATGATGACCGTTTTGACGACCAGATCGGCCTGCCAGAAAAGCCCCATGATCGATAGATCGGTAGCGGCGACGGATACGCCTAATTGGGCGGATGCGATGGGGTCGATAATATTTGGTTCCATGACTTGAGACTCGTTTTCCAGACAGTGATGATTGATTAGGGATCAGGGTTGGCAAAGGGTCGATAAAATCTTGCGTATTTTCTCAGGCGTCCGGGCCGGACGGCCGTCGCGGTCGATACAGGCGAGCTTTACTTTCAACTGCACCAGCTCAACATCGTCGCGGCGGATGATCTGTCTTGCGACCAGCGAAGCGCCGCCGGTTTCAGCGATGCAGGTTTCGACCTCAAGAAGATCATCGAGACGGGCGGGGCTAAGAAATTCGGCCTCACAGCGGCGGACGGCAAAAGCATACCCGTCACGATGAACGAGATTGCCGTATTCCGGCCCCACCGAATGCATCATTTCAGTGCGCGCCCGCTCGGCGAATTTCAGATAATTGGCGTAATAAACGATACCGCCGGCATCCGTATCCTCATAATAGACCCGCAGAAAAAAACGGTGCACGCCTCCGGCGATGACGCCCGGAGCCGCCTCGCCAGATGGGGCTGTGGAACGCTGATAAGCTGTTTCAGCCATCGTCATTTTCCGCCGCATTCTCGCCGCCGTAAAGACCGAGTTGCCGATCGCCAAAAGCAGGGGGAAGCGTCAGTCCGAGGTGAGAGAACGCCATTTCGCAGAGCATCCGGCCACGGGGCGTACGCTGGATGAAACCCTGCTGAATCAGAAACGGCTCAACCACGTCTTCCAGGGTGTCGCGCTGTTCGGAAAGGGCGGCGGAAATAGTTTCAACGCCAACCGGACCGCCGGCGTAATTTTCGGCGATACAGGTCAGATAACGCCGGTCCATGGAATCGAGGCCGAGCTTATCAACCTCAAGACGGGTCAATGCCTGATCGGCAACGTCGAGATCAATGCGGGTAGCGCCGGCGACGGCTGCAAAATCGCGCACCCGGCGCAACAGGCGACCGGCAACCCGCGGCGTACCCCGGGCGCGCCGCGCTATTTCCATCGCCCCGGCATCGACAAGATCGATCCCAAACAGGCCGGCTCCGCGCATCACGATCTCAACCAGTTCTTCGGGCTGGTAAAAAGCCAGGCGCAGGGGAATGCCGAATCTCTCGCGCAGGGGCGTCGTGATCAGGCCCGAACGGGTGGTCGCTCCGACCAGGGTAAAGGGCGGCAGGTCGATCCGCACGGAACGGGCAGCCGGCCCCTCGCCGATAATGAGATCAAGCTGGAAGTCTTCCATCGCCGGGTAAAGCACCTCTTCAACGGCCGGATTGAGACGATGGATTTCGTCGATGAAAAGAACGTCGCGGGGCTGAAGGTTGGTCAGCAATGCCGCCAGATCCCCGGCCTTGGCGATCACCGGACCGGAAGTCGCACGGAAACCGACACCGGCCTCCCGGGCGACAATCTGGGCCAGGGTCGTCTTGCCCAGCCCCGGCGGGCCGAACAGCAGAACATGGTCCAGCGCCTCGGCGCGCGACCGCGCGGCCTCGATAAAGACCCGGAGATTATCGCGCAGCAGGTCCTGGCCGATGAAATCGTCAAGGGTTAACGGCCGCACCGAAACTTCTCCGGTATCGGCGGAGTCGAATCCAGGCGCAACAACGCGGGGGGAATCAGGCGCGGACGCGGTCATGAGGCCAGTTCCTTCAAGGCTTCGGGAATCAGGGACTCAACCGGCGCTTCCGCTCCCAGCTTGGTGGCCGCGTGGGCCACGGCGCCAAAGGCATCGGTCTGGCGATAGCCGAGATTGACCAGGGCCGAAACCGCATCGACCGACGCCCCCGCCGAGCCGGAAGAACCTGTTGCAGAATCGCCGGATGGAGACCCGCCGACGATCTGAACCGCCGCCGGGCCGAGATTGATCCCGCCCATCTTGTCTTTTAATTCGTTGACGATGCGCGCGGCGAGCTTGGGGCCGACGCCGTTGGCGCGGCTGACGGCTGTTTTATCCTGGGCGGCAATCGCCTGCATCAGATCGCCCGGCGGCAATACCGAGAGAATGGCCAGCGCCACCTTTGCGCCAACACCCTGAACCGTCAGCAACAGGCGGAACCAGTCGCGCTCGACATCCTCCATAAAACCGAAGAGATGGATATGATCTTCGCGAACATGAGTCTCGATATTGAGACTGACCGTCTCGCCCATTTCCAAAAGCGCCGCCAGGGTGCGGGCCGAACAAAAAATCAGATAGCCGACTCCACCGACATCAAGCACCGCCCAATCATCGCCCGTCGAATCGAGAATACCGGTCAGTTTTGCGATCAAAGCCTTGCTCCCTTTCGCCTGCTCAACCGACCGCCCGGCCGACAGCCGGGTTTGCGAGCAATTGCGCGGTTTGCGCATGATGGGCGTGACAGATGGCAATCGCCAGGGCGTCGGCGGCATCTGTGCTTTCGAAATTACAGCCGGGCAACAGGGTGCGGACCATCATTTCCACCTGTTCCTTTGCCGCGTGTCCTGCCCCGACGATGGATTTTTTAACCACATTGGCGGCATATTCGGCCACCGGGAGACCGGCTTGCGCCGGGGTCAAAAGCACCACCCCGCGGGCCTGGCCAAGCTTTAGCGCCGAGAGCGGGTTACGGTTGACGAAGGTTTCCTCCACTGCCGCCTCAAGGGGCGCATATTCGGCAATAATCGCACTTATTCCGTCAAACAGATCCGAAAGGCGACGCGCCATTTCAAGACCGGGGGGGGGACTTATGGCGCCGTTCGCCACATGGCTCAAACGATTGCCCTCAACGTCGATCACCCCCCAGCCGGTATGACGGAGTCCAGGATCAAGGCCGAGAATTCTCATCGGGCATTCCTCGTAATGAGAACTGGCCCCGTAATGAGAACTGGTCTTGCAAAAACAGTTTGCGGCAGGTTCATCATGTTCTTTCCAAATCCCCCATGCCGGTCGGCGCCGGCGCTTATGCCGTCAGTTTCGCCAGAACCTCGTCGGCAATATCAAAATTAGCCGAGACTTTCTGGACATCATCGCTGTCGTCCAGAGTCTCAATCAGCTTGAAAAGGGTTTCCGCCACGCTTTCATCGATGGCGACCTGGGTTTGAGGCTGAGGACGCCAGATCAGGCCCGCCGTTTCAGGGGCCCCGAACTTTTGCTCCAGAGCCTCGCGCACTTCATTGAAATCATCGGCCTCGCAGATAATCTCGTGGCCGCTTTCCGTGGACTCCACGTCCCCGGCCCCGGCCTCAAGGGCTGCCTCAAACATCTCATCGGCACCGGTGGCGGTGGCTGGATAAGCAATCGCGCCGACACGGTCGAACAGATAGCTGACACTGCCCGACTCGCCGAGATTGCCGCCATGCTTGGTGAAGGCAGAGCGTACTTCGGCCGCCGAGCGGTTGCGGTTGTCGGTCAGGACATCGACGATAATCGACACCCCGCCGGGGCCGAACCCTTCATAGCGCACCTCTTCATAGCTCACGCCCTCTTCATCGCCGGATCCTCGGCTAACGGCGCGCTCGATCGTATCCTTGGGCATATTGGCGGCGCGGGCCGCGGTAATGGCGCTGCGCAGGCGTGGATTGGCGTCCGGATCCGCCATACCGCTGCGCGCGGCAACGGTGATTTCGCGGATTAGTTTGGAAAATACCTTGGCGCGCTTTTTATCCTGCGCCCCCTTGCGGTGCATGATATTCGAGAATTGGGAATGACCAGCCATCGCGAAAACTCAACTCCGTGTAATTAAATTAACTCATATATACCATATATTGTGGAAAAGGGAGGCCCCTAACCATCCATTCCACAAGACGCCCCTCAGGCTGTCCCACACAAACACCCCAATATGGCAAGATTGGGGCGTCAGAAAGATCCTTAAAGCCTCTATTGGGTGGGCGTCGACTGCAAACAACCGCCGATTCTGAGCGGTGAAATCTTCACCGCCAGTCCGGTCTTGTCATCGGTTTCGACGACAATTCCGCACATGGTCGCCTCGCCCTCGGCCGGGGTCAGGCGTTCGCCGGGCATCTTGGTCAGAAACCGGGCCATGGCCGCCGCTTTCTTCATGCCGATGACCGAATCGTAATCACCGCACATGCCGAGATCGGTCTGGTAAGCGGTGCCACCGGGCAGCAAACGCGCATCCGCCGTCGGGACATGGGAATGGGTGCCGGTCACCATCGATACGCGTCCATCGAGAAAACAGCCCATGGCCGTCTTTTCCGATGTCGCCTCGCCGTGAACGTCAACGATAACGGCGTCGATCGTCGCCCCAAGCCGATAGCTGGAAAGCACCTTTTCAGCGCAGGCGAACGGATCGTCCAGGGCATCCATGAAAAGCCGGGTCATGACATGCAGCACAAGGATTTTGCGGCCATCGGCGAGGGTAAAAACGGCAGCCCCGCGCCCCGGTGTCCCTTTGGGGTAATTGTGAGGCCGCAGCAAACGGGGGTCGCCGTTGATATAAGAGATAATCTCGCGCTGGTCCCAGACATGGTTGCCGGTGGTCAGAACATCGACACCGGCCTCATAGAATTCGTTGCAGATTTTCGCCGTAATACCGAAACCATGGGCGGCGTTCTCGCCGTTGACGACGACGAAATCGATCTTTTCGGCTTTTTTCAGGCGCGGCACCTGTTCGCACACCACTGCACGACCGGCCTTTCCAACCACATCACCACAGAAGAGGATTTTCATGTCGCTTCCCTTTTTTCGCCCACAACGGACTCTTGCGCCTGATGCGGCCGGATTATTTCATTTTCGGTCACCACCAGATCGAGCGGCTGATCGGTGGCTTCCCGTGGCAGCTTGTCGGTCTTTTGGGCGCCGTAAGCAACCCCCACCGCCATAAGGTCGGCGTTGTCGGCCCGCAATGCGGCCAGGGTACGGTCATAATAGCCACCGCCATAGCCAAGGCGGTAGCCTTCGCCGTCAAAGGCCAGAAACGGCACCAGAAGCAAGTCGGGGGTTACCTCATCCATGGTTTCAGGCGGAACCGGAATGCCGAAACCGCCGGGCGTCATTTCCATATCCGGATGCCACTGACGAAAGACAAGCGGCTTCTCGCGGCCGACCATGACCGGCAATCCGCAGCAATGGCCCGTGTCGTGAAGGAAAGTCAGCAGGGCAAGCGGGTCGATTTCGCCACGCACAGGCCAATAGCCGGAAACAATGGCGCCGGGTCGCGGCGTTACCGTTTGACGGAAAATATCCCGCAGCCTTTCGCCGGTCGGTGGAGAGGCGTGAAGCGCCGCCTCATGGGCCGCGTCACGCCGTGTCCGGGCTTTGAGCCTGGCGGCGGCCTTGCTTTCCTCGACTGTCATTGAAACGGTCACGGGCTGGATAGAACCTTCCGACGGATCGGGGGGCGGGATTGGACGGAGCCGAACCGGTCGTTGGTCCCAAATCCCCTCGGGCCTGCAGTGCAGGTGGGCGCCATATACCGGAACCACGGCTCCGGCAGGGACAGCTCCCTAGAGGTTCTTATTGGCCCCAGTGATTATAACGACCTGACGCACCGGCTCAGCGTCCGTCCAAACTGGAATTTAGGTTCGCTCGAGCTGTGACGCAATAGCCTCGACGCGTTGGGCCAGGGTTTCTATCCCGCTCGCCAGCTTTTCCTCGCCTTCGCCGCCACTCTCTCCGGTGGCCGATTGGAGATCGCTCAGATCGGCCTGAATATCGTGGAGCTCATCGGCAAGAACCAGGCAGGCCATGACGAGAATACGGGCGTCCCCCACCTGACCGACGGCGGAAACCAGTTCCTGAACCCGTTCTTCGACCACATTGGAGAGCTTGAGAAGGTGGTCTTCCTGACCATCCTCACAGGCAATTTTGTAGTCATGTCCGTTAATTGTCACCGCAAGGTGTGTCATTACTTGGAAAACCTCACGATTCCAGAATACCTTTGACGCGGGAAATTGTGGCGTCGAGACGATCCGAGACGCTCTGGGTCAATTCCTGCAAGGCGGCGTTTTCAACCTTCAGATTGCCATCGCCCGCGGCCATGGCGCCACCCTCGGCCGACAGCCCCTCCAGGCGATCAATCGCTTTTTCCAGACGCTCTCTGGCCTTTTCCGCACGATCAGACGACATACCCCATCCCAACAAAGGTTTAAGTCAATGAATTGTCGCTCAGGATACGCTTCCCCCCATAAGAGCGTCAAGGCATTGAAAAACGAGGGCAAATAGCATCTCACACGGAACCCACAGAGAAAGAGAAGCGATCAGGACGCCTAGACGGTTGACGCCTCGCCCTCTGGACGGCATTTTGCGGACGCGAAGGGAAAGGGATCGCCCTTTCCCGATCAGGTTTAAACCCGGCGTCTTGATGCTGGAAACAGGAGTAATCGAATGGCTGTTCGTGTTGCAATCAACGGTTTTGGGCGGATTGGCCGCCTTGTTCTTCGGGCCCTTTATGAAAGCGGTCGCGACGACATAGAGATCGTCGCCATCAACGATCTGGGCCCTGTCGACACCAACGCCCATCTCCTGAAATACGATTCCGCCCATGGTCGTTTTGCCAATGAGATCAAAACCACCCCGGACAGCATGGATCTTGGCCGCGGCCCGATAAAAGTGACCGCCGAACGCGACCCCGCCAAGCTTCCCTGGAAAGAGCTTGATGTCGAGATTGCCCTTGAATGCACCGGCCTTTTCTCCAAACGGGATCAGGCGGCGATGCATCTGGAAGCCGGAGCGAAAAGGGTGCTGGTTTCGGCCCCCGCCTCAGGCGCCGATATCACGGTCGTTTACGGGGTCAACCACGACCAGTTGAAGGCCGAACATACGATCGTCTCCAATGCATCCTGCACAACCAACTGTCTGGCCCCGGTGGCCTCAGTTCTGCACGGTTTGATCGGCATCGAACACGGCTATATGACGACGGTGCATTCCTATACCGGCGACCAGCGCACAGTGGATACCCTGCACAGTGACCTGCGCCGGGCGCGGGCCGCCGCGACCTCCATGATCCCGACCTCGACCGGGGCCGCCAAGGCGGTTGGTCTTGTCCTGCCGGAGCTTGCCGGCAAGCTTGACGGTTCAGCCATCCGGGTGCCGACTCTCAACGTCTCACTGATTGATCTGACCTTCAACGCATCAAGAGACACCAGCGCCGAAGAGATCAACAGTGCCATCACCCAGGCCGCGGGCGGTCCCTTGAACGGAATTCTCGGGGCCACCGACGAGCCTCTGGTCTCGATCGACTTCAATCACAACGCCAACAGCTCAACCTTCGACCTGTCCCAGACCCAGGTTCTCGAGAACCGTTTCTGCCGGGTTCTGTCCTGGTACGACAATGAATGGGGCTTTTCCAACCGCATGCTCGACACGGCGGTGGAGATGGGCAAGCTGGGATAATTTCCCGAAAAGCCAACCCGCGGATCAGGATTTGACGCGTTTATCGATGATAACCCGTGAACCGTCCCTGAGCTGGCGGGGCGGGGCGAGGATAATTTCCTCTTCCCCGGTCAGGCCGAAGGGAATCTGGATTTTACTCTGATCGACCACACCGATACTTACCGGCAGGGCCTTGGCGCGACCGCCTTCGACGATCCATATCTGACCATCCTTGAGCGCCGAGACGGGAACCAGCAAGGCGTTGTCTTCACGCCGGATGACGACGTTCATATCCGCCGTTGCCCCCTCCTTCAACGGCACACCCAGTTCAAGCAGCGCATGAAGAAGATAGCGCTGCTCGCCATGGACGGTGACCGGGATGATCAGCTTCAGAACCCCTGGGAAAATCTGGCCGGGAAAGTCGGCTGACGTCACCTCGACCTTCTGCCCCTCAACCAGCTTGGGCAGCATTTCCTCGCTCACTTCGGCGGCCAGACGCAGGGCGCAACAGACTTCCAGCAACATTATGGACTTACCGGCCGTTACCTTGTCGCCCTTGGCGGCATCAAGCCGGTAAACCCTGCCCGATAAGGGTGCCGTGACATAAGAGTGGTCGGGATTATCCAGGGTGGCGAGAATCCCGCCTTCAACCACCGCCATGCCTTCGCTCACCTCGATCCCGGTGACCTTGCCGTCGGCGGGGGCGAAGGCATCAAAAAGATTGGGCTCGACAATCCCCCGGGCAAAGACGGTTTCGGCCACCGGCCCGCGGGAAACATTGGTGACGACAACTGAAAAGGGCCAGGCAAAAAATACATAACCGAGTATGGCGAAAACGAATACCAGCAGCAGCCCAACCTTTGCCTGCTGTAAGGCGCGCTGTCTCTTGGCCCGGTCTTTTTTACCGCCTGATTTTTTATGTTTCCCGTCTTGCGCCACCTTAAAACCCTCGTTCCATCAATCCCTGCATATCCCAGCATCCGTTTTTTTTGCCCCTTTATACACACCGATGTCCTGGAGAGGCGACTTTCGTTTATGATAGGAGAAACTTTTCTTCCCTCAAGACATCCAACCGGGCCGACATGAAACCACCCCTTATCGTCATTCATGGTCTTGATCATGCCCGCGCGGCCCTGAATGCGGCAGCGGAAAAGGGATGCGAAATCACCCTGATCAGCGCCCCCAATGCCTGCGCCTATGGCGGCGCGGCGTGGTTCGCCAAAATCATCGCCCTGGCCGAGGCGGAAATTCCCGGCGTTTCGGTCAAATCCGTTCTCGACTGTGGAAGTTCTCCGGGTAACGCCTTAAGGGCGATGCGCCAGGGCGCAAAATATATTCGCCTTGAGGTTTCCCCAACACTGCGGCAAAAAATCGCCGATATCGCCGGAAAAAGCGGCGCCGCCCTGTTTGATCGCCCGCTCAAGGCTCTCGACCTCAATAATGTCGCCGACCCGCCTCAGGCCTGCCGGGAATGGTTGGAAAAGAAACAGACGACAAGGAAAAGCGGACCCAGCCAATGAATGAAATATCCGCCTCTGGCCCCTCCTGCCGGCTTTATCTTGTCACCCCGCCCCGGTTTGAAATCGACGTCTTCGCCGACGCCTTAAGCGAGGCCCTTGATGCCGGCGATATCGCCTGTGTGCAATTACGCCTGAAAGGGGTCGGCGACGACGAGATCCGGCGCGCAGCCGAACGCCTGCGCCCCCTCGTCCATGCCCGTGATGTCGCCTTTCTTATGAACGACCGCCCCGACCTCGCCCTGGAGACCGGCTGCGACGGGGTTCATATCGGTCAGGACGATTCCGACTATGCCAGGGCCAGGGGCATTCTCGGCGCCGACGCCTTCATCGGCATGACCTGTCACGACTCACGGCATCTGGCCATTAACGCCGCCGAGGCCGGGGCCAACTATATCGCCTTCGGGGCCTTTTTCCCCACCGCAACGAAAGAGGCCAAGGGCCATCCCGGCCCTGAAATCCTGACCTGGTGGCGGGAAATCGGCAACATCCCGGCGGTCGCCATCGGCGGCATCAATGCGGCAAACGCCCCACAACTGGTGCGCGCCGGGGCCGATTTCCTGGCCGTGCTTTCCGCAATCTGGGACCACGGACAAGGCCCCGCCGAAGCAGTGAAGGAACTCAATGGGGCGATTGACGCTGCACTGACTGAAGAAAACCCCGCCTGATCTCCCATCTAATCCTCGGCTACCGGCGCCCAGAGAACATCCTCGATATGGGCGGCCCCGGCAAACAGCATCACCAGGCGATCGAAGCCCAGCGCGATACCCGCGCTTTCCGGCATTCCGGCATCCAGAGCCTCAAGAAAATCCTCGTCGATGGGATAGCGGGCACCGTAAAGCCTTTGCTTTAAATCCATATCCGCCTCGAAACGGCGCCGTTGTTCAGCCCCGTCGGTCAGCTCGCTGAACCCATTGGCCAGCTCCAACCCGCAGACATAGACCTCAAAACGTTCGGCCAGCCGGGAATCTTCGCCATGGACACGGGAAAGCGCCGCCATGGAGAGGGGATAGTCGTAAAGGATCGTCGGCGCGCCGACCCCCAGTTCGGGTTCGATACGGGCGAGAAAAATCTTGAAAAAGATATCCTCCCAGCGATCCTCCGGCGAAAAGGTCATATCGAGCTTGTTTTTCGCCGCCGCCGCCAGCAAAGCCGCGTCCGGGGCCAGGGGATCGGGGGCCGTGACCAGCAAATCGATCCCGCAATATTGGGTGAAAGCCTCGGCGACAGTGAGAAAGCGCCATTCGGCGCTGGTGTCACAGTTTTTCCCCTGCCAATTCAGCCTGGAATCCGGGAGCGCGGCGGCACAGGCGGCAAAGAGCTCGCGGCAATCGGTCATCAGATCGCAATAGGTAGCCCCGGCCCGGTACCATTCGAGGAGGGTGAATTCGGGATGATGGGTCGGTGAGCGCTCTCCATTGCGAAAGGCGCGGGCGAACTGGAATAGTCGGGGCTCGCCGGCGACAAGCAGCTTTTTCATCGCGAATTCCGGCGAGGTATGGAGATACATCGGCCGATCGTCACCGCCGAAAGGGTCTTCGAGTGTCGTCGCAAAGGCCTTGAGATGGGGCTCCAAGCCGGGGGAAACCTGCAACGCCGGGGTCTCTACTTCGGCAAAATCCCGGGTGGCGAAAAAATCCCGCAGAACGGCCATCAGCGTCCCCCGGAGGCGCAAATTTTCCCGCCGAGCCGCCAGAGACTCCTTCAACCACCATTTTTTCCGCGAATCGCCCACCGCTTTCCCCTATTGATTAGATAAGCCACAAGCAGACCACAGCCAGCGGAGGGAGACCATGACTTATCCCGCGAAGAGAGACGGAAAAACCCTGAAATCCCTTAGCGACCTCGCGCGAGCCGGACTCATCGAGGCGGCCGAGATTGATCCCTTAAACCCGGCGGCGGAAGAATTCCCGGTTGTTATTCCCCCCGGCCTTCAGGCCCGGCTGACGGCGGAACCTCCGACCGGCCCCCTGCGCCGCCAGTTCATCCCCTCGCCGGATGAGACCGTCACAGATATGGGCGAAAGCCCGGACCCCATCGGCGATCAGGCTTTTTCCCCGGTCAAGGGGATCATCCACCGCTATCCGGACCGGGTTCTGCTGACCCCGCTGACGCTCTGCCCCGTCCATTGCCGCTATTGCTTCCGCCGCGACACCGTCGGCACAAGCCACGAGACCGATGACCTGCCGGCCTTGTCTTCCGAAGAGATGAAAAGCGCACTGGCCTATATCCGCAACAACAAGTCGATCTGGGAAGTGATTCTGTCTGGTGGCGACCCGATGATGCTCTCACCGCGGCGTCTGGGCGATATTCTGGCAGCACTGGCCGCCATTCCCCATGTTTCCATTGTGCGTATCCACACCCGCATTCCGGTGGTGGCGCCTGAACGATTCACGGCAGAAACAATCAAGACCCTGGGAAACCAGGCCTTACCGCCCCTCTATATGGTTTTGCACCTTAATCACGCCCATGAACTGACAGGCGAAACGATTGATATCTGCCGCAGACTCAGCGCTGCCGGGATTGTGCTGCTGGGGCAAACGGTCCTGCTCAAAGGGGTCAACGACGATGCCGATACCCTGGCCGATCTCTTTCGCCGGATGGTGAAAAACCGCATCAAGCCCTATTATCTTCACCATTGCGACATGGCCCGGGGAACCGGACATTTCCGCACCACAATCGCCGAAGGACAAAACCTGATGCGGGCTCTGCGCGGTCGCCTGTCGGGACTTTGCCAGCCGACTTATGTGCTCGATATTCCCGGCGGCCACGGCAAAGCGCCGCTGACACCGGGCTATCTGCACCAGACCGGCGAGGATGAGAGCCTGCTGGTAGAGGATTACCAGGGCGGGTTTCATGCCTATCCTCCCCTGGGGCCTCCCCTGGGGCCTCCCCTGGGGCCTCCCCCGGAGCCCCCGACACCCTGAAACCACCCATAAAGCCGCCCATAGAGCCGCCATACCCGCCCGCATTGCCTCTCTCGGGCCGGGGTGCTAGCTTCTGCGCGCTCAAGCCCCGAGCCCCAACCCCTGACCAAAGATCTGGCCTATGAAAATTCAAGCAAACACCATTCGCCCCGGCAATATTCTCGAACATCAGGACAAGCAATGGGTGGTTATCAATATCCAGCTTATCCAGCCCGGCAAGGGAAGCGCCTTTATCGCCGTTGAAATGCGGGATATCGCAACCGGCATCAAATCCAACGAACGCTGGCGCACCGCCGATTCCGTCGAACGGCTGATGGTGGATGAGAGGGAATGCACCTTTCTTTTCGCCGATGACGACAATATCACCTTCATGGATGGTGAAACCTTCGAGCAATTCACCCTGCCCAAGGAACTTTTGGGCGAGTCTGTCGGCTTTCTCCAGGACAGCATGTCGGTCAAAGTGGATTTCATTGAGGGCAAGCCGGTTTCCGTCGCCCTGCCCCCCACCGTCATCATGGAAATCGTCGAGGCCGATCCGGTCGTCAAGGGACAGACGGCGTCTTCCTCCTATAAGCCCGCCAAGCTTGAAAACGGCATGAAGGTTATGGTGCCGCCCCATATCGAGGCCGGCACCCGCGTCGTCGTCAATACCGAGGACTGTTCCTATGCCGAACGGGCCAAGGACTAAAAAACTGCAATACCGATCCACAGAAATGAACCCCCGGAACCAATAGATGCAACAACGCTCTCCCATTCTCAATGTCATGACCGCCGCCGCGCGCAAGGCGTCCCGCCGCCTGTTGCGCGATTTCGGTGAAGTCGAAAATCTTCAGGTGTCGAAAAAAGGCCCGGCGGATTTCGTCTCCAATGCCGATCTTAAGGCCGAGGAGACCCTGCGCCGGGAACTGGAAAAGGCCCGCCCGGATTTCGGCTTTCTTCTGGAAGAAGGCGGAACTATCGACGGTAAGGACAAGGAGAACCGCTGGATCATCGATCCGCTGGACGGCACCCTCAATTTTCTCCATGGCCTTCCCCATTTCGCCATTTCCATCGCCCATGAATGCCGGGGCCGGCTTCTTGCCGGAATCATCTATGACCCGGTGCGCGATGAAATGTTCATGGCCGAACGCGGGCTGGGGGCTTTCGTCAACGACCGGCGCTTGCGGGTTTCGGCCCGAAGCAGGCTCGACGAGGCAGTGCTTGCCACGGGGATCCCCTTTCTTGGCCGCGAGCATCATCCGGCAACCCTCAACATGCTCGAATCGGTGATGACCAATACGGCTGGAATCCGCCGTTTCGGCTCGGCCGCCCTCGACCTTGCCTATGTCGCCGCCGGGCGATACGAGGGATTCTGGGAATCAGGACTGAAACCCTGGGATATCGCCGCCGGTCTGATCATTGTCATGGAAGCCGGCGGGCTTGTCACCGAACTGACGGGTGGGCCGGATATTCTGGCGACCGGCAACGTTCTGGCCACTAACGACGCCCTTCACGACCCCATATCCAAACTGTTGCGCACGGCGATCCGGGAAAACAAAAAGAGCACATCTTAAGACCCGGCGGGGGAAATTCCTCCGCTCCCGTGCAGGGGTCGCCTAAACGGTTGTCCGGATGATATGCCTTGGGCTATTGTTTTCGCCAGCCTCGTGAAATCTGTTTTATCCCTTCACGAGCTAAACGCGATATGAAAGTCGACAGATACATGCCCTTTTACCGGCGCCCGGATATTCTGACCCCCGTTTCGATGAGTGGCTTCCGCCTTCCCCTCTGCCTTGCCCTGACGATTTTTGCGTCGAGCCCTGCGGCTTTGGCCCAGGAAGAAACCGTTTACATCGGTGGCTCTGGCCAGAAGGCCGTCGAAATCGATCTTGAATCCCTGGACACGCCCTATGAGCCCCCGATCGGTGCGGCGAGCAGCGTCGGCTTGTCTTTTGGCACTGGTTTTCGCGGCCCGCAATTGCTGATGCCCAACTCGCTGGCGGTGCCGGGCGAACCGGTTATCCTGACCCCGCCGGGGAGCATGAAAGCGGCTGAGAAGAAAAAAACAGCCCCCCGGCCGACGCCGAAGCTGACTGGCCTTACCAAGCCGCCGCTTGCGGCCCCGGCCCCACCGCCGGTTGAAAAGGCGGAAATGGCGCCGCCCCAGGCACCCGAGCCACCGCCGCCCGCCGAGATCGAAGAGGTGGTTGAAGCCGAAGAGGTTGTTGAAGCCGAAGAGGTTGTTGAAGCCGAGGAGATTGTGGCTCCCGAACCGCCGCCGGCAGCTCCCGAAATCGAGGAAGCCGCTGAAGTCGAGGAAGTCGAGATTGTCGAAGAACCAGCCCCGCCGCCGCCGGTCGTCGAAACGGTTGAGGTCATGGAAGAAACAGTGACCGAGGAAGTTGCCATCGAAGAGCCCGCCCCGCCGCCTCCGCCGGCAGAGGCCTTCGTTGAAGAGCTGGATTCCACCGAAAGCATGGGAGCGCCGCCGCCGCCGCCAACCGAGATTGAGGAAATGACCGAGGAAACCACCATTGCCGAGGAATCCATGGCGCCTGTTCCCATGGCTCCTCCGCCGATGCCGGTGGTCGAAGAGACGGTTGAAGAAACGGTGCAAACGGAGGTCGCCAAGCTTCCCCCCGCACCGGCTTCCGGCCCGATGAAGATCATTTTTGAACAGGATTCCGCAGTCCTCGACGATTCCGCCAAGGCTCAAATTCGCCTTGTTGAGCAAAACCTGACCGCCAATGACAGTTTGCGGCTGCAGCTCGTCGCCTTTGCAACGGGGAGCGAAGACAATCCCAGCCGCGCCCGACGGCTTTCTCTTTCCAGGGCCCTGACCATCCGCTCATTCCTGGTCGAAAACGGAATAAAAAGCACGCGCATGGACGTCCGGGCACTGGGCAACAAAATCGAAGGCAGCCCCGGAGACCGCGTTGATCTCGTTCTTATCGAAAGATAAGGCGGTTATCCCCGGCCCCAAGACAGTGCGCCGGGCCACCTCCAGCTAATCAGGGGAACCCATGACGAAGCCCAAGCGGTTTTTAACCCGCATGATTCTCTTCCTGATGGCCGTCGCCGTCATGATTATCATTCTCTACCCGATGCTCGAAAACGCCTTTCTCGCCAATCCGGCGCTTAACGGCATGATTCTGGGCGCCCTGGTTCTCGGCATCGCCTTTATTTTCCGCCAGGTGCTGATGCTCTACCCGGAGGTCGCCTGGATTGAAAATTTCAAGCAGGAACGCAGTGACCTTTCCGTATCCCGGCCGCCCAGACTCCTTGGGCCGATGTCCTCAATGGTCCGTGAAACCAAGGGCAAGCTCAGGCTTTCCGCGCTTTCCCTGCGTTCTCTCCTCGACGGTATACACGCCCGCCTCGATGAATCGCGGGACATTTCCCGCTATCTGATCGGCCTGCTGATTTTCCTCGGCCTGCTCGGCACTTTCTGGGGCTTGCTCGGCACCATCGGCTCGGTCGGCGGCGTCATCAACAGCCTTGAGGTCACATCGGGCGATCTCGGCACGGTTTTCGGCGAATTGAAATCGGGACTGGAGGCGCCACTTGCCGGCATGGGCACGGCTTTCAGTTCCTCTCTCTTCGGCCTCGCCGGATCGCTGGTTCTCGGATTTCTCGATCTTCAGGCCGGCCAGGCCCAGAACCGGTTCTTCAATGATCTGGAAGAATGGCTGGCCGGGCAAACCCGCCTGTCCAGCGGCGCCGGCATCACCGATGGCGACCAGTCGGTTCCCGTCTATATCCAGGCGCTGCTCGAACAAACGGCTGATAACCTCGAAAACCTGGGCTCCATCATGTCGCGCAGCGAGGAACGTCAGGCCACCGCCAACAGCAGTCTCGTTTCTCTCAATGAGCGGTTGGCCTCACTGACCGACCAGATGCGCACCGAACAGACTCTGATGGTCAAGCTGGCGGAGAACCAGCTCGAACTGAACCCGGTTCTGGCCAAGCTTGCCGATCAGTCGCAAACCGGCGGCATGGGGCTGGATGAGGCCACCCGCACCCATATCCGTAATCTCGATACCCATCTGGTTCAGCTGCTCGAAGAAACATCGAGCGGTCGCGAGCGCCTTACCCAGGATATGCGCAACGAATTCAAATTACTCGCCCGGACCATCGCCGCCCTATCCGATAGCAGCAAGTCCTGAGCCTTTTCGAATGACCCCCTTGCCCGACCCCCTGGCCCCAAATGACTGCCTATAGCCGCCGATCAAGACAGGGCGTGAATATCTGGCCGGGCTTCGTCGATGCCCTGGCGGCCCTTCTGATGGTGGTTATTTTTCTGCTCATGGTTTTCATGTTGTCGCAGTTTTATCTGCGCGAAACCCTGTCGGGACGCGATAGGGACCTGGAAAACCTGCACGCCGAGATTAGCGAGCTCGCCGAGTTTCTTTCTCTCGAACAGCAGGCCAATGCCGATCTCCGCCTAAACCTTGAACAGCTTTCCAGCGAACTGCAAAGCTCGGTCGGCGAAAGCGACCGCATGAGTTCGAAAATCGGTGAGCTGACGGCGGCATTACGGTTGAGCGAGGAAAGCATCAGCGGACTCAAGCAGGGGTTAAGCCTGTCGGAGGAACAGCTCGCCATACTTGAGGCCCGCCTCGCCGACGCCCAGGCCGATAACGACCAGACCCGGAGAGATCTGGCCGAAAGGGAAAAAGACTTGGGCGAGATGGCGGCCAATTACAGGGCAAGCGAGGATTCCCTTATTGAAGAGAGAAAACTTTCCGAACGCCAGCGCGATGAGCTGTCGCTCCTCAACCGGCAGCTTGCCGCCCTGCGCGAGCAGCTGGCCAGCCTGACCGCGGCACTTGATTCAGCCGAGAAAAAGGACGAGCAAAACCAGGTCAAGATTTCCGATCTCGGCAAGCGCCTCAACGTGGCGCTCGCCGGCAAGGTGCAGGAACTGACCAAATACCGGTCTGAATTCTTCGGCCGCCTGCGCGAATTGCTCGGTGAACATTCAGGCATCAGCATCGTCGGCGACCGTTTCGTCTTTCAGTCGGAGGTCCTGTTCGATTCCGGCTCGGCGACGCTGGAAGTCGAGGGGGAGGCCCAGCTCGGTCAACTGGCGGTGACCCTGCTTGAAATAGCCCGGGATATTCCTTCAGACCTCGACTGGATTTTGCGGGTCGACGGCCATACGGATCTGGTGCCGATCTCTAATGAGCGCTATCGCTCAAACTGGGAGTTATCGGCCGGCAGGGCCATATCGGTGGTTAAATTCCTGATCGAACAGGGGGTTCCCGCAAATCGGCTGGCGGCGGTCGGCTTTGGTGAATTCTCACCGCTTGACCCGAAAAAGGATGCCGCCGCCTATCGCCGGAACCGCCGCATCGAAATCAAGCTGACCCAACGCTAAAACGAATAAAGGCGTTATAGTCCGGCCAGAGCCTGTTGGTTGGCATCCATGTGGTGCCCCAGGGCCGCCTCGTCGAACTGCAGGGCGGCAAGATGGGCGTAAAGGCCGTGCTCGGCCATCAGTTCCTCATGGCTGCCGATAGCATCAATACGACCGTGATCAAGAACCACGATGCGATCGGCTTTCATCACCGTCGCCAGGCGATGGGCGATGACCAGAGTTGTGCGCCCGACCATCAGTTTTTCCAATGCCTGCTGTACCTTGCGCTCGTTCTCGGCATCGAGAGCGCTGGTCGCCTCGTCGAGCAGCAGCAGGGCGGGGTTACGCAGAATAGCCCTGGCGATAGCAAGACGCTGGCGCTGCCCGCCTGACAGCAATACGCCGCGCTCACCCAGCGGACTATCGAAACCATCGGCAAGGCGTTCGATAAAACCGTCGGCCTCGGCCGCCCTGGCAGCGGCCCGCACTTCCGTCTCACTGGCCTCGGGGCGTCCATAGCGGATGTTCTCAAAGGCGCTGGCGGCGAAGATAACCGGCTCTTGAGGCACCAGCCCGATCCCTTGCCGCAGATCTTCAAGGAACGCCTTGCGCAGATCGACCCCATCAAAGGTGATGGTTCCGGTTTGAGAATCGTAGAACCGGAGAAGCAGCTGAAATACCGTTGACTTGCCCGAGCCCGATGGTCCCACCAAGGCCACTGTTTCTCCCGGCGCAACATCGAGGCTGAAATTCTCTAACGCGTTGACCGGAGCGCCTGCCGGATAACGGAAATTGACATCCGAAAAAGAAATGGCGCCACGCGGCGGCGCCGGCAGGGGCTCAGGGTTGAGCGGCGAGATGACGCTGGATTGGGCATCAAGAAGCTCGAAAAGCCGCTCGGTGGCACCGGCGGCACGCTGAAGATCACCGATAACCTCACTGACCGCCCCTACTGCGCCTGCGACGACCACGGAATAGAAAACAAAGGCCGAAAGATCACCGGCCGAAATCTCGCCGGCCAATAGATCACGACCGCCAATCCACAGAATAATTCCCACGGCCCCGAAAACGAGGAAAATCACCAGCCCGGTCAGCCAGGCCCGCGCCCTGATCCGCCGCGCCGAAGTCGAAAACGCCTCCTCCACCCGGCCGCTGAAATCGGCCCGGTCAACCGGTTCGTGACCGAAGGCCTGAACCGTGCGGATGGCGTTAAAACTTTCCTCGATATAGACCCCGACATCGGCGATGCGGTCCTGGCTGTCCCGCGACAGGTTGCGCACCATGCGTCCGAAAATAACGATCGGCAGAATGACCACAGGCACCACCAGCAAGACCATGCCGGTCAGCTTGGGGCTGGTAATCATCAGCATGACGATACCGCCGACCAGCATCAGGGTGTTGCGCAGAGCAACCGAAACCGTAGAGCCGATAACCGCCTGAATGAGCGTCGTGTCGGTGATCAGCCTGGAGATGATCTCACCGACGCGGGTCACTTCAAAAAACCCGGGCGACAAGCCAATCACCTTGTCATAAACGGCACGGCGGATATCGGCGACGACCCGCTCGCCGATCCAGGAAATGAGGAAAAACCGGCTGGCCGAGGCCACCGCCAGGATCACCACCACAATAAGAAGAACGATCAGAGCCTGATTGAGAAGCTGCGTATCGCCACTGGTGAAGCCGTCATCGACAAGACGCCGCAACCCCTGTCCAAGGGCCAGCACAGTACCGGCAGCGATAACAAGTGCCACAACCGCACCGGCCACCTGCCAACGGTAGGGCAGCATAAAGACCGAAAGCCGCCACAAATGGCGCAGCTTCTTGCCCGACGGACGCTCAACTGAAGAGGTTTCGCCGCTCATCACCGCTTTACCTTAAAAGCCGGAAAATCAACTTGATACATCCGCCGCCTAGACATCGGGGAGCGCCCCGGCACCGGCCGCGGAAAGCTCCCGCGACAACAGACCCCCGAGGGTCACCCGGTTTCCTTCCCCATCGGCTCGTGTTGTCCGCCAAACCCCTTCATCCTCGTCACGATCAAAGTGATGAGCGCCGGAAACCGGCGACGAGACCCATATCTGTCCCATGGCAGCATTCTTGTTAATCACGTACTCACCACCATTTTCCATCTCAATGGCCAAAATCCCCTCTTCCAGATCGACATCGAAGGTCGCCTCCGGCACCTCTTCCAGGGCATCGAAAAGACGCGTCAGGGTATTATCGGCAAGGGTCGAAAACTGGCTCTCGTCATGCATGAGCGAGGTATCACTTCTTTAAAACTGAAATCGAAGGCCCCCGTATAACACGTTGATGCGGGTTACAACCACCCCAGAAGCGAGCATTTAAGGGCCGCGGACCGGGGGACAGGCAATGGGGATTATAATAATATTCATCGGGCCGTCGATTGCGGGGCTTGCGAAGGCCCAAATCCTTCGTTATAACCCCGTTTCCGTCTCGAACGCCCTTAGGGGCCGGGGGCAAGACGCCCCATCCGGATCAATCAGATTACTTGCGAGTAAAAGGTCATGAAGAAAGATACCCATCCCGACTATCACGAAATCACCGTGGTGATGACCGACGGCGAGACCTTTACCACCCGCTCGACCTGGGGCAAGCCCGGCGATCAGCTGAAGCTCGACATCGACCCCAAGACCCATCCGGCCTGGACCGGCGGCAGCCAGCATCTCGTCGATACCGGCGGCCAGCTGGCGCGCTTTAACAAGCGCTTCAAGGGGATTGGCGTCTAAACAAGGGAATAATTCCTTATTGCCGCCGTTTACGCCCGGAAATCCATTCTCTCACAGGGGCCCTGCCCCTCGCTCTCCAGCCCGGAGACGTGCCTGGAGCACGTTCTAATGCACCCGGCCTTCTTCAAGCCTGACGATGCGGGAAAATAAATTGTGGCTGTTGACGAGCAATCGCTTAAGTTTTGGCGAAGCCGCCTCCTCGACTTCCCTGTTGCGCTTCAGACAGACCACCCGGTCGGAAAAGCTGATAACGGCAATTTCTTCGGATTGAGAGGTCGTTTCGCCTGAAAAGGCGGCCTTCTGGTTCATCAGCCAGTTCATGCTCAAGGTGAGGCGCGAGGTAATGCGAAAAACTTCCAAAAGCACATGAAGCCGCTGATCCGGTGGCAGACCATCCTGGTCGAGAGTCCGGTGATGAAAGCGGAGATAGTCCTCGGCCTGAGACAAAAGTTCCAGAGCCTCGTCATAATTTCGGCTGTAGAATTCTATGCTGGCCAGTCTGCCCATTTCCCGGGACGCGCCTCCGAAAATGAAGAACCGACCCAGTTTTGCCCAAATACCCCCTCTTGGCAACCATATTTAGTATGATTTTAATAAAAATTAACTAAATACAGTAGTCACCCTTGATGAAGGGGGATGATGCCTATTTCTTGAAAACGGCCTCTGCGGAACTGCGAAAATCTTTCTTCGCCGCAATCGTCTCGCCGGCCCGGACGATTTCTTTTTCCAGGTCACCGATATACTCCTCGAGCTCCTCAATCCCGAGATTTTCCAGAGTCTGTGGAAATACAATGATTTCACGTGGCTTGCGGATATCGTCGTCTTCCATGATTTTTCCTCCCCCTGATTGGCCCTTTGCCCAATCGGCCCTGTACTTATTTGGCCGCCCCTTTATCCAACCTTGCCAGATCGCGCCGATAATACTAGACCAGAGCCACCCCTTTGCACCAATACCGGACTAACATGGCGGGATAAGAATATGGCCGAAAAATTACCCGAAAAAATGACCGTTATCGCCGTTCCCGAGCCCGGCGGGCCGGAAAAGCTGGTGCCTGAGAGCCGCCCTGTCGAATTACCGCAGGAAGGGGAAGTCCTCGTCCGGGTCGCCGCGGCGGGAATTAACCGCCCTGATGTGATGCAACGCCAGGGAAACTATCCACCGCCCAAGGGGGCCTCGGATATTCCGGGGCTCGAAATCTCCGGCACCATTGTCGCCCTGGGCGCCGGCGTCAGCGGCTGGAAAATCGGCGATGAGGTCTGCGCCCTGCTTTCCGGCGGCGGATACGCCGAATACTGCCGGGTTCCTGCGCCTCAATGTCTGCCGGTTCCGGCTGGATTCACCATGGTCGAGGCGGCTTCACTGCCGGAATCCTTCTTCACCGTCTGGTCGAACCTGGTTGACCGGGTTCACCTTGTCGGCGGCGAAAGCCTGCTCGTTCACGGCGGGTCGAGCGGCATCGGCACGGCGGCTATCCAGATCGGCCGGGTGCTGGGGGCGCGGGTATTCGTTACCGCCGGCTCGGCGGAAAAATGCGTCGCCTGTGAAGAACTCGGAGCGGAACGGGCGATCAACTACCAGGAAGAAGATTTTGTCGAGGTGGTGAGGGAACTAACCGGCGGCAAGGGGGTGAATGTCATTCTCGATATCATCGGTGGCGACTACATCCCCCGCAATATCGGCCTTCTGGCGACCGAAGGCCGGATGACCAATATCGCCTATCAGAAAGGCCCCAAGGCGGAAGTGAATTTTCTTCCCGTGATGCTGAAACGATTGACCATCACCGGATCAACCCTGCGCATCAGGTCTGTGGAATTCAAAGGCGAAATTGCGGCGGCTTTGAAGGAACAGATCTGGCCCGAGATCGAAAAAGGCGCCATCCGGCCCGTTGTTCACGCCACTTTTCCCCTGGAAAAGGCCGACGACGCCCATCGCCTGATGGAAAGCAGCGCCCATATCGGAAAAATCGTTCTGACCACGGCATAGGCCTAGGAAACCCAGGCTCCAGGCCGCTAAAACGGCCTCTCGTTCACCGGGACTTCCCAAAACGAAAAAAAACACTATGTTATAGGCTCCGCAGTCCTGATGGACTCCCCCATACAGCCTATGAACACTTGTTCTAGTTAATTGAGGTTAAGAGATGTCATCTCTCCTGATGCCTAAGGCTACAGCCGTCTGGCTTGTAGATAATACGACACTGACTTTCGACCAGATCGCAGATTTCACCGGTCTTCACAAGCTTGAGGTTCAGGCCATTGCCGACGGCGAGGTTGCCGCCGGTATCATGGGACAAGATCCTGTTGCCAACAGACAGCTGACCCAGGAAGAAATTAAACGCTGTGAGGAAAATGCCGATGGGCGGCTGGAAATGCTGGTCTCGGATATACGTCTGCCCAAGCCCAAGGCCAGGGGAGCGCGCTATACGCCGATTTCCAAACGCAATGACAAGCCCGATGCCGTGGCCTGGATGCTGAAACATCAGCCCGAGCTGAACGACGCCCAGATCGGCCGCCTTGTCGGCACCACCAAGCCGACCATCAACGCCGTGCGGGACAGAACCCACTGGAACTCACCCAATTTGCGGCCCCGACATCCCCTGGAAGTCGGTCTGTGCACCCGGCTTGAATACGATGCCGAGTTGACCAAGGCGCGGGCGCGGATTGAACGGGCGGAGAAAAAAGCCGAACGGGAAGCCCGCAAAAAAGCCAAGGAAAGCGGCAAGGCCCCGACCGAGGCCCCCGCTGCTGAGGCCGAAGCGCCTGTCGGAGAGACCCCTGCTGCCTCTACTGAGGCGGAGACTCCTGCTGAAGCCGCCCCGGCCCCTGCTGAGGTCGAGGCTCCTGCTGAAACGGCTGGCGAGGGGACGGACGGGGAAGAAACCTAAACCCCCGGCCCCGACAAAACAGACCAGATACAATCAGGGCCCCGGAGAATATCCAGGGCACACGGCGCAAACAAACAAGGCCCCGGAGAATATCCGGGGCCTTGCACATTTCTAGAAACTTCCGTTAAGGCACGCGGCCCCGCCGGCTGGATCAAGCCGAACTAAGCCGGTTAATTTCATCCTTTATTCGGAGTTTCTGGCGTTTCAAATCGTGTAACTGAATATCGTCGGGATGCGGTCGATTGCTTTCCTGATCAATCGCTAATTCATATTCCGCATGCTTGGTTTTGAGTTGTTCGACACGACCGTCGCTCGCCATTAGCTCCTCCCTGTGAAGGTTAGACACATATCTGTCTTACATATAGTAGGAAGAAAGAGAGCACATTTCCAGTCACGATATTACGTCCTGTACGGGATTTTTCAGCCCAAACAGGGCATAGTGAGTAGTATCAATAGCTTTGGACAAAATAGATGCCCCATAAATCACGGCTTATCATCGGAATCAGCGGCGCCTCGGGGGTGGTGTACGGCATCCGCCTTCTTGAGGTGCTGAAAGAACAGCCCATTGAAACTCATCTGGTCATGAGCGAGGCGGCGGAAATGACCCTGGCCTGCGAGAGCGACCTTAAGCCTGAGGATGTTTACGCCCTGGCCGATCACGCCCATCGCAACGACAATATGGGCGCCGCCATATCCAGCGGCTCGTTCCAGACACTGGGCATGATCGTCGCCCCTTGTTCGGTGCGCAGTCTGGCCGAGATCGCCACCGGCGTCACCTCGCATCTCCTGACCCGCTCTGCCGACGTGGTGCTGAAGGAACGCCGCCGCCTGGTCCTGATGGTGCGGGAAACGCCACTTCATGCCGGGCATATCCGCAATATGATGAGCGCCACCGAGCTTGGCGCCATTATTGCGCCGCCGATGCCGGCGTTTTATCCCCGGCCTGAGAGCCTGGACGAGATGGTCGATCATAATGTCGGCCGCGTTCTCGATCTTTTCGGCCTCGATTGCGGCAACGTAAACCGTTGGGGCGAAACGCAAAACCGCAATAAGACCAAATAAATGGACGATTCCGACAAGCTTTATCTCGAACTTGAGGATCTCAAAAGCGAACACAGGGACCTCGATGAGGTGATCGACCGTCTTTCTGAGTCCCAGACTCTCAATCCCCTGCAAATGCAACGGCTGAAAAAGCGTAAACTGGCGCTGAAAGACCAGATCGCCCTGATCGAGAGCAAGCTGTTGCCCGATATCATCGCCTGAACCGCAAAAGGGCTGCAAGGGCAGGAAACTTGCCATGAGCCCGGCCCTCCCTATAATGTCCGGCTTTCACGGCCTCGAAATTCAGGAGATCTCATGGCCAAGACCGATCCCGCCGTCGCCATCATCATGGGCAGTCAATCCGACTGGGAGACGATGCGTCACACCGCCGAAACCCTGGACTCTCTGGAAGTACCCTTTGAGAGCAAGATCATTTCGGCCCACCGCACCCCTGAACGTCTGTATGAATTTGCCCGGAACGCCCGTGATACGGGATTCAAGGTGATTATCGCGGGTGCTGGTGGCGCCGCCCATCTTCCCGGCATGACGGCGGCGATGACCACGCTTCCGGTCTTTGGCGTACCGATCGAAAGCAAGGCCCTCAAAGGCATGGACAGCCTTCTCTCAATCGCCCAGATGCCGGGCGGCGTCCCCGTCGGCACCCTTGCCATCGGCAAGCCCGGCGCTATCAATGCGGCGCTGATGGCGGCGTCTGTCCTCAGCCTGGAGGATACGGGTCTGGCCGGGCGGCTTGATATCTGGCGGGAAAACCAAACCGCGGCGGTTGCCGCAATCCCGACCGATTCCGACTGAATCTTACCGGCAGCCCCCTTCCCTTGTCTCAATCCAACCCCAATTTAATCCCGCCGGGCGGCACCATCGGCATCATCGGCGGCGGCCAGCTCGGTCGCATGACGGCCCTGGCGGCGGCTAATCTCGGCTATCGCAGTCATATTTTCTGTCCCCAGGAAGGCAGCCCCGGCAAACAGGTGGCGACCTTTGCGACCACCGCCGACTATACCGATCAAGCGGCCCTGGTCGCCTTTGCCGACAGCGTTGATGTGGTGACCTTCGAATTCGAAAATATTCCCCATGAAAGCGTCCGCCTGCTCGCCGATCATGTGCCTGTGCGCCCTCATTGGCGCTGTCTTCACGTCGCCCAGGACCGGCTCAGGGAAAAGGATTTTCTGGTCGAGAGTGGCGCCGCCACAGCGGCCTACAAGGGCGTCGCCTCGCCAGATGAACTGGAAAGCGCCTTAAAAGAAATCGGCCGCCCGGCGGTGCTTAAAAGCGCCCGCTTCGGTTATGACGGCAAGGGTCAGGTCAAAATCGGGCCCAACAGCGATATCCCCGCCGCCTGGGCCGAAATGGGCGCCGATCTCGGTATTCTCGAAGCCTTCGTCGATTTCAAGATGGAAATTTCAGTCATTCTGGCCCGCGGCGTCGACGGGGCCTGGGCCGCCTTCGACCCGGTGGAAAACCGCCACAAGAACCATATTCTCGACGTCACCATTGCCCCGGCGGCGATTTCCCCGGCCTTAATGGATGAAGCCAAGGCTTTGGCGGCCAAAATCGCCGATACCCTCGATTTCGTCGGTCTGCTGGCGGTCGAGATGTTCGTTACCAGCGACGGCAAGGTGCTGGTCAACGAGATCGCACCGCGGCCCCATAACTCGGGCCACTGGACCATCGACGGCTGCCGGACCAGCCAGTTTGAACAATTCGTCCGCGCCGTCTGCGGCCTGCCGCTGGGCTCGCCGGAACGCGACTTTGACGCCGTGATGACGAACTTGATCGGCGATGATGTCGAGAACTGGCCGGAACTGATGGCCGAGGAAGGGGCCTGCCTCCACCTCTATGGCAAGGACGAGGCCCGTCCGGGGCGGAAAATGGGCCATGTAACCCGGCTTTATCCAAAAGGATCGGCCCCGAAAGGCTAGGATCAAGCGGGGGGACGCGGGGTGCAGCGGCGCAGAAATTCACCCATATCAGGCAGCTTGTCAAAAGCCCCTTTAAGGCGGCCCTTGGTTTTCTCGATGGTCATGACATCGGCGATGCGGCGATCAAGAAAAGCCCAGCTATCCTCGTAATCGGCGGATTCGTCATCGAGCCAATAGAGCAGGGTCGAGCCGTAAACCCCTGAGAGCAACATCCGCTTGGTATAAAAATTATAATCGGTGGCGGTGTCGCCTGCCGCCCGCCACATGGAATCCACTGTCCGATAGAGGCATTTGAGGCCGAGAGACGCGTTCTGGGGCAAGGCGAAGAAGGAAAGAACGTGGCGCAGGGCCTCGCGGTGCCCGGCGAGCAGATCAAGGCGTACCCGCACCGCCTCGGCAATCCGGTCGCGGACCCGCATATCGGCAAGATTGCCCGCCGCCAGAACGTCGATCATCCGCTGGTCCGTATAATCGGAAAAAAACGCCACCAGCTCGGCCGTCCCGCCGGGAAAGGCGGTTACCGCCGCATCGTCACTAACCCCTGCATCACGGATGCCCGCCTCCAGGGCCGCCTTGCTCCACCCATCGAAAGGAACATGGGGCAGGGTGGCGAGCAAAATGCGTATCCTGTCTTTTTCAATATCCATTGAGCCCTCCCTTGACGTCACAAGATTAGGGGATATTGCCGGCAGTGTCACGGCGCGCCTCGACCATATCCGCCAGGCCGTGCTTAAGCTCATCGGCAAAACCGAGCAGGGAAAGGTCGGTCATCCGCTGGGGAAAAAGAATGCCGTCGAGATGGTCGCATTCATGCTGAATAACCCGGGCATGAAAACCACTGGCCTCGCGGTCGATTTCCTCGCCTTGCGGGGTTATCCCGCGATAGCGGACATGGATATGCCGCGGCACCACGCCACGCAGACCGGGCACCGAGAGACAGCCCTCCCAGCCTTGCTCCATTTCATCGCTCAAGGGTTCGACCACCGGGTTGACGAGACAGGTGAGGCCCATCGGCTCAGCCCCCGGCTCTTCGGCGATACGGTCTGCCGGAACCTGGAAAATCACCACCCTTTTGGGCACCAGCACCTGAGGCGCGGCCAGCCCCGCGCCACCGATATCGGCCAGGGTATCGGCCATATCGGCGGCCAGGGCCCTGATCTCGTCGGCCAAGGGGTCAGCGACGTCCAAGGCGCGGGCGCGCAACAAAGGATGGCCCATACGGGCTATTTCAAGAACCGCCATGGCCCTAATATGGGTGCCCCAATGGCCCCGGTAAAGGCGTTTTGATGTCTCTGGCGCAGGTAAAAAACATCAAATAAACGCCCGGAAAGGCTTCCCAAGAGCCCATTGCCTGTGTTATCAACGCGACCATTAAGTATTCAGGGCCCCTTGGGGGCCTGTTCTATGCAGGAGTGTTGAAAAATCGTTCAGGTCATCGTTCGCGACAACAATGTCGATCAGGCCCTGCGCGCGCTTAAGAAAAAGCTGCAGCGCGAAGGGGTTTTCCGGGAGATGAAGCTGCGCCGTTCTTACGAAAAGCCTTCCGAAAAGAAGGCCCGCGTCTCGGCTGAGGCCGTGCGCCGCCATCGTAAGCTTATGCGCAAGCGCATGGAGCGCGAAGGCTACTAGGCCACCGCCTCCCGACCGGCCCTTAAAAGCCGTTTAAAGCACGTTCAGGCCGCCCCCTCCGACCAGAGGGCGCGGCTTTTGCGTGTACGGGTTTCGTTAAATATTTATTTATATAGCTCCGGATTCATTGCGTGCTCCCTGGTGACCCGGGTGATCTTGCCAGCGGCGGTCCTACTGTTGTGCGGGAGCTTTAACTGCGCAATGGCGAATAGTGGAAACTCTGGGAGAATCAGTTTTCCGTCAAAGTGCTGCGCCCTGTTAGAGGTTCGACGTGCATGAAACGCAAAAAAGTCTGCGAGTTGAATTGCTCGGCTATCATTTTTGCCGACAAACGAGATTCCACCAACGAATCCTGCGTAGAGACGATCCGTTTTCCACTGGTGGTAACGCTTTTCGATCTCGCCATTATTGTTGTGACCCCTCTCAACCAAGAATGAAACCTTCTGGCGGCGAACCTCATCCCGCGTAGTGTGATTGTGTACTACTCCGTGCATTATTGAAGCGAAGCAGACGCCATACGGCGACATTGAGCTGTTCTTAGGGTTGTCGCGCTTCCATTTCTTGATAATGTTTTTTCGCGTTGATACAGCCATCCCAAATGGCACATAACGCGCAGCGACCGTATAGAGCTCATCAACAAAAGACTGTTTCTTGATTAGCGACCAGCCTTTGAAACACCCCTTAGTTCCATGCAGGTCCTTGGTATGGAGAATATCTACTCCATACCCATCAAAAATTGGCTCCGCCTCCAGTTCAAATCGCTGCCAGTCATCAATGGTGGCAACATATCCTGCGAGAGTAGCGACAAGTGAATTCTTGTCGTCGCTGTCATCTAGGTAGCATGCAAACACGATTGCAAAACCTTCCTATTAGCGATGCCCTTCAGTGATATTAACTAAATCGAAAGCACCCTCTTTCTGAGAACAGCGCTCGACCGTCATAGCACTCTTTCCGATTCGGGGCACAGGAAATACAATAACGCCTGTCTCTGCTGCACAAAAAAAAGCGGGACCCGAAGGCCCCGCTTTAAAAGTCGTCTTGATGGTGTTCCTGTCTAAAGCGCCTGGACGATTTCCTCGCACATCTTCTTGGCGTCACTAAACAGCATCATGGTCTTGTCGCGGAAGAACAGCTCGTTATCCACCCCGGCATAACCCGACGCCATGGAGCGCTTGATAAAGAGCGTCGTCCCGGCCTTTTCCACATCGAGGATCGGCATGCCGTAAATGGCGCTGGTGGGATCGGTCTTGGCCGAAGGATTGGTAACGTCGTTGGCGCCGATCACAAAGGCGACATCGGCGGTGGCGAACTCGTGGTTGATCTCTTCAAGCTCGAACACATCCTCGTAAGGCACATTGGCCTCGGCCAAAAGCACGTTCATATGGCCGGGCATGCGACCGGCCACCGGATGAATGGCGTATTTGACCTCAACACCCTCTTCCTTCAGCAGATCACCCATTTCGCGGAGCGCGTGCTGGGCCTGGGCCACCGCCATGCCGTAACCGGGCACGATGATAACCTTGTTGGCATTCTTCATGATAAACGCCGCATCATCGGCAGAACCCGATTTGACGCTTTTCTGGCCCCCGCCGCCCGCCGCCGGACCGGCGACTTCACCGCCGAACCCGCCGAGCAACACGTTGAAGATCGAGCGGTTCATACCCTTACACATGATATAGCTGAGGATAGCGCCCGAAGAACCAACGAGCGCCCCGGTAACGATCAGGGCCGGGTTGGAGAGCGTAAAGCCGATACCGCAGGCCGCCCAACCGGAATAGGAGTTGAGCATCGAGACCACCACCGGCATATCGGCGCCGCCGATCGGCATGATGATGAGAAAGCCAATGATGAAGGCGAGCGCCACCACGGTCCAATAGCTTGACGTGGCCTGGCCCGTAACCAGCATGATGATCAGCACCACGATGGCAATGCCGATCGCCAGATTGAGCTTGTGCTGACCGGGAAAGACCAGCGGATTGCCGCTGACCAGACCCTGCAGCTTGGCAAAAGCCACCACTGAACCCGAAAACGTAATCGCGCCGATGACGGTGCCCAGAGACAGCTCAACAAGGCTGGCCCCGGAAATATCACCAACAGTACCGATACCGTAGGCTTCCGGGTTATAGAAAGCCGCCGTGGCGACGAAAACCGCCGCCAGACCGACGAGACTGTGAAAGGCCGCCACCAGTTGCGGCAGGGCCGTCATCTCGATTCTCAGGGCCACCAGGGTGCCGATGGCACCACCGATGAGAATGCCCAGAATGATGGTGCCGTAGCTGACCACGCCGGGATCCATCAGGGTGGTAAAGATGGCGATCGTCATACCGACAATGCCGAAAATATTACCCTGGCGCGCTGAATCCGGCGACGAAAGTCCCCGCAAGGCCATGATGAAGCAGACCGAAGCGATCAGATAGGCAAAGCCTGTCATGGTTCCACTCATTTCACCGTCCCCCTATTTCTTCTTTTTCTTGAACATGCCCAGCATGCGCTGGGTGACGATGAAGCCGCCGAAGATATTGACCGAGGCCAGGGTCACGGCGCAAAAGCCCATGACGCTGGAAAAATCCATCCCGGCTGGACCGGCTGCGAGCAGGCCGCCGACGATAATCACCGAGGAAATAGCGTTGGTCACCGCCATCAGCGGCGAATGCAGGGCCGGCGTGACGCTCCAGACGACGTAAAAGCCGATAAAACAGGCGAGCACGAAAACCGTAAACAATTGCAGGAAAGAATCCCCCCCTGCGACAGCCATTCCGGCGACTTCCAGCGCACCGGCGTCACCGGCAAGGCTTTGGGCCTGTTCAGCCAGCCGGGATGCATCCTCGGCAAGCTGGTTGGCGTTTTGTGAAATAGTCGACGCATCCATTTTTTATTTTCCCTTCCCCTTAAGCAGCGGGTTCACCACTTTGCCGTCACGGGTAATCAGCGTTCCGGAAACGGTTTCATCTTCCCAGTCGAAGGCGAGGGTTTTCTTTTCCGCATCGACATGGGGTGAAATGAAGTTAAACAGGTTCTTGGCGAAAAGCGTGCTGGCGTCCTTGGCCAGCCGGCCGGGCACATTCTGGTGACCGACGATCTTGACGCCACCCTTTTCGACGACCTTGCCCAGTTTCGAGAGCGGACAATTGCCCCCCGCCTCGACCGCCAGATCGACGATGACCGAACCGTGCTTCATCGACTTGACCATGTCCTCGGTAACCAGTACCGGAGCCTTGCGGCCGGGAATCAGCGCCGTGGTAATGACGATGTCCTGGGATTTGATATGCTCGGCAACAACCGCCTTTTGCTTTTCAAAATATTCCTTGGGCATTTCCTTGGCATAGCCGCCTTCGGTTTCGGCGTCCTTTTCCATTTCCTCGTCGACGGTGAGGAACTTGGCGGCGAGGCTTTCCACCTGTTCGCGGGTCGCCGGGCGAACGTCGGTTGCGGTGACGATTGCGCCGAGGCGCTTTGCGGTGGCGATGGCCTGCAGGCCGGCGACGCCGACCCCCATGATGAAGACCTTGGCCGGGGGCACGGTGCCGGCGGCCGTCATCATCATCGGAAAAGCGCTGCCGAATTCGGCCGCCCCGTCGAGAACCGCCTTATAACCGGCGAGATTGCTTTGAGAGGAAAGAATATCCATCGACTGGGCGCGGCTGATGCGCGGCATCAGTTCCATGGCAAAGGAGGTAATGCCCGCCTTGGCATAGGCATCGACATCCTTCTTGTTGGTCAGGGCGCCGAGATGAGCGACCAGCACCGCGCCTTTTTTCATCAGGGAAAGCTCATTGGCCGCCCCCTTGCCTTCGATGGTCGGCGGCTGGATCTTGAGGACCATATCGGCCCCCTTGAGCGCCGTCGCCGTATCCTTGGCAATCGTCGCGCCCGCCGTTTTGAATTCATCATCGGTAATCGCGGAGGCCTCCCCGGCCCCCTTCTCAATGATCACCTGAAAGCCGAAACCGGTTAGTTTCTTAACCACATCAGGAGACGCCGCGACACGCGTTTCGCCGGACCGACTCTCCTTGGGGATGGCAATTTTCATGGTGTTCCCCTTACCCCTTTATTCGTTTTTCAACCTTGTCTGTCCCTCCCGGACAGACAAAACAGCGGCCACAATGACCTGTGAAAACCGGTTTGCCAAGGGGTTTTGGGTTTTTTAAAGCAAACGCGCCTTTAGTCTAGGGCCTCCAGTTCATCGATCAGCCCCGAAATAACGCCCAGTCCCCTGGACCAAAAACCGGGATCGGCGGCGTCAAGGCCGAAGGGTGCGAGGAGCTCCTTGTGGCGCAGGGTGCCGCCAGCACGCAGCATATCGAGATAGCGCTCGGCAAAGCCTTCGCTGGCCCCTTCATAGACCGCATAGAGCGAATTCACCAGGCAATCGCCGAAGGCATAGGCGTAAACGTAAAAGGGCGAGTGGATGAAATGGGGGATATAGGCCCAGAAGTTGCGGTAATCGTCACCAAGAAGGATCGACGGCCCCAGGCTTTCGCTCTGGGTCTCCAGCCAGATATCACCGAGACGCTCGGCGGTCAGCTCGCCGGTGCGACGTTCGTCATGGACCCGGCGTTCAAAATCGAACATCGAAATCTGGCGCACGACCGTATTCAACATGTCCTCGACCTTACCGGCCAGCATCACCCGGCGCCGCCCCGGATCGTCTTCGGCCTCAAGCAGCGCCCGGAAGGTCAGCATCTCTCCGAATACGCTGGCGGTTTCGGCCAGAGTCAGCGGGGTGTCGGACATCAGGGCTCCGCGAGGCCCGGCAAGGATCTGGTGGACGCCGTGGCCGAGCTCATGGGCCAGGGTCATCACATCGCGGGTGCGGCCCTGATAATTGAGCAGCAGATAGGGATGCACCGAGGGCACCGTGGGATGGGCGAAAGCGCCGGACGCCTTGCCCGGACGCGGCGGCACATCAATCCAGGGGGAGTCGAAAAAGCGCTGTCCGATCGCCGCCAGTTCGGGTGAAAAAGCGGTATAGGCGTCAAGCACTGTTTGGCGGGCCTCGGCCCAGGGAATAACCCGGTTATCATCTTGCTCAAGGGGCGCGTTACGGTCCCAGAAGTCGAGCGCCTCGACACCGAACCAGCGGGATTTAAGCGCGTAATAGCGGTGAGAAAGATCCGGATAGGCCACGGTGACGGCACCGTGCAGGGCCTCAACCACCTCGTCTTCCACCTGATTGGAGAGATTGCGGTAGGAAACAGGCTGGGCATAGCTGCGCCAACGGTCGTCGATCTCCTTGTCTTTGGCCAGGGTATTGGTAATCAACGCGAACTGGCGGATATTTTCGCCCAGCACCCGGCCCAGGGACAGGCCGGCCTGACGGCGCACAGCCCCGTCTTTATCGGAGAGCTTATGGAGAGTTTCCGACTCGGTCAGGAGCTCAACACCGGTCCCGGTTTCAAAGGGAAAGCGCAAATCGGCCATGGTCTCGTCGAAAAGACGCACCCAGGCGGTCCGCCCGGCGACCATTTTCTCATGGAGGATTTTTTCCATCTCGTCGGACAGCTGATGATCTCGGAAAACCCGCAGATCGCGCACCCAGGGCGCGTAATGGGCGGCCGCGGGGGCGGCCATTTTTTCCGTCAGGACCGCCTCATCCATCCGGTTGATCTCAAGGGTAAAGAAGATAAGCCGGGTCGATATATCGGTGCAGCGTTCCTGCATCCCCTGATAGAACTTGGCCAGCTCCGGGTCGCTCTGGTTCCCGGCATAGACCAGAAAGGCATAGCTCATGATCCGCCCGAGAACTTCTTCCAAAACCTCGTATTCGGCAATTGCCGCGCCCAGACCGTCACCGTCCAGATCGTCCATTTTTCCGGCAAAACGCGTCTCAAAATCCTTGGCGCCGCTCTCTGCCCGATCAAGATCGGCTTTCAGTTCAGGCGACGAGCGGTCGGGATAAAGGTCGCTGAGATTCCATTCGGGAAGGCCGGCAAGGTCCGCTCCGTCTTCAGCAAGGCCGGTCAAGCCCGGCGCGGGGAAAATACGGGTCTTGTGTCGGGTCATATTTCTATCTTTGCCTTTTTTCAGTCCGGCGGCGTAGCGGGGCCGGAGACAAGCGTTTATGATAAGGACATGCGATACGAGACTTGGCCTAATCTCGCAACCATGTTTTTCGACCGCGCCGCGGAATATGGCGATAAGCCTTTCCTGTGGGCGAAGAAGGACGGCGCTTACCAGCCTTTGAGCTGGCGCCAAACCGCGGCCCGGATACGCGGTCTCGCCGCCGGGCTTAAGGCCTGCGGCATGGAAAGCGGCGACCGGATAGTGCTGGTTTCGGAAAGCCGCCCGGAATGGCTGATCGCCGATATCGCCATCATGGCCGCCGGCGGCATCTCGGTCCCGGCCTACACCACCAATACCGTCGAGGACCATCTGCACATCCTTAAAAACAGCGGTGCGAAGGGGATTATCGTCTCGACGCCTCAGCTGGCGTCGCGGTTGATCCCGGCGGCCGAGAAGGCGCCTGAGAGCCGGTTCATCATTTCCATGTCACCCCTGGAGACGTCCGGCAAAAGCAGCCTGGCCTTTCATGACTGGGCGGAAATCCTCGAAAAGGGGAAAGAGAAGGCCGGCGAAGTGGAGGCCTGGGCCGCCCAATTACAGCGCAGTGACACCGCCTGCCTGATCTATACCTCGGGTACCGGCGGCGCGCCGAAGGGGGTCATGCTCTCTCACGGTGCGATTATCTCCAACTGCAAGGGGGCCTGTCACGTATTGGAAGGGCTTGGCCTGGAGGACGAGGTATTTCTCTCCTTCCTGCCGCTTTCCCATTCTTATGAACATACCGCGGGCCAGTTTTTTCCCCTCTCCATCGGGGCGCAAATCTATTACGCCGAAGGGATCGAACATCTCGGCGGCAATATGCTCGAGGCCCGCCCCACCATCATGACCGCCGTGCCGCGTCTTTATGAAAGCCTGTACCAGCGGATCACCCGCGCCGTGGCCAGGGATGGCGGCCTTAAGGCGCGGCTTTTCGGGGCCGCCCTGGGGCTGGGGAGCCTGGCCTATGAAGACCCCAAGGCCCTTTCTTATCGCCAGCGTCTTTCAAACAGAATTCTCGACCTCCTGGTCCGGCGCAAGGTTAAGAGCCGTTTCGGCGGCCGCTTAAAGGCCCTGGTCTCGGGCGGCGCGCCCCTGAACTATGAGATCGGTCTTTTCTTCACCGCCCTTGGACTGCGCATCCTGCAGGGCTATGGACAGACGGAATCGGCCCCGGTCATCAGCTGCAACCCGCCCCATGACAACCGCATCTCCACGGTCGGCCCGCCGATGTGTGACGTCGAAGTAAAGATCGCCGAAGACGGTGAGATTCTCGCCCGTGGCGAACTGCTGATGCAGGGCTACTGGAACGACACAAAAGCAACAAAGGCGGCCCTGCAGGAAGGCTGGCTGCATACCGGCGACATCGGCGAAATCGACGATAGCGGCTATATCCGCATTACCGACCGCAAGAAGGACATTATCGTCAATTCAGGGGGTGACAACCTTTCCCCCCAGCGGGTCGAAGGCATTCTGGCGATGGCGCCGGAGATTGCCCAGGCGATGGTTTACGGCGACCGAAAACCCCATCTGGTCGCCGTTATCGTGCCTGAAGAGGGGTTGGGGGATGGCGAAGCGTCCAGGGCGGCGCTGGATGCCGCCCTCGACCGGGTAAACGCCAAACTGTCGCTGATCGAACGGGTGCGCCGCTTTATCGTCTCAGACGCCCCCTTCACCATCGACAACGGTCTTCTGACCCCGACCATGAAAATCCGCCGCCACAAGATCATGGCACTTTACAAAGACCGCCTGGAGGCGCTGTACGGGAAAGGGTGAGCCTAGAACAGATCCTTGAGGATTTTCTCCAGGGCCTTGTTCGGGTCTTTCTGGAGTTCCTCAATCGGGTTCACCGGCGCGGGCGCGGAGGCCGGTGCCCCGGGGACAGGGGCAGGCTGTTTGCCGAGGAGAAGATCGAGCGGCGTTCCCGTAGCCCCGCCCTCCTTGGGCACGACCTTTTCGAGGAATTTACCGACGCCCTTGGTCAAAAGATAAGCCTGCATCTGCTCGATATCCAAAACCTTTTTCGGATTGTCGATCGGCCCGGAAAGCTTCATCCCGAAGGGCGGCGCCTTGGGATGTTCGGTCAGATAGAACTGGGATTTCAGATTAATCTGCCAGTTGGGGAAATTGATATTGCCCGCAGCCTGGCCCCGGGCGGCCTGGGCCAGCAATAAAATATCATTGGTGGTGGCGATGCCCTTGTCGATAACAAAGGTGCCGTCGAGACGGGAGAAAGGCGTCTGACCGCCGGACATGGATTTGTCCAGCAAGCCGAGGAAGCTGCCGAGGTTGTCGAGATGTTTAAGGCGTTCGCTGATCGCGGTGAGGTCAAAGCCTTTGACGATCCCTTGTGTCACGTTGAATTTTCCCTTGCCGCTGAGACGCGAGATCATTTCATAGGAATTGCGGCCCGCCGTGGTGAGGTCGAAATTCGTATTGAGGCGGCCTTTGGCGACATCTATGTTCCCCGCCGTCAACAGGGCCTGGCCGACATTGGCGTTGGTCACCGAGATGGTGCTGGCGATGGTCGGCATATCGGAGATCATCATCCGCGCCCGCATGTTGAACGCCCCTTCAAACAGCGTGCCGGTCAACTGGGTAACGTCAAGAACCGCGTCTTTAAGATTCATCGCCAACTGGGGCTTGATGACCCGGTATTTGCCGTAGGCCAGAGAGGAAGAGGCAAGCTTTATATCCGCATCAAAGGCGGCAAGGGCGGTGAGGTTGATCGGATCGCGGGACCAGGGAGCCCGACCGGGCTGGGCCTGACGCGGTGCGGCGGCGACATAGGCCGCCGGGATAATGCGGGGAATATTGTCGGCCGGGGCCAGCCCCAGCGACTTGCCCTTGGGCGGCAGAAACATATCGATGAGGATGTCGTTGCCGCTCAGTTTGGCAATAATATTGGGCCGCTTGCCCTCAAGAGAAACCTGACCCTCGCCTGCCAGCACCGCCGGCCCGAGCTTGCTTTTCAGACCAGACAGGGTAAAGCGCTCGGCATTGCCATGAAGCTGGCCCTTAAACGTAAAGTCGCCGAGCTTGGCAAGGGACGGCCTGAAACCAGGATCAAAAACCTGGACCATGCGGGCAAAGCTGGGATGGGTGGCGTTGACGAGGAAATTGAATTCCGGCGCGCTCAGGCTGTTGTCCAAAGTACCGGCCAGAGTGATCTTGCCGCCGGCAAAATCCAGCCCGGTATCGACTTTCAATGCCTTGAGCTCTCCCTGGAGACGCCCCGACAACGCCACCTTGCCGGCGCGCCCGGCAAAGTCCGGCGGCGTGCTTCCGGCAAGACGGAAAAGCTGGGGCAGATTCTTGGTCTGGATATCAAAGGCCATGTTGGCGCTTGGAACAGCGGAAAACCCACTGACGGTGCCGTTGACCTTAAGCCCAGCCCCGGCGAAGTTCTGAACTCCGGCCTCGCGCAGAGTCAACTTGCCGCCCTGGAGGGTGCCGTCAAGACGAACCCCTTCCACCGGCATTTTGTTATAGGTGAGCTTGCCGATCCGGGTTTTGACATTGGCATCGAAAGCATTGAGAAATTCGAGGCCCGGCAGCAGGGCCTTATCACCGCCACCCAAAGACACAGGTTCGGCCGGCTCGCCGGAATCGGCGGCTTTCTTTTCCCCGGCCCCTGTCCCGGCCGCTGCTGGACCCGATTCGGCTTTGCCGGGCAGATAAGCGTCGAGATTGAGGGTATCGACGGCAAGATCAATGCCGAAGGACGGCCGCTTGCGCAGGGCGATTGCCACCCCGCCCTTAAGCCGCGTCGCATCGACCAGCATATTGAGACCGGTCACATCAACCTGGGTTTTGCCGGCCTTAACCTTGCCGGCAAAACTCATCCGGCGCAGACGATCGGCGGGCACCGACCCGACATCGATTTTGAGCCAGTTGAGAAACTCGCGCAGATTATCCGACGCCGCATCGACCTTACCGTTAAAGCCGGGGCTTTCCTTGCCCCCGGCGACGGTCCCGGCGAGGGACAGTTTGCTGCTGCCGGGCAGTTGCGCCGAAACCTTGTCCAGTTTCAGCTTGCCTCCGGCGAGGGAAAGCTTGACCAGACCCTTCTGGATGACCTTGCCGTTGTAAACCAGCGCCCCGATATCGAGATTGAGATTTGCCGTAATGTCGGCGGGGAACAGCTGATCTTCTTTTTTCGCTTTCTTCCCGGCCGGTTTGGCTGACGATTTTGTTGAAGATTTGGCGCCAGCCGCCTTTTCACTCTCTTGGGGTTTCTGCTCCGCATCGGCATCCGCGCCGCCATAACTTTTCCCAGGCAGGTCGAGCGCCTTGTCGAGATCGATATGCTTGACCGAAAGGGCAATATCGACGGCAAGCGGCGTGCCGGGAACCACATCGAGACTGCCCGCCGCCTTGATACCGCCGAGATCGAGAGCCAGATTTCCGATAGCGGTTTTTGAAGGCGTCAGGCTTACATCTCCATCAATGACGAATTCCTGGGCAAGGGCACCGGGCAGGTCCAGGGGATTTTGGGAAAGCGCCCCAAGTCGGGTGGCAGTGACACCGACCAGATCGGCCAGGCTTTCCCCTTCGACATGTATTTTCCCGGAAAAGGCGGTGCCCTCAGTTGCGCCGTAATCAGGCAAAGCCAGATTGCCCGACGCCTTTATCGCTGTTTTGCCCGCCGACAAACCAAGGCCGAGGCCAAGGGCAATCGGCTGGCCCTTGCGGAGACTTCCCGATTTGACATTGAAGGAAAGGGGCAGGCCCCGGGCTGTCAGACGGCCCTCGGCCTCAAACGGGCCTTCCAGGGTCTCGGCGGCAATAACCGCATTGAGGCCGGTTATGCGTTCAAGCTGGTTTTTCGCCGAATCGCGATAACTCACCACCCCGTCTTCGATGGTGACGCTTTTCAAAACAATCGCCAGGGAGGAATCCGCGGCCGTTTCTCCCGCTTCAGCCGCCTGGGGGAGAGCCGTCTCAGGGACGGGCTTTGCCCCAGCGCCATCCGCCCCGGCGGGCTTGGGTGCAAATGTCCAGTTGTTGCGGCCATCGGCAAACAGCTCAAGATTAATCACCGGCCGCACCAGGGCAATCGAGTCAACCTCGATCCGCCCTTCAAGCAGAGGCCGCAGGGCGACCCGGACCTCGAGAGCCCCGAGACTGACCATATCGGGATCACTGGCCCCATCGACACTGGCCAGATGAAGGTCTTCCACCGAAAGAGTCGGCACCGGCAGTACCGACAATTTTAGGTCGCCGCCGATAAAGATATTGCGCCCCGTCGCCTTGGTCACCTGAGAGGCAATCTCGCCCTTGTACTCGTTCCAGTCGACCATGCCCGGCAGAACGACCGCCAACCCAAGGAGACCGACAATCAGGACGACAAAAAATGTAAGAATTTTTCTCATGAAATCTTTTTTACAACCTTTGATATTCGATTAAGCTAGAGAAATCCTGACGGGGGTTCAATCCGGTTCACCCAACCGTCCCTGACAACCAATAGTAACCAACGGAGAGTATTCTGGGCGCTATCGTCAATCTTAACCAGTTCCGTAAAAATCGCGAAAAAGCCGAAAAAAAGGCTAAAGCCGCCGCTAACCGGGTCAAACACGGGCGGACAAAGGCCGAGCGCGAAAAGAACAAGCTTGAGACGAACCTCGACGCCAAGGATCACGAGGACAAACGGCTCGATTAATCCTCTTTAAGTGAACGGGCAGCGCCTGCTTAATTTACTTTTTTCTGAGGCTGGAGATATCTCGGCCGGTTGGGGCCGTCGATAATAATAAACTGCTCCACCCCGGCTTTATCAGCAAAGCTGAGAATCACCGGCACCCCGCCGCTGGCCCCTTTCCACATCTTATGCAGATTAAACGCCACCATCTTGTGACGCGGATTGGCAAGCCATGGGTCAGCCGCTGTGATCCGGACAAGGCCGCCGGAAACCATTTCAAGCTTGAGGAAAGGCGGCTCACCCATAGCCGTCCCGACCCGTTCGTTTACCCCGTTATAGAATTCCTCGAATATCTCGAAACTGGCCTGCTGCTGCCTCGCCATTTCATCGAGATTTTCCGGCTCTTCTCTTTTGAGTTCGCTCACATGGACCCATCCGACAATTTCGGTCAGGCTGTCTCTGGCCTCTATCCACTCACCGTCACGGGAAAGCTCAATCAGGCTCTGATTCTCTCCCAAAAGCCCGATAACCTGATTTTCCATGCCAGGCCCGGTAAAAAACGGCGTGTTGTCCTTACCAACGTAATAGTGATCTTCCGTCTCGGCGAAAGCGCCGCCCACCGGCAACGCAGCCATGAGCACAGCGCTAAAACACAGGCGAACCCACAGGGGCTGGATAATCGTCTTCAACATCTAAAAATCCCTTCTTCGCATCTGCATCTTCCTTCCCAAAGCCGTCCGTAACGGCCGGAAACAATGCATTTGCCTGAAATCAAAAAAATTTGCCTATTATAGAAATCTCGAGATGGCGAGAATAAGGCGAAGAATATGAACACTGGCTGTATAGGGGAGGAATTAAGGTGGCACAGGCAAGTTTCAAGGACAGAATGAAAAAAGGCCCCCCGGCGCTGGGCTGCCTGGCCAATATGGGTTCTGCAATCGCTGCCGAAATTCTCGCCGCCAGCGGTTACGATTCCGTGATGGTCGATCTCGAACACGGTCCCGGCGACATCCTCAACGCCATCCACCAGATGCAGGCAATAGCGGCCGCAGGCAGCACCCCCCTGCTGCGCGTGCCCGACAACGATCCGGTATGGCTGAAACGAGCGCTCGATTCCGGGCCAGCCGGCATCATGATTCCGGCTATCGGCACTGTCGATGCCGCCGACGCGGCGGTCGACGCCTGCCGCTATCCGCCCGAAGGCATCCGCGGCGTCGCCCATTCCATCGCCCGGGCCTCTGGTTACGGCGCCGGCCTTACGGACTATCTGGAACGGGGATTGAGTGATTTTCTCCTGATCGCCCAAATCGAGACCATGGAGGGCCTGGATAACGTCGAGGCCATCGCGGCGGTGGACGGAATCGACATGCTGTTCGTCGGCCCGATGGATCTTTCGGCCAGCGCCGGTTATTTCAACCAGCCCGACCATCCAGATATGGAGAATTTACTTGCCCGCATCGAGCAGGCGGCAAAAGCCGGGAAAAAATATCTCGGCGCATTGGCCACCCCCGGCCGCCCCGCCGAGGCCCTGTTTAAGCGCGGCTATCACTTCGTTCTCGATTCGGTGGATATTGCAATGCTGCGGGATGCGGCCCTGGAAAAGGTCGCGGCCGCCCGCAAATACACGAAATAATAGCTGGCCCCACGGCCAATAAGCCCCCCCCCAACACAACCAGAGAGCGCTGCATGGAAGCCGTAATATCCAACTGGGAAGAGGTTGCCGTCCTTGCCGTCGCCATGCTCGCCACCGGGCTTGTCAGCGGCACCCTGGCCGGGCTTCTCGGTATCGGCGGCGGCATTGTCGTCGTGCCCGCCCTTTATGAGGTCTTTACCCTGCTTGGCGTGCCCAGCGACATTCGCATGCATGTGGCCGTCGGCACCTCACTGGCAACCATCATTCCGACGTCGATCGCCTCGACCCGCGCCCATTTCAGGCGCGGCGAGGTCGATCTCGGCTTCGTTAAATCCTGGGTCCCGGCCCTGCTTGCCGGGTCATTGGGTGGCATCGCTTTCGCCACCTTCGTCCACGGTCAGATTTTATCGGCAATTTTCGCCGCCTTTACCTTTTTCATTGGCCTGCAGATGGCCCGTGGCGGCAAAGGAAAAGTCCTCTTCGCCTCGGTGCCCAAGGGCGTGGCCGGACAAATCCCTCCCTTCGGCGTCGCCGCCCTGTCCACCCTGATGGGGCTCGGCGGTGGAACCCTCGGCATGCCCCTGCTCCGCGCCCTCAATTTTCCGACCACGAAAGCGGTCGGCACAGCCGCCGCCTTCGGGCTGATCATCAGTATTCCCGGCGCCATCGGCATGGTGGCCAGCGGTTGGGATGCTAGTGGACTGCCGGTTGGAAATTTCGGCTATGTCAGTTTCATCGGCTTTGCCCTGATTGTCCCGACCGCAATCTTCGCCGCCCCGATGGGGGCGCGCCTCGACGACCGTCTGGGCCCTGAAGGCGTGCGCCGCGTTTTTGCCGGCTTCCTGTTTATTGTTTCGGCACGCATGGCCTACGCTGTCCTGTTCGACTAAAGACCAGCCGAAGGGGACAAAAAAGCCGGACAGTGATGCCCGGCTTTGCTGATCTGCGGATCTTTTGAAAAAAACTTAAAACCCGTCAGGATATGGTGTGCGCCATCGTCTGAAGCGACTTAAGCCATGTGAATAAAACCGGCCACGACCAGAACCATAAGCCCGGCAATGAGCACGACAAAGCGTACGGCGGGGCCGAAATACATCCATAATTCGTGTTTGAACGCGTAGAGCCGTTTTTCCATAAGATTGCTCCTTCTTCCCCGAAGACAATCCCCTGATAGGTTAATCCCACGGTAACGGCGAATGGGCCGAAAATAAATAACTATCGTTTTGGATTTTACTTAATTGTAATTTATTCAGATGGCTAAAAAATCCCTGATCAGGCGTCTTCTTGTCACCGTCTATGTCATCGCGCTGGTTCCCGTGACGATGATCCTTATCGGCTCTCTGCTGACTGCAGGCGACTGGCGCACGGCCAGCCGGGAGAGCATCGGGATCGCCCCCGACCCCGCCGCCACAACCGGGGCCGTCATTCAGGTTTACGCGGCCCGGGCCTATAACTGGCGGGGCATATTCGGCGTCCATAGCTGGATCGCCACCAAGCGCGACGGCGCCGACCATTACAAGGTTCATCAGGTAGTCGGTTGGCGGGTGCGCGGAGGGCTGCCCGCCGTGGTCTCGGCCCCGGACATCCCCGACCGCCAATGGTTCGGCAAGCCGCCGGTTCTTCTGAGCGATATCCGCGGACCAAAAGCCGAGGCCCTGATCGACGGCATTGAAGCGGCTGTTGAGAGCTATCCCTACAAGGACGAATACCAGGTCTGGCCGGGGCCCAATTCCAATACCTTTACCGCCTATGTCGCCCGTCAGGTGCCTGAAATGGAGCTCGAGCTTCCGGTTACCGCCATCGGCAAGGATTACCTGGCTAATGGCGACCTTGTGGACACAGCGCCCAGCGGCACCGGCTATCAGGTTTCCCTGTTCGGTCTTCTCGGCCTGCTTGCCGCCGAGCAGGAGGGGATAGAGATCAACATCCTCGGCCTCAACTTCGGTATCGACCCTGAGGATATGGCGCTGAAACTCCCCCTCATCGGCAATATCGGCCTTAGCGGCGACGAAGGATAGGGAAAGCGGCCCCTCAGCCCGTCGGCCCCATCAGGGCGTCGGGCAGGGCAGTGGCAATTTCCGGGAACAGACAGAGCAAAACAATCTCACCGGCGATGCACAGCAAAAAGGGCCAGGCGCCGCGCAGAATCCGGTCCCGCGGCAGATCGGGGGCCAACGCCCGCACAGCCTGTAGATTTAGCCCCACCGGCGGGGTAATCAGGCCGATCTGCAAATTCAGGGTCATGACGATTGCAAACCAGACCGGGTCGTACCCGGCATCGATCACCACCGGCATCACCACCGGCAAGGACATCAGAACCACCGCCACGGGGGGCATGAAACAGCCCAGCAGCAGAAGCAGCAGGTTGATCATTATGATTACCATCCACGGCGAAAGAGCGAGATCATAGATCCAGCCCGAAAGCGCCACCGGCACCCCGAGTTCGGAAAGCATCGCCCCGAACATGGCGGCCCCGGCAATGATCATCAGGATCATCACCGATTCACGGGTGGCGGACTGGAGGATCGACCATAGGCGATAACGCTGATGCACCCCGTAAACAAAGACGATGAGACAGAGCACTAACAGAGCCCCGACACCACCGGCCTCGGAAGGCTCTACGATACCGGCGATGAGAAAAGCAATGACCCCGGCGATAACCAACAGAATGGGGATCGTGCGGGGCAGGATTTCAAGCTTTTCCCGCATCGAATAGCGCCGGGCGCCGTCGTGGAAATCGCGGTGATGGCGGCGCAGGATAAAAAGCGAGAGCGCCATGAACAGCACCAACAACAAAAGACCGGGAACCATGCCGGCAAGGAAAAGACGACCGATATCGATATTTGCCGCAATGCCATAGACGATCAGGACCAGACTCGGCGGAATAAGAATGGCCAGCGTTCCGGCCGCAGCGAGAGAGCCACCGGCAATATCCTTGGGGTATCCGTCACCCAGCATCTCAGGCAGGGATTTGCGGCCAATGCCGACACAGGTTGCCGGCGAGGAACCGGCAACCCCTGCAAAGACCGCCGCGGCGCCAAGACTGGCAAGCACCTTGCCCCCCGCCACGGGATGCAGCCAGCGTTTGAGAGCCTCGCCGATGTCGCCGCCAACTCTTGAGGCCGCCGCCGCCGCTCCCATCAAAATGAACATCGGTATGGCCACCAGATTGAATTCCTCCAGGGCGCCGAAAAACGCCTCGGCGACGGAAGCAACATCCCCCGAGCCGCCCTGAAGGAGAAGGAAGATCGCCGAAACCCCGCCAAGGGCGAAAGCCACCGGCACCCCGGTCGCCAACAGGACCAGGGTGATAAGCAGAATAAGGAAGCCGAGCATGAGTGTGGTCATGGGCTGGTTTTCTCACTATGGCCGGGAAAGGGCGCCTCATGGCCGAGCAGAAGGCTGAGAAGATCGGCCAGATATTGCAACGACAGGACACCCAGGCCAAAAGGCAGGGCAAGATAGGGCACCCACAACGGCAGCCCCCAGGCCATGTCCGACACCCATCCCTCGCGAAAGGCCTCAAGCCAGAGATCAAAACCGTCAAGGGCCAGCAAAAGACAAAAGGCGAGAGAGAAAAGCGAGGCGAAGACACTGACCGCGCGGCGCCCGGACCGGGACAAATGCTCGGGCACCACATTGATGCAGATATGCCCCCTGGTCAGCAGTACATACGGGGCGCCGATAACGGCGATGGATATCATCAGATAGGTGGAAATTTCATTCTGCCAGGTCGTCGGCTGGCCGAAGACGTAATTCTGGAGCACGTATTGGCAGAGCAGCAGCATGACGACGATGACCATCGTAACGGCAATGAAGCCGCAGAAGTTCGCCAACGCCGTGAGCAGCCGGATAAAACCCGCCATGATTCCCCCATGTCCTCGCCTGTTTATTTTTAATCCGCCCCCCTAAAATCGAAAGAGCAGACTGGCTTCCACCGTTTTACTCCTTCACACTGGCTCTGCCCATCCCCTTGAGAAAAAAATCCTCGGCCATGAAACCATCCGACATCCTTCTCTCTCTGTTCGTCATGTTTCTCTGGGGCACCAACTTTGTGGCGGTCAAGACGGCGGTGGAGGTGGTACCGCCGCTGATGCTGATGGGGATGCGCTTTGCCCTCGTGGCGGCTCTGCTCCTTCCTTTCGTGCGCCCGCCGACCGGTTATATGCGACCGATTCTCCTGCTCTCATTTACGCTCGGGCTCTTTCATTTCGGTTTTCTCGCCATCGGGCTCTCAGGCGCCGATGCGACGACGGCGGCCATCGCCATACAGCTTCAGGTGCCCTTCGCCACAATTCTGGCAGCAATTCTTTTGCACGAGCGGCCCGGCCGCACCGTGATTGCCGGTATCGTTCTCGCCTTTGGCGGCATCGTGCTGGTGGCCGGCAAGGTCGATCTGTCGGGCAATCTGTTTTACCTAGGCCTGGTCATCCTTGCCGCCCTGGGCTGGGCGGTCTCTAACTTTCAGCTCAAGAAACTTAACCGGATGAATGTCTTTACCGTTAATGGCTGGGTTTCATTTTTCGCTATTCCCCAGCTCCTTTTCGCCTCTTTCCTGTTCGAGAGCGGGCAGTTCACCGCCCTGGGACAAACCGATCCGGTGATCTGGGCCGCTTTCGGCTATATCGTGCTGGTGATGATCGTCGGCCACGGCCTGTGGTACGGGATCATCGGCCGCAACCAGATCAGTCTGGCGGTTCCCTTTACCCTGCTGGCGCCGGTGATCGGGGTTGCCAGCGGCGTCATCGTTCTCGGCGAAGCCCTTTCATGGCTGATGATCGCCGGCGGGTTGATAACCCTTGGCGGGGTGGCGATCGTTGTTCTGGCGCCGTTGAAAAAGGAGGATTCAGGTCCGTGAGTTCCGCCATATTCTCATGGCTGCGGCACCGGCGATTCTTATGGCTTGCGGTGATCGGGTTGAGCGGTTGTACTCTTTTCCCTCCTTCTCCTTATCAACAGGTCCAGCACCCTTTGACTTTTAGCGCCATGCAGGATTTACCTTCACCCAATTTCGATCCGCGCCCCCAGGGGGGTGTCATCGACATGCTGGTTATCCATTACACCGGCATGGAGAGTGCGCAGGGCGCGTTATCCCGTCTGCGCGATCCCGCGGCCAGGGTCAGCGCCCATTACGTGATCGACGAAGAGGGGATTGTTTCGCGTCTGGTCGATGAAAATGCGCGGGCCTGGCATGCCGGAAAAGCCGCCTGGCGGGGCGAAACCAATATCAATGAACGCTCGATCGGTATTGAGCTGGTCAATCCCGGCCATGAGTTCGGTTATCGCCCCTTTGCCGAAGCCCAGATGACTGCGTTGATCGGGCTGACCCTGGATATTCTCGCCCGTCACCCCATTCCGCCTGAAAATATCGTCGGCCACGCGGATGTGGCGCCGACACGCAAACAGGACCCCGGCGAGTTGTTCGACTGGGCCCGCCTGGCCCGCGCCGGGATCGGACGCTGGCCCGGGGAGTGGGAAAAAGAAGGGTATATTTCCGCCGCCGGGCTCGGGCCGGTGGATATTACGGAAGCCCAGAATCTTCTCGCCCGGATCGGCTATGACATTCAAGTAACCGGTCATAGAGACCCCCAGACGGAAAAGGTTCTTACCGCCTTTCAGCGCCATTTCAGGCCGCGCCAGGTCGATGGAATAGCCGACGCGGAGACCCTGATGCGCCTTCGCGACCTCGCCGGCGGGGGGGAAAGAGCGGCGATTTCCTAGAATCCGCCCTTTCCCGGCCTTCCGTCCGGTTGACTGTGCCTCATATAGAGATTACCTAAATCCTTGCCAGACGGCCGGATGGTCGCCTTTCGGGCTTTATCGCCCGGGGGGAGGAAAGTCCGGGCTCCACGGAGACACGGTGCCGGGTAACACCCGGCGGGGGCGACCCCAGGGAGAGTGCCACAGAAAGCAAACCGCCAGCTTCCCCGGCAACGGGGTGGCAGGTAAGGGTGAAATGGTGCGGTAAGAGCGCACCGCGCGACCGGCAACGGAAGCGGCACGGTAAACCCCACCAGGAGCAAGTCCAAGTAGGGGCGGCAGCCGGTTCGACCGGCAGGCGGGTTTTCGCGCTGCTGCCCGGGTCGGACGCACGAGGTGCCCGGTAACGGGTGTCCCAGATGAATGACCATCCCCCGCCCTTCTTTGGAAGACGCGGGGACAGAACCCGGCTTACAGGCCGTCTGGCGCTTTTACCTCCCCCCAATGACAGATCCACCCCTGATATCGGCTCGCGATATCCGCGCCGGCCTGAAGACGGGGAGCTAACTGCCTTTTTTTAAAGAATAATCCGCCAAACAAAGAAATAAAAAAACCCGGTCAAATAGAACAGATTGTGAACATTTGCCGGAAACAAGGGCCAGCTTTCAATATTTATCGTTAAATTTCAATCAGTTGTGGTTAAAACTTCAATTTGGCGGCGTCTTCATCTCCTCCCCCATGAAACCTTGCCAGATACATATTTTTATTGTGCTTTCCCATTTTGGACCATAGGATACCATCCAATCCCATAGTATCCCATATTTGCGTAGGGATGCGTCCGGGAGACGCGGCGTCTGAAACGACCGCCCGGCGGGGCTTTCCGCCGGGACGGAAGAAAAGGCGCTGGGGAGTAAATGGAGTTAAGCGGGGGCCAAAATGGCGCTGTTCCTGTCTACAACAGTGAACAAAGTCGACAAAAAGGGGCGGGTTTCAGTGCCAGCCACCTTCCGTGCCAGCCTTATGGGGCTGAACTTTAACGGCATTGTCGCCTTCCCCTCCCATGATTTAGGCGCCATCGACGCCTGCGGGATCGACCGTATGGAAGCCCTTTCGGCCAGTCTCGACGACCCCGATCAGTATTCGCCCGAAGAACTTGAACTGGCCATGCTCGCCTTTGCCGAAGCCGAACAGCTGGCCCTGGATAATGATGGCCGTGTGGTGCTGCCCCGGCCCCTTGCCGATCACGCCAAAATCGAGGACCGGGTGTTGTTCGTCGGTAACGGCCCGACCTTCCAGATGTGGCGCCCGGAAAGCTATGAAGGCCACAGAAAAACCATCCTCGGCAACGCCGAGGACAAGGGAGTTAGCCTGCGTCTGCGGCCAATCCCGGCGGTGCGCCGCCCTCAAGGGGGTGGATCATGACCTCTTCGACCCCTCTGGCGACACAGCCCGGCGAGGCGCAAGCCCATCTGCCGGTGATGCTAAGGCAAGTTATCGACGCCCTGGCCCCCAAAGACGGCGGCATTTATATAGACGGCACCTTTGGCGCCGGCGGCTATAGCCGCGCCCTGCTGGAAGCCGCCGAATGCACGGTCTGGGGCATCGACCGCGATCCCAGCGCCATTGCCGGCGGCAGAGATCTTGCCCGGTGCCACGAAGGCCGCCTCAATCTGGTGATGGGGCGCTTTGGCGACATGGACCGCATTCTCGACGAAAAAGGCGTTAAGGCCGTTGACGGCGTGACCTTCGATTTCGGTGTCTCTTCAATGCAAATCGACCAGGCCGAACGGGGATTTTCCTTCCGTTTCGATGGCCCCCTGGATATGCGCATGGAAGGTGAAAACGCCGACAGCCCCAGCGCCGCCGATGTGGTCAACCAGACCGACGAAGAGGATCTCGCCAACATCATCTATATGTACGGTGAAGAACGCCAATCGCGGCGCATCGCCAAAGCCATCGTCACCGCGCGGGCGCAAGACCCCATTCTGCGAACCGGCCGGCTGGCCGAGATCGTTCGCGGCGCCATGTGGAAAAAACCATCCAAAAAGGGCAAATCGGCGACCGATCCGGCGACCCGGACGTTCCAGGCCCTTCGAATCCATGTCAATGACGAGCTCGGTGAAATCGACCGCGGGCTTACGGCCGCCGAAAAAGTGCTTTCGCCGGGCGGCCGGCTTGCAGTCGTGTCTTTCCACTCTCTGGAAGACCGCCGGGTCAAGAATTTCCTTAATTCCCATAGCGGTGCGGCGGCTCGTCCCTCCCGTCACCTCCCCGATGACCCTGAGTCGTCGCCCGCTTCCTCCTTCCGTCTCGTCTCAAGGCGTGCGCTACGCCCGGGCGAAGTGGAAACAAAGGCCAACCCCCGCGCCCGTTCGGCGCGTCTGCGGGTGGCCGAACGCACCACGGCGCCAGCCTGGGGCAACGATACCGACAGGGATCTTCATTCAAAGGAGAGAGCCCGATGAACGGATCGTGGACCCTGATCTGGATTTTCATTATTGCCGGGATTTCCCTCGGCCTGTTTCAGATCGAGCAGGAAGTTCAGCAGCGCGAGGAAGAGCTGGCGTTGCTTAATCAACAGATATTGAAAGACCAGGAAGCTCTGCACGTCCTCAAAGCGGAGTGGAGCTATCTCAATCAACCTAGTCGTCTGGAAGAACTGAATGACAAGTTCCTCGGCCTTGCCCCGGTGACCGGCTGGCAAATTACCCATCTGGGTGACTTGCCTTTCCGATCACCTGCCGAGGCGGTGACGGGCAATCTCAATACGGCGTCATCCGAACCTGCAGCCGAATCGGAAGTGGCCAATGCCGGAGAACTCCTGTCCGCACCGCCTCCGCCCCTTCAGGCCCCGCTCCGGCCAGCCTCCTTCGTCTTAGGAAAAGAGTGAGCCGTGAGCTGGTTCACCAAAACCCGCACCCCTCGGCGTAATCCGACGCCTAAGGTTTGCGGACCCGCCCCTGTGGGCGCAAAGGGAAACGGCAGCCTTGACGGATTCGCCATAACTGCACTGAAAACCGGCCGCAGCCGTCTTCTTCTGGTCGGCGCCATGATGTCTCTGGCTTTCCTGACCATCGGCGGGCGGCTTGTCGATGTTTCCCTGTTGCACGATGGGCATGAACCCCGGCTGGCCGATGTTTCGACCTTAAAGCTCTTAAAAAAGGAGAGGGCCGATATTATCGACCGCAACGGCGTGCTGCTGGCCACCAGTCTCACCACATCATCCCTTTATGCCAACCCGCGACAAATTCTCAATGCCGATGAAGCGGTTGAAAAGCTGCGCCAGGCTCTGCCCGATATTAACGTCAGGCTGACCCTTGACCGGCTGACCTCGGACAAGGGCTTTATCTGGATCAGGAGAAACCTGACGCCGCGCCAGAAATACGAAGTGAACCGCTTAGGGATTCCCGGCCTCTATTTCCAGCATGAAGAAAGCCGCGTTTATCCCCATGGTCCCCTGGCCGCCCATGTGCTCGGATTTACCGATATCGACCATCGTGGCCTGGCCGGAATAGAACGCAGCATGGATGAAATCCTGCGTAACCGCCACGAACCCCTTCGCGTCTCACTCGACATCCGTATCCAGCACATTCTTCACCAGGAACTGAATCGGGCAAAAGAGAAATTCGAGGCCATCGGCGGCGCGGGAATTATCCTTAATGCCAAGTCTGGTGAGGTTCTGGCCCTCGTTTCCCTGCCCGACTTCGACCCCAACGCCCTGGGGAAAGTAAACGAAGACGCCATCTTCAACCGGGCCACTCTGGGGGTTTATGAGATGGGCTCGACCTTCAAGATATTCACCACTGCCGCCGCCCTTGAAACCGGCACCGCCGGACTCAAAGACGGCTATGACGCGACTAACCCGATCCATATCGCGCGCTTTACCATCCGCGATTATCACCCCAAAAAACGCTGGCTCTCAGTGCCGGAGATTTTGATCTATTCGTCGAATATCGGGGCCGCAAAAATGGCCCTTGATGTCGGCAGCACCGCTATGCGCAAGTTTTTCAGCCGCCTCGGCCTGCTCCGGCCCTCTGCCGTCGAGCTTTCCGAGGTTGGCGCCCCGATCATTCCCACACCCTGGCGCGAAATCAACACCATGACGGCTTCCTATGGGCACGGGCTGGCCGTCTCTCCCCTGCAACTGGCGACCGGCATCGCCACCATGGTCAACGGAGGTTATCTCCGCCCGGCGACGCTTCTTCCCAGCCCAGAGGGTGAAGGCGAAACCTCCGACAACGAAATCCGCGTGATCGCCGAGCGAACCTCGCACAAAATTCGCCGCCTGATGCGTCTGGTGGTGGAAAAAGGCACCGGCCGCAAGGCGGCTGCACCGGGTTATCTCGTCGGCGGCAAAACCGGCACGGCGGAAAAATCAGGCGGCGGCGGCTATCGGAACAAGGCGTTGCTGTCTTCCTTTATCAGCGCCTTTCCGATGAACGACCCGCAATTCGTTGTCTTCATCATGCTTGATGAACCCAAGGGTCTGGAAGAAACCCTGGGCTATGCCACCGGAGGCTGGGTTGCGGCACCCAGTGTCGGCCGGACGATCGCCAGAATCGGTCCGCTGCTCGGCATTTCACCCATCGACGAGGCTTCAAAAGAAGTTCGCGCTGAAATGCATATCGAAGTCAAAACCAAGGCAGCGAGCCTTGCGTCTTTCTGAGTTAATAACCGGGACTGAAGTGGATATGACCCAAGAGGCCTTAAATCTGGATATAGAGATCGGCGGTCTGACCTCCGATTCGCGCAAAGTCGCGGCCGGCGACCTGTTCGCTGCTCTGCCAGGCACGACCACCGACGGCACAAAATTTATTGAGGAGGCCCTGGGGAAAGGGGCGAAGGCGGTATTGACCGGGCATCAGGCAAAGCTGTCTCCTTCAAAGGCCGAAGCCGAAATTGCCCATCTCGTCAGTGATAATCCACGGCGTTCTTTCGCCCTAATGGCGGCGCGCCTTTACGCCGACCAGCCGGCCACCATCGCCGCCATCACCGGCACCAACGGCAAAACATCGGTTGCCGCCTTTACCCGGCAGATCTGGGCAAAAATGGATATCCGCGCGGCCAGCCTCGGCACTCTGGGCCTCGTCACCAGCCCGCCGAGCGACAGCCTGGACACTGGGGAAACCCTGACCACGCCGGACCCGGTTTTTCTCCACGCAACACTCGCCGACCTCAAGGGACGGGACTTCGACCATCTGGTCATGGAGGCCTCCAGCCACGGTCTCGATCAGTATCGTCTCGACGGGGTCCGTGTCGGCATCGCCGGATTTACCAATCTGAGCCGTGACCATATCGATTATCACGGCGACATGGCGCATTACCTGCAGGCCAAACAACGCCTGTTCCTGAATATTCTATCCCAGGGCGGGACCGCCGTTCTCAACGCCGACACCCCACAAATCGATACGCTTATCGAGACCTGCAGGGAAAAGGGACATCGAGTCCTCACCTTCGGCCATAACGGCGACGACATAAGGATTGAAAAAACAATCCCCCATGCCGCCGGCCAGATCGTTGAGCTTACGGTCTGCGGGAAAAGTTTTAAGACCGACATCCCGTTCCTCGGCGATTTTCAGGTCAGCAATATCCTTTGCGCCCTGGGCTTTGTAATCGCCGCTGGCGGCGATGTGGAAAAGGCCGTGAGCGCCCTGCCCCACCTCAGCGGCGCACCGGGGCGAATGCAATGTATCGCCCATCGCGCCAACGGCGCACCGGTCTATGTCGATTACGCCCATACGCCCGATGCTTTGGAAAATGTGCTTCATGCCCTGCGCCCCCACACAAAAGGGCGCTTGTGGCTGGTCTTTGGCTGCGGTGGCGACCGCGATGTCGGCAAACGTCCGCTGATGGGCGATATCGCCTCGCGCCTGGCCGATATTGTCATCGTCACAGACGATAACCCCCGCAACGAGGCTCCCGACCAGATCCGGCGCCAGATCTTTGCCGGAATCCTGCCACAAACCCATGCCACGGTGCGCGAAACCGGGGATCGCGCGGCGGCCATCGCCGAAGCGGTCGAGGGTCTGGCCGCGGACGACCTTCTGGTGATCGCCGGCAAGGGTCATGAAACATATCAGCTGATCGAGGGAGAGAGACACTCCTTCGATGACGCCCAGGAAGCCCGCAGGGCTGTGAAGTTACTGGAGAACCGTGAATGAGCAAAACGTTGTGGACGAGTACAGATTCAGCAACCGCCACCGGCGGGAAAAGCACCTGTGCCTGGACCGCAACGGGTGTTTCCATCGACAGCCGCAGCCTCGTGCCCGGTGATCTTTTCATCGCCCTCCATGGGCCTAATTTCGACGGCCATGACTTTGTCGCCAAGGCGCTGAAGGCCGGGGCCGCGGCGGCCATGGTGGATAAAGTGCCCGAAGGCATGAGCGATGATACGCCGCTTCTCGTCGTCACCGACACCATGGCCGGCTTAAGCGATCTGGCGGCAGCGGCCCGCAAAAGGACGCGCGCCAAAATTACCGCCATAACCGGAAGCGTCGGCAAGACCGGCACCAAGGAAGCCCTGCGCCAGGTTCTTGAGCGCCAGGGCGCGACCACGGCCAGCCAGGGCAACCTCAACAATCAATGGGGGGCGCCGCTGAGCCTCGCCCGCATGCCGAAAGACACCGAATACGGCATTTTCGAACTGGGGATGAATCATCCCGGAGAAATCGCGCCGCTCTCAATGCTGGCGCGTCCCGACGTCGCCATCATCACCAATATCGAGCCGGTCCATGCCGAATTTTTCACCTCCATCGGCGCCATCGCCGACGCCAAGGCGGAAATTTTCAACGGCTTGGCAGGCGGCACCGCCATTCTGCTTCGGGAAAGCCCCTTCTTCCCCCTGCTCTGCGAAACGGCAAAAGAAAAGGGCGTTGAGCGGATTATCGGATTCGGCAACCATCCCGATGCCGATGCCCGCCTGATCGACTGCACCCTCCACCCCGATCAGAGCGACGCGACGGCGATTATCGACGGCCAAAGGATCGACTTTCACCTTTCCATTCCCGGCCGCCATCTGGTCATCAACTGTCTTGCCGTGCTGGCTGCCGTCGGCGCGGTCGGCGGCGATGTCGCGCAAGCCGCGGCGGCGCTGGGAACCCTTGAAGCGGTCGAAGGCCGGGGGCGGCATAACAGTCTTTCCCTGCCCAAAGGCAGCCTCGATCTCTATGACGAAAGTTACAATGCCAGCCCGGCTTCCATGCGGGCGGCAATTTCGGTTCTCTCCCGCGTCAGGATCGGCAAGGGGGGACGCCGCATCGCCGTTCTCGGCGACATGCTCGAACTGGGCGATGACGGGCCCCGAATGCATGCCGGGCTTGCCACCGATTTAATCGAAGGCGGGATTGATCTCGTCTTTACCGCCGGCAAACAAATGGCGCATCTCAGCGAAGCCCTGCCCGAAGCCATGCGGGGCGGTCATGCCAATGATGCCGCAACCCTGGCGCCGATTGTCATCAAAGAAGTCAAGGCGGGCGACGCCGTCACCGTCAAGGGATCGCTGGGTATGGCCATGGCCGAAGTGGTGAATGGCCTCAAAGCCCTTGGCGAAAACCCGCCAAGCGCGGCAAACGGAAGCTGAGGGAGAGAGCAATGCTTTATAATCTTCTTTTCCCGTTCGCCGACCAGTTCAGCGCACTTAATCTTTTCCGCTATATCACTTTTCGTACCGGCGGCGCGGTGATTACCGCACTTTTAATCAGTTTCCTGTTCGGCCCGCCGCTGATCCGCTGGCTGAAGTCTCGCCAGCGTTACGGCCAGCCGATCCGCGATGACGGCCCGGAAGACCATCTGCTGCGCAAACAGGGCACCCCGACCATGGGCGGCGTCCTGATTATCATCGCCCTGGTTTTAAGCACGCTGCTCTGGGCCGATCTGACCAACCGCTATGTCTGGGCGCTGATCCTCGTCACCATCGGGTTCGGGGCAATTGGCGCGGCGGATGACTATCAAAAGCTCTCAAAACGCTCGCATCGAGGCGTGCCGGGCAAGATGAAATTCATCATCGAACTTGTTATCGCCGGGCTTGTCACCGCCTGGATCATGCAGATTCTGGGGGCTCCCCTGGCCAACAGCCTGACCATCCCCTTCCTCAAGGACGTGTTGCTCAATCTGGGATGGTTCGCCCTGCCCTTCGGCATGCTCGTCATCGTCGGCACATCGAACGCGGTTAATCTGACCGACGGGCTGGACGGGCTGGCCATCATGCCGATCATGATCGCCTTTGGCTGCTTTGCCCTGATTACCTATCTTGTCGGCAATACCGTCTTTTCCGATTACCTGCAGATCACCCATGTCCCCGGGGCCGGGGAGCTGACGGTATTTTGCGGCGCCCTGGTCGGCGCGGGCTTGGGCTTCCTCTGGTACAACGCCCCCCCGGCAATGGTTTTCATGGGCGACACCGGCTCTCTCTCCGTCGGCGGGGCACTGGGCGCCCTCAGCATTATCGTCAAGCACGAGCTGGTGCTGGCGATCATCGGCGGGTTGTTCGTTCTCGAAACGGTTTCGGTGATCGTTCAGGTCGCCTCATTCAAGCTAACCGGTCGCCGGGTCTTCCGCATGGCCCCCCTGCATCATCATTTCGAGGAAAAAGGCTGGGCCGAGCCCACCATCGTGATCCGTTTCTGGATCATCGCCTTCATTCTCGCTCTCGCCGGTTTGGCGACACTGAAGTTGAGGTGAGGGTATGAGCATTATTTCCTCAATGAAAGGTCGCCATGTCGCTGTTCTCGGATTGGGAAAGGCCGGCATGGCCGCCATTCGCGCCCTGCGCCGCAGCGATGCCGTGATCCTCGCCTGGGATGACGACGATGCAACACGCGAGGCGGCCTTTGACGAGGGCGTGCCGATCGTCGATCTTCGCGATCACGATTTTAGAGATATTGATTCCCTGGTTCTTTCCCCCGGCATTCCCCTGACTCATCCCGCCCCCCATCGCGTCGTCACGCGCGCTCTAAAGGCGGGCTGTGAGATTCTCGGCGAGGCTGAACTGATGGCCCGCACCGATAGCGACGCCTCCTTCATCGGCGTTACCGGAACCAACGGGAAATCGACGACCACGGCACTGATCGGCCATATCCTGAGAGAGGCCGGATTGAAATCTCAAACCGGCGGCAATCTCGGCGTTCCGGCCCTCGACCTGGACCCGCTTGGCGGAGAAGGGGCTTATGTCCTCGAAATGTCTTCCTATCAGCTTGAGCTGACGAAGAGTCTCGTTTTCGATGTCGCGGTTCTGCTTAACCTGACCCCCGACCATCTGGATCGTCACGGCGATATGAAGGGATATATCGCGGCGAAAAAACGCATTTTCAACGGACAAACCGCCGACTCGGTCGCGGTGATCGGAATCGACGATTCCCCGAGCCGTAAAATTTTCAAGAAATTGAAGGCCGAGAGCGAGGCCCTGGTTATTCCTATCTCGGCCAAAGGCGAAGTCAGGGGCGGCGTCTATATCGAAGACGGAAGTCTGATCAACGATATCGAAGGCCGGAGCGAACAGATTCTCGACCTTCGTGCGATTCCCGCCCTGCCCGGACGCCATAACGGCCAGAACGTGGCCGCTGCCTTCGCCGCCTGCCGCGCCGTCGGTCTTCCGGCGCCGGTTATCGCCAACGGCATCCGTGGTTTTTCCGGCCTCCCCCATCGACAGGAACCGGTCGCCACCATCGCAGGCGTGACCTTTATCAACGACAGCAAAGCAACCAACGCCGAGGCCACGGCAAAAGCTCTGGCCTGTTACCGGGATATCTATTGGATCGTTGGCGGAGAGCCGAAATCCGACGGCATCGCCGAGCTCGCCCCGTTGTTCAAAAATATTCGCCACGCCTTTCTCATCGGCAAGTCAGCCAAGGCATTTGAGCGCACCATCGGCGAACGTATTGCGACCACGGCCAGCGGCGATCTGGCCCGCGCCCTGGATCAGGCCGGCGAGCTTGCCCAGGCCGACCTTAAAGACGACCCGACCATGGAGCCGGTTATTCTTTTTTCCCCGGCCTGCGCCTCTTTCGATCAGTGGCGCAATTTTGAGGAACGCGGCGACGCCTTCCGCAACATGGTTCTTGCCCGCGCCGGCGACCCCGATGCAAGCCTGGATGATACCGGCTTGCGCAACGCTGCGGGAGGGATGGCCTGATGAGCACCCTTGCGCGCACGGATACGAGTGTCATCGGCCGTTGGTGGTGGACCGTCGACCGGTGGACCTTAGGCGCTATTGCGGTGCTAGGGGGGGTTGGCGCACTGATGATTCTGGCGGCAAGTCCCGCCGTCGCCGACCGGCTCAATCTTGACAGTTTTTATTTCGTCCGCCGGCAATTTACGCTTCTGCCGCTGGCCGCCTTCCTGCTGGTTGGCGTGTCTCTACTGTCGCCACGAGCCATCCGCATTCTTGCAACAGCGGTTTTTGTCGCAGCACTGATCGGCATTGTGCTGACACTGGTTTCGGGCGTCGAGATCAAGGGCGCCAAGCGGTGGATCAGCCTTGGCTGGTTCTCGCTGCAACCTTCAGAGTTTATCAAGCCGAGCTTTGCCGTGGTTGCCGCCTGGATGTTTGCCCAGACACGCCTGCATAAGGGATCCCCCGGCAACATGCTGGTCGGCGGCCTTTTCGCCCTGGTCGTCGTACTGCTCATGATGCAACCCGATTTCGGCATGACGGTGATGGTATCCGCGGTCTGGATCAGCCAGTTCTTTCTCGCCGGCCTGCCGATGCTCTGGGTAATCGTCATTGGGGTATTGGGCATCACCGGTATTTTCACCGCCTATGCCACCCTGCCCCATGTGGCCAGCCGTATTGACCGCTTCCTCGACCCCAGCGCCGGCGACAGCTATCAGGTCAACACCTCGATTGAGGCCTTTATGCACGGCGGGCTGACCGGACGCGGCCCCGGCGAAGGCACGGTTAAGGAAATTCTGCCCGATGCCCATGCCGATTTTATTTTCGCCGTTGCCGGAGAGGAATTCGGACTGATCGCCTGCCTGATTATTCTCGGACTGTTTACCTTCATCATCATGCGGGGGTTTGGCCGCGCCCTTGAACAGAACAGCCTGTTTATCCTGCTCGCCGCAAGCGGCCTTCTCCTGCAGTTCGGCTTCCAGGCCATTATCAATATGGGCTCGAGCCTTCATCTTCTGCCGGCCAAGGGCATGACCCTGCCATTCATCTCCTACGGCGGCTCTTCCCTGCTGGCGCTTTCCCTGGGCATGGGCATGGTGCTGGCGCTGACCCGGCATCGGGCGGAGGCGGGTGAGCAATGACCGATAACCGCAAATCCCATCTCGTCGCCCTGGCGGCAGGCGGAACCGGGGGCCATGTATTCCCCGCCGAGGCCCTGGCCGAAGAACTGCTGGAGCGTGGCTGCAGCCTGGCCCTGCTGACCGACAAAAGAGGCGCCGCATTCAAGTTAAGAAATGGCGAGATCGATGTTCATACGATCCCGGCCAGCCGAATCTCGGGCGGCATCATGGCCAAGCTCGAAGGGCTTACCGACATTCTTCGCGGCATCTTCGAGGCGACCCGGCTCTTGCGCAAAATCCGCCCGGCCCTGGTTGTCGGTTTCGGCGGTTATGCCAGTGTGCCGACGATGCTCGCCGCGACACGGATGAAACTGCCGACCCTGATCCACGAGCAAAACGCCGTTCTCGGCCGGGCCAACCGTCTGCTGGCATCCCGCGCCACTGCCATCGCCACCGCTTTTCATGACGTCGAACGTCTGGGCAAGGGGGAGCGCTCGAAAGTCGTCCGCACCGGTAACCCGATCCGTCCCCAGATCGCCGCCATTCGCCAGGATCTCTACCGCGCCCCCACCATAGGCGGACCGTTCAACCTTTTCATCATGGGAGGAAGCCAGGGCGCGGGAATATTCAGCCGCATTCTTCCCGATGCCCTTGCCCTGCTCCCGGCCGATCTGCGCGCCCGCCTGCAGGTTGTTCAGCAATGCCGCGCCGAAGACCTCGGCTATGTGGAAGAGGCTTATGAGAGCATGGGGATTAATGCAGATTTGAAAACCTTCTTCACCGATGTCCCGGAAAAGCTGAAAGAAGCGCATCTGGTCATTATGCGCGCCGGCGCCGGCAGTGTTGCCGAAGTCACCGCCATCGGACGGCCGGCGCTTCTGGTGCCTTATCTCCACGCCATGGACGACCACCAAAGCGCCAATGCCAGAGCGATTGAGGCGGCAGAAGCCGCCTGGGTAATGGCCGAGCCCGACTTTACCGGAGAAGCGCTGAGCCGTTTTCTGGCCGATATCATGGCCAGCCCCGATCGACTGATCGCCTGTTCGGGTGCTGCACGCAATCTGGGTATTGCCGATGGCGCGAGCCGCCTGGCGACCGCCGCCCTTGATCTGATCCCCTCTAATGGCGAGGGACGCCCCCCGGCATCGGGCAATAACGAGGCAAGGGAGGCTGCCGCATGAGAGAGCTTCCCCTTTCCATCGGTGTTATTCATTTCGTCGGTATCGGCGGCATCGGCATGAGTGGAATCGCTGAAATCCTGCATAACCTCAACTATCAGGTTCAGGGCAGCGACCGTCAGGAGAATGCCAATATCCACCGGCTTTCCGGGATGGGCATTCCGGTGATGATCGGCCATCGCGAGGAGAATATCGGCGACGCCTCGGTGGTTGTCGTTTCCACTGCCGTGCCCAAGGACAACCCTGAAATTGTCGCGGCGCGGGCGCAGCTTATCCCGGTCGTACGGCGGGCTGAAATGCTGGCCGAACTGATGCGTCTGAAATGGTCGGTTGCGGTCGGCGGCACCCACGGCAAAACAACAACCACCTCAATGATCGCCGCCCTTCTCGACGGCGCCGACCTTGATCCGACCGTCATCAACGGCGGCATTATCAACGCCTATGGCACCAACGCCCGTCTTGGAGACGGCGACTGGATGATCGTCGAGGCCGATGAATCGGACGGCACGTTCGTCAAGCTGCCCGCCACAATTGCCGTGGTTACGAATATCGATCCCGAACATCTCGACTTTTACGGGTCCTTTGACGCTTTGCGCAAAGCCTTTGAAACCTTCGTCGAGAACATCCCTTTCTACGGCTTTGCCGCCATGTGTATCGACCATGCGGAAGTGCAAAGCCTGATCCCCCGCGTTTCAGACCGGCGGATCATTACCTACGGCCTGAGCCCGCAAGCGGATTTCCGGGCGGTTAACCTTGAGACCGATCAGGGCGGCACAAATTTCGATATCATTATCACCGACCGGGTGGCCGGCAGCGAACGGAAGATCAAGAATCTGCGCCTGCCGATGGCCGGATCGCACAATGTCCAAAACGCGCTGGCGGCCCTTGTCGTGGCCATCGAAATGGAGCTGGCCGAGGACGATATCCGCGCCGGTCTGCGCGGTTTTGCCGGGGTCAAGCGCCGCTTTACCCGCACCGGGATTTCCAGCGGCGTCACCATTATCGACGACTACGCCCATCACCCGGTTGAAATCGCCGCCGCCCTGCGCGCCGCCCGTTCGGTCTGCGGCAAGGGCCGGGTCGTCGCTGTTGTCCAGCCCCATCGTTATTCCCGCCTGATGAATCTGTTCGAAGAATTCTGTACCGCCTTTAACGACGCCGATACGGTCATCGTCGCCGATGTCTATGCGGCCGGCGAGGAAGAGATTGAGGGGGTCAACCGGGAGGGTCTGATCGAGGGCCTACGTGCCCACGGCCACCGTGAAGTGATGGCCCTGGAAGAGCCCTCGGACCTGGCCACGCTGGTCCACAACATGACCAAGGCCGGTGACATGGTGGTCTGCATGGGGGCCGGCAATATCACCAGCTGGGCGCAATCGCTGCCCAACCAGCTCGACAAGCTTTCCGACCGCGAAGACGACAGCCAGGCGAGGAATGCATCATGACCCATGTATTCCAAAACGCCCTGATCGACAGGCTCCCGGCATCACGGGGCCGCCTGGTCGAGAATGCGCCGATGGGGCCCTCCACCTGGTTCCGCACCGGCGGCGTCGCCGAAATTATGTTCCGCCCCGCCGACCGGGATGATCTGATCCAGCTTCTCAAGGCAAAACCCGCCGACGTGCCGGTAACGGTGATCGGCGTCGGTTCCAACCTGCTTATCCGCGACGGTGGCATTCCCGGGATTGTGATCCGCCTCGGCAAGGCCTTCGCCGCCATTGAGATTACGGGCGATGAAATCTCCGTCGGTTCGGCGGCCCTTGACCATTCGGTGGCGATGGCCTGTCTTGAGCACGGGCTGGGCGGACTTGAGTTCCTGATCGGCATTCCCGGCACCATCGGCGGCGCATTGCGCATGAATGCCGGTGCCTATGGCCGTGAAATGAAGGATGTGACGACAAGCATCGAGGCGGTCGATGTGAATGGAGACGTTCACAGGCTGTCCAACGCCGAAATCGGTTTTGATTACCGCAAAAGCAACATTCCCGAAAACTGGATTTTCCTTTCCGCCCTGCTTGAGGGCGCGCCCGGCGAGCGATCCGGGATCGAACGGCGGATGGATGAAATTCGCAGCAACCGGGAGGCCGCACAGCCCCTGCGCACACGCACCGGGGGCAGCACCTTTGCCAACCCGCCCGGCATCAAGGCCTGGGAGCTTATCGAAAAGGCCGGCTGCCGGGGGCTCCGCAAGGGTGGCGCCATGGTTTCGGAAAAGCACTGTAATTTCCTGATTAACACCGGCGATGCCAGCGCCGGGGATATCGAAGCCCTGGGCGAGGAAGTCCGCGACCGCGTGCGCCAGACCTCCGGCGTCGAACTGCAATGGGAAATCCGCCGGATTGGACAACCCGCCGCCGGGGGAGCAACGTCATGACCAAACACGTTGCAGTTGTCATGGGCGGGTGGTCCGCCGAACGTGAAGTTTCCCTGATCAGCGGCGCCAACATCGCCGAATCCTTGCGCGACAGCGGTTATCGGGTTACCGCCATCGATGCCGCCCATGATGTCGGGGCATTATTGCCGAAACTCAAGCCCAAACCCGATGTGGTGTTTAACGCGCTCCATGGCCGCTATGGCGAAGATGGCTGTTTTCAGGGTCTGCTGGAACTTGAATCCATTCCCTACACCCATTCCGGGGTGCTCGCCTCGGCCCTGGCCATGAACAAGCCCGTGGCCATAAGGCTGTTTGAAGCCGCGGGCCTTGTCTGCGCGCCGGGGAAGATCGCCCATCGCGACGAGCTCCTCGCCGGAGACGTCATGGATCGTCCCTATGTGATCAAGCCACTGAACGAAGGATCCAGTGTCGGCGTCCGCATCATCACCGATAAAGACGAAGACAAGCCCTTTGAGCACGCCTCCTGGCCCTATGGCGAACAGGTCCTGGCGGAAACCTTTATCCCCGGCCGTGAACTGACCGTTGGCGTCATGGGCGACAGGGCGCTGGGAGTTCTCGAAATCAAACCCAAGGACGGTTTTTACGATTACGAGGCTAAATACAGCGATGATTTTCCGGCCGAACATCTGGTGCCGGCGCCAATTCCGAAAAAAGACGCCGATGAGGCAATGCGGCTTGCCCTTCTGGCTCACCAAACCCTGGGATGCCGTGGCGCCAGCCGGGCGGATTTCCGCTACGACGATACCGGCAAGGGCAAGCCCAAACTCTATCTTCTCGAGGTCAACACCCAGCCTGGAATGACACCGAATTCGCTTTTACCCGAAATCGCGGCCGAGGCCGGAATTTCATTCGATGAACTCGTTAAATGGATGGTGGAGAACGCCCGATGCGATTCTTAAACAAATCCACCGCCCCCGGCAAAAGTGGAAAGGGGCGGAAGAAAACCACCGCCCGCCGCATTGTTGCGCGGCGTACACCGAGCCGCTGGCGGCGGCCGCTTCTGCGGGCTACAGGCGTTCTGGCCCTCGCCGCCCTTATGGCCGGGCCGCCGGCATGGCTGATCCTGTCCGGTCAGGGCGCTTTACTGATCGAGAAGGCCTATGGCGAAACCATCGCTTTTTCCGCCCGTTCCGGTCTTATCGTTCGTGATGTTCTGGTCGAAGGGCGCGGTGAGACGACCAACGCCGCCATCCGGGCGGCTCTGGGAGTTGAAATCGGACAGCCTTTGCTCGGTTTCACCCCCCAAACCGCCCGCAGGCGCCTGGAAACGATCGGCTGGGTCGAAGCCGCCACAGTTGAGCGCCGCCTGAACGGCACAATTTATATCCGTCTGTTTGAGCGTAAGCCGATCGCCCTGTGGCAAAGAAACGGCCGTCATGTCCTGGTTGATTCAAAGGGCGTGATTCTGCTTCGCGACGGTCTCGACCGTTTTGCTCATCTGCCGGTAATTATCGGCGACGACGCACCGAGCCACGCCCCCGCCCTTCTCGCTCTTTTGCAGAACCAGTCGATCCTCTCCGAAAAGGTCGAGGCGGCGACATGGATCGGTGGCCGCAGGTGGGACGTCACCCTGACCAACGGCATCCAGGTGCGGTTGCCGGAAAACGATATGGAAACAGCCTGGCGCAAACTGATCGACATTGAAAACCGGCACTCCATCCTCGGCCGCGACGTGATTGCCATCGATTTGCGCCTCCCCGACAGGCTGGTTGTCCAGCTGACCCCGGAGGGGGCGAAAACAATCATTACTCCTGAAACCGGGGACATCCCCGGCCGCAATACGTGAAGGACTCGAAAAAAAGCATGAAACCGATTTCAACCGATGTGATGAGGAAGGCGGGAACATGAAGCCACGCACCGGCACCATTGCCGCTCTCGACATCGGCACGACGAAGTTATGCTGCTTCATCGCCCGCACAGATACTCATGGAGAGACCCGGGTGGTTGGCATCGGCCATCAGATTGCCCATGGCCTGCGCAACGGCTCTATCATCGATATGGAGGCCGCCGAAGCCTCGATCCTGAGCGCGGTCTCTACCGCCGAACAGATGGCAGGCGAGACCATCGACCAGGTGGTAGTGAATCTTTCCGGCGGTCGGCAGACTTCCCACAATACGTCCATCGACATTTCCATCGCCGGCCATGAAATCACCGACAGCGACCTGCGGCTCGCCTTCCAGAAAGGAACTGAGAATATCGGGACCGGGGACCGCGAAATTCTTCACGCCATCCCTGTCAATTATTCCATCGACGGCAGCCCGCCCATTCGCGACCCCCGGGGCATGGTCGGAGAACGTCTCAGGGTTAACATGCACATCATCACAGCGGATGCGGGCGTGATGCGCAATCTCGCCAATTGCATTTCTCGCTGTCACCTCAAAATTGAGGAAATCGTCCCCTCGCCCTATGTCGCAGGGCTGGCCTGCCTGGTTGAGGACGAGATGGATCTCGGCGTGACCTGCATTGATATGGGCGGCGGCACGACGTCACTTTCCGTCTATTACGACGGCAATCTTGTCTTCGCCGACAGCATTCCCATCGGCGGCGCCCATGTTACCGGAGATATTGCCCGCGGCCTCTCGACAACCCTTACCGATGCCGAACGCCTGAAGACGCTGTACGGAAACGCCCTGCCGTCGGAAGCCGACGTCAACGAAAGCATTGACGTTCCTCTGATCGGCGAAACATCTCACTCGCAAGCCAATCATGTGCCGAAATCACTGCTGATCGGCATTCTCAGGCCACGGCTTGAGGAAATCCTGGAAATGATCCGGGACCGGCTGGAAGCCAGCGGCTTCGACAAAATAGCCGGGCAGAGAGTCGTTCTGACCGGTGGCGCCAGCCAGATGCAAGGCATCTGCGAACTGGCCGCCACAATTCTCGACAAGCATGTGCGGCTCGGAAAACCGATTCGCACGATCGGGATCGCCGAAGCAACCGGCGGCCCCGCCTTTTCAGTCTGCGCGGGCCTGCTTGCCCACGCTGTTCGAAGCAGAGCCGAATCCCGAATTAAGGGACGCGGTTTATTGGAGGAGCCGGACGGCTTTATCGGTCGTCTAGGTTTTTGGTTACGCGAATGTTTTTAACCCTTTACCGCGGTTCCTTACCGCAAACCTTTTCCCGGCTGGGGGATACGGCCGGATTCTACGCCCAAACGAACAACAACGGAGGCCGTTATGACCATTAATTTAAGTGTGCCTGTCCGGCAAGCCGAACTGAAACCGCGGATTACCGTAATTGGTATCGGCGGCGCCGGCGGCAATGCCATCGACAACATGATCCGCGGTGGAATGGAGGGCGTGGAATTTATCGCCACCAATACCGACGCCCAGGCCCTGGCCGGGTCCGAAGCGGGGCGGAAAATCCAGCTCGGCGCGGCAATTACCCAAGGACTGGGCGCAGGTGCGCGTCCCGATATCGGTCGCGCCGCCGCCGATGAAACCATGGATGAGATTATCGAGCATATCAGCGGCACCCACATGGCCTTTATTACCGCTGGCATGGGTGGCGGCACCGGCACCGGCGCCGCACCCGTCATTGCCCGTGCGGCACGGGAAATGGGCATTCTCACCGTTGGCGTCATCACAAAGCCCTTCAATTTCGAAGGCGCAAACCGGATGCGCACGGCGGAAGAGGGAATCGAGGAGCTTTCCCAGTTCGTCGATACGCTCATTATCATCCCGAACCAGAATCTGTTCCGGGTGGCCAATGAGAAAACAACCTTCGCAGACGCCTTCAAAAAGGCGGATGACGTTCTGCGATCCGGCGTCGGCGGGGTTACCGATCTGATGGTCAAGCCCGGCCTGATCAACCTCGACTTTGCCGATATCCGCGCCGTAATGACGGAAATGGGCAAGGCCCAGATGGGAACCGGGGAGTCCGAGGGTGAAAAACGCGCCATGGATGCCGCCGAGGCCGCCATCGCCAACCCGCTTCTCGACGATGCCTCAATGAAGGGGGCGCGGGGAGTCCTGATCAATATCTCCGGCGGTCCCGACATGACCATGTTCGAGGTTGATGAGGCGGCAAACCGCATCAAGGAAGAAGTGGACGTCAACGCCAATATCATCTTCGGCACATCAATCGAGGATAGTATGGAAGGACGGATGCGGGTTTCCGTGGTCGCCACGGGTATTGACGCCTCTCTCGCCATGAGGCCGGAAAACACCAATATCAGCCTGCTTGCCGAACATAAAAGGGCGGCCGATGAATTCGAAGCCGAAATGGAAGAAGAAGAGGTGGAAATGTCCCCGATGGAGGAGATTATCGAAGCCGATGACAGCGAAGGCCTCGATATCGCCCCCTCAAAGGGAGGAACCTTCTCCTTCCTCTCGTCAGGGGAAACCGCGACACCGGAGATGCCTGCCCCAAGAGGCCGCTCAATGAATGCCGGGCCGGCGAGCCCCGGGCCAATGGCGTCTGCGACCTCTGCCGCATCTGCGACCTCAGCGGCACCAGCGTCTTCTCCCTCTCTGGCGATGCATAGCGAGCCATACGTCGAAACCCCACAGGTTATTGGCAATACGGCGGCGGCCTTACACGAGCCCTCGCCTCTGTCCAGGCCTCTGGAATCGGTTGAGGAAAAGAAGAGCCCGCCGAAAAAGATCAAAAACCACCTGGCCCGGATTGCGCCGCCTTTCCTGGCCCCGCGTCCGGTCGAGCCTAATCGCGGCAATGAGGAAGAAAGCAAGCCCGATCCCTTCGCCTCGGCGGCAATGGCCAATGCCGTTGCTGAAAAGGAACCGCAACCGAACAAGGCACGGGTAAGCTTGCTGAAGAAAATGACCGGAGTCGGACGAAATGCAGAGCCGGTTGCCGAGAAAAAGGAAGTCCAACCCGAAACCAAAGAGACCGTGGTGACAACAGAAACGGCGCCGATTGTCGCTTCTCCCGCCCCCCAACCGAAACTGGGCGGGCTTGACCCGGAAGAACGTTTGCCCACTTCCGAGAATGACGACGATCTGCTGGATATCCCGGCCTTTCTCAGACGTCAGGCAAACTGAGGGCCGGCTAAAAGTGCAGGAACATCAATAACTTGCACTGTAATAATATGTAATAAAGAGTGATTTGAGCGCCCTGGGGGATGTTGTTAAACATTCTTCAGGGTGTTTTTCTTAGCCGGAAGCCATTTTGTAATGAGTGGCAAAGCAAAGAAAAACACAAATAAGAATAAAAAGCCTGTCGCAAAGTTTTTAAGCAGGGGGTTCTGTCATGAAAACTAAAAAAACCATACAAAACCGGTTATTGAAAAGCGGCACTTCATCCCCGATGAAACAACGAACCCTCAAAAACGCCATTCATTGTAGCGGCACCGCCCTTCACTCCGGAGCCCAGATTTCAATGACCCTGCATCCGGCCAAACCCGGTTCAGGCATTGTCTTTCAACGTTCCGATCTGTCGGCCCGGGGCGCCCCTATCCCCGCCCATTGGCGCCGGGTCTCTGAAACCCGCCTTTGCACGAAGCTCAGCAACGACGAGGGCGCCAGCGTTTCGACCGTCGAGCATCTTATGGCGGCATTGGCCGGGTGCGGTATCGATAACGTGCTGGTTGAAATCAATGGCGGTGAAGTGCCGGTTATGGATGGCAGCGCCGCACCCTTTGTTTTTCTGATCGAATGCTCCGGTATCGTCGAGCAGAACGCGCCCCGCAACCTGATCCGCATTCTCAAGCCGGTCAGCGTCGTTGAAGAGGGCAGCAAGGCCTCGCTTGCGCCGGCAGATATTTTCTCCCTTCATTGTGAGATTGACTTTGAAAGCGATGCCGTCGCCCATCAGGCCTATGACTTCCAGATGGTCAATGGCAATTTCAAATCCGAAATCTCCCGTGCCCGCACCTTCGGCTTCCTCCATGAAGTCGATCACCTTCGCGCCAACGGCCTTGCCCTTGGCGGCTCGCTCGATAATGCCGTCGTCGTCAGCGGCGACCAGATTCTCAATGAGGACGGTCTGCGCTATGATGATGAGTTCGTCCGCCACAAGATTCTCGACACCATTGGCGATCTCTATCTCGCCGGCGGCCAGATCATCGGACATTTCGAGGGCATCCATTCCGGGCACGCACTTAACCGCCTGCTGCTGGAAACCCTGTTTGCCGATGAAGACGCCTGGTGCCTGGACGGAATGAAGGCAGGGACGACTCCCTCAACCGTCACACCTGCATCGGTTGAATGGCAGAAAGACCCTGGACTTCTGGCCACCGCCTGAGCCGGCAGAGCGCTCTCTTTCCTGTCGTTTATCCTACATCTCCCGGCGTCAACGGGTGTTGAGCGCCTTTCCCCCTATATATAGCTATTTTTTGCTTGAGACGGCCTTGCGAAAGAACCCATCGGGCGTGGTATAGTCCCCTCGCAATAATGGCTCCCACCCCTACAGGGCACAAGATTCCGTCTGATCATGAAACGACCTATCCAACCCTATTTACGTAATTTCATCGTCCTGTTCGCCCTGACGGTTCTGTCCCTCGGCCTGGGATCTTGTGAATCGGTCGAGGACGTCAATTATACCGAACGCCCGGTCGAGGATATTTACAATGAGGCGATGAACAGCCTTATGAGCGAGAAATATTCTGAATCGGCAAAGCTGTTCGATGAAGTGGAACGCCAGCATCCTTATTCCCAATGGGCGACGAAAGGCCAGCTGATGGCTGCCTTCGCCCGCTATCAACAGGGGGAATATGATGAAGCGGTGATCGGTCTCGACCGCTTTATTCAACTTCATCCTGGCAATGAAGATGTCCCCTACGCCTTTTATCTCAAGGCGCTGTGCTATTACGAGCAACTCACCGATGTATCCCGGGATCAGCGAAGCACCGAACAGGCTCTCGAAGCTTTCCAGGAACTAGAACGCCGTTTTCCAAAAAGCGACTACGCCAAGGATGCCAGCCCCAAAATAGACCTTCTTCTCGACCAACTGGCCGGCAAGGACATGACCATCGGCCGCTATTACCAGCAGAGAGAGCATTATCTGGCGGCGATCAATCGTTTCCGCAGCGTTGTCGAGAATTACGAGACGACGACCCATGTCCCCGAGGCCATGCACCGTCTGGTGGAAAACTATCTTATTCTCGGGATGGATCTGGAAGCCCGCAAAACCGCCGCAGTGCTCGGATTCAACTTTCCCAACACCCAATGGTACCGGGATACCTACGGCCTTCTTTCGGAATATAATCTTCTCGACGAGCACAAGGTGCTTAAAGCCAATATCCAGCGCCGCGCCGCACAGGCGACCGCCCAGCTCGGAGTCGATGAAACAATGGTTGAAGGCGACGGCGAAGACGTCTCTACAAAAGAAGAAGTCGAAGAGGAATCCATCTTTTCCCGCGCCTGGGACTGGGTATTCTAGGAAAAGCCGATGCTGCTGGGCCTCTCGATCCGCAATGTCGTCCTCATCGAACAGCTTGATCTTGGCCTTAAACCCGGACTCTGCGTGTTGACCGGCGAGACCGGGGCGGGAAAGTCGATCCTTCTCGATGCCATGGGACTGGCGCTCGGGTTCAGGGCCGAACGCAATCTGGTCCGTGCCGGCGCCGAACAGGCCGTCGCCAGCGCCGAGTTCGACCTGAGCGCCGATCATCCCGCAAACGCCCTGCTTGCCGAGCAGGGGGTCGAGAGCAGCGACACCCTGACACTGCGCCGAATTCTCGGTAAAGACGGGCGATCGCGCGCCTTCATCAACGACCAGCCGGCCAGCGTCGGACTGTTGCGCCGGCTCGGCGACATGGTGATCGAGATCGAAGGCCAGTTTGCCGAACAGGGGTTACTTAACCCGGCCACCCACCGCGACACCCTCGATGCCTATGGCGCCCTGGAGGGTGAAAAGGCGAAAACCGCCGACACCTGGCGGCGGTGGCGCAATGCGCTTGAAACTCTTGAGAGGGCCAAAGAGGCCCTCGCCCGGACCCTGGAAGAAGAAGCCGAACTTACCCAATTCGTCGAAGAGCTCGACAGCCTCGCCCCGGAAACCGGCGAAGAAGCCAAACTGGCCGAAACCCGCACCCTGTTGATGCACAAGGAACAGCTGATCGCGGCGATGAATACCGCCGAAGAAAGACTGGGCGGAGAAAATGGCGGCTCGGGCGGGGTCGGGGACAAGCTTCGCAGCGCCTTGAGCGCCTTGGAAAAGGTCGCCGACAAGGCCCCCGGCAAGCTCGACGGCGCCATCGCCACCCTTGAGCGTACGCTCATCGAATGCGCCGAGGCAGAGGCCCAGCTTGCCACCCTGGGCGGCGAGCTGGACATGGACAGCGGCGAGCAGGCACGCATTGAGGAGCGGCTGTTTGCCTTGCGCGATGCCGCGAAAAAGCACCGCGTCACGGTGGATGAGCTGCCTGCATTAAGAGACGAGTTTTCCGCTCGTCTGGAGGCGGTCAGCGGTGGTGAGAGCAGCCTTAATAAGCTTGCCCAAGCCGAGCGCGCCGCCCATGACACCTATACCAAGGCTGCAAAACGCCTCTCAAGGGGCAGGGAAAAGGCGGCCCGCGCGCTCGATGCCGCAGTCGCAGTCGAACTGCCCGCCCTGAAGCTGGAAAAGGCGGTCTTTTGCACCCGTACCGCCCCATTGGAGGAGGCCGATTGGGGCGAGCAGGGCTGTGAAAAGGTCTATTTCGAAGTCTCGACCAATCCCGGCGCCGCCCCCGGCCCCCTCAACAAGATCGCCTCAGGCGGCGAGCTGGCGCGCTTCATGCTGGCGCTCAAAGTCGTGGTGGCGCAAACCGGCGATGCCGGCACCCTTGTCTTCGACGAAGTGGACAGCGGCGTCGGCGGGGCGGTGGCGGCCGCCGTCGGCGAGCGGCTGGCCAAGCTTGGCGAGGGGCGGCAGGTTCTGGTCATCACCCATTCGGCCCAGGTTGCGGCGCGGGGCGCCCATCACCTGCGGGTCGCCAAGGAAGGTACGGACACCATCGTCACCACCGTCGATTCTCTTGGACCGCAAGAACGTCGCGAGGAAATTGCCCGCCTGCTTTCCGGGGCAAGCGTTACCGATGAGGCGCGGGCCGCCGCCGACAGCCTGCTCAAGGCCTCGTAAACACCGATGGGCAAGGATTCCCCCCCTCTGCCGGTCGAGGAACTGACGCCATTGCAGGCGGCAGCCGAGCTTGAATATCTCGCCCGTGAAATCGCCGCCCATGACGCCGCCTATCACCAGCAGGACGCGCCGGTTATATCGGACGCCGAATACGACGCTTTGCGCCGGCGAAACGCTGCCATCGAGGCTGAATTCCCCAATCTCAAACGTCCCGACAGCCCGTCGAAACGGCTCGGCGCCGAACCGGCGGAAGGTTTCGCCAAAGTCACCCATGCCCGGCCCATGCTGTCGCTGGACAATGCCTTTGGTGGCGAGGATGTGAGTGAGTTCTTTGACCGGGTGCGGCGCTTTCTCAAGCTTGATCCCCAAACCCCGGTCGAAGCCGTGGGTGAGCCCAAGATCGACGGCCTGTCCATTGCGCTGCGCTTTGAAAAGGGAAAATTCATCCAGGGCGCGACGCGCGGCGACGGCATGGTGGGCGAGAACGTCACCGCCAATCTGCGCACCATCAAGGATATTCCAGATCACCTGCCGTCGGATGCCCCCGATGTGGTGGAAATCCGCGGCGAGGTCTATATGGGCCGGGATGATTTCATCGACCTCAACAAGCGCCAGGAAAAAGCCGGGGACAAGGTTTTCGCCAACCCCCGCAATGCGGCGGCCGGCAGCCTGCGCCAGCTCGACTCTAAAATTACCGCCAAACGCCCTTTGAGCTTCTTCGCCTATGCCTGGGGCGAGATCAGACTTGAGCCGGAAGGCACCCACTGGGATATGCTTGAGAAATTCAAGAGCTGGGGGTTTGCCGTCAATCCCCTGGCCCGGCTCTGCACGGATGCATCCGGCCTTCTTGCCCTTTATGACGAGATCGCCGAAAAACGCGCCGAATTGCCTTACGACATCGACGGTGTTGTATACAAAATCAACCGTCTCGACTGGCAGAACCGTCTCGGCATGGTCAGCCGCGCCCCGCGCTGGGCCATCGCCCATAAATTCCCCGCCGAACAGGCCCGCACCGTGATTGAAAAGATCGAAATACAGGTCGGGCGGACCGGCGTTCTGACCCCCGTCGCCCGCCTTAAACCGGTCACCGTCGGCGGCGTGGTGGTCTCCAACGCGACGCTGCATAACGAGGATATGATTGCCAAGCTCGATGTGCGCGAGGGTGACACGGTAACCGTCCAGCGGGCCGGGGACGTCATTCCCCAGGTGGTCGAGGTGGTGGCGGACAAGCGCCCAGCCGGAACCAAAACCTACAAATTCCCCGAAACCTGTCCGGTCTGTGACAGCCATGTTCATCGCGAAGAAGGTGAGGCTGCCAAACGCTGTACCGGCGGGCTGGTCTGTCCGGCCCAGGCTGTCGAACGGCTGAAACATTTTGTTTCCCGCAACGCCTTCGACATTGAGGGGCTGGGGGCGAAAAATATCGAGGCCTTCTGGAAAGACGGGCTGGTCAAAAACCCGGCCGATATTTTCACCCTTGAGACAGACCACGCAGAAGAAATCCGCGCCCGCGAGGGCTGGGGCGACCAATCGGCGGATAATCTGTTCCGGGCGATCAGGGAACGCCACGGCATTTCCCTCGAACGGTTCATCTTTGCCCTCGGCATCCGCCAAATCGGTCAGGCCACCGCCCGCCTGCTGGCCAAACAATATCTGACCCTGGCCAATTGGCGCGCCGCCATGATTGAGGCTGCCGCCCCCGACAGCGATGCTTACACTGATCTGGTCGATATCGACGGCATTGGCTCCTCAATGGCCGACGACCTCACCGCTTTTTTCGACGAACCTCATAATATCGAGGTGCTTGAGCGGCTGGAAGCAAGCCTGACGGTGGCCGATTTCGTGCCGCCGGAAACCAGCGGCTCGCCATTTGCCGACAAAACAGTGGTTTTCACCGGCACATTGGAGAAAATGTCCCGGGGCGAGGCCAAGGCGCGGGCCGAAAGCCTCGGCGCCAAGGTGGCAGGCTCGGTCTCGAAGAAAACCGATTTCGTGGTGGCGGGTGCGGATTCAGGCTCGAAAGCCAAAAAAGCCGCCGAACTGGATGTGACGATCCTCTCTGAGGCCGACTGGCTGGCAATGATCGATGGCTAGGAGAGTGCGGCTTTAAGTTTCTCAACGATTTCGGCCAGCGCCTTTTCCCCGTATGAATCTTTTGGTGTTCCCCAGACCGGCTGAGGCCAGGCGGAATCCCGAGCGTGCCGGGCAATGACATGGACATGAAGCTGGGGCACCTGATTACCCAGTGCGGCGATGTTGAGCTTGTCGCAGGGAAAGAGGGATTTAAGCGCCGCGCCGGCCCGGACCTGTTCGTTCATCAGCAGATTACGCCCCTCCTCATCCAGATCGGCGATCTCAACCAGCCCGTCCCTGCGCGGCACCAGGATGAGCCAGGGGAATTTCGCCTCATCCATCACCAACACCCGGCTGAGCGGCCAGTCGATGAGAAAAACCCCGTCGGCGGTGAGGCGTTCATGAAGGGTGAAACCGGTCATTTTGCCCGCCCCCCAAGCGGCGCCGTCGCACCCGCCAGCCATGCCCCCGTCGCCTCGTCCACCAGGGGCGTCAAATCATCCCGCACCTGCATGTGATAGGCATCAAGCCAGGTGATTTCATCTGTACTCATAAGATCGAGATCAATGAGGTCGCGATCTATCGGCGCCCGGGTGAGGGTCTCGAAACCAAGCATATCGCGCTCGCCCCCCGCCATGTCGGCGGCGCAGACGAGCACCAGATTCTCGATCCGGATGCCGTATTTGCCTGACCGGTAATAACCGGGTTCGTTGGAGATCACCATGCCGGGCCCAAGCGCCACCTTGTTGGGAATTTTTGAAATACGCTGGGGGCCTTCATGGACGCCGAGATAGCACCCGACCCCATGGCCGGTGCCGTGATCGTAATCGAGCCCCGCCGCCCACAGGGATTTGCGCGCCAAGGCGTCGAGGGCCGACCCCACCGTGCCCGTGGGGAAACGGGCGCTGGCCAGGGCGATATGCCCCTTGAGCACACGGGTGAAACGGTCACATTGCTCGGCGCTCGGCCTCGCCCCCTCACCTGCTATAAAAACCGTGCGGGTGACGTCGGTGGTGCCGTCGAGATATTGGCCGCCGGAATCGACCAGATAGAGATCACCCGGGATAAGCATCCGGTCATTTTCCGGTGTCACCCGGTAATGGACGATGGCCCCGTTGGGTCCTGAGCCGGAAATGGTTGGAAAACTGAGATCCCGGAGAAGATCGCTTTCCCGGCGCAGGGTTTCCAGATGGTCGGCTGCCGCCAACTCGCTGACCGTCCCGCCGGGAGCGGCGTCCGAAAGCCAGGCGAGAAATCGCGTCAGGGCCGCTCCATCGCGCAGATGGGCGGCGCGGATACCGGTACATTCGGTATCGTTTTTCAACGCCTTGGGAAGCTGGCACGGGTCTTCGCATTTACGTATTTCCACCCCGGCTGCTTTCAGGCGATCAAATACCCAGGCTGCACTTCGCCCCGGATCGGCGGCAACCGGCTCACCTGCACCGGCCAGCCGGTCGAGGGCGGGGCCGAAATCGTCAGGGCCGTGCAAGGCAATTTCCGCCCCCAGATGATCGCAAAGACCGGGGGATATCTTCGCCGGATCGAGGAAAAGCTCAACCGCTCCATCGGCCATAAGTATCGCGTAGGAAAGGGGTAGCGGCGTATGGGCGACATCGCCGCCTCTGATATTCAAAAGCCAGGCGATGGAATCGGGCGCCGTGATCACCGCCGCCCCGGCCCCGGCTTTTTTCAGCGCCGCACCCAGTTCCCGCCGCTTGTCGGCGGACGGTTTTCCGGCATGGGCGATATCAAAGGGAACCACCGGGGCTTTGGGGGGCTGAGGCTGGTCCGTCCACGCCTCATCAAGGGGGTTGGACTGGCAGGGAACCAGCATCGCCCCGGCTTTGCTCACTACGCGGCCATAGCGCGCGAGGTCGTCCGGGGTGTGAAGCCAGGAATCATAGCCGAGTTTTTGTCCCGCCTTCAAACGCCCGGCCAGCCAGTCGGCCGGTGGTCCCTCGGTGATATGGCGGAGAGTGAAATCGCCCCCATTAACTTCTGCTTGAGCCTGCAGGCTATAGCGGCCATCGGTAAAAAACGCGGCCTCTCGGCCCAACACCAGAGCCAGCCCCGCCGAACCGGTAAAGCCGGTGAGCCAGGCAAGGCGTTCGGCGCAGGGGGGCAGATATTCGTTCTGGTATTCGTCGCCATGGGGAACAATGAAGCCATCGAGCTTGCGGCGCGCCAATTCACCGCGCAGGGCGGCAAGGGGCGTTTCTCGGTGTTCCTCGGTATTTTTACCGGGCTGGGCCATGACGACTGACTCGGGTTTATGAAAAGAGTTTTTAGAAAGTTAGAGCATATCCATTACCGGGCCAATACCAGGGTCGCCCATTCGCCAATGATAATCCGCCGGATAAGACGGAACCCCTGGATACGATAGGCGCAAAGCACGCCCTGGGCCTCGCGGGCGAGAATGCCGGAAAAAACGGCGACACCGCCCGGCATAAGCCGCGCCGCCACATCGGGCGCCATAGCGATAATCGGACGCGCCAGAATATTGGCCAGGATCAGATCATAGGCCCTTTTCCGCCCCACCCGCCGGCCTGCGAGCCCCCTGCCGACAAAGGGCGAAACCAGGGCGGAAACCCCGTTATCGCGAATGTTATAGCGTGCAACCCGGATTGCTACCGGGTCGATATCGCAGGCCTTGACCGGAACTCCCCAGGTTTTGGCCATGGCGATGGACAGGATGCCCGAACCGCAACCCACATCGAGGGGGGCTGCAAAGCGATAGCGGCGCGCCAAACCGTCAAGGGCAACCAGACAGCCAAGTGTTGAGTCGTGATGGCCGGTGCCGAAGGCCTGCCCGGCGTCAATGCGGATGCCGATGCGCCCCGGCGGCACCGGGTCGCTCTCATGGGACCCGTAAACGAAATAGCGCCCGGCGCGGACCGGCGGAAAGCCGCGCTGGCTTTCGGTCACCCAGTCCCTGTCCTCAACCTGTTGAATGTTTAGAGCCGGCGGGACAGGCAATCCGCAATCGGCCGCCATCCCGGCCAAGGCCGCTTCCAGTTCGCCCCGGTCGGGTTCTTGCGGCGCCAGCCCCTCGATTTGCCAGGGACCGCCCAGACGAACCTCAAAGGCGGAAACCGCTTCGCACAGGCGATGCATCACCGCCTCGGCGGCGGGCTTTGCGGTCGGCGGAACGTCGAAACGGATGGACCAGTAAGGGACGCCGGATGTGCTCATGCGGGCTCGACGAAACTTTCCATGACTTTTTTGACGCCGGTTGAAAAAGCGATCTCCAGCTTGTCGCCATCCACCGTGTTGACCCGGCCATAGCCGAATTTCTGATGAAAGACTTCATCGCCGGCGCGAATACCGCTTTTTGAGGCCGGCGGGTCGGCGCTGACCTTCACACGCCGCGCCGTTCCCTCAATAATACGCGGCCCTCCGCCGCCATACCGTCTCGCCTCTGGCGCATAATCCAGACCGTCACCATCCTCGGCCAGCCCGTCCCTTGGCCCACCGCCACCGTAAAGACCGGGTGCGGTGATCCGTTCCACATGATCCTCGGGCACCTCGTCGAGAAAGCGTGAGGGAATGGGGGAAAGCCACTGGTTATAGACATGGCGGCTGGCGGCAAAGGATATATCGGCGCGCTTGCGGGCCCGGGTGAGGCCGACATAGGCCAGCCGGCGCTCTTCCTCCAGAGCAGACGTGCCACCCTCGTCCATGGCGCGCTGGTGGGGGAACAGCCCCTCTTCCCAGCCGGGGAGGAAAACGGTGTCGAATTCCAGCCCCTTGGCGCTGTGCAGGGTCATCAGATTGACCATGTCGCCCTGGGCATTTTCGGCGTTCTCCATGACCAGGCTCACATGTTCGAGAAAACCGGGCAGGGACACGAATTCCTCCAGAGCGGCGATCAGTTCCTTGAGGTTTTCCAGCCGTCCAGGGGCGTCGGGGGCCTTGTCCGCCTTCCACATGGCGGTATAGCCGGATTCATCGAGAATCAGGGCCGCCAGTTCGTCATGAGGCAGGGCGTCGAGCTGGCCCCGCCAGCGGGTGAAATCAGCCATCAGGGCGAAAAGAGGATTACGCGCCCTGGCGGTCAGCTCGTCGGTTGCGAGAAGCTCTCCCACCGCCTGGGTCAGTGAAATACGGCCGGAACGGGCATGGTGGTGAATTGTTCGCAGAGTGGCGTCGCCGAGCCCGCGCTTGGGCACGTTGATGATGCGCTCGAAAGCCAGATCATCGTCGGGCTGGACCAGCACCCGGAAATAGGCGATGGCGTCGCGGATTTCGCGGCGCTCGTAAAACCGCGGACCGCCGATAACCCGGTAAGGCAGGCCGAGGGTAATGAATCGCTCCTCGAATTCGCGCATCTGGAAACTGGCCCGCACCAGAATGGCGATCTGGGAAAGTGTATGGCCCTTGCGGTGAAGCGTCTCGATCTCGTCGCCGATCACCCGGGCCTCTTCCGCCCCGTCCCAGACACCGCGAATGGCAACCTTTTCGCCCTCGCTGGCCTCTGTCCACAGGGTCTTGCCCAGCCGCCCCTCGTTGCAGGCGATCAATCCCGAGGCGGTGGCGAGAATATGCGGCGTCGAGCGGTAATTCTGTTCCAGCCGGACGACGACAGCGCCGGGAAAATCCTTTTCAAAGCGCAGGATGTTGCCGACCTCGGCCCCGCGCCAGCCATAGATCGACTGGTCGTCATCACCGACGCAACAGATGTTGTGATGAGCCCGCGCCAACAGACGCAGCCACAAATACTGGGCGACGTTTGTATCCTGATACTCGTCAACCAGCAGATAGCGGAAGCGGTTCTGATAATCGGCCAGAACATCTTCATGGGCCGTGAAAAGGGTCAGGCAATGAAGCATCAAATCGCCAAAATCACAGGCATTGAGTGTCTTTAAGCGATCCTGATAGGCGCGATAGAGTTCCAGCGACTTTCCGGAAGCATACTCTGAAACATCGCCGGCCCGGACCTTTTCCGGCGTCAGGCCACGATCCTTCCAGCGTTCGATGATGGTGTGCAGCCCCCGCGGCGGCCAACGCTTGTCGTCGATCCCGGCGGCGGTTACGAGCTGTTTAATCAGCCGCACCTGATCGTCGGAATCGAGAATGGTGAAATTTGATTTCAGCCCGAGCAATTCGGCGTGACGGCGCAAAATGCGCGCCGCCAGGGAATGAAAGGTACCGATCCACATGGTTTCGGTTGAGCGCCCGAGCAGCCCCTCGACCCGCTCTTTCATCTCGCGCGCCGCCTTATTGGTAAAGGTGACGGCAAGAACCTGTGACGGCGCGGCACGACCTGTGGTCAGAATATGAGCCAGACGGGTGGTCAGCACCCGGGTCTTGCCTGTTCCCGCCCCGGCAAGCACCAGCACCGGGCCATCCAGGGCCTCTACCGCCTGACGCTGGACCTCGTTAAGGCCCGAGATATAGGAGCCCGGGGCCGGCGCCACCGCTTTTGGCGGATCGTCGCCCCGAAAGTCTTCAAGTTCACTCATGATCCGCCGAGTTATATCACGACTGTGACGCAGCGCCACAATCCCGGATGACCGGATCCGGACCTCAGGCCTCGCCTCTTTCCTCGGCCCGGGCCTTGTGAACCGTATGGGCATAGGCGGCCATTACATCGCGGATATGGATGCAACCGATCAATTTCATCGTTTCCCTGTCGGCGACCACGGGAAGATGCGCCTTATCAGAGCTTTTCAGCACCTCCATGGCCTGGGAAAGGTCGTCGCCCGCTTCAAGAAACTGGGGATTTTCATGGAGCATGTCATGGGCCGAAACATATTCCCGGTCGGTCATCTCCATCACCCCGCGGGCCAGATCACGATAGCCCAGAGTGCCCACAAGCCGGTCCCCGTCATCGACCACGTAGAGCGTTTCGAACGGCGCCTGGGGCAGCAATTCGCGTACTTTTTCCAACGGTGCCAAGATACCGACCCGCCCCAGATCCTCAACCATCACCTGATGCACCCGAACCTGATGCAAAAGCTGGTCTTCGCGCCCGCCGGTGGGATCAATGCCGCGTGTTTTGAGCTGCCCGAGAAAGAAAGAGCCCGCCTGAACCCGCTGGGTGATGATGGTGGAAACCCCGACTGCCACCATGGTCGCGACGGTCAGGGGATAATTCCCCGTCAACTCGAAGATAATCAGGATCGTCGAGATCGGCGCCCCAAGCACCGCGGCGGCCACCGCCCCCATGCCGATGAGGCTGTGAGAACCGGCAACAATTTCTAGTCCGGGAAAAATATCGGCGGTAATCAAGCCGAATACACCGCCCAGCATGGCGCCGAGAAAAAGCGACGGGCTGAAAACCCCACCGCCAAAGCCAAGCCCGATGCAGGCCATGGTGGCGATCAGTTTGAAGATCAGCAGAGCGAGAAGCAGCCAAAGGGGGTAAAGCCCCTTTAGCGCGGCGTCGGTGGCCTCGTAACCGACACCGAGAATTTGAGGCAGGAAAAGGGCGATAGCGCCGACAGCAAGACCGGCGATTCCCGGACGGAGCCAGCCGGGCAGCCCCGATTTCTCACCCAGTACAGCGATGGCCGAGGCACCGCGAATAAAACTGATGGCGATCAGCGCCGCAAAGACCCCAAGCAGGGCAAATACCGGAAACTCAAGAAAGCTGGCATAAGCGTGGGAGGGCACGATGAAGGCTGGAAAATCACCGAAATAGAGACGCGATACGATGGTTCCCGTCACCCCGGCGACGACGATCGGGGCAAAGGCGGAAAGAGCGTAATGGCCGATCACCACTTCGAGCGCGAAAATCACTCCGGCCAGGGGCGCGTTGAAGGATGCGGCAATGCCCGAAGCAACGCCGCAACCGAGCAGAGTCAGGGTCATTGAGCGGTTAAACCGTAGCTTTTCCCCCAGATACGCCCCCAGATACGCCCCCAGATGCACGACCGGCCCCTCGCGCCCCACCGACGCCCCGACGCCGATCGAAGCGGCGCTGGCCAGGGCCGCGCCTGGTCCCGCCACAACCGGCATCCGCCCATCACGCCGGTAAACAGCCTCGATGACATCCGCCACCCCGTGAGGGCGGCGTTCTGGCATAACGAAATGAATGAAAAGACCGATCAAAACGCCCCCCCCGGCGGGGGCGAGAAGCAGCTGCCACCAGGGAAGTCCGGCGGCCAGGGTGGCGACTTGCTCACCCCCCCCGCCCAGAAACAACGACTGAACAAGGCCGATCAGTTCACGAAACAGAATGGCGCCGCCGCCAGCGGCCGCGCCGACGATGATGGCCAGCAGCAAAAGGATCAACTGGTCGTTATGCAGAAAGCCTTTAAGCCAATCTGTTCTTTTGCCGGAAATGCTGGATTCCTCTCACTTTATGGTTTTTTGCGCCTTTGGCCACGATCAAACCATTAAATACTGCCTGGAGATAATGATTTTAGCGGCGAGGGGGATAGGAGGAATTTTCTTGTTGTTTTTCAGATAGTTGCTCTGTTTACCCTTGCGCTTGAGGTGCGACAGGGAGAGAGTTTGTTTTTTAATTGAGAATAATTATTAATTTCATTTCTCTACTTGCGTCTCATTCGCAACTGGGATATGTATCCCTATATTCTTAATGGGAATCGGCCTGTATCGCTTGGTTGAAGCCCCGGTCGGCCCTAAGGCGCCTGAAAGAACAAAGGGATACATATCCCCGGATATAACGAAAGTGACAGGAAATATGAAAATTCAGACCGCAAACTTAACCCTCCCCAAAGCCCGGAAAGACTCCAAAACCCGCCTCGCCCTTCTCGGCCTGGCGCTTTTAATCGGCTTTGGCTTTACGGCCCCCGTCCGGGCCGAAATTCCGGTGATCGAGATCAACATCAAGGATCACCATTTCTCCCCCGAAGAGATAGAGATTCCCGCCGATACCAAGGTCAAGCTTCTGATCAAGAACCTCGATCCGACGCCGGAGGAATTCGAGAGTTTCGACCTCAACCGGGAAAAGATCATTGCCGGCGGCAGTAAGGCCATCATCTTCATCGGGCCGCTGGACCCCGGCCGCTATCATTTCTTCGGCGAATTCAACATGGATTCCGCAAATGGATACATCGTCGTCAAGTAAACCGGCCCGTAGAACCGAAACTCAAGGAACAGGATCCAAATAATGTTATCGAGTGGCATCATCGTTTTTCGTGAAGTTCTGGAGGCCGCGCTGGTCATCGGCATCGTTCTGGTGGCGACCAAAGGCGTTGCGGGGCGAAACCTCTGGATCGGCGGCGGCATTCTCGTCGGCCTCTTGGGGGCGGCAATCGTCGCTTTTTCCACCGAGGCCATCACCATGTCGCTGGAAGGCATGGGACAGGAGGTTCTCAACGCCGCCATCCTCTATATCGCGGCGGCTGTCATCGGCTGGTCCGTGGTCTGGATGAAAAGTCACGGTCGCCAACTGGCCGCCCATATGAATGAAGTTGGGCGCGGCGTATCACAAGGCGAATTACCGATGCATATGCTGTCAATTGTCGTCGGTCTGGCGGTTTTGCGGGAAGGCGCTGAAACCGTTCTCTTCCTTTACGGAATTTCCGCTGTTCCCGGATCGCAAGGATCAATGATGCTGATCGGCGGCCTTCTCGGCCTTGTCGCCGGCAGCGCCATCGGGGTGATGATGTACCTCGGCCTGCTGCGTATCTCTAGCAAGCATCTTTTCACCGTTACCAGCCTGCTGCTGGCCTTTCTGGCCGCCGGCATGGCCTCGCAAGCCACCGGCTTTCTGATTTCCGTCGGCCAGTTGCCCGCCCTTGTCGAGGGCGTCTGGGATAGCTCGGCCCTTCTTTCGGAGCAAAGCCTGGTCGGTGAATTTCTCCATGTCCTGATCGGATATGAATCCCGGCCTGCGGCCTCCCAGCTTGTGGTTTACGGCCTCACCCTTGCGGCCATTTACGGCTTCATCAAGCTTAGCGAAAAACGCCAGGCGGCTAAAATCGCCACTGCGACCGCCGCCATTCTGGCCGGTCTTTTCGGGTTACCCGGCGAGGCCACCGCGACCCACAAGGTCTATTCCCCCATCGTCGAGGGCGGCGAATTCGGTATTGAGTGGCGCGGCCATGTGGATATTGACGACGACAGCGCCACCAACGGCAACCAGTCGCAGAAATATGAACTCGAATACGGGTTCACCGATCGGCTGATGATTGGCATTTTCGGCGAAGCCCGGTCAACCGCCACCAGGGATTTCTATTACAAGATGACTGGAGCCGAGTTCGTCTACCAATTGTTCGAACAGGGCGAATACTGGCTTGATGCCGGCCTCTATGGCGAGTTCAAAAGGCCCATAGCGACGAAGACGCCAGCAAGGTCGAGGCCAAGCTGCTGCTCGAGAAATCGACGACCAATTTCTCCAATACCCTGAATCTGATTTTCGAAAAGGAAGTCGGCGATATTCAGAAAAAGAGCACTGAGTTCCAGTATGCCTGGCGCACCCAGTACCGTTATTCGCCCAAGCTGATGCCGGGGTTCGAGCTCTGGGGAAAGCCCGGCCGCTTCAACGCCATGAAGGCTTTCGACGAGCAGACCCTGCAAATCGGCCCGGTTATTTACGGCAAGCTGCCGGTCGAGGCGTTGGGTGGAAAATTCGCCTATGAGCTCGGCTATCTGTTCGGCGCCACCGATCCCAGCCCCGACGGCGCCCTTAAATGGTTGCTCGAATACGAAATCTATTTCTAGGCCAATAGAGACAAACCGCCCCTTCGGCCCTACACCGTGAAATAGCGGGCCTGGGGATGGTGGACGACGATGGCGGAAGTGGATTGTTCCGGGTGCAGCTGGTCGCCCTCGCTCATGGCGATGCCGATCCGGTCGGCACCGAGCAGTTCGAGGAGGTTGCGCTGGTCGGCTAGATTGGGACAGGCCGGATAGCCGAAGGAATAACGCGCCCCGTGATAGTTCTGCTTGATCAGTTTATCGATCTCGCGGGCGTCTTCCGCCGCAAAGCCGAGTTCGGAACGAATACGCTTATGCACGTATTCGGCCATGGCTTCCGCCATCTCGACGCCAAAGCCGTGGAGATAAAGATAATCCTGATAGCGGTCGGCATGGAACCACTCCAGCGCCACATCCGACGCCTTTTGGCCGACGGTCACCACCTGAAGGCCGATGACGTCGCGCGTTTTTTCAGAAATGTCGCGGAAGAAATCGGCAATGCACAGCCCGTCCTGGCGGTTCTGCCGGGGCAGGGCAAAGCGCGCCACCTCATTCACCCCGTCTTCATCGAAAAGAACCAGATCGTTGCCCTGCGCCGCACATTTCCAATAGCCGTAAGCGGCCTTCGGCACGACAATGCCCCCGTCGGCGCATTCCTTGGCGATGCGCATGAGGATCGGTGACAGTTCCGTCTTCGCCCATTTCTTGAATTCGGCGCGGGAACGGCCCGCCTTTTTGTAACCCCAATGGAACTGGTAGAGCATGGTTTCATTGAGATAAGGCAACAACGTCTTGATCGGCACCTGGTCGATAATTTTGGCGCCATAGAACGGCGCCACAGGCACCGCCACATCGCGGGTCAGTTCAGCCCGGCGCAAACGCGCCTCCTCCAGATCGACCGGTCGCGGCAGAACAGGCGGCAACTCACCCTCAAGGTTGGCCTTGGGTCCGGATTTGGGCGCCAGTGCACCGTGTTTCTCGGCCAGGGCGGCAAGGTGGGAGTCGAATTCCCCGGCCACCACCTTGTCCATCAATTCCAGCCCGTCGAATGCATCACGGGCATAAGCCACCCCCCCGCTCTCATAAGCCGGCACGCAATCGGCCATGACGTATTTACGGTTGAGCGCCGCGCCGCCGAGAATCACCGGCACATCAAATTTCTCACGGGTCATCTCTTCCAGGTTTTCCCGCATAATAACCGTCGATTTGACCAGCAGGCCCGACATGCCGACGACGTCCGCATCATGTTCGCGCACCGCGGCCATGATGTGCTCGACCGGCTGCTTGATGCCGAGATTGACCACCTTGTAGCCGTTATTGGTGAGGATGATATCGACCAGATTCTTGCCGATATCGTGAACGTCCCCCTTCACCGTCGCCAGAACCATGGTGCCCTTTTCGCGTCCCTCGACCCGCTCCATATGAGGTTCGAGATGAGCCACCGCCGTCTTCATGGTTTCCGCCGACTGCAACACGAAGGGCAATTGCATCTGTCCCGAGCCGAACAACTCGCCCACCACCTTCATGCCGTCGAGGAGGAACCGGTTGACGATTTCCAGCGGCTTATAGGTTTTCATCGCCTCGTTAAGATCGTCCTCAAGCCCCTGCTTGTCACCGTCAATAATGCGTTGCTGCAGACGGTCTTCGACCTTTTCGGGACGCGCCTTCTTTTCCTTTTTCTCGGCGCTGCGTCCCTCGAACAGTTTGAGGAATTCATGAAGCGGGTCATAGCCCTCGCGGCGACGGTCATAGATCAGATCTTCGGCGACCTTTACTTCCTCTTCAGGGATTTTATGGAGCGGCATGATGCGGCTGGAATGAAGAATGGCCCCGGTCATGCCCCGTTTGAGAGCGTGGTCGAGAAAAACCGAATTCAGCACATGGCGCGCTGCGGCATTGATGCCGAATGAAATGTTGGAGAGCCCGAGAATAATCTGGCAATCGGGCATTTCCTTTGAAATCTGCTCGATGGCGTCCAGGGTCGCAAGGCCCAGCTTGCGGTCGTCTTCGTTGCCGGTGCAAATGGTGAAGGTCAATGGATCGAACAGCAGATCGGAGGGCGGCAGGCCGTGCTTATCACAGGCAAATTCATAGAGACGGCGGGCGATGGCCAGCTTACCTTCGGTATCCTTGGCCATGCCTTTTTCGTCAATCGTCAGGGCAATCATTCCGGCGCCGAAGCGGCGCGCCAGATCAAGGCGCCTGGCGGCGGGTTCCTCGCCATCCTCGAAATTGATCGAATTGATGATCGGCTTGCCGCCATAAAGCGCCAAGGCGGTTTCAAGCACGTTGAGCTCGGTTGAATCGAAAACCAGGGGCACGGTGACGCCGCCGCGCATGCGGCTGACGACTTCCGTCATGTCGGCGGATTCGTCACGACCGACGAAAGCAGTACAGACATCAAGGGTATGGGCGCCGTCGGCGACCTGTTCGCGCCCCATCTCGACGCAAGCATCCCAATCGCCGGCTTCCTGCAACTGGCGGAATTTTTTACTGCCATTGGCGTTGCAGCGCTCGCCGATATCGAGAAAGGCGTTTTCCTGGGCGTAGGGCACCTGGGTATAGAGCGAAGCAACCGAGGGCACCCAGTAGGATTTGCGGCGCACCGGTTTCGGGCGGACATGTTCGCCACCGGCGCGTCCCCGCAACATGGCGTCGAGCGCCTGGATATGGGGAATGTCGGTGCCACAACAGCCGCCGATCATGTTGACCCCGTCTTCCTCCAGGAACCGCGCATGCCAGTGGGCCAACTCGTCGGGCCGCAGCGGGTAATGGGGCGCCCCATCGACAAGTTCGGGCAGGCCGGCATTGGGCAGAACCGAGATCATCCCCGGCCAGTTTTCAGCCAGCCATTTAATATGTTCGGACATTTCCTGGGGACCGGTAGCGCAATTAAGCCCGATAACCGGCACGTCCAGCGCCTTTACAATTGTCGCTGCCGCCGCGATGTCGGTGCCGACCAGCAGAGCGCCGGTGGTTTCCACCGTCACCTGGACGATAATCGGAATGTCGACGCCAGCCTCACCCCTGGCGCGCTTGGCGCCGTTGACCGCAGCCTTGACCTGCAACGGATCCTGACAGGTTTCGACCAGAAAGGCGTCGGCGCCGCCGGCGACGAGACCGTCGCACTGGACGGCGAATGAATCCTCCAGGGACTGATAATCGATATGGCCGAGACTCGGCAGCTTGGTGCCCGGCCCGATTGACCCGAGGACGAAGCGTTCGCGACCGTCGGCGGAAAACGCTTCCGCCGCCTCGCGGGCCAATTCGACCGACCGCTTGTTAAGATCAAAAGCTTCATCAGACAAATCGAACTCGCCCAGGGTAACGGGCGAGGCGCCGAATGTATTTGTCTCTACCGCATCCGCCCCGGCTTCGAAATAGCCCGTGTGGATGTCGCGCACCAGATCGGGGCGGCTTTTGGTGAGAATATCGGTGCAGTTCTCCTGCCCCAGGTAATCTTTCTCGACCGAAAGGTCGAGCGCCTGCACCCGGGACCCCATGGCCCCGTCGGCAAGCAGGATGCGGTCTTTGAGATAATCCAGAAATCGGCTCATGGCTTTAAGTCTGCTCTTCGATAATTAAAGAAACAATGAAGGCTTCAGCGTCCGCTATCACTCGATTTGGCGCGCAAACCGAGGATATGGCAGATGGCAAAGGCAAGGTCGGCCCGGTTGAGGGTGTAGAAATGAAACTCGTCGATCCCCCTGGCGCGCAGATGCTGGCATTGCTCGGCGGAGATGGTGGCAGCCACCAGCTTGCGGGTCTCGGGATCACCATCGAGTCCCTCGAATATATGCGCCATCCAGTCCGGCACGCTGGCCCCGCACTGGCGGCTGAACTCGACAACCCGGGCATAATTCGTCACCGGCAGGATTCCGGGCACAATCGGCACATCGATTCCGGCCCCACGGGCACGATCGACGAACCGGCAATAGATATCCGGGTCAAAAAAGAACTGGCTAATAGCGCGGCTGGCCCCGGCGTCGATCTTGCGTTTCAAATTGTCGAGATCGGCTTGCGGACTGATCGCCTGAGGATGGGTTTCGGGATAGGCGGCCACAGAAATTTCAAAATTGGCGACTTTTTTAAGCCCCTCCACCAGATCGGCCGCATAGGCATAGCCGCCGGAAAAAGGGGCGTATTTTTCACCCATATCGGGGGGGTCGCCACGCAGGGCGACAATATGGCGGATTCCTTCATCCCAATACTGCCGCGCAATGTCGTCGATTTCCTCCCGGCTGGCCCCGACACAGGTGAGATGCGCGGCGGGTTCCAGGCTGGTTTCACGGCGGATGCGGGCGACCGTGGCATGGGTGCGCTCCCGAGTGCTGCCGCCGGCCCCATAGGTGACGGAAACAAACTGGGGCTGGAGGGGCTCTAAGCGTTTGATCGCCGCCCATAGACGCTTTTCCATTTCTTCCGTTTTCGGCGGAAAGAATTCAAAAGAAACCTTAAGCCCGTCCCGGGCCAGGGAAAGTCCGGGCGGTAGCGGCGCCTGAAGAGGATCTGTGGTTTGTCCGGTCATAACCTGGATGGTGCTCCCTGTTTCTTCTGTTTATCTAGCGACAGACGGGGATTATTCCCATCCTTGAGTTCCTGAGAGGCGGACGCCCCCGACGTGGCGCGAACCGCTTTCCAGATCGTCACGGTGAGTTTATCGCCGTGAAGATGGGTGGCCTTGGGCGTTTTCAGACCGGCGCTTTGGCACCACCCGGCGATTTCATCATCGGCGAAACCAAGACGGCGGTGAGCGTGTTCCTGGCGCAGGTTTTCAATCCCATGGGGGGCAAAGTCAACCACCAAAAGGAACCCGCCGGGCCGCAAAACGCGGGCCGCCTCGACCAGCACGGCGGCGGGATCATCGGCATAATGCAGGACCTGGTGCAGGGTGACGGCATCGAAGGTTTGCTCTTGCCATGGCAAGGCGTACATATCTCCCTGCTGGAGAGCGCAATTGCGCAACCCGGCCTTTTCAAGGGTGGCGCGGGCGATCATCAGCATTTCATGGGAAAGATCGAGGCCCGTGCCCCGCCCCACACGAGGACCGAAAAGCTCCAGCATGCGCCCGGTACCGGTGCCGATATCGAGGTAGTTTTCGACTCCTTTTTTGGTAAAAAGACCCCTTAAGGATTCTTCTACCTCCCGATCATCCACATGGAGCGAGCGTATGCGGTTCCAATCCCCGGCATTACTGCGGAAATAGTCGCTGGCCGCCGCCTCCCGATCGGCCTGAATCTCCTCCAAACGGACCAGATCACGGGCGATTTCATCATCTTCCGGGATCAGGGCCGCCAGGGCGCGCGCCAGATCAAAGTTCCGGCCACTCCGCGCAAGCCTGTAAAAGGCCCAGGTTCCTTCCCGCGAACGCTCAAGGAGCCCGGCCTCGCAGAGCAGTCTGAGATGACGGGAGATACCGGGCTGACTTTGAGCGAGAATCTGGGTTAAATCGCTGACCGAGAGCTCGGCCCGCGAGCACAGGGCCAGAAGCCGTAATCTGGTTGATTCCCCCACCGCCCTGAGAGCCGTAAGTAATGACTGCATTCGCCTCAACAACCTCTCTACCTGTCCGAAAACACGGTCGGGACAATAAGAATATATAATAGGTTATTTATATAAACATATATTTATATAAGAAGGGTGACAACAGCAAAAAATCGCCCCCTACGCTCCGCGGGGCACATTTGTGGCAAATATGCAACAAGAGATACCCGCCTGCTCGTCAGACGTATTTTCGAGTCTGGTCTTTTAATGTTTCGTATGATACTTTGATAGGGTCTGTAAGGGCTGACATGCGTCACGAGTAACGGTCTGTTTTTAACGTAATTGTGACCAATGCCCTGTTTTGAGTGCGTTTTTGATGTAACTGTTCTCAATCAAGCTATTTAAGAGGGGAGCATGCTCCATCTGGTTTAGCGTCTAGGTCTGTTATTATAACAAATTTGGCAGAAGACGTTTTTTTCGGGGGCTGATTAATTTCATGAAATTCAACTTTATTCCGCGTTTCATCTTTATCCTTGGACTTTCCGTGTCCCTGGCTGCCTGTAACCTGCCGCCTGAAGATCCTGATACGCGGGCTGAATATTATGAAATTAATGATCCATTTGAGCCCGTAAACCGCGCCATTTTTGAGTTGAACCGCGGCCTGGATACGGTCCTGTTCAAACCCCTGGCCAAGGCCTATCTGCTCCTTCCCGAAGACGGCCGGGACATCATCCACAATATGATCAACAACATCAAAACCCCGGTAACCCTGGGCAATGATATCTTTCAGCTTGAGCGCGAACGGATCGGCAATACGCTGGGCCGTTTCCTGATCAACACGACGCTCGGCATTGGCGGCATGTTCGATGTCGCCACTCATCTCGGACTGCCCTTTCACGAGGAAGACTTTGGCCAGACGCTGGCTGTCTGGGGAGCCCCCAGCGGGCCCTATCTGGTCCTTCCCATCTTTGGCCCGTCCAATCCGCGAGATCTGGCGGGCAGCGTAGCTGACGCCTATATGGATCCCCTGGGCTATCTGTTCTCAGGTGATGAAGACAGGCTGTTCAGCACATACAGCCTTGTCCGGGGCTTCGTTCAGGGGATTGATGAACGCTCTCTGGTGATGGACGTTCTTGACGAACTGGAAGAAAATTCGATTGATTTCTATGCAACAATTCGCTCTCTTCACCGTCAGCGCCGGGCTGAAGAAATCAGCAATGGCGCCAAGACCAAAAATGTCCCCGGTCCCAGTTTCATGACAGAAAATGAAGATGGAACGTCAAACCGGGCATCCCTGACCGAGTAGGTTCAACATGACCCGAAGAGTTCTGATTCTCCTAGCCTTACTGACACTAGGGTTTTGGCAGTTTACGCCAATTGCCCAAGCAGCCGACGCTTCAACCGAAGACGTCTCGAAATTCATCCAGACCTACGGCAATGAAGCAATAAAGGATCTGACCGAAGACGGTCTGACCAATAAGGAATTGCAGAGGCGTTTTGCCAAACGCTTCGACGAAGGCTTTGATTTCGCCTATATCAGCCGCTTCGTTCTCGGCCGCCACTGGCGCCGGGCGACGCCTGATGAACGCAAAGAATTTCAAAAGCTGTTCAAGAAAATGATCGCGCAGACCTACTCAAGTCTTTTCCACCGGTACAGCGGTGAAATCTTCAAGGTTACCGGGGCTACGTCCGGAGACGACGGCGGTTATATGGTTGCCTCGGAAGTTATCATGACCAGCGGAGAGGCGCCGATCGACCTCAACTGGCAGGTGGAAAATCACGACGGCAAATACAAGATCCGCAATCTGTTCGTTCAGGGGGCGAGCCTGATCATCGCCAACCGGAGTGAATTTGCCTCCGTCATTCAGCGCGGTGGCGGCAAGGTCGACGCCCTGATCGCGGCCCTGCAGAAAAAAACGGAACAGCTCGCCAGCAAGGACGATCAGCAGGCCAAATAGATTTAGAGGATTCAACACCCTCCGGAAAACAGAAAAAGGCCGCCTCTCGGGCGGCCTTTTCATTTTCGTTATAAGCGATATATTCCGTCAGCCGTAAACTCCGGCTCCAGCTACGGCGCCCTCCCACTAGGTTCTTGTCAAAGGTTTGTATTTGATGCGGTGGGGCTGATCGGCCTCGCTGCCCAGCCGGCGCTTACGGTCGGCTTCGTATTCGTCATAGTTGCCCTCGAACCAGACGACCTGGCTATCTCCTTCAAAAGCGAGGATATGGGTCGCAATGCGATCGAGAAACCAGCGGTCATGGGATATGACCACGGCGCAACCTGCAAATTTCAGCAGCGCCTCTTCGAGCGCCCGCAGGGTATCGACATCGAGATCGTTGGTCGGTTCATCGAGAAGCAGCAGATTAGCGCCCGATTTAAGCATCTTCGCCAAATGAACGCGGTTGCGCTCACCGCCCGAAAGCTGTCCGACTTTTTTCTGCTGATCCGCGCCCTTGAAATTGAAGGCGGCGCAATAGGCGCGGCTCTGCATCTTTCGCTTACCCAGCTCAATCTCGTCGTGCCCGCCCGAAATTTCCTCCCAGACGTTTTTGTCAGCGTCAAGCGCGTCCCGTGACTGATCCACATAGCCCATAACCACCGTATCGCCGAGACGGAAAGCGCCGCTATCGGGCTGTTCCTGGTCGGTGATGATGCGGAAAAGTGTCGTTTTACCTGCGCCATTGGGACCAATGACACCGACGATACCGCCGGGCGGCAGCATGAAATTCAGATTGTCGATGAGGAGCTTTTCCCCAAACCCCTTGCTCAACCCTTCGGCCTCGATCACCAGATTACCAAGCCGGGGACCGGGAGGAATGATGATCTGAGCCGTATCGGCGGTTTTTTCACCAGCCTCGGCAAGCAAAGATTCATAAGCCGTAATACGAGCCTTGCTTTTCGCCTGGCGGGCGCGGGGGCTCTGGCGTATCCATTCAAGTTCCCGCGACAAAGTGCGCTGACGGGCGCCTTCCTGCTTGCCCTCCTGCTCGAGGCGTTTCTGTTTCTGATCGAGCCATGAAGAATAATTTCCCTCAAAGGGAATTCCCTGGCCGCGATCGAGCTCAAGAATCCACCCCGCCACATTGTCGAGAAAATATCGATCATGGGTAACCGCCACCACGGTGCCCTGATAATCGTCGAGAAACTGTTCAAGCCAGGCCACCGATTCGGCGTCCAGGTGATTGGTTGGTTCATCAAGAAGAAGAAGGTCGGGCTTTTGAAGAAGTAGCCTGGCAAGCGCCACCCGGCGGCGCTCACCGCCGGAAAGAGTCGTCACATCGGCATCGCCGGGGGGACAGCGCAGAGCATCCATGGCGATATCGACGGTGCGCTGCAGATCCCAGGCGTCAGCGGCGTCGATCTTTTCCTGCAATTCAGCCTGCTCGGCGATCAGGGCATCCATCTCATCTTCGCTCATCTCTTCGGCAAAGCGCGCGTTGACCTCCTCAAAACGATCGACAAGCGCCTTGGCCTCGCCCAAGCCTTCGAACACGTTCCCGCTCACATCCTTATCCGGATCAAGTTCCGGTTCCTGGGACAAATAGCCGACGCTGGTCCCTTCTGCCGACCAGGCCTCACCGTTAAATTCCTTATCGAGTCCGGCCATAATCTTAAGCAGGGTCGATTTGCCCGCACCGTTAAGGCCGAGAACCCCGATCTTGGCGCCGGGCAGAAAAGACAGCCAAATGTCTTTAAGAACCTGACGACCGCCGGGATAGGCCTTGGAAAGACCCTTCATGACATAGATGTACTGGTAGGAAGCCATAACCGCTTTCTTATCCTTCATTGTGAGAAAAACCGGGCCCATCCCCAAGACGCGTTCAAGAGCCGGTTTTTTAGCCTATCGGCCCCATAACCGCAACGATGCGCGGCAACGCCTCCCCCAGGGGGGCTGATCGGCTTTTTCAGGTCCCTTTAAGAAATTGATATAGGTCATGGCCCCGTTTTTGTGCATCGCCTTGAATGTGCTGGTAAGAATCTTCTTCTCGTCGCCCGGCTTGGGGCGACAAAGGGCGGTTTTGCATGATTAGAGCGGACCAAATTTTAGTACTTCAACTTTCTTCATCCGGGGAATACCATCACAGTGGGCCTCGCAGAGGAGAAGGAGGTTTTCCGGAATGGAAATCCTTGCTTTCACGATTATTGCCATCGGCGTTTATATCGTTTCCGACCGCCTTCTCGACCGTGCCGAAATCATGGCCGGGCGGCGCTTCAAATACCGACAACTTATTTTCTTCGCCATCATCCTTGTGCTGGCGAGCAGTTCGTTCGCCCTGGTCCAGGCTTTTATGGTGCAGGGGACATAAACGACATAACAAACAGACAGGTTAATTTTATTCCAACTGCCGCCGATAAAGCGGCCAAGTCCAGGGAGAGAAATTATGGCTGAAGGTGATCAAGTTAGCGGAGGCGATGTTCCGTTCATGCAACGCCTACTCGACAATCCATTCCTGCTTTTGTTCCTGGGCGTCACTGTGCCTGCCGTGTTTTACGTAATCTGGGGGATCATGGAAGTCATTTCGATCCCCGTTGCCAATTAACTTCAGCGAGGGTGTCATGGCTATTTTTCCCCCCAAAGAGCGACTCTGGTGGAACGAACCGATCGCTCGCACCGAAATCCTGTGGATCGCCATCGCGCTGATCTGGTCCATCATCATGTTTCTGATGATGCCCTATTGGCACATCGTCGGGAAACAGAACCCACCAACCGAGGCCTATCGAATTAATCCCGACACCTTTGCCGCCCTGGCAGAGGAAGCGGCGGCCCAATATACCGTCGGCGAATGGGGAGACACGGGCATTCCCGTCGTCCGTCCTCCGGCCGGCGATGATATATACATGATCTCCCGACTCTGGGAATGGTGGCCGGTATTTGAGCTGAAAAAAGGCGAGACCTATCGTCTTCACGCCTCTTCTCTCGACTATATGCACGGCCTGTCCCTGCAGCCGGTCAACCTCAACCTGCAGATACATCCCGATTACGATATGGTCATGACCATCACACCCACAGAAGTGGGTGAGTTCGGGATTGTCTGTAACGAGTATTGCGGCATCGGGCATCACACGATGCTCGGTAAAATGATCGTCGTCGAGTAGAGGGGAACAGGAAAATGGCTACAGACACACAATTTCGCACCTGCCCCGATACGGGCCTTAAAGTCCATCTGCCGGCCGAAAAGCTGATCAAGGCCAACGCCGTGGTCGCGGTGGTCTTCCTGCTGATCGGTGGCCTGTTTGGTCTCGGCGTCGCTCTGACCCGCTGGCCTTCCGTCCATCTGCTGCCTGCAGACTGGTTTTATCTGGCACTCACCGCCCATGGATTCGATGTTCTTCTGGTCTGGATTATCTTTTTCGAGATCGCTGTTCTCTATTTTGCCTCGGCAATCCTGCTTGGCTGCCGATTAGCCACGCCCAAAGTGGCCTGGCTCGGCTTCTGGCTGATGCTGATCGGGGCACTGATCACCAATGTCGCCGTCCTCCAGGGTGATTCAACGGTGATGTTCACCTCTTACGTGCCGATGCGCGCCAGCCCCTTCTTCTATCTCGGGATCATCCTTTTTGCTGTCGGCGCGTTGCTTGGTGTCTGCTGTTTCTTCGGCACCCTGGTGGTGGCCAAGGCGGAGAAAACCTATGAAGGATCTATCCCGCTGGTCACCTTCGGCGCCCTGACGGCGGCCATTATCGCCGTCTTTACCATTGCCTGCGGGGCCATCATCCTGATCCCGACCCTGCTCTGGTCTGTCGGATTGGTCAGTTATATCGACCCATTAATGTACAAGGTCATCTGGTGGGGCATGGGGCATTCGTCCCAGCAGATCAACGTCGCCGCCCATGTTTCGATCTGGTATCTGATCGCGGCAGTCCTCTTTGGCGCCAAGCCGCTGTCGGAAAAGGTCAGCCGGGGGGCGTTTCTGCTCTATATCCTGTTCCTGCAACTGGCCTCGGCCCATCACCTTCTGGTGGAACCGGGCCTGAGCTCGGAGTACAAGATATTCAACACCAGCTATGCCATGTATCTCGCCGTTCTCGGCAGCATGATCCACGGCCTGACCGTGCCCGGCTCAATTGAATCGGCGCAGCGCAAGAAGGGCTTTAACAAGGGTCTGTTTGAATGGTTACGTAAGGCGCCATGGGGGAATCCGGTCTTTTCCGGCATGTTCCTCTCACTGATCATGTTCGGCTTTCTCGGCGGCATCTCCGGCGTCGTCATGGGCACCGAACAGATCAACCTGATCATCCACAACACGATCTATGTGCCCGGACATTTCCACGCCACCGTGGTGGCGGGAACGACGCTGACCTTTATGGCGGTCACTTATCTACTGGTACCGCTCATCTTCCGGCGGGAGCTTATTCTGCCGAAAGTGGCGCAATGGCAGCCCTATGTCTTCGGACTAGGGGTGGCCGGCACCTCCATCTTCATGATGGGTGCCGGAACCCTGGGCGTGCCCCGGCGGCATTGGGACATCACCTTTAGCGAAGCCCTGATGAATTACGACTTTGCGCCCGCCGCCTTTATGATGATGGGCCTGAACGGCATCAGCGCCCTTCTTGCCGGTCTGGGCGGGTTCATGTTCATCGGCGTCGTCGTCGGCTCGATCCTGTGGGGCAAGAAGAAGAGCGATGCGCCTGCAGCCGCACCTGCCGAGGCGCCGGAGGAAAAGACCGCTGCCGCCTCTTACGGCAGTACCGAGGAAGTCGATGTTCCGGGAACCTTTACCCTGGCCATGATTTTCCTCGTGGTCTTTGTTCTCTACTATTTCGTTAACTGGAAATACCTGGCGGAAACCTGGGGTATCTCCTAAATCTGTAGACAGACGCAATATGGGGGCGGGGCGTTTTAGAACGTCCCGCCTCTCTTTCGGCCCAAAGGCGGTGACAAAAAACGTTATGGTGTCCGTGTTTTTCCGAGAACGCACCCAATCCATAAGACGGCTTTCTCTTTATACCCTTGTTATTACTGTGGGATTTTTGACCGGCGATCCATTGACCGCGCAAGAAAGCCATGGGACGGCCTCCGGCCACGGGGAAAGCGCCCACATGGCGGCAAAGGATTTCGACGACAAAGCCGCCCTTGCCCTCAGCCAGTCGGCCATTGGCGCCGGAACCGGGGATTACCGCTTTACCGATCGCTCGGGAAAGCCCGTCAATCTTGCCGATTTTAAAGGAAAACCGCTGGTTATCAGTTTGATCTATACCAGTTGCGCCCATGCCTGTCCGGTAACGACCCGCACCCTTGCCGAAACCGCCGATGTCGCCTTTGACGCCCTTGGCGAGGATTCATTTTCGATTGTTTCCATCGGCTTCGATACCAAGATCGACACCCCGGAACGCATGCGCCAATTCGCCGGGCGGATGCGAATCAAAAATCCGAACTGGCATTTTCTGACCACCGATGCGGAAACCGTCCGCGCCCTGAGCCAGGACATCGGATTCCTTTTCTTCAAATCGCCAAAAGGCTTCGATCATCTGGCCCAAACCACGATTCTCGATGCCGAGGGAAATGTTTACCGCCAGGTTTACGGCGAAAACTTCGAAACGCCGCACCTTGTCGATCCCCTGAAAAACCTGGTCTTCGGCACCGAAACGCCCTTTGCCAGCCTTGATGACATGATTAACAAGATAAAGCTTTTCTGCACCGTCTATGATCCCATGACAGATCGTTACCGTTTCGATTATTCCCTCTTTATCGGCATGTTCGTCGGCATGGCTGTGATCATGATGCTTATCCATATTCTTTTCCGCGCCTGGCGGCGGACGGCGACATCAAGGAAAAATCCATGAGCGAGGCAGCCGCCAAAGCCAATCAAAAGGTCGGGTTGCGCGCGACCCTTGAGAGAGGCTTTACGGCGGTGGAAGGGGTTCTGGACCGGGTTTTCACCCCCCGCCTGAACCCGCTTACCCAGCTTGGCGCGTTGGGATATTTCTATTTCTGGATCGTCTCGGTAACCGGCATTTATCTCTATATTCTTTTCGATACCAGTGTCGCCGGCGCCTATAGCTCGATCGATTATATGACGGTCGAGCAATGGTATTTCGGCGGCGTCATGCGCAGTCTGCATCGTTATGGCTCCGATGCCCTTGTCGTCTCCATGATGCTTCACCTTCTGCGCGAATATGCGTTTGATCGCTATCGCGGGGTGCGCTGGTTCACTTGGTTTACCGGGGTGCCGCTTCTCTGGCTGACATTTGCCGCCGGGATCAGCGGCTATTGGCTGGTCTGGGACCAGCTCGCTCAGTACATCGGCACCGCCACTTTTGAATGGCTGGACTGGTTCCCCATTTTTGGTGAGCCCATCGCCAATAATTTTCTCACAAGGGGGAGCATGGATGACCGTTTTTTTACCCTGCTCATCTTCCTCCACATCTTTTTACCCCTAATGCTTCTTTTCGTAATGTGGATTCATGTGCTGAGGATCAGCCGCCCCAAGGTCAACCCCCCTATAGCCCTGGCACTCGGCACCATCGTTATGCTGACTGTTCTTTCCTTTTACAAACCGGCGCTCAGCCATCCCCCGGCCGATCTCGGCCTGGTTCCCAATGTCGTCCAACTCGACTGGTATTATCTCTTCGTCTATCCACTGATCGACCACTGGCCGGCCGGTATTGTCTGGGTGGCGCTTGTCGGGATATCGACCTTTCTCTGTCTGATGCCCTGGATGCCGCCGATCAAACGCCCCGGCGCGGCACAGGTTTTTGATGATCGCTGCAACGGCTGCAAACGCTGTTTTGAAGACTGCCCTTATGGCGCCGTCATCATGGGGCCGCGCACCGACGGTCGTCCCTATCCCCACATTGCCATCGTCAATCCCAGCCTTTGCACCGGCTGTGGCATCTGTGTCGGCGCTTGCCCGACGGCAACCCCCTTCCGCACCGGCCAGGAACTTGTCACAGGCATCGATTTACCGGACCTGACCCTACAGAACCTCCGCACCCAAGCCGTTGAGGCCATGAGCACCCTTGAGGGCGACCGGAAAATCCTTGTTTTTGGTTGCGATCACGGGGTCGATGTCGAGGCTCTGCAAACCACTGATACAGCCGCCATCCGCTTGCCCTGTATCGGCATGCTGCCGCCGCCCTTTATCGATTTCGCCCTTTCCAGAGGTGGCATCGAGGGCGTCTTTCTCACCGGTTGCAGGCCGGGAGAGTGTTACCAGCGCCTGGGCGTCGAATGGACGGAAGAGAGAATTAACCGCACCCGGGACCCTTATCTGCGCGAGCGGGTGCCCCGGGAGCGTCTGGGCAGGTTCTGGGCCGCACCGGGCGAGGCCGGAAAACTGAAAGAAGCCATCGGCTCCTTCCGTCAGCAATTAAAACCAAACCCGCACGGAAAGGGAGGCGGAAATGCCTAGCCCCTTGCAGATTATCGGTCAGGCCCTGGCCTATCTCGCCCTGGCCGTGGTGATCGGTATTTTTTCCACCTGGCCGGGCTATACCCACTTGCAGGAAAATCTCTCCGTGGTGAAGCTGTCGATCAGCCATATCGGTGAGAGAAAAGGTGAATGCCGGGAGCGGGAAACCCCCAAAGTGGCGGTTACTAAAAGCAGTCGGCGAGCCCTGATGATCTGTCCGCGGGAACGTCTCCCGGTACGTCTTGAGCTGACCCTGGACGGCGCCGTCATTTTCGATCAGGAAATGCAGCCCTCTGGCCTTTCCAACGACGGGCCATCCTATTTCTATCAAAAGCTGATCATCCCAACCGGCCCTCACAGCCTGATGGTGCGCATGCGGGACAGCGACAGGACGGACGGCTTCGATTATGAAACGATAGAAGAAGTAAGCCTTTCCCCCGGCCAGGTGTTGGCGATCCGCTTCAACGACGCTGAAAACGCCCTGGTCCTGGATTAAAGCCTGCCCGGCCTCAGCATTTTATCTTCTCCATCCGACCATCCTTCCTCGTCACAATGGCTCTGGCGCCATCGACAGCGCGGATCATGGCCGACCCCGCCTCTCTCCCCATAACCGAAAGAGCCGTCGAGAGAGCGTCGGCATCGGTGGCCCGTGGGGCAATGACACTGACGCCGAGGATTTTATCGGGAGCGTGGCCCAGGGCGGGGTCGAAAAGATGATGGTGACGACCACCGGCATCAAAGGAAAATCCGTTTGGGGCGGAACTGGCAATGGCCTGATTAACCAGCTCGACCTGTCCGGCACGGCGGCCAGAATTCACCGGGTCGCTCATACCAATGCGCCAGGGGCGGCCGTCGGGATGTTGGTCAAGAACCCGGGTCTCGCCTAAATTAATCAACACATTGGAAAAACCCATATGGCGGAGAAGTTCGCCGACACGCTCAGTGATATATCCTTGGGCGATGCCGTTCAGGGTAATCGCCATTTTTGGGCGTTGAAAGGCGATCTCACCGGAGGAAACATTAATTGCACGGTAATCGACCAGGCGCAGCGCCCGCTCCAGGGATTCCTTTGAGGGCCCCGGACCGTCAGGATAGTTGGCGTAATATCCGGCATAGAGGCTCCACAAAGGCTGAACGCTGACGTCAAAAGCGCCCCCCGACAGATCGCCATAGTGTTGGGAAACAGCCAGAAGACGAACCAGGTCATGGGAGGGGGCCTTAAGGATTCCCTGGCGATTGAGACGGGAAAGCTCTGAATCGCTGCGGTAAAGACTAAAAACACCCTCCAGTCGCGCCACTTCATCGAGACAGCGCGACAACGCCTCTTTCGCCACATCGGGGACATCATGGGTGAGCACCATCCGCGCATCAGCACCCAGCGCCACCCCGCGCCATTCGATCATTTGGCGGGGCCTGCCCGCGGCAAGGGCGCCTTGAGCGGCTAGAAGCGGCATCCCGGCGGCAGCGGCAAGAATGCCGAGAACCCTGCGGCGGGGCAGTGTTTTACCGGGAAGGATCATGTTTTGCGACCGGCTCATCTCACGCCCCCTTACCCTTAGCCACCGCTTCGTCATGGGCCTCTGTATAAGCCTCATGGCGCTCCCGCCGCCGTATCATCGGCGGACAGACGTGGTCGTTGTAATAGATAATCTGGCAGTTCATGCAATAGATGCATTCGTTGGGATTGATATGGCCGTCGGGATGTATGGCATCGACCGTGCAATGCTGGGCGCAAATATGGCACTCGCGTCCGCATTGGGGCCGCCGTTTCAGCCATTCAAACATCCGCATCCGGGCCGGGATAGCAAGGGCGCCACCCAGGGGGCAAAGATAGCGGCAATAAAACCGCTCGATAAAAAGACCGATTGCGAGCAAGCCCACGGCATAAAGCACGAAACCCCACTCCCGGTTAAAGGAGAGGGAATAAACCGTCTTGAAGGGCTCGGCCTCTCCCAATACCACCGTCTCGCGCACCGAATAGAAGGACAGGCCGAGGAGAGCGAGAAAGAGAATATATTTGATCGGCCACAGACGTTCGTGGATGGCAAAGGGAATCCGTAACTGGGGCACCCGAAAGGCGCGCGCGATTTCATTGAGAAGTTCCTGCAACGCTCCAAAGGGACACAGCCAGCCACAATAGACGCCACGCCCCCAGAACAGCAAGGCAACGGCGACAAAACTCCAGAGAATGAAGATCAGCGGGCCAAGCAGGAAAAATTCCCAGTGGAAACCGGTCAGAAGAGACTGGACGAAGGTAATGACATTAAGAACCGAAAGCTGGGCCCCAGCATACCAGCCGATCCAGATCGCCGTAAAACAAAGAAAGCCGAGGCGAAAGGTTCTGTACACCTTGGGCCGGCGCTCAATCAAATCCTGGATGACCAGGGCTGTGAGAAGCAGGAGCAGGGCAACGACGAGAATACCCACCTTCCCTCTGGACTCGAACCAGACCTTTTTCCACAACGGCTTTTGGGCAGCCGAAGCGGCGTCATTTACCCCACTCCCCCGATCAATCTCGGTTGGTAATTGATAGGGCAGAGTGAATTCAACGAAGGCGTGGCGCGCCGAACCGGCTTCATTCTCATAGGCACGGGAAATAAGAAGCTCAAGGCGCCAGGGCTCCGCCGGATTGAATTCCACCGAAGGAGGGATCACAAAAAGAGCCGTCTCACGAAATTCATCACCGCCCTCGACCTGGAGGTTGTCGAGACGCATGTGCATATCCTTGATCAGGCGAATTGTTCGCCCCCCCTGAACAAGTTGCAGGCGATCAAAAACACCGCTTCGGACCCAGGACGTGCCCTTAAAGGAAAACCGTCCATTCGCAGCGACGAACAGAAACTCATCACCGGGATTGAACTGCGAAGACAATTTATTGAAAAGATGGTCGCCGAACAGATTGCGGCCGACCAGGGCAGGTGTCGCCAACGCCGCATATAAATCAATGAAGGTGCCATCGGGCGCGGTTGAAAATTCAGCCAGAACTTTCTCGGGAACGCCCTGTTTTTCCAGCGCTGTCGCAATATCCGCGTTGGAAAGGGAAAGCCGGGCGACCGCCCCCTCATCGATCAATTCTGGCCAGGTCAGAGGGCGGAAACGATCATAATCAACCCCGCCTTCCTCTCCTTCCCCGCTATCGGGGATAAAGCCCCGGGAGCGGGCAACGATCTTTGAAGCCCGCAAGATCGTATCGTTGAAAACGGATGTTGTAATCGAGGCTCCCGTAATGCCGTCAACCTCGTGGACGTCCCCTGCTGCCCCACCAAAAAGGCCCTTAGGGCCTGCCGACACTCTATCCGTCGCATTGAGGCCGATATATTGGCCGATATGCCGGTGAAGATCAGCATCATCGATACCAATAACGAGAATGGGCTCATGGTGTTCCAGCAAATGAACCCCGACGATCCTTGCATCCCGGTCAACACCAATAACGAAATCAAGCGGCTTGCCCGAAAATCCCGTTGTTCCGGCAACCTTGCGGGAGGAAAAAACATAGCCGATCAGTTCATCGTTGCTATAGGCCGGGATGGCCGGCGGATTACCGTCTTCCGGCCCAAAGCGGTCGGCCTCGGGAAAAACGCTTTTCAGTATCTCGGGTGAAACCTCGACCTTGGCCGAAGGGGCGGCGCTCATCTCCTGCGGCCATAAACCGATAAAAACCGCAGCCAGGAGTATGGTAAGCCACTTCATCCCATATACCTCTAACAGCAACAGGTGAGCTCAACGCGTGGAAAATTCTATCACCATAAAAAGGTAAAGGGTTTTGACCTGCGTCAATCAACGGAGAGAAAGATTAGGCTAGGCTCCACCTACTATGAACACCATATGTGAATCTATTCTGCTTACCAAGTTAGGGGAAGGGAAGATGATGAAGACGAAAATTTTTAGCCTGGCCATGATGAGCCTCGCCGTTGCTTTTTTTGCCTTTGCTGGCCAATCCGCTGTAGCCGGAGATGAGCCCAGCAAGGAAGAGCTGAAAAAGCACAAAACCACCCCCGGTGCGCAATATTCGCCGAGCATAGATGTGATGGAATTCGAGGAAGAGGAAGAAGAAGAGGTAAAGATTCCTGATATCTCGAAGGAAGAGTTTGCCGCCGCCCAGAAAGTCTATTTCGAGCGGTGCGCTGGCTGTCACGGTGTTCTGCGCAAGGGCGCGACCGGCAAGCCCCTGACCACGGACATTACCCGTGAGCAGGGATACGATTATCTTAACGCCTTCATCACCTATGGTTCCCCCGGCGGTATGCCGAACTGGGGTGAATCCGGCCAGCTGACGGAAGAAGAAGTCGATGTTATGACCCGTTTCCTTCTTCATGAGCCGCCCCAACCGCCAGAATTCGGCATGGAGCAGATCAAGGCGAGTTGGAACCTGATCGTGCCGGTGAATAAGCGACCGACGAAAAAGATGAACGATCTTGATCTTGAGAATTTGTTCTCGGTCACCCTGCGGGATACCGGCGAAATCGCCCTGATCGACGGCAATTCGAAAAAAATCGTTGAGGTCATCACAACTGGATATGCGGTGCATATCTCGCGCATGTCGGCCTCTGGCCGCTATCTCTTTGCTATTGGACGCGATGCCAAGATCGATCTGATCGACCTCTGGGCCAAGAAACCGAATAGGGTTGCCGAGCTTAAAATCGGCATGGAAGCGCGTTCAGTCGAAACCTCGAAGATGAAGGGCTGGGAAGACAAATACGCCGTTGCCGGCGCTTATTGGCCGCCCCAGTTCGTCATTATGGAAGGCAATACCCTGGAGCCGCTGAAAGTCGTCTCGACCAGAGGCATGACGGTGGATACCCAGGAATATCACCCGGAACCACGGGTGGCCGCCATCGTTGCGTCTCACCACCACCCGGAATTTATTGTCAACGTCAAGGAAACCGGCAAGGTTCTGATGGTCAATTATTCCGATCTCGAAAATATGAAGATCACGTCAATCGACGCCGAACGCTTCCTTCATGATGGTGGGTTTGATTCGACGGGCCGCTATTTCCTGGTCGCCGCCAACGCGCGCAATACGATCGCCGTTATCGACACCCAGGATAATGCACTCGAGGCCCTGATTGAAGTCGGCACCACGCCGCATCCAGGCCGTGGCGCAAACTTCGTTCATCCCAAATACGGGCCGGTCTGGGCGACCAGTCATCTTGGTGACGAAACCATCGCCATCATCGGCACCGACCCCGAAGGTCATCCCGATTACGCCTGGAAGATGGTCGAATCCATCGAGGGACAGGGCGGCGGCTCGCTGTTCATCAAGACCCATCCAAAATCGAAGAATCTTTGGGTCGATACACCCCTCAACCCCGAAGCCGAATTGAGCTCGTCGGTGGCTGTCTTCAATACCGACAAGCTTGAAGACGGGTATGATGTTATTCCGATCGGCGAACTTTCGGGAATTACCGAAGGCGTGCGTCGCGTCGTCCAGGGCGAATACAACAAGGCCGGCGACGAGGTCTGGTTTTCGGTATGGAACGGCAAGGAGGATCAATCCGCCATTGTCGTGATCGACGACAAGACCCGGAAGGTGAAAAAAATTATCAAGGACAAGCGCCTTGTGACACCTACCGGTAAATTCAATGTCTATAACACCCAGAACGACATCTACTGATCTTGGGCTCGGCCGGGTGGCATTTGCTGCCCGGCCCCGTCCTGAGCTTTAGATTATGCGTAGTTTTCCCCCCCTAATTTCTCAAAGTGGCTTTCTCCCCGGCGTCTTTATGGCGCTGGGCCTTTTTTTCTGCATTTCCGGGCAGGCCGCCCTTGCCCTTGCCGAGCCCCCTCAGGCGCGACAGGCGGCGCTTCTCCACCTATTGACGCAAGACTGCGGCTCCTGCCACGGCATGACCCTGAAAGGCGGCCTTGGCTCGCCCTTGCTGCCCGAGACCCTGAATGGTAAATCTGATGACGCTCTGGCAGCGATTATTCTTGACGGTGTTCCCGGCACCCCGATGCCGCCATGGCGTTCGGAAATATCATCCGACGAAGCAATATGGCTCGTGCGCCAGATGAAAGAGGGAATTTCCAAGTGACCGTTATAAAGCCAACCCTGATCGCCTTTGCAGGCTTTCTTTTTGCCGTTCTTGGCTTTGGCAGCGCCACTCTGGCCGATACGCCCGCTCTGCGGGGAACCGGTGATCTCGGGATCATCGTTGAACGGGCTTCAGGACAGGTCATCGTCTTTGATTCGACAACTAAAACGAAGCTTTTTACGATCCCCGAATTGGGCGACCTTTCACACGCTTCCGCCGTTTTCTCCCGTGATGGACGCTATGCCTTTATCTTCGGCCGTGACGGAGGCCTGAGCAAAATTGACCTGTTAACCGGAAAACTGGTGAAGCGCATCATCCAGGCCGGAAACAGCATTGGCGGCGCCATTTCCCAGGACGGCGCCCTGGTGGCGGTCTCCAATTACGAACCAGGCGGCGTTCGCATCTTCGACAGCGCCACCCTGGCTCCTGTCAGTGATATTCCGACCGATAGTAAAGTTGTCGGCCTTGTCGATGCGCCGGGAAATAAATTTATTTTTACCCTTTATGATTCCAGTGAAATCTGGATCGCCGATATGACCCTTCCCCACAGCCCCAAGATCAGTCGTTTTCACGACATCGGAGAGCTTCCCTATGACGGGCTGATTACTCCTGACGGGCACTATTATCTGGCCGGGCTTTTTGGCGAGGACGGCATTGCCATGCTCGATTTGTGGAAGCCTGAAGATGGCGTGCGCCGGATTCTCCATCAGCACGGACGCGGAGAAGACAAGCTGCCGGTCTATAAAATGCCCCATCTGGAAGGCTGGGCAGAAGCGGGGGAATTCCTGTTCCTGCCCGCTGTCGGCAGCCACGAAGTGCTGATCGTATCAAAGATCGATTGGCACGAAGTGGCGCGGATCCGGGTTCATGGACAGCCCGTTTTCGTCGTTGCCCGCCCCGACGGGCGCCAGGTCTGGGTCAACTTCGCCCACCCATTCAACAATACGCTACAGGTCATCGACGTCCCCGCCAGAAAAATTGTTTATACTTTTCGGCCTGGCCCGGCAGTTTTACATATGGAGTTTACGCCGCGGGGAGAGCAGGTCTGGGTGTCCGTGCGCGATGAAGACAAGGTCAATGTTTATGATACAGAAACCTTTAATCTTCTGGCGATGATCCCGGCAGAGAGCCCCAGCGGCATTTTTCTTTCCGCCCGCGCCCACAGGATAGGGCTCTAGGAGAAGACCATGGATATGGAAAAAACAGGGCTGCCGGAAAGATTGCCTCATCAAGATGTGCCGCGTCTCAGCACCCTTGAAAAACGGCTTTTAAATGAATATCAGCACGGGTTTCCTCTCATCCAGGAGCCCTATGCGGCGATTGCCGGAGAAATGAATGTCAGCGAGGATGTTGTTCTGGAGGCACTGGAGAGGCTGCAAACCCTTGGCATCGTCAACCGGATCGGCCCCGTTTTCCGCCCTCATACCGTCGGCTGGAGCACACTGGCCGCCATGCATGTGCCGCAGGAAAGCATTGAGCACATCGCATCGATCGTCAGCAGTCACCCCCAGGTCAACCATAATTACGAGCGGGAGCACGAACTTAATTTATGGTTCGTGGTGACGGCGCTGAGCGAAGAGGAAGTGATGGCGACCCTTGGCCAAATTGCCGAACAAACCGGGCTGGAAGTTATCGACCTTCCAATGCTCGAATCCTTTCACATTGATTTAGGCTTTGCCCTGCCATGATGATTGATGATCGTGACCGACAACTGATTGCAGCATTGGAGGGGGGGCTTCCACTGTCCAAAGACCCTTATGGCGAGATCGCCAGACGGGCCTTTATGAAACCGCAAGAGGTTCTCTCCCGGCTTAATGCCATGTGCGAGGAGGGAATCATCAACCGCCATGGGCTGGTCGTCCATCATCACCGTCTCGGCTATCGCTCCAACGCCATGGTGGTCTGGGACATCCCCGATGAAAGCCTCGCCACCCTCGGCCATGCCATGGCCGCTTTTCCCTTTGTGACCCTGTGCTATCGCAGGCCCCGGCGGCTGCCGGTCTGGCCTTACAATCTGTTCTGCATGATCCACGGAAAAAGCCGCGCCCAGGTCGAAGAGCAGGTTTTGATCATCGTTGAGAAACTCGCCCTGGAGGAGACCCCCCGTGATGTCCTTTTCAGCAGCCGGCGCTTTAAACAATGCGGCGCCCATTATGTCGGCAACACCCCGCCAGATAGTGAAAAGGCTCCCCTCCGCGAAAGGCAGGCCGTGTGATGGACGCCCGACCTGAACGCGATATTGCGCTCGATGAGCTGGACCGCAAGATCATCAACCGCTTTCAGGACGGTATCGACATATGCGAGACCCCCTTCGCCGGGGCGGCTGAAGATTTCGGCGTTAGCCAGACCGACATCGTCACCCGTCTGGAGCGCCTCCTGGATACGGGGATTCTTTCCCGTTTCGGCCCCATGTTTCATGCCGAACGTCTCGGCGGCGGCCTGACCCTCGCCGCCATGGAGGTGCCGGAAACGGATTTCGACAGGGTGGCTGAAATTGTTAACGGCTTTCGCGAGGTTGCCCACAACTATCAGCGGGACCACCGTCTCAATATGTGGTTTGTCCTCGCCGTCGATGATCCCGGCCGCATCGATTCCGTCATAGAAGAGATTGAAACACACACAGGGTACAAGGTTTTCAATATGCCCAAGATCGAAGAGTTCTACGTCGGGTTACGGTTCGATGTCTAAGATCACCGCCCCCCTACCCCCCGACGACACGGACCGCGCCCTTATCCGCGCCACCCAGGCGGGCTTACCCCTGAGCGAACGCCCCTATCACGCCCTGGCCGAAATCCTCGACCTTGACCCGCAAGATGTGATGGCCCGAATGGCGCGCATGCAGGAAAATGGAATTATCCGGCGTATCGCGGCGGTGCCCAATCACTATGCTTTAGGCTATACCGGCAACGGCATGACCGTCTGGGATGTAGCCGATGATGTCGCGATGAAGCTGGGACGCGAAATTGGCGATCTTGATTTTGTCAGTCATTGCTATCTGCGACCACGCCATCTTCCCGACTGGCCCTATAATTTATTCGCCATGGTGCATGGGCTTGACCGGCAAGAAGTAAAGGAGCGATCACAGATCATCGCCGATTTTCTTGAACCCCATCTGCGCAATCACGATATTCTTTTCAGCACCCGAATTTTAAAGAAAACCGGCCTGCGCATTGGCGCGGCTTAACCCAGGAATTAACTAACCGGCGATTTTGCCCATGTTCCGCATTACCCAATATATGAAGGAAATTGACGATCCGACTCCCGCAGGTCCGCGACGTGACCCGCCGGGTCCGGTGGTGATCTGGAATCTGATCCGCCGATGCAACCTCAACTGCCTGCATTGTTATTCCCTTTCCACCGACACTGATTTTCCCGGCGAGCTGAATCAGGCTGAAGTTTTTTCAACCATGGACGACCTTAAATCTTTCCATGTGCCGGTTTTGATCCTGTCAGGCGGCGAGCCACTTCTGCGCCAGGACATTTTCGATATTTCAGGCCGGGCCAAGGAAATGGGCTTTTATGTCGGCCTATCCACCAACGGCACGATGATCACAAAGGACAACATCAATGACATTGCGGGGGTTGGCTATAATTACGTCGGCATCAGCCTCGACGGGATTGGCGAGACCCATGACAAATTCCGCCGCAAAGAGGGGGCTTTTAAGGCATCGATGGACGGTATCCGCCTGTGCCGGGAGGCCGGCATAAAGGTCGGCATCCGTTTTACCATGACAAAGGACAACGCCGAAGACCTGCCGCGGCTTCTCGACCTGATGGAGCGTGAGAAGATCGACAAATTCTATCTCTCTCACCTCAATTATGCCGGAAGAGGGAACAAGAACCGGGATAGCGACGCCTATTTTGAAACCACCCGCAAGGCCATGAACCTCCTTTTCGAGACCTGCCTCGATCACCTGGATCGTGGACTGGAAACCGAATTCGTCACCGGCAACAACGACGCCGACGGGGTCCATCTTCTTCAATGGGCGGCCCGGCGCTTTCCCGATGCCCAGGCCCATCTCCGCGCCAAGCTCGCCCAGTGGGGCGGCAATGCCTCAGGCGTCAACGTCGCCAATATCGACAACCTCGGCAATGTTCATCCCGACACCTTCTGGTGGGACCACACGCTCGGCAATGTAAAGGAACGCCCGTTCTCGGAAATCTGGCAGGATTTATCCGACCCCCTGCTTGCCGGCCTTAAACAGCGGCCCCGGCAGATCGGCGGGCGGTGCGGGAAATGCGCCTATTTCGATATTTGCGGCGGCAATACGCGCGTCCGGGCGCTGCAAATTCATGGCGACCCCTGGGCCGAAGACCCCGGCTGTTATTTAAACGATAGCGAAATCGGCCTCAGCCCCTCCGATACTGAACCAAAGCCCACCCATGCCGCGGTGCTCTGACCTGTCCCTGGCGGCAGTGGCCGTTGGCGCTCTCTTCTTCTTTTTGCTCCCTCCCGTTCTCGCCGAATCCGGGTCGGCGCAACTTTACAGGAACAATTGCGCCACCTGCCATGGTGCAGAGCGGCTGGGCGGAAGCGGCCCCGCCCTGTTGCCTGAAAGCCTGGCGCGGCTGAAAAAGAACAAGGCGGAGGAAATTATCGCCGAGGGCGAATTGGCGACCCAGATGCCGGCTTTCGGCGATAAGTTGAGCCCCCAGGACATTGCCGCCCTGGCCGCCTATATCTATGCCCCGCCTGCTATTCCGCCAAAATGGGATGAGGCCGATATCCGCGCCTCGCACATTATCGTCACGCCCCCCGACAGCCTTCCCCCGCAACCGGTATTTAAGGCCGACCCCCTGAACCTTTTCGTTGTCGTTGAAACCGGCGATCACCACATCACCATCCTCGACGGCGACCGGATGGAACCGATATACCGCTTCCCCAGCCGCTTTGCGCTGCACGGCGGACCGAAATTTACACCTGACGGGAGGTTCGTCTATTTCGCCTCGCGGGATGGCTGGATCACAAAGTTTGATCTCTACAGTCTTCAGGTGGTGGCCGATATCCGCGCCGGCATCAATACCCGCAATCTCGCCATTTCCGCCGATGGTAAATACGTCATGGTCGCTAACATGTTGCCCCATAGTCTGGTGGCCCTTGATGCAGGCGATCTCTCGCTTCTCGAAGTGATCCCGGCGTTTGATAAACTGGGCAGGGAATCCTCACGGGTCAGCGCCGTCTATCAGGCCGCCCCGCGCAACAGTTTTATCGTCGCCCTGAAAGACGTGCCGGAGGTGTGGGAGGTCTTTTACGGCGATGACGCCCCGCCCGTTTATTCCGGCCTCGTTCACTCCCATGAAAAAGAAATGGTGGAAGGGCTATCCGAGAAGGGGCCTTTTCCCATCCGCCGCATCGAAGTTACCCGGCCATTGGATGATTTTTTCTTCGATCAAACCTATACCCATCTTTTCGGCTCTGACCGGGAGGCGCAAACCGCCGTCGTTGTTCATATGGATGTCGGCCGCGAAATCGGCGAGGCCCCCCTTCCCGGCCTGCCCCATCTCGGGTCGGGAATTACCTGGGAATATGAGGGGCGAGCGGTGATGGCAACACCTCATTTAAGAGAAAACGCAATCAGCATTATCGACATGAAGACCTGGCAGCCGCTCACAAAGATCGAAACCCTCGGCCCTGGCTTTTTCCTCCGAAGCCACGAGAATTCACCCTATGCATGGGCCGGCGTTTTTTTCGGGCCCAACAGGGACGCGGTTCATATCATCGACAAGGCAACTCTGAAGATCGTCAAGACCCTGCGTCCTATCCCTGGAAAAACAGCGGCCCATACGGAGTTCACAAGGGATGGCCGTTATGTGCTGCTCAGTATCTGGGAAAACGACGGGGCGCTTATTGTCTATGACTCAAAAACCCTGGAGGAGGTCAAACGGATACCGATGAACAAGCCCTCCGGGAAATATAACGTCTACAACAAGATCACCAGATCGGAAGGCACCAGCCATTAGGGCCCGGCACCGCCTTATTGATTAAAATATCCGTGCAACCTGGCATCCATGGTTCGGAAATGTTCCGTGAACCAGGCCAGCAGAACGGCGCCGAGAGGGTCGCCGGCGGCAATATAGCCGTCATCAAAATGGTGATCCATGATATCCCTGATCTCATCAAGCAGCCGTTCGTGGTCGGCTTTATGTTCGGAATATTCCACATACTTTTTCTCGCGCATGACCTGTTCCTCATGAGCGAAATGGGATGAAATCCCGGCATAAAGCTCTGCCAGCAAATCGGCGACAATTTCCTTCGATCTGTTCTCTCTGATCGCCTCGTGAATGCCGTTGATGAATTCGATCAGCTGCTCATGCTCAAAATCGACCGAGGCAACTCCGGTCTTGAAAGCGTCTTTCCATTCGATGAGAGGCATGGCTTTGCTCGGGCTCCGCTTTTGACTTTAGAGATATGTGTCGGCGGGATAGGTGAAACAGGTTCAGGGCAATGCCCCAGCATGATAATCCGAATCCAGCTTCTGGCCAGACCTGATTAGGCGTTTGCACGTCCCCGTCATCTCCACCACATGTTGTGCTTCTTTAAGAGCACCCAATAGATCTTTTCGATCCGGTGGCAAAAAGGCGTGGATTGCCACGCAATCGCATTCAGCGGCAAGTCTCTCCATCGAGTCGACCAGTTTTGAGATAACCAGTTCCGATTCAACGAGATCCTGGGCCACCAGATACTCGCAGACCAGGGTTTTCCCATGACGAAGATCTTCAAGAACACGGAAAACAAAGAGGCCGTGGATATATCCCTGTTCGCTTTCGACGCAGGCAATCCCTCTCTCGCCAATGCTTTTAGAATCAAGCAGGTGGGAAACGTAAGTAAGCCACTGCTCCAGGGTCAGATCCCCGAAATCACTCTGGATCAATGGAAAGGCTTGTGCAGCCCGGTCCGATGTGAGGCGCTTGACGACAAAGCGTCTCGGCATAACTCTTCTCCACCCCCTTTGAATAAAAAAATGCACCCCTGAACGCATCTTTAATCTAAAGGAACCAGACAAGAAAACCTTGATCTAGGTCAACAGCTGAGCCGCGAGGGACATCGAACCTTACGTACTGCGCCCTAGCACCAGCTCGCCTGGGTCAGATCAGGGACACGAAGAAGCTCCTGGACCACCGCCTCAATGACGCGATAACCGACATTCCCATAGAGCTTTTGCCGTCCCTCGCTCATCAAAAAGGTCGGGCTGCCGTCAATGCGAAACTTGTCCCGGGCTTCCGCGTCAGCACACAAGGCGGCAAAGGCGCGACCGCTTTCAATCAACGGTTCAATACCGGCCACGGGAAGGCAAATTTTTTCGGCCACTTCCATCTGGATACGATATTCAGCGATATCCCTGCCCTCCTCGAAGAAGGCGCGCCGTAATTCCCAGGCGGCGCTCTCAAGCGGGCTATGGGCGCCCATCTCCCCGGCGCCGTTTTCCCGGGCCCAGAGGTCCACCGCCTTGAGAAAAAGATGGGGGGAAGCAGACGACGCCGGGCGGACGCTCAGCCACAAACCGGGATTAACCTCAATATGGTCGAAGCGGGCCGCCACCTCATTGATATGGCGGTTGAAACCTTTAAACCCGCCACGCTCGGCCCAGCCAACACCAATTTTTTCCGCCGTATCGCCGAACAGGGGAATAAAGGCGTAGTCGAGCTCGATCCTGTCACCGAACTGGGCCTTAAGCTCGTCGAGCCGAACCTGAGCGAAATAGGCCCAGACACAAAGGATGTCGGAGAAATAGATTATTTTCAGCGGCGTTTTCGGGGTGTCCAGGGTCATCTGCCCTTACCTTTCAGGAGCCGACAAAGACGGGCTGATTATACGGATAATACAGCCCTAACCCAGCTCAAACGTCGTCATGCCGAAGGTGCGCGTCGTCGGCAAATCGGGCTCGCCGCCCATATACATGATCCAAGAGCGCGTTAAGGCTGGCTTGAGCAGGGCGAAGGCTCAGGGGAAGACACTGGGACGACCAAAGGTTACGGGGAAAGTAGAGAAAGCAGTGCTTACTGCAAGAGCGGAAGGGACAGGGAAACGTAAGATAGCCAGGCAGCTAGGGATCGGCGTCAGTACCGTCAATCGGATAATTGCGGAAGCGGCCTGACCAATAAGTTAATTTCATAATACGAGGGCAATCTTCCCCCGACTGAGAGTAAGAAATGGCAAAAAGACTATTAACACCTGAGATCAAAGACGGCATCCTCCAAGCCTTTGAGCAAGTTGGCGGGGTCGAGTATCTGGTTGAACTCGCTAGGGTCGATCCGCCGACGTTTTGCCGATTGTTGGCCGCAATAATTCCTTCTGAGATTAAGGCTGACGTGCTCCCCAACTTATCCTCATTCATAAGTAAGGCCTGTTCTGGTTATGG
>CAZAKR010000005.1:0-143117 GCA_964486105.1 uncultured Rhodospirillaceae bacterium | reverse complement strand
AGGGCTACCGCTCGCGGGCCGCCTTCAAGCTGGCCCAGATCGACGACAAGTTTCATATTCTCGAACCCGGTCTTCGGGTGCTGGACCTTGGCGCCGCGCCCGGCGGCTGGACCCAGGTGGCGATGGAACGGGCGGGCGAGGGGCATGTTCTTGCCGTCGATCTACAGGCCATGGTGCCCCTGGCCGGGGCGCGTATTTTGCAATGCGATCTGAACGATGAGGATGCCGCCACGCGTATCCGCGAGGCCCTGGCGCGGGCGGCTCTTGATGTGGTTGCCGATCCGGTCGTCATCATCGATGAAGGCGGCATTATGAGATATCTCAACCAGGCCGCGCTGGTCACATTCGGCCTTGGCGAGGACGATGCCCTGGGAAGCAATGTCAGCATCATCATACCTTCCGCCCACCGGGCACAACATGACGATTACATCCAGTCCTATGTTGAAACCGGTGAGGGACAAATCGTCGGCGCCGGTCGCGAGGTTCAGGCGATGCGTCACAATGGGGATATTTTTCCGGCCCATCTCCATATCGCCGCCACGGTGATCGGGGATAAGCATTACTTCGTCGGCACTCTGCACGATCTGACCGAACACAAAGAGCGGGATGTGCTCAAAGCCCAGGAAACCGAACTCCTTCAATTCGCCGCCGACATGGACGCTTCCCAAGCCCAATATGAAAAAGAAGCTTCGATGATGAGGGACCTGGCGGAGGAACTTTCCGCCGATAAAAAGCGACTGGCGGAACAGGAACAGCAGCTGCGGGAAAATGAGGCTGAGCTCAGAAATTACATTCTCGATATCGAGGAGACGCGCCACGCATACGAAAAACAGGCGTCCGAGCTGGCCGAACAGACAGAACAGTTGGCGGTGGAAAAGGAAAAGGTTGAGGCGAGCCACCGGGTTATCGAGTTTCAGGCCTTGCATGATGCGCTGACCAATCTCGGCAATCGGGCCCTGTTGGTTCAGGACATGCCAAAAATGATCGAAAAGGCGAAAGCGGAAAAAACGGCCCTGGGCTTCGTCTATATCGACCTCGATAATTTCAAGCCGGTTAATGACGGCCTGGGCCATGATGCCGGCGACGATCATCTGCGCCGGGTATCGAAGGCCATTATGTCCGCCGTTTCCGATGAAGACGAAGCCATCCGTCTCGGCGGGGATGAATTCGCCGCTCTCATCGCCTTGAAACCCGGCCAGGGCGAACAAGAACTCACAGCTATCGGCCAGCGGCTGTGCCAGGCCCTGGACATATCCGTCGGCGAGGGGGACAAGAAGATCGAGACCGGGGCCAGCATCGGATTGGCACTCTACCCACGCGACGGTGTGGATATGGATCAAATTATAGCCGCTGCCGATAAGGCCATGTATGAGGCCAAGCGCCGGGGTAAGGGCCAGGTGGTCGGCGCGGACGAACTAATGGCCGGCGCCGAATAACGAAAAATATCAATTTTTGCCAAACCCGTGGGTTCGTCCGTGTTCCAATGCCGCCACTCTTAAGGATGCTGAAGACCCCTCCAATCTATGGCGATGGCGGCTCCCTGGGCTTGTTTACCCGGTTCTTTCTCATGGTTGTTAATCTATGCGCGAAGCGGCACTATGCTGGTCGGGGGGCAATAATTACTGAGGGTATCGGATAGCATGGTTTCTGTTGCACAGCCGCGTGCGCCCCATCAGGGTGGCCCGGCCAGCCATATGGTGGTTGCCTGTCTTGGGGGCGATAAAACGGCCTTGGAAGAAAGGCCGGCGCCGACACCGGGGCCGGGAGAAATGCTCCTGGGGCTGCGGGTGGTGGGTTTTTGCGGCACGGATTTATTTAAATTGGATTCAGACAGCGCCGGTATTGGCACCGTGCTTGGCCATGAAATGGTGGGCGAGGTGATTGAGCTTGGCGAGGGCGTCACCGGGTTCGACCGGGGCGACCGGGTGGCGGTTCCCCATCACGTCCCCTGCGGAACGTGCTATCTATGCTTGCGTGGCAGCGAAACCATGTGTGACACATTCCGTGAAAATCTTCTCGACCCGGGGGCCTTCGCCGACACCGTTCTGGTTAAACCCCGGGCCGTAGAATTTGCCGCACTCCGCCTGCCAGATCACATCAGTGACGAGGCGGCGGTATTCGTCGAGCCGGGCGCCTGCGTGCTGCGCGGCGTTGAGCGCGCCGGGCTGGAAGAAAACGGCTCGGCGGTGGTGCTGGGAGCGGGAAGCATGGGGCTTCTCCATTTGCTGGTGCTGCGCGCTGCGATTCCGGGCTGTGCTGTAATCGTTGTTGACCCTGTTGCCGAGCGGCGGGCCCTGGCTGAAAAACTGGGGGCCCATTCTGCGATCGCGCCAGGAGACGAGGCGATGCAAGCGGTTCGCGCGGCCACCGACGGGCTGGGCGCGGATTGTGTGTTCGATACAGTGGGTGGAAATAAAACCCTTGAGGCGGGGATTGATCTGACTCGTCAGGGCGGCACCGTGGTGCTCTTCGCCCACGCGCCTGATGGCGGCAAGGCCGGGTTTGATCTCAACAACTTATTCAAATACGAACGCCGCATTGTCGGCACCTATTCCGGTTCGATAAAGGAACAGGCGAAAATATTCGAGCTCATGGAAAAAGGCGCTCTTGATCCTTCGCCTCTCGTCACCCACAAGATGCCCCTGGATGATTTCGAGCGCGGCGTTTCGCTGGTGCGCAATCATCAGGCCCTGAAGGTTCTGTTTACGCCATCGCGGGCCGGCTCGGAGGCATAATGGAAGTTCAGGAAACAATGCGCGGCGCCGTGTTGCTGGGGCCGGAACAAATCGAAATCCGCGAAGTTCCCGTTAGCCTGCCGGGGCCGGGTGAAATTCTTCTCAGCGTTGAAGCCGCCACCACCTGCGGCACCGACGTAAAGGTTTACCGGCGCGGCGGTCATCCCCGCATGCTTCAGGTGCCGACTTTGTTCGGCCATGAAATGGCGGGCAGCGTAGCGGCAGTGGGTGAGGGCGTGACCGCCTTTGCCGTTGGAGACAAGGTTGTGGTGGCGAATTCCGCTCCCTGCGGAACCTGCGGCCCCTGCCACATGGGGCGCGAAAACCTGTGCGAGGATTTGCAGTACATCAATGGCGCTTATGCGGAATTCCTGCTCGTCCCGCAACGCTTCGTCGAGCGCAACACCTATTCCATCCCGGTCGGCCTTTCCTTTGAGCGCGCCGCCCTCAGCGAGCCCTTGGCCTGTGTTATCCATGGCATCAATGCCTGCGACCTGTCCCGTTTTGGCACCCCCGGCGATGTGGAAATCCTGCTCTTCGGCGCCGGCCCTATCGGCCTGTTGTTCGTCGCCGCGCTGGCTGTGGAAGGGCACCGGGTCCTGCTTGCCGACCCCAATCCCGACCGTTTGGCTGTCGGCAAGGCGCTCGGCGCGGCGGAAGTTTTTGAAATCGCACGCGGTGGCGGTCAGGCGGAAATGCTGCGCGCAAAGACCCAGGGCGGCAAGGGTGCCAGTGTTGCGGTTGACGCATCGGGGGTTCCGGAAGTTTGGCTCGACGCCATTTCCTGCGTGCGGCCGGGTGGACTGGTCAATCTGTTCGGCGGTTGTGCGCCGGGCACCTCCATTCCCCTCGACACCCACCTGCTCCATTACAGCGAACTCACCATCAAGGGGGTTTATCATCATCGGCCGGAAACCATCAAAGGCGCCCTCGACCTTCTTGCCGATCCTGATTTCAAGGCCGATCTTTTGCTCTCCAGCGAGCAGCCCATCGAGGGAGTCGAAGAAGCCCTCCAAAGCATGATCAATAAGGAATCGCTGAAAGTAGTTATCAAGAAGGAACTAAAACCCAGCTGACCCCTTAAAGCCGCGCCTCGATGGCGTTCCAGATTTTCGCTTCCAGGGTATCGTCGCCGGTTAGTCCGTCAAAGCGGTTGATCTCTTGCAGGCCGGTCGGCGAGGTGACGTTGATCTCGGTGAGGTAATCGCCGATGACGTCGATCCCGGCAAAAATCAAACCTCTTTCTTTCAGCGCCGGTCCGAGACGTGCGCAAATCTCAAGCTCGCGCTTTGTCAGCTCAGAGCGCTTGGCCGTTGCCCCGGCATGAAGGTTGGCCCGCGCCTCGCCATGGGCGGGAATACGCGCTACCGCACCCGCCGGTTCGCCGTCGATCAGGATGATGCGTTTGTCGCCCTGGCGGATTTCGGGCAGATAGCGCTGGGCGATGATCGGCTCGCGGTTGTTTTCAGTAAACATTTCCAGCAGTGCTGAAAAATTCTCGTCATCTGGCGGCAGATGAAAAACCCCGGCGCCGCCATTGCCGAACAGGGGTTTTAGAATAATGTCCCGGTGGGTGGCGCGAAACTCGGCGATCATATCCGCATCGCCGGAGATCAGGGTTTCCGGCATCAGGTCGGCAAAGCGGGTGACGAATATTTTCTCCGGCGCGTTGCGCACATGGACCGGGTCGTTGACCACCCACGTACGGGGATGGATATGTTCAAGCATATGGGTGGCGGTGATATAGGCCATATCAAAAGGCGGGTCCTGACGCATCAGGATGACGTCGAGCTCGCCGAGATCACGGACCGCCGGTGCGCCGAGTTCAAAATGATCGCCCTTTTGGCGCCGCAAAATGAGCGGCCGCAGACGGGCGACAACACGGCCCTCGAAGAACGACATGTCCCGGGGCAGATAATGGAAAAGCTCATGGCCGCGCCTTATGGCTTCAAGGCCGAGAACAAAACTGCTGTCGGCGTCGATGTCGATCGTTTCTACAGGGTCCATCTGCAGGGCGACTTTAAGCGGCATGGGGACGAAATCCTTTGGTTACACAGGCAAGGTGTATCTTACATCAAGTGCCGGGGATCGGTGTGCCCTTGATGCGGACGTGACTGATAACGTTTTTCACATGCTTGATGTTGCGGGCATAGCGGATCACCCGATCAAGTTCCGCCCTGTCCTGGGCAATGCCCATCAGATAGATAGTGCCGTTCACCGTCTCGATGCTGTAATTGATCGCCAGAATTTCCTTATCGAAGGTGATCTTGGTGCGCAGCTGGCCGGTGATCCAGCTATCCCGGGCAAAGTCGGCGACGCTGCCCTCATCGGTCACCTGAATCTCGTTGATCATCTGGCGCACGCCGTCCGCCTGCCAGGCGAGGCGGACCGCATCGAGGCGGGCCTGGGGATCCTTTACCGTGCCGGTGAGAAGAACCCGGCCTTCGTGCACATCTGCGCTGACCTCGGCGAACAAATCGGGACTGAAATTGATCCAGTTCTTGGCGATTTCGGCATTGATGGTGGTGTCCTTAATGGCGCCGCCGAGTCCGCGTTCCTGGGCTGCTGCAACACCGGCGGTGGCGCCCGCGCCAACCGCAAACGAACACCCGGCAAGGGGAACGGCGGCGAAAGCCAAAAGGATACAGAGATGTGCGGCGATCAGATATCGGCGTTGGGATGATTTTATTTTTATCATTATTCGGGGGCTTTTATGCACGGGAGGTTTCTCTTTGTTTCGGTGAGCAAGCGGGGAAGCCGGGCATTCTGCCCTAATTAAGTCCCTCGCGCCAAGCGTCACAAATATGACGGGGCGGACGCCTGGGTGTCACCAGCATGGCGTCAAATCGCAAATCCCATGAACCAAGGCCTGGGTTGGCGGCCAGATACGCCTTCGCGGCGTTGAAAATACGCTGCCGCTGTCGCCTTGTCAGGGCATTGGCGGCGGCTTCATAATCACTTCGCGCCTTAACCTCGACAAAGGCCAGCACCGGGCCGCGCCGGGCGATGATATCGATCTCGCCGGATGAACAGCGCCAGTTTTTTGCCAAAATGCGATAGCCCTTAAAGCGCAGCCACAAACGGCATAACAGTTCCGCCCCCCGGCCTCTTGCCTGGGCTTTGCCGCCTCTATCGCTTCGTAAACCGGTCATCGGGGTGGGCGCTTCAGGCTTGCTTGCCGGAAAGGGCGAGTGCGCGGGCATAGACTTCACGTTTGGGGCGGCCACTGGCCTTGGCCACCGCCTCGGCGGCATCGCGCAGGCTCAAGCTTTCCATGGCCTGGATAAGGAGATGGTCGGTTTCTTCTTCTCCGGCCTCGGCCTTGGCATCCGGCGGGGCGACGACAATTACGATCTCGCCTTTCGGCGGCCCTTCATTTTCAAAATGGGCGGCCAGCTCACCAAGGGGTGCGCGGCGCACTTGTTCATAGAGCTTGGTAATCTCGCGGGCCATTGCCGCTTCGCGTCCGCCGAATACATCCGCCATGTCGCCGAGGGAGCCGGCCAGTCGTTTTGCAGATTCAAAGAAAATCAGTGTCGCCGGAATACCGGCAAGGTCGGCGAGCCATTTTTTCCGCGCCGATTTTTTGGATGGCGGGAACCCGGCGAAAAGAAACCGGTCGGTCGGCAGACCGGAAAGGGCAAGAGCGGCGAGTGGCGCCGAAGGCCCCGGTAAAATGGTGAAAGGAATGTCGTCCTCAATACAGGCCCTGGCGAGGCGGTATCCGGGATCGGAGATCAGCGGCGTACCGGCATCGGTAACCAGCGCCACAACATCGCCATTTTTCAGACGCTCAATGATCATCGGGCGCACCCGCTCGGCGTTGTGTTCGTGATAGGCGAGGGTCGGGGTGGAGATGGCGTGGCGGGACAGCAGTTTTTTCGTCACCCTGGTATCTTCGCAGACAATAATGTCGGCAGCCGTCAGGACATCCAGCGCCCGCAGCGTAATATCGGCCATATTGCCGATCGGGGTGGCGACGAGATAGAGCCCCGGGGCCGGGCGTGGCGGTTTACTTCCCTCCTCCGCCCCACTAGGCTCAAAGGAGTTTTTATCACCGCTTTTAACGCCCTGTTTGGGGGCTGTTTTATTTTTACCGCTTTTCATTCCGGACACCTGTATTGCCTCACTTTCCCAGAATTTTACGCTTTCCAGCCCGCTCCGTTGCCGGTTTATGGCCACTTTTGGTCATTATCTGCCTGCTGGCTTCAGGCTGCGTTGCCGAAAGCCTACCGGACATGTTTGGTGAGGGGCAAGAGACGCCGGTTCCCCAGGCCGCCGGTGCGCCCAAGCCGCCGCCCCTGCCCCCGTCACGCCAGCCCGCGCCGTCTGAGGGAAAGAAGGATGCCGCGGCGGAAAACGCTGATCTGCCGCAAGAACCCGGCGCCGTGGAAAGCGAACCCTTAGACGAGCCCTCGACCGAAATTGCTAGGAAAGCACCGGTCAAAGACATAGAACCAATGCCCGATGAAGATGCATCCCAGGTCGAAGAGGTTCTCCTGCCGCCGGATATAGAGGCAAAACCCGCCGCCGATAAGGCGCTTCGCCTGGTCCCGCCTCCCGGCGTTTATGACGAAATCCGCGTTGCCCTCCTGTTGCCGCTTAGCGGGCCTCATGCGGCCCTTGGCGCATCGATGCAGCATGCCGCCGAGATGGCGCTGTTTGATATTGCCGAAAAAGATTTTTCACTGATGCCCTACGACACAAAGGGCACGGGCAGCGGCGCACGAGCAGCGGCGATCAAAGCCCTTGAGGATGGGGCGGAACTGATTCTCGGCCCGGTCTTTGCCGCCTCGGTGGCGGCGGTAGCGCCAGAGGCGAGGGGGGCGAATGTGCCCGTCATCGGCTTTTCCACCGATCGTTCGGTGGCCGGCGACGGGGTTTTTCTTCTCGGGTTTTTTCCCCGCAATGAGATCGAGCGGGTTATTGGTTTCGCCCGTTCGCGTGGTCATAAACGGTTTGCCGCGCTGATCCCCAACAATGCCTATGGCAACCGGGTTGTCTCGGCGCTCAATGCGGCGGTGACGCGCCATGGCGGGGCGGTGGTGCAGGTGGCGCGCTACAATCCCGCGGTGGCGGATATTTCCGATGTCGTTCGCAGGCTTGCCAATTACACCGAGCGGAAAGACCGGCTGGATCATCAGCGCCGCATTCTCACCGCCAGGGACGATGAAGCATCGCGTCTGGCGCTCAAACGGCTGGAGCGGTACGAGACTCTGGGCGACCTGCCCTTTGACGCGGTCATTCTGCCCGAAGGCGGTGACCGGCTGAGGTCTCTGGCGCCGCTCTTGCCTTTTTACGATATCGACCCGGTTAAAATCCGCCTCCTTGGAACCAGCCAGTGGGACGACCCGTCCCTGGGCACGGAACCGGCTCTGGTCGGCGGCTGGTTCGCCGCCTCGCCGCCGAAAAAGCGCGATGATTTTGTTAAGCGGTACGAACAGATTTACGGCGCCCCGCCCCTGCGCCTTGCCACCCTGGCCTATGACGCGACGGCTCTGGCGGCGGTTCTTTCGCGCTCGGAAGGCGGCGCAGATTTTTCGACTAGGGCCCTTACCGCGGCTAACGGCTTTGACGGTATCGACGGCATTTTCAGGCTCGATGAAAGCGGTTTGGCCGAGCGCGGCTTGTCTGTTCTGCAGATGGAGCGCAATAGAGTCCGGGTGTTGAGCCCGGCCCTGCAAATCTTTCCCGGCAACTGAGCCGTCTTAACCGACCAGTTCGCCGAGCACTGTGTTGAGGCATAGGCGCCCCTTATCCGTGGTGCGCAGTCCCGCCTTGTCGATAATCAAAAAACCGCCCGCAATCAGCCGATCAAGGGGCTCCGGCTCTAACGCCTCTTCCAGGGTCCGGCCGGTCAGACGCCGGAACCGCGCCGCTTGAATTCCTTCGCTCAGACGCAGGCCGGTAAGTAAAAGCTCATGGATTGTTTCTTCTTCCGACAGGGTGGTTTCCTCGGCCCCGCCATGGCCGATATCCGATACCTGGGCGAGCCAGCCCACGGGATTTGAAATCTGACGGGTGGCGAGGCGCGTCCTTGGTGAATCTGCTCCCGGCACGGTCAGCCTGCCATGGGCGCCGGGACCGATGCCCACATAATCGCCGCCGCGCCAGATCTCTAGATTATGGCGGGCTTCAAACCCGGGCCGGGCATGGTTGGAAATTTCATAAAGCCGAAGGCCTGCCTTGGCAGTCATCTCGCAGGTCGCCTCATAGAGATCGGCGGCACTGTTTTCATCCGGCAGACCGAGGCCGGGATCGCGGTCCTGGACGTAAAACGGCGTCCCCTTTTCAATGGTGAGCTGGTAGAGGGAAAGATGATCGGCGGCCAGATCAAGGGCCCGGGACAGCTCATCGCGCCACGCGTCAACGCTCTCATCGGGGCGTCCATAGATCAGATCGAACGAGATTCTGGGGAATGTTTTCTTCGCCACCTCAAGGGCTTTGATGGCTTCGCCGGCCGAGTGCTCACGGCCGAGAAATTTCAGCGCCCCGTCATCAAGGGACTGAATACCCAGAGACGCCCGGTTAATTCCCGCATCGGCGAAACCGGCCAGCTTTGCAGCCTCGACCGAGGTTGGATTGGCTTCAAGGGTAATCTCCGTATCGGCGTCGATTTTCCAGTGATATCCGGCGCGGGTGACAATCGCCGCCACGGTTTCCGGTTCCATCAGGGAGGGGGTGCCGCCGCCGAAGAAAATGCTGGTGAGATGTTTTTCTTCCGGGCCGGTTTTTGTCCGGGCGGCGAAATAATCGAGCTCGGTCAATAGAGCGCGCCGCCAGGCCGCATGGTCGATGGTCTCGGCCACATGGCTGTTGAAATCGCAATAGGGACATTTGGAAAGGCAAAAGGGCCAGTGGACGTAAAGGGAAATGCCGGAAGGTGTCGAGCTCATTGATCGCCACGGAAACAGGCGCCAACCAGTTTTTTGAAAGCGTCGGCGCGGTGGGAAATAGCGTGTTTCTCATTCCCTTCCATTTCGCCGAAGGTCAGCTTGTGCCCATCGGCGACGAATACCGGGTCATAGCCAAACCCCTTATCGCCGCGGGGGGGCCAGACCAGCTCACCCTCAACCACGCCTTCGAAGGTTTCGGCAGCCCCGGCCCCTCCCCCCACATCGTCGGGCCAGACCAAGGCCAGGGAGCAGACAAAGCGCGCCGCCCTTGAAGGATTGTCGAGCTTTGCCAGCTCGTCCTCAATGCGCTGCATGGCGAGGGTGAAATCCTTGCCCTCGCCCGCCCAGCGTGCCGAATAAATACCGGGGCTTCCATCAAGCGCGGCGACCTCTAACCCGGAATCATCGGCGAGGGCGGGAAGGCCGCTGGCCTCTGCCGCCGCCCGCGCCTTGATAAGCGCATTTTCGACAAAGGTGGTTCCGGTTTCTTCCGGCTCGGGCAAACCCTTATCGGCGGCCGATATAACACTGATTTTGAAAGGCGCGAGCAAGGCCGCGATCTCGCCCACCTTGCCCGGATTATGGCTGGCGATCACCAGTGTTTTTTCTTCAAAACGCCGGGCCATGGAGACGCCCCTTAAATTGTCAGGCGGTTTCAATCGCCTTTTTCTGCAACTCGACGAGCTCACGCACGCCTTTACCGGCCAGGGCCAGCATCTCGTGGAACAGGGCCTCGTCAAAGGGATCGGTTTCCGCCGTCGCCTGTACCTCGACGATGCCGCCATTGCCGGTGAGGACGAAGTTGGAATCGGCCTCGGCCGATGAGTCTTCGTCGTAATCAAGATCGAGAACCGGCACGCCGCCCACAATGCCGCAGGAAACTGCGGCAACCTCGCCGATCAGCGGCGAGGCGCTAATCAGGCCGCTTTTCTGAACCTTATCAAGAGCCAGGGCCAGGGCGACGAAACCGCCGGTAATGCCGGCGGTGCGGGTACCGCCATCGGCCTGGATAACATCGCAGTCGATGCGGATCTGCAGCTCGCCCATGGCTTCCAGATTTGTCACCGCGCGAAGCGAGCGCCCGATCAGGCGCTGAATTTCCTGGGTGCGGCCCGATTGTTTGCCCCGCGCCGCCTCGCGGTCGGTGCGGGTGTTGGTCGAGCGCGGCAGCATGCCGTATTCAGCCGTGACCCAGCCCCGTCCGGTGTTACGCAACCACGGTGGAACCCGGTCTTCGACGCTGGCCGTGCACAGCACATGGGTATCACCGAAACAGGCAAGGCAAGAGCCCTCGGCATGTTTGCTGAAGCCCGTTTCAAGGCGCACATCGCGCATGATGTCGTTGGCGCGTCCGGATGGTCGCATGAAAATTCCTCTCGCTTGCGGCCCTTTGGGCCGGATTTCTAAAAAGCATGATTGCCTGCTCTTTGGTGCCGGCAAGCTAGCCCGACGGTCGGGCGAAATCCACCCCGGATCGCAACAATTATAGAGGTTGCGGGGAAATGCCGGGACCCATAAGTGTTGACGCCCGCCTCTGGCCTTATTACATGACCCCATCGAATAGATGGAGAGACAGGCTGGATTTCAGGGCTTTGGGGCTTGCCGCCCCGGGTTCTGTGCTATGATCCGGCGTCGTCCCGCGCCATGAAATGGAGAAAAGCTTGGACAAGTCCGGCCTTAGCGGAAAAATGCTGGTCAGCGAGCTCAACGAACGCTCGCGGGAGGTTTTCCGCCTCATCGTTGAAGGCTATATGGAAACCGGCGAACCGGTGGGGTCGCGGACCCTGGCCCGCGCCCTGGCCGATGATCTCTCCCCGGCGACGATCCGCAACGTCATGGCCGACCTTCAGGACGCAGGCCTGCTTTTCTCGACCCATACCTCGTCGGGGCGTCTGCCGACGGAGGCCGGGATGCGGCTTTTCGTTGACGGGCTGATGGAATTCGGGCCGCTGTCGAAACAGGATTGCACGGCAATCGAGAACCGCTGCGAGGCCTCGGGCAACAGCGTTTCCGAGCTCTTTGAAGAGGCCTCGGAAATACTTTCCGGCCTGTCGCGCTGCGCCGGCATGGTGATGGCGCCGAAAACCGAAAGCCCGTTAAAGCATATTGAATTTGTTCAGCTCGGCCCCAGGCGCGCCCTAGTGGTGATGGTTACCGAAAGTGGTCTGGTCGAAAACCGGGTGATCGGGGTGCCCGAGGGCATGATCCCTTCAAGCCTTATAGAGGCGGGAAATTTCCTCAACGCGCGGCTTGTCGGTAAAACCCTGCCCGATACAAGGGATGAAATTCTCGCCGAGATCGAGACCCACCGCGCCCAGCTCGATGAAATGACGGCCCAGGTGGTTGAGGCGGGGATTGCCGAGCGTGGCGGCGAAACCGCCAGCCAGACCCTGGTCGTCAAGGGCCAGGCAAACTTGCTTGAGAACGTGCAGGCGCTTGAAGACCTAGAACATATCCGCCGCCTTATGGCGGCGCTGGAAACCCGCGAAGGGCTGGTCGGACTGCTCGAGGCGGCCGATACCGCCGAAGGGGTGCAGATTTTTATCGGCGCCGAAAACCAGCTATTCGGACTTTCGGGCTGTTCGATGATCGTTGCTCCTTTCCGCACCGAACAGCGGCAGATCGTCGGCGCCGTCGGCGTCGTCGGCCCGACCCGGATCAATTACGCACGAATTATTCCGATGGTTGATTACACGGCAAAGATCGTTGGCCGTCTGATCGGCTAAATATCAGAAACAAGGAAAAAGCCTAGAAATAAGGAAAAAGAATGACCGAAGACGAAAAGAACCAGGAAGAAGAGCTGGAAAACGCCCTCCGGAAAGGCGCCGATGAGGACGGCGCGGAAGAGCCGTTGCCCGACGATCACGCCCTTGAGGCGGTCGAAGAAGAAGAGCCGGAGGAAGAGGACGGGGCAGAAGAAGAGGACGAAGACCCCGAGAGCCAAATCGCCGAGCTTAAGGACGAATTGCTGCGCACCAAGGCCGAAATGCAGAATTTGCGTAACCGTCATGACCGGGAACTGGAAGACAAGCTGAAATACGCCCCCGCCGGTCTCGCCCGCGATCTGCTCACAGTCGGTGATAATCTCAGGCGCGCCGTGGAGAGCCTGCCTGAGGCGGCGCGGAGCGAAAACGAGCTTTTAGAGACCATGGCCGCCGGAATTGAGGCCACCGAGCGCGAGTTGCTGCGCGCCTTTGAGGCCCATCAGATCCAGAAAATCGAGCCTCTGGGTGAGAAATTCGACCCGAAATTCCATCAGGCCATGTTTGAAGCCCCCGATAGCGGTCAGCCGCCGGGCACTGTGGTTCAGGTGATGCTGGCCGGTTACGTGCTGCGCGACCGCCTGTTGCGTCCGGCCATGGTCGGGGTGGCCAAGGGCGAACCGGAAAAGGTTGATACGGAGGCCTGACCCCGGCGTCATTCTGCAATCGAAACATTATCCGCCCCAGGGGGGGCCGCCGAGGGTCAAAACAGGGCCGGCATGGGGTCTTTGACCAGATCAAATGAGGGGAGTGCCCCCTCACCGGCTGATTTCTTATATTTTGCAGTTATATCAAGTGTTTATAGCCTATAAACATACCCGGTATGGCTCCTCGAATGGGCCAGAATCAAAGATTTTAGAAGGTTGATGGCGAACAGGCGCTGACCACTTCGCAGACTTCCTCGCCGATGTTGCGAAAACGGTGCGGCGTCGCGCTGTTAAAATAATATGCGTCGCCGGGGCCGATGACTTTTTTTACCTCACCGACTGTAACCTCAAGGTGGCCGCGAATGATGACGCCGCCTTCCTGACCCTCATGGGTGAGCGGTACGCGGCCGGAATCCGCTCCCGGCTGGTAATGTTCGTGAAGGATCTGCACCGCCTTATCCGCCCGCTCGGCGGCCACCAGCCGGTAGGAAACCGGGTCGGCGCCGATCTCGACCAGGGCTTCGGCGGGGTAAAAGGCGGTGTCTCGCCGGTCCAGCTTGAAGCTGAAAAATGTGCCCAGATCCATGGGAATACCCGACAGAACACGCTTTAAGGCGCCGACCGAGGGGTTCACTTTTCCCGATTCAATCAGCGAGATGGTGGCATTGGTCACCCCGGAGCGTCGGGCCAGTTCGCGTTGCGACAGGCCCAGATTGCGGCGTATTTCGCGCAGCCTTTCCATCACATCATTGTCCATGGCCATTCTCTCCTGTTTCAGGCGTTAAATATCATTAACAGAATTATCTAATAATCGTTAATAATCAATAGGATAATTTATAAAAGAAATAGGCTTGTCTCAATTTATTTAACAAACTAAGACTCATATCCACCCGCCCGGGACCGCAATTCCGCCCACAGAAAGGGAAAGCCGATGCCTCTGGTCAACATTTCAATTTTGAAAGGCAAGTCGCCGGCCTATATCAAGGCGGTGGCCGACGGGGTTAATTCGGCGGTGATCGAAACCATGGGCTTTCCGGCCGACGACCGCTATCAGATCATTCACGAAATCGAGGCCGATCGCCTTGAATATCAGGGCCGCACCGCCGATCGGGTGATGATGTTTCTGATCATGCGGGGCGGGCGCCCGGACGCCGCAAAGAAAGCCTTTTACAGGAAGGCGGTCGAGAATCTGGGCCGCGACCCGGGGATTGCGCCGGAAAATATCCTCATTACCATCACCGAGAACAGCGACATCGACTGGTCGTTCCGTGACGGCGAGGCCCAGTTCGTTCCCGACTGACGGCTTTTAAGCATCCATAAGGAGGGGCTTGATTGCTTGGGCTCCCCGGTTCATGCTTTTTGACCAAGGCCGTGTAACCGCTGCTCCTCTTCGCCCAAGGGTGTTTGCCTGACATGCTCCGACTAAAGCGCATCGCCATCGACACCTATCATGAGAATGTCGCTTACCTCGGTCGCGACTGTACCGATTACCGGGCCGAATCATTTCAAGCCCTCTCGAAGATCGAGATTACCCCCAATCACGACCATCGGCGGCGCAAGGGCGGGACCGGCAAGGCGAAAAAGATTTTCGCCGTTCTCAACATCATCGACGACGACCGTTTGCTGGGACCGGAAGAATTGGGGCTTTCCGAACAGGCCTTCGATCTGCTCGGCCTGGATGAAGGCCACGAAGTGGATATCGCTCAGGCAACGCCCCCGGCCAGCCTCGACGGGGTACGCGACAAGATCCGCGGTGAAACCCTGACCAGCGATGAAATCCACGCGATCATCGGCGATATTGCCGCCAAACGGTATTCGAAGATGGAAATCGCCGCCTTTCTCATTTCTTCGGCGAGCTTTCTTTCCACTGCCGAGGTGTTGAGTCTGACCCGGGCCATGGCCGGGGTCGGCACGCGTCTTGAATGGGATTTGCCGGTGGTGGTCGACAAGCATTGCGTCGGCGGCGTTCCGGGCAACCGCACCTCGATGATTGTCGTCCCCATTGTCGCTGCCTATGGCCTGACCATTCCTAAAACCTCATCACGGGCGATCACCTCCCCGGCGGGTACCGCCGATACCATGGAAGTATTGGCGAAGGTCGATCTTTCATTCGATGAAATGCGCGATATCGTCAATCGGGAAAAGGGCTGTTTGGTGTGGGGCGGCCATGTCGATCTTTCACCCGCCGACGATATTTTAATCTCGGTGGAACGGCCGCTCGGCATCGACACCAGAGAACAGATGGTGGCCTCGATCCTGTCGAAAAAAATGGCCGCCGGATCGACCCATCTGGTGATCGACATTCCCATCGGTCCCTCGGCAAAGGTGCGCAGCCATGACGAGGCGATCCGCCTGCGCAAGCTGTTCGAATTCATCGGTGACGAAATCGGGCTCAACCTGAAGGTCGTCATCACCGACGGCGCCCAGCCCATCGGCCGCGGCATCGGCCCGGTTCTCGAAGCCCGCGAAGTGATGAAGGTGTTGCGTTGCGATCCCGACGGACCGGTCGATTTGCGGGAAAAATCATTACTGCTGGCCGGGCATATTCTTGAATTCGACCCCGGCCTGCGTGGTGGCCAGGGGTTTGAACGGGCCCGCGCCATCCTCGAATCCGGCGAGGCCTTAACGGCCATGAATCGTATCCTTGATGCTCAGGGCCGGGTTGAGCAGGAAACTCCGCTGGGTGAACTGACAGTGGAAATTCTGGCCGATGGCGACGGGTACGTCACCGCAATTGATTGTTATCGTCTGGCGCGGATTGCGCGTCTCGCAGGCGCCCCGATGGATAAGGGGGCGGGGATTGAGCTGATCGCCAAGATCGGCGACAAGGTTGAGCGCGGTGGACCGCTGTACCGGGTTTACGCCACCGCCCCGACGGAATTTCGCTATGCCTGCGACATGGCCTGCGAGGATAACGGCTACGGCATCGGCGAGCGCCCGCCGCCGGCGGGCTGGCCGGATCGGGCAAAATGACGCAGGGCCCTGCTTTAAGCCCCCTATTTTGCGGCTTTGACGACAGCGCCGACCAGACCCGCTTCCTTGCCGCTGCCTGGGGCTCCTCCGCCAGGGCGGCGGGGACCCTTCCATCGGTTTGTATTGCCGGGGCCCACCGTTTTCCAGACGGGGAAGTACGGGTCCGCCTCGATCTGGAGGGCCAAAAAAATAAAAGAGCGGTGATTTGCCGCTCCCTCGACCGGCCGGACGGGAAATTAATCGAACTGTTATTCGCCGCTTCGGCGCTCCGCGATCAGGGGGTGGAAAAAATTGCGCTGGTTGCGCCCTATCTCGCCTATATGCGTCAGGACACCGCCTTTCGTCCCGGCGAGGCGGTAAGCCAAAAGGTTATGGCGGGGCTCCTTGAAGGGGCCTTTGACGGGTTGGTTACGGTCGATCCCCATCTTCACCGGGTGGCCCGCCTGGAAGAGGTCTTCCAGCGGATGGAAACCGGCTGTCTTTCCGCTGCAGGGTCATTGGCGGATTTGTTACGAAAAGAAAACGTTTCCCCCGACACCCTGCTTCTCGGCCCCGACGCCGAATCCATTCATCAAATCGGGGCAGTAGCCAAGGCGGCGGGCCTGGGCGCCGTGACGGCGATAAAGGAACGAAGGGGCGACCGCCAGGTGGCGATTTCGCTCCCCGATCCGGGCCAGTTCAGGGACCGCCCGGTGATCCTGGTCGATGACGTTATCTCGACCGGCCAGACCCTGATCGCCTGTGCCGAGGCGGCGCTCAAAGCGGGGGCAAAATCGGTCGATGCCTACGCTGTTCATGCCCTTTACCCCGCCCAGGTGGGCAAGGCTTTTACCAAAGCCGGCATCGGCCGGGTTAAAAGCTGCGACGGGGTTCCCCACCCCAGTAACGCCGCCCCTCTGGCCCCGCTTTTGGCCGAGGGGCTCACCGCTTTGGCGGAATTTAACCGCCCTTAGGGGGCGGCGAGAGAAAAAACCGGGCAAAAGTGGCGAAAAAGCAGCCCTTCGGCTCTTGCGGGATATCCATCCCTCACCTATATAACCTGCCAATTCGTTTATTTTGTCGGCAACGACCCAAAGGGCGAGCCTGCAGAGTCATAAATTTTGCGGCGTCACATGTTTATAAGGAACCGGGTCGCAGACTGCTGTTTTGACTAACGCCTGTTTGATTAAAGAGGATTAAAGATGAGCAAAGTTATCGGTATTGATCTCGGGACCACCAATTCCTGTCTGGCGATTATGGACGGAAAAAACCCCAAGGTGGTTGAAAACGTCGAAGGTGCGCGCACCACTCCTTCCATGGTCGCTTTCACCGAAGAGGGTGAGCGTCTCGTCGGCCAGCCGGCCAAGCGCCAATCTGTCACCAATCCCGAAAACACGCTTTTCGCCATCAAGCGGCTGATCGGCCGCTCGTCCTCCGACCCCATGGTCGAGAAGGACAAGGACATGGTTCCTTATAAGATTATCGCCGCTGAAAACGGCGATGCCTGGGTCGAAGCTCATGGTGAAAATTATTCACCGAGCCAGGTCAGCGCCTTCATCCTCCAGAAAATGAAGGAAACCGCCGAGAGTTTCCTCGGCGAGGACGTCACCGAAGCGGTCATCACTGTGCCCGCCTATTTCAACGATTCCCAGCGTCAGGCGACCAAGGATGCCGGCAAGATCGCCGGACTCGACGTGCTGCGCATTATCAACGAGCCGACCGCCGCCGCGCTGGCCTACGGGCTCGACAAGAACGAGGCCGGAATTATCGCCGTCTATGATCTTGGCGGCGGCACCTTCGACGTCTCGATTCTTGAAATCGGCGACGGCGTTTTCGAAGTGAAATCGACCAACGGCGACACCTTCCTCGGCGGTGAGGATTTTGACAAGCGGATCATCGATTATCTCGCCGACGAGTTCAAGAAAGAGCAGGGGATTGATCTGCGCGAGGACAAGCTGGCCCTCCAGCGCCTGAAAGAAGGCGCTGAAAAAGCCAAGATTGAGCTTTCCACGGCGCCGCAGACAGAAGTCAACCTGCCCTTCATCACTGCCGACCAGTCGGGGCCCAAGCATCTCACCATCAAGCTGACCCGGGCCAAGCTCGAAGCCCTGGTGGATGATCTCATTACCCGCACCATCGAGCCCTGCGAGGCGGCATTGAAAGACGCCGGGCTGAAGGCATCGGATATCGCCGAGGTTATTCTCGTCGGTGGCATGACCCGCATGCCCAAGGTCATCGAGACTGTGAAAAATTTCTTCGGCCGCGATCCTCATCGCGGCGTCAACCCGGACGAGGTGGTGGCGCTGGGTGCTGCGATCCAGGCCGGTGTGTTGCAGGGCGACGTCAAGGACGTGCTGCTGCTCGACGTGACGCCGCTGTCCCTGGGCATCGAGACCCTTGGCGGTGTGTTTACCCGTCTTATCGAACGCAACACCACCATCCCGACACGCAAGAGTCAGGTCTTTTCAACCGCAGAAGACAACCAGACGGCGGTGACCATCCGGGTCTTCCAGGGCGAGCGGGAAATGGCCGCGGACAACAAGGTTCTCGGTCAGTTCGATCTGGTCGGTCTTCCCAACGCGCCGCGCGGCGTGCCCCAGATTGAGGTCACATTCGACATCGACGCCAACGGCATCGTCAACGTCTCGGCCAAGGACAAGGCCACCGGCAAGGAACAGCAGATCCGCATCCAGGCCTCGGGCGGGCTGTCCGACGAGGACATCGAAGAAATGGTCAACTCGGCCGAAGAGCATGCCAGCGAGGACAAGAAAAAGCGCGAGCATGTGGAGGCCCACAACCAGGCCGAATCCCTGGTCCACAGCACCGAAAAGACAATGGAAGAGCACGGCGACGAGATCTCCGCCGAGGACAAGGCGGAAATCGAAAAGGCGCTCGACGATCTCAAAGCGGTCAAGGATGGAGAAGATACCGATGCCATCAAGACAGCCAGCGAGGAACTTTCCAAGGTGGCGATGAAGCTCGGCGAGGCCATGTACAAGGCAAGCCAGGCCGAAGCCGCGGCGGCTGAAAGCACAGAGACGCCTGAAGCCGGCCCTGCAGAGGATACGGCGGAAGACGATGCAACCGTCGTCGATGCCGATTTCGAAGAGGTCGACGAGACGACGAAGGGCGACGACAGCGACACTGACAGCAGCGACGATCAGAAGACCGCCTGACGGCCGTCATCTTTTGCTAAACCGTAGGCCGATTATTCAGGGGGTTATTTAAGACAATGATCGTTGCATGCATACGTCCTGCCGGTGATCTCCGGCGGCCGGGCTTTACCGGCGATGAGCGCCCCCCTTGCGCTAATGGCGGGGGGCGTTTGAGCTAATGGCGGACAAGCAGGATTATTACGAGGCTTTGGGTGTCGATAAGGGCGCCGACAGCGAGACGGTTAAAAAAGCCTATCGTAAGCTGGCGATGGAGTGTCACCCCGACCGCAATGCGGGCGATAAGGCGGCGGAACAGAAATTCAAGGATATCTCCGAAGCTTATGACGTCCTGAAAGACGAGGAAAAACGCGCCGCCTATGACCGCTTTGGTCATGCCGGTCTTAATGCCGGTGGTCCGGGCGGCGGTCCGGGCGGTTTCGATTTTTCCGGCGGTTTCACCGATATTTTTGACGAGATGTTCGGCGACTTCATGGGTGGCGGTCGTCAGCGCGGAGGCGGTGTGCGCGGCAGCGACCTGCGCTACAACCTCACCGTTTCCATGGTTGCCGCCTTCAGCGGTAAAAAGGCGACCTTGAAAGTGCCGACCTCGGTGGCCTGTGAACCCTGTAAGGGCACCGGCGGCGAAGGCGGTGAAAAACCGGTTATGTGCACGGCCTGTCACGGCCATGGCAAGGTCCGCTCGCAGCAGGGATTTTTTACCATCGAACGTGGCTGTCCCAGCTGTCACGGTACCGGCAAGGTGATTGAAAAGCCCTGCCGGTCCTGCGGTGGCGCCGGTCGGGTGTCAAAGGACAAGACCCTGGAGGTCAACATTCCCCCCGGCGTCGAGGACGGCACCAGAATCCGTCTGGCCGGAGAAGGCGAAGCCGGGCTCAACGGCGCACCGCCGGGAGACCTTTATATTTTTCTCTCCATCCAACCGCACCGGATTTTCCAGCGTGTCGGCGCCAACATCAATTGCCGGGTGCCGATCCCCATGGTGACGGCCTCAATCGGCGGCAGTATCGAGGTGCCGACCATCGACGGCGGCCGGGCGCGGGTTAGCGTGCCCGCCGGCACCCAGACCGGGCACCAGTTCCGGATGAAGGGCAAGGGTATGCCCGTCCTTAACAGCAAGGCGCGGGGCGACATGTTCATTGAATCGATTGTCGAGACGCCGGTCAATCTGACCAAGAAACAAAAAGAGCTGTTGAAGGAATTCAACGAAACCGGCAGCCATGAGAAGACCAACCCCCAATCGGAGGGTTTCTTCCGCCGGGTCAAGGAACTGTGGGAAGACCTCAAGGACTAACCACTTCGCCGGAATCTGCTGTTTTCCCGTTTATCCGTTTGCTCTACACTGCGCCCCTTGATTATTCGTCAGGAGTTTGAAACGTGAGCGATCTTAAAATCGGCGTTGCCGGGGCGTCCGGCCGCATGGGCAGAATGCTGGTCCGCGAAATCATGGCGGCTCCGGGTTGCGTTCTTTCCGCCGCCAGCGAGGGGCCGGGCCACGCGGCCCTGGGAGACGACGCCGGGATCATCGCCGGTCTCGATACCATCGGCGTGACCCTGGCTGACGATGCATCCGCGCTTTTTTCCGCCTCCGACGCGGTGATCGATTTCACGGCGCCCAAGGCCACAGCCCTTCATGCGGCGCAGGCGGCGGAACATAACACCGCCCATATCATCGGCACCACCGGTCTCAACGAGGGAGAAGAAGTAGCCCTCCATGCGGCCGCCAAATCCGTGCCTATCGTCTGGGCGCCCAATATGAGTCTCGGGGTTAATCTGTTGTTTGACCTTGCGCGCCGGGTCGCCGGTACATTGGGCACTGAATACGACATCGAGATTGTCGAGATGCATCACGCCCATAAGGTCGATGCGCCTTCGGGTACGTCCCTGGCCCTTGGCCGGGCGGTGGCTGAGGGACGCGGGGTCGATCTCGACGACGTAGCGGTGAAAAGCCGCGACGGACTGATCGGCCCGCGCCAGGCCGGAGATATCGGGTTTGCGACGCTCCGCGGCGGCGACGTGGTCGGCGATCATACGGTTGTTTTCGCCGGTCCCGGCGAACGGGTGGAGCTGACCCACAAAGCCAATGACCGGGCGATTTACGCCAAAGGCGCGGTTCGCGCCGCCCTGTGGGCGCGTGAGAATCCGCCCGGCCTCTACGGCATGGCCGATGTCCTTGGCATTGATGATTAAGGGCGCTCTCGCAGTGATCACAAGAAAGAGACTTGCCCAAACCCACCTACCCTCACTATCTTGAGGGCCGTTTTAGCGCCTTGGGAGATCGTTTAGGATTTTCTCGACAGATAAGGATTATGTTTTATATGAGCTCGATCAAACGCCTGCCCCGGATCATCTTCCCTTTTCTCGCCGTTCTCACCCTCGGCCTGCTGCCGGCTGCTTGCGGCCAGAGCCCGGAAGAAGAGATTGCGGCCTACGCCAAGGAAGTAGAACCCCTTCAGGGCGCCCTGGCCCGATCCCTCGTCGTCCAGGGGCAATTGATCGATACATATTATGAAAACAAGGATCTCATCGACACCGAAGCCTTCATCCTTACCGAGGAGAGGCTAGAGCAGGAAGTGGAAAAGATCGGCACGGTGGAATCCCTCGACACCATGGATATTCCCGAGAACCCCGATATTCTGGAAGTGCACCGGAAATTCTCCCTGTCGCTCGCCTATCTTCTCCAATGCCGCGAGATAATCGAGGAAACCGCCTATGGCAAGGATTCGATGGTCATCGCTGCCGCCATGTGGGACAACGCCCGGGAAAACTTTCTTCTCTTTACCGAAGACCTTGCGGCCTTGCAGGGCACGCCCATCGCCGAGGCCGAAGAGCGCCGCGCCAACAAGCCCCAGGTCGGTAACCTGGTTCCACCCAAGGACAAGGCTGGAGCCGAAGAAACAGCACCCTCTCCGGCGCAGGCGGCTAACTAGGGCGCCGCATCTTCCCCAGGGCTGCTTTGAGCGCTTCGGCCAGGCTGAGGCGCTCACCATCGGTGAGAAAAGCCGCAAAACCGACCTCCTGCCCATGAGAGGCCAGAGCCAGAGCGGCGCCGCGCCGCGGAGTATTTTCGACCCTTATCTTTAGCCAATAGGGCTGAAAGCGCCAGTTCTGCCGGCGGCCCGAGGGAGAGACTTTTTCCAGGGTGAGAAGGTGACGGGTCAGACGCAGGGTCTCAAAGCTCCGGGCGTCGCGGTAATTGAGGCGAAAAGCAACATAGATCAGCACCACGTCGAGGCCGAAAAAGCCGAGAACCGGCCATGCCCCGGCAAGCATGAACACCATGCCGATGATAAAGCTGACGGTGCCGATGGCCAGCATGAGAATGAGAAAGCCGGTCTCATCAAGGCTGCGATGGGGGTAAAGCACGGCATCGAACAGAACCTCGCCCCCTTGGCTTCCCGGCGCGGAGGTGGCGCGATCGCAAGGGGGGGCCGAAGAGGGGGATGAGGGCGAGGCAGTCATCATGGGCCTAAGGCTAAACCCAAAAGGGGGGGCAAGGCAAAACGACCTCGCCGCCGCCCTTGCCTGATCTTCGGCTGCGGCTAGACTTGGGGAATTAAGAAAGAGGGGGGTGATTTGAAAAAAAAGGATATTGAGGAAGTTTTCCGCCGTTTCGAGGCCCAGGGCCCCGAGCCTGAGGGGGAACTCTTTCATACCAGCCCCTATACCCTGCTGGTGGCGGTGGTGCTCTCCGCCCAGGCCACCGATAAGGGGGTCAACAAGGCGACGCCGGCGCTTTTTGCCGCCGCCGACACGCCTCAAAAGATGGTCGATCTCGGCGAGGCGAAGGTGCGGCAGCTGATCAAGACCATCGGCCTCTTTAACACCAAGGCCAAAAACGTTATTGCCCTGTCGGCGATGCTGGTCGATTTCCATGGCGGCGAGGTGCCCCAAACCCGCGAAGAGCTTGAGAGTCTGCCCGGTGTCGGGCGCAAAACCGCCAATGTGGTTCTTAATATCGCCTTTGGCCAGCCGACCATCGCCGTTGACACACATTTGTTCCGGGTTGGCAACAGAACCGGGCTGGCACCGGGAAAAACGCCGCTGATGGTGGAAAAAAAGCTCGAAAAAGCGGTGCCGAAATGGGCCCTGCAACATGCCCATCACTGGCTGATCCTTCACGGACGCTATGTCTGCAAGGCCCGTAAGCCCGAATGCGCGACCTGCCTGATCCGTGATCTCTGCGCCTACAAGGAAAAGACGGCGGTTTAGCTCAGCCTCCCGGCGTCCGTCCTAGGCCCCGGCTGGAAGGCGGTTTTCAATAAGGCTGGAAAGGCAGGCTCGGTCTGTCGGCTGGGCATCCTCGGATTTCGTTCTGATTGCGAAATAAGTAACCCGATGGACGGGCTGCAGGAGCCCGTCCTTGAGGCGCTGGCGCTTGGCGCGCAGGCTTTTGTGCCATTTCTCGTCGCTATAGAGGTAGAGGTCGAGATAACAGGCCGGGCTCTGATAGGTCCAGACTTCTGCCGGCGCATCGCGGCGGATAAGGCCCGGTTTTCCCAGAAGGCCGGTTAAATCCCCCCCGACCAGACCGACCAGGCCTTCGGGTCCGGCCTGCAAAAGGGCCACCATGCGCCAGTCGTTCAAGGCCAGGAGCGAGGGGTCGAGGGGCGGCTCTTTTTCCTCTTCGGCCTCCATTTGCGGCGCTTGCGGCAAGGGTTCGGGGATATCCGCTAAGGGGGTGATCGGCGGCTCTTGGGCGCAGGCGGAGATCAGCCAGGCGCCCAGCAGCAGCGCCGAAAGGGCGGTTGGCCGGCGGCGCGGCGGAAAAATCGTCATTTGCCGGCCAAAGCCTGCTTTTGGCGCAATCCCTCGACGATATGGACCATCATCAAGGTGCCGATGACCGGCGCGACGAGGTTGATAACCGGCAGGGTCGAGAGAAAGGCGATGACGGCGCCGGAAAAAACAACGCGCCCGGAAAAAATGCGCCGCAGATCGCCCGCTGCCTTTTCCTCAAGCCGGCGCAAGGCTACCAGTTCAAAGTATTCCCGGCCCAGAAGATAGCCGTTGAGCCCGTAATAGGCGACGACGTTGACCACCGGGATCAGATAAAGGGGCAGGATTAAAATGTTGAGGGCGACAGCGATAAGGCCGAATTTGACCGCAATGATCATCGCCTCCCGCAGGGGCTGGACGCGGGGAGGCCCGAGTCCGGGGTAATGGCGGGCCTCGACCGCCGCGGCCACGTCTTCGAGGTAGAAACCGAGAATAAGGACGGCGATGGCGGGGAAAAGCAGCCAGGAAATGGCCAAAGTCGCCAATCCACCGAGGATCTGGGTCGCCGTTTCAAGCCAGCCAATGGCAAAAAACTGGGTTTCGCCGAGGAGGAAGCCGATGGCAATGAAAAGCACCACAAAAAGCACCACTGCCAGGGCGATGGTCTTGCCTAATATCTTGCGTATGACCGGATCATTGAGTTGGGCCAGGGATTTAAGAAGGGCGGCGAGCATGGGCGGACCATTTCAATTGTGAAGGGCCAAGGCCCGATTGTTTGTCCATAACCCGCTTGGGCCGAGGGTTCAAGGGGCCTTTCCCCGACAGCGCTAGGGGGCAAGCTGGCGCAAGGGAGCTTGTCCTTAGGTTTTTCGCCGCTATACTGCGCCGCAACATAGAGAGAGCCAAAAAAACCCCCCGGCCATTGACCCGATATTAAGTGGGGCCTGGATACGGAAGGACCGTAACGAATGAGCAAAACGACATTGGAGGTCGTGGGCATCGGCAACGCCGTAGTTGATGTGCTCACCCAGACCGAGGATTCTTTCCTCGTCCGCCATGATCTCGCCAAGGGCGCGATGACCCTGGTCGATGAGGCGATTTCGGAAAAACTTTATATCGGCATGGGATCGGCGGTAGAGGTTTCCGGCGGCTCGGCGGCCAACACCATGGCCGGGATTGCTTCGCTCGGCGGCAAGGGCGGTTTTATCGGCAAAGTCAAAGACGATCAGCTGGGCGAAGTTTTTCGTCAGGACATCTCCTCGATCGGGGTGCGCTATACGACGCCGCGGGCAACCGATGGCGCGTCGACGGCGCGCTGTCTGATTTTTGTCACCCCCGACGCCCAGCGCACCATGCAGACTTTCCTCGGTGCCAGCGTCGCGCTGGGTCCGGCCGATCTCGACGAGGAGGCGATCAAGGATGCCCAGATAACCTATCTGGAGGGTTATCTCTGGGCCTCTGATAGCGGTCGCATGGCGGTCCGCAAAGCAGCGGAAATTGCCCATGCCGCAGGCCGCAAGGTTGCCTTTACCCTGTCGGATGCTTTTCTCGTCGATACTTACCGCGCTGATTTTTTCGATTTTATCCGCGCCGAAGTCGATATTCTTTTCGCCAACGAGGTGGAAATCACCTCGCTTATCGAGGCCAACGACTTCGATGATGCGCTGCAAGTTTCCCGCGATCTGTGCGATGTTCTTGCCCTCACCCGCAGCGAACATGGTTCGGTTGTTATTTCCGGCAACGATACTTATGTAATCAGCGCCGTACCGGTGTTGGATGTAGTGGATACCACCGGTGCCGGTGATCTTTATGCCGCCGGCTTCCTTTTTGGCCTGACCAGGGGGCTCGGCCTCCATGCCTGTGGACGCATCGGCAGCATTTGCGCCGGTGAGATCGTCAGCCATTTCGGCGCCCGGCCCGAGACAACGCTGGCCGATATGATCGCGTCAGAACTCGACTAAGGATTTAGAGAATTATGGATTTAAGAAATATCGCGATTATTGCTCATGTCGATCACGGCAAAACGACGCTGGTCGATAACCTGCTCAAGCAGAGCGGCGCCTTCCGCGACAACCAGGTTGTCGAAGAACGGGCAATGGACAGCAACGATCTCGAGCGCGAGCGTGGCATTACTATTCTTGCCAAGTGCACATCGGTGGAATGGAAGGACGCGCGGATCAATATCGTCGATACTCCCGGCCACGCCGATTTCGGCGGCGAGGTAGAGCGCATCCTGCGCATGGTCGATGGCGTCGTGCTGCTGGTCGATGCCGCCGAAGGCGCCCTGCCGCAAACCAAGTTCGTGCTCACCAAGGCGCTTGCCCTGGGGCTGGAGCCGATCGTCGTCGTCAACAAGGTGGACCGTGCCGACGCCCGGCCCCACGAAGTTCATGACGAAGTATTCGATCTTTTCGTGGCGCTGGGGGCCAGCGACAAACAGCTCGATTTCCCGACCTTGTTTGCATCGGGCCGCGATGGCTGGGCATCGACGGATATGGAGGGCGAGCGGTCCGACCTTTCGCCGTTGTTTGAATGTGTCGTCGGCCACGTGCCGCCGCCGCCGGTGGAAAAGGACGCCCCTTTTTCGATGCTCGCCACCACCCTTGAGTCCGATCCCTATCTCGGGCGGATCCTCACCGGGCGGATCGAGAGCGGAACCGTGGGCGCCAATATGACCATCAAGGCGCTCGACCGCGAGGGCAAGCTGGTTGAGCAGGGCCGGGTTTCCAAGCTACTTGCTTTCCGTGGGCTGGAAAGGGTTCCCGTCGATGAAGCCGAGGCCGGCGACATCGTGGCCCTGGCCGGGATGGCCAAGGCGAGTGTCGCCGATACCCTGTGCGACCCGGCGGTTGAAACCCCGATTCAGGCCGATCCCGTCGATCCGCCGACGCTCTCGATGCTGTTTTCACCCAATAATTCGCCGCTGGCCGGACGCGAGGGCAGCAAGGTGACGAGCCGGGTTATCCGCGACCGCCTGTATAGCGAAGCCGAGGGCAATGTCGCCCTGCGGGTTGCCGAGACCAGTGACGGGCTCGGCTTTGTGGTCAGCGGCCGGGGTGAGCTTCAGCTCGGCGTCTTGATCGAAACTCTGCGCCGGGAAGGGTTCGAGCTTTCCATCAGCCGTCCCCGGGTGATTATGAAAACCGATGAAAAGGGCGCCCGCCTGGAGCCGATCGAAGAAGTGCAGATCGATGTCGATGATGAGTTCTCTGGCACCGTCGTCGAAAAGATGGCTCTGCGCAAGGGCGAGATGACCGATATGCGGCCGTCTGGTTCCGGCAAGACGCGGATCACCTTTCTTGCCCCGGCGCGCGGGTTGATCGGTTATCACGGAGAGTTCCTCACCGATACAAGAGGCACCGGCATCATGCATCGCATCTTTCACAGTTACGGTCCCCACCGCGGCCCGGTGGAAGGCCGCCGCAACGGCGTCCTGGTCTCGCTGTCCGACGGCGAGGCGATTGCCTATGCCTTGTGGAACCTGGAAGATCGCGGCTTTCTTTTCATCGACGCCGGGACAAAGGTCTATAAGGGAATGATTCTGGGCGAACATTCACGCGGCAACGATCTCGACGTCAATCCGCTGAAGGGGAAACAGCTCACCAACATCCGCGCCTCGGGCACCGATGAGGCGGTAAAGCTGACGACGCCGCGAAAGATGAGCCTGGAAGAGGCGCTCACCTATATCAACGACGACGAACTGGTTGAGGTGACGCCAAAGAATATCCGCCTGCGTAAGCGCCTGCTCGACCCCAATGATCGGAAAAAAGACCAGCGCCTCAAAGAAGCGAGTTAAACTGCCGGGGCGCAGTTAAGGACAAGACTGCGCATTAAAAAAACTCGGGGGGCAAATGGTCGAAACAGGCAACGGGGCGGCGACACGGGCTGAACCGCGAAAGAGCTGGCGCAATGCGTTTGCCCTTTACGCGGACCGCCGCATCCTGATCATCCTTTTTCTCGGTTTTTCCAGCGGCCTGCCGCTGCTGCTTACCCTGTCCACCCTTTCCTACTGGCTGGCGACCATTGGCGTCGATAAAACGACGATCGGGCTGTTTGCTCTGGTCGGTCTGCCATATACCTTGAAATTTGTCTGGGCGCCGGTGATCGACCGGGTGCCGATCCCCCTGTTATCGCAGCTGCTCGGGCGGCGGCGAAGCTGGGTGGTGGCGACTCAGGCCTTGCTGATGGCGGCGATCGTTCTGCTGGGCATGAGTGACCCGGCGCAAGACCCCGGATTAACCGCCCTTTGCGCCTTTATTCTCGCTTTCTGTTCGGCCAGCCAGGACATCGTTATCGATGCCTACCGAATCGAAATTCTCGATCAGGACGAGCAGGGCGCGGGGGCGGCGGCGGTTCAGCTCGGCTATCGCGCTGGCATGCTGATGGCCGGTGCGGGGGCGCTTTATCTTTCGGTATTTCTCGACTGGCCGGCAGTTTTTCAGGTGATGGCGGCGCTCATCCTGCCGGGAATGCTGGCGGTGCTTTTGGGGCCCCGGGCCCCCGAGGACGGAGTGGCGGAACCCGAGGCCGGAGCCGATACGCCAACCCGTATTATGGCCTGGCTCGAAAAGGCGGTGGTTGAGCCCTTCGCCGATTTCATGGCGCGGCGCGCCTGGGTGATGATTCTGGTTTTTATCCTGCTGTATAAACTTTCCGACGCCATCGGCGGCGTGATGGCCAATCCTTTTTATGTGGAAATGGGCTTTTCGGCTGGAGAAATCGCCAGTGTCAGCAAGCTGTTCGGCACCATCGCCACCCTGACCGGTGTAATGGCGGGGGGGCTGACCGTCGCCCGCTTTGGCTTGCTTCCCGCACTTTTGATCTGCGGCGTGCTGCAAGGGGCCTCAAATTTGATGTTCGCGGTTCAGGCGGTCATTGGTCACGATGTGAGCTTTTTGGTCGTCACCATCGCCATTGAAAACCTGTCGGGCGGCATGGGGGCGGCGGCTTTTGTCGCCTTCCTGTCCAGTCTTTGCCATGTCGCTTATACGGCCACCCAATACGCGCTCCTGTCATCGTTCATGGCTTTTGGACGCACCGTGCTGTCGGCGCCGGGCGGTTGGCTGGCGGACCATTTCGATTGGGTAACGTTTTTTGTAATCTCCACCATTGCCGCCCTTCCAGGGCTTCTTGTCCTGCTTTGGATGATGGGCCGGGGAATTCTGGAAAAACCAAAAAAATCAAGCGGTTAGGCGTCGATCTGCGGGGGTGGCGCGAAGCCGGATCAGGCTTTTGACAGCGCCGCCTCAAGGGCCTGTTCGACCGCCTCAACGGGGATTGCCGCCATCGCCTCGCCGCCAAAATCCTGGGCTTTGAGGATCGTAAGGCGGGTCGTGCAGGGGGCGAATTTTTCCGCCGGCGTTGGGCCAAAAAGCGAAATCAGCGGAATATCGGCGGCGCTGAGCATATGGCCGCCGCCGCAATCGGCCGCCAGTCCGGCGCCGCAGCGTTCGCCAAGGGCGATGGTGAAGGCGGGGGCGTGCACGCCATATGTCTGGTCCGTTTGCAGGGGAAAAAGCGCTTGTGGCACGCGGGCGCTCAGGTCAGCACGCCAGTCGGCCTCATCGGGGCCAAGGAAAAAGACCGGTATGTGGCCTTTTTCGGCCATCAATTTGGCCAGCGTAATGAAATTTTCCAGGGGCCAGCGCTTATGTTCGCCGCCGGCTCCCGGGGCCAGCGCGATATAGTCCGCCCCCGGCCTGTCCGGCAATTGCGCCCGCGCCGCCGCGCGGACATCGGCGCCCAGATCAAGGACGCCGCCCGGGTCGGCCGGGGCCTGGGCGGCGGCTTCTACAAGATCGAGCATCTGGCGGATCATGGCGGCGGGTTTTTTGCTCCGTTTAACCAGTGGTTTGACATCGGAAAAAAAATAATTCGCCGCACCCGAGACAAAGACTTTATGGGTAATGCGGCGCAAAATCAGGGTGGTCAGTACCCGGCGCTGGGTATCGATGATGAGATCAAAATGGCGGCCCTTCAGGGGCGTTGAGAAAAGCTCGCGCCAATGGTTGCCGATATCCGCCTCATCGACCACCTCGTCGAGAAGGCCGGTGACCAGGCCGGCCAGTTTGGCGCCGTAAACCGTTTTACCCTTGCCCGCCAGCCAGGTGATCGAGGCGTCCGGATAAGCCCGGCGCAGGGCGCGCAGAAAGGGCAGCTTCATCAACCCGTCGCCGACAAGATCAAGGCCGACATAGACGAGGATGGATTGGGGGGGCGGGCTCTTTGTTTCCATGGGCTATTTTCTAGCACGGTCGGACAGGGGCCAAAAGCCATCGGTTGACGGGAGCCGCCAGCCTGCGCATGCTTAAAGCATCTGCCAAGGAGGCGTTCATGCGGATCGGCGTTCCCAAGGAGATTAAAACCCACGAATACCGGGTCGGGCTGGTGCCTTCCAGTGTCCGCGAACTGGTCCATCACGGCCATGAGGTGACGATAGAAACTGGCGCGGGTGCCGGTATCGGCTGTGAAAACCGGGATTATGAGAGTGCCGGGGCCACCATTGTCGAGACGGCCGGGGCGGCCTGGGAGGTCGCCGATCTTGTGGTCAAGGTCAAGGAACCCCAGGCGTCGGAATATGGCTTTCTGCGCCCAGAGCTTACTCTTTTCACCTATCTGCATCTTGCCGCCGACGCCCCCCAGGCGGCGGCGATTATGGAGAGCGGGGCTACCGCAATCGGCTATGAAACGGTGACCGATCCCAGGGGCCATTTGCCCCTGCTGGCGCCGATGAGCGAAGTCGCCGGGCGGATGGCGGCCCAGGTCGCCGCCCATTGCCTTGAAAAGGAACAAGGCGGCGTCGGTTTGCTTATGGGGGGGGTTCCCGGCGTCGCCCCGGCCAGAGTGGTGGTGATCGGCGGCGGCATGGTCGGCTCCAACGCTGCCCGCGTCGCCATGGGCATGGAGGCAAATGTCACCGTCATCGATAAATCGCCGGACTGTCTTTACGATATCGATTTGCGCTTTGGTCCGGCCATGCGCACGGTCTTTTCAACCGTCGACGCCATTGAGGCCCAGGTGGAAAAAGCCGACGTTGTCATCGGCGGCGTATTGGTGCCCGGTGCGGCGGCGCCCAAACTCGTAACCCGGGAGATGGTCAAGGCCATGCGGCCGGGCTCGGTGATCGTCGATGTGGCCATCGATCAGGGGGGGTGTTGTGAAACCAGTAGAGCAACCACCCACGCCGACCCCACCTATATCGAAGAAGGCGTGGTTCATTACTGCGTTACCAATATGCCCGGTGCTGTCGCCCGCACTTCGGCCTTCGCGCTTAATAACGCAACCCTGCCCTTCGTAATGGCGCTGGCCGAAAAAGGATGCGAGGTGGCATTGAGAAATGATCCCCATCTGCGCGCCGGGCTCAATGTCTGTGGCGGGAAAATAACCCATGGGGCCGTCGCCGAGGCGCTGGGTAAAACCTATTGTTCTCCAGAAAAGGCCCTTGGCCGCAAGTAGTCCGAACAGACGGGCTGAAAAGTCTTTAGCAACTCGCCGGTTTGGTTTCGAGTTCAAGAGCATATCCGGCCGCCCGGACGGTGCGGATGACATCGGCCTCGCCGCCTTCGTTCAATGCCTTGCGCAGACGGCGGATGTGGGTATCGACGGTACGCAACTCCACGTAAACGTCATGTCCCCAAACCGAGTCGAGAAGCTGTTCGCGGGAATAAACCCGACCGGGATGTTCCAGAAAATGACGCAGCAGACGAAACTCCGTGGGGCCGAGATGAATAATCCGGCCGCCCCTCGTCACCCGGTGGCTGACCAGATTCATGACGATGTCACAGCAGGCGATTTGCTCTTCCTCCAGGGCCGGTCTGGCCCGGCGCAGCACCGCATGAACACGGGCCACCAGTTCGGCCGGTGAAAACGGCTTTGTGATAAAATCGTCGGCCCCGGTGTTAAGCCCGCGGAGACGGTCGGATTCTTCGCTGCGCGCGGTGAGCATGATGATGGGAAGGTTTTTAGTATCGGGATCGCGGCGTAACTGGCGGCATAGCTCGATCCCGGAGAGTTTAGGCAGCATCCAGTCGAGAACAACGAGATCAGGCTTTTCCTCGGCAATCAGGGTCCTGGCTTCTTCGCCGTCGGCGGCCTCGCTAACGTCGAATCCCTCTTCCTCGAAATTGTAGCGTAGCATTGGGCGCAGCGCTTCTTCATCTTCGACGATCAGAATGCGTGGTTTCATCTGCGCGCTCTCAAGCCCTTATTTTTTCTTTTTACCTTTGGCCGGCGGCGTGGCGATGTCGGCATTTTCTTCAGCCTGTTTCATCACATCGTAATAGTTGACGCTCGCTTTGGGGCGGGCCTTGTGAATGGAATCGCCATGGGTGAGGAAATAGACGCCTTCGGCAATATTGGTCGCATGGTCGCCGATGCGCTCAAGGTTCTTGGCCATGAACAGAAGGTGGGTGCACACCGTAATACTGCGCGGGTCTTCCATCATATAGGTGAGAAGTTCGCGGAAGATGCTGGTGTACATCTCGTCGGTTTCTTTATCCGATTCCCAGACCTGCATCGCCTTGTCGTTGTCGCGGGCGGCATAGGCGTCGAGAACATCCTTAAACATTTTCTGTACCTGGCGGCCGATTCTGGGCACGACCTTGGCGGCGGTCAGCTCTGGCACCTGGGCCAGGGCAACCGAGCGCTTGGCGACATTGCTGGCGTAATCGGCGATGCGTTCAATGTCGCTGGAAACTTTCAGGGCCGAGACGATATTGCGCAAATCGACCGCCATCGGCTGGCGAAGCGCCAGCATGCGGACGGTAAAGGCGGCGACCTCGTGCTCAAGCTCATCCACCTTGTAGTCATTGGCGACCACTTCCTCGGCGCTGGCGATATCGCGGTTGACCACCGACGCGATCGCCTGATCAAGCTGGGTCTCCGCCAGACCGCCCATCTGCATGATGGTTTTATTGAGGTGTTCTAGCTCTTCGTCATAGGAGGTAACGATGTGCTGTTTGGTGTCCATGGATACGATCCTTTCGGCCTAGCCGAAGCGGCCGGTAATATAGCCCTGGGTCCGCTCGTCGCGGGGGCTGGTGAAAACCTGTTCGGTATCGCCGAATTCCACAAGTTCGCCGAGATGGAAAAAGGCCGTGCGCTGGGAAACCCGTGCCGCCTGCTGCATCGAATGGGTAACGATGACGATGGTGAAATTCTCGCGCAGTTCGTCGATCAATTCTTCTATCCGCGCCGTCGCGATGGGGTCCAGCGCCGAGCAGGGTTCGTCCATTAAAATAACTTCCGGATTGACGGCAATGGCGCGGGCGATACACAGGCGTTGCTGCTGGCCGCCGGAAAGACTGGTGCCGGGCTCATGGAGGCGGTCGCGTACTTCCTTTAAGAGCCCCGCCCTAGTCAGTGACGTCATGACGATATCGTCGAGATCGGCACGCGATGAAACCAGGCCATGGATGCGCGGGCCATAGGCGACATTCTCATAAATGGATTTCGGAAAGGGGTTGGGCTTTTGAAACACCATGCCGATGCGGGCGCGCAAATGGACGACATCCACATCCGGGCCGTAGACGTCCATGTCGTCCAGGGTCACCAGTCCGTCGACCCGGCATTCTTCGATGGTGTCGTTCATGCGGTTAAGACAGCGCAGGAAGGTGGACTTGCCACAGCCCGAGGGGCCGATAAGGGACGTCACTTCATTGGCGCGAATTTGCAGATCAATGTCGGTGAGCGCCTGATTATCACCGTAAAAGACGTTCACCTTTTCGATGTTCATCTTCGCCCCGTCAAGGGCACTCGCAGGCGCGCTTTCACCGGCTGCCGTTTCCACAGCCTGAACCGGGCCCGGTGATGGGGGCGTTTGGTCCGTTGCGGGGGTCTGTTCGGTTTTCAGCGCCGTTTTCAAAGGGCTCTCCATTTATTCATGCCGCCTACCAGCGATGCTCAAAGCGTTTGCGCAAGTATACAGCCAAAGCGTTCATAACAACCAGAAAGGCAACAAGAACGATGGTTGCGGCGGCTGTTTTTTCAACAAAGGCCCGTTCGGGGCTGTCCGCCCAGAGATAGACCTGTACCGGCAGGACGGTCGCCGGGTCGGTAAAACTGTGGGGAATATCAACGATAAAGGCGACCATGCCGATCATCAGCAAGGGCGCGGATTCGCCGAGCGCCCGGGCCATGCCGATAATGGTGCCGGTCAATATCCCCGGCATGGCAAGAGGCAGAACGTGATGCAGCACCACCTGGATCGGCGAGGCGCCAAGGCCGCGCGCCGCTTCGCGGATCGAAGGGGGAACGGCCTTTAGAGAGGCGCGGGTGGCGATAATGATGGTCGGCAGGGTCATCAGGGCCAGAACCATGCCGCCGACAAGCGGCGCCGAGCGGGGCAGATGCATGAAATTGAGAAAGACGGCGAGCCCCAAAAGGCCGTAAATGATGCTCGGCACCGCGGCCATATTGTTGATGTTGACCTCGATGAAATCGGTCCAGCGGGTTTTAGACGAAAGCTCTTCGAGATAAATCGCCGCCATGACGCCAAGCGGGAAGGAAAGAATAAGGGTGACGAAAAGCGTCAGGGTAGATCCGACAATGGCCCCCCAGATACCGGCGTTTTCGGGCTCGCGTGAATCGCCATGGGTGAAGAAGCGTAAATTGAGGGCGCTCTTTAATTCACCCTCAGCCTCCAGGGCCTCGATCCAGCCGATATGTTTATCCTTGATGCGCCGCGCGCTTTCAGGAAGGTCGCGGGACACGCTTCCCTTCATGAAATTATCGACCTCGTCAGAGGAGGGCAGCCAGACTTTTTTCGCCGTTCCGATCAGGGCCGGGTCGTCGCGGACCATGTGGGAAAGCTCGTAACCAGCCGATTTGCTGATCAACGCGGTGAGCGCCTTGACGTCTTTGCGTTTCGTCACATCGGGAAAACGGGATTTAAGCGCCTCACGGACAATCTTGCGATAATCGGCGCGGGCAAAGACCGCCGGATCGTTTGTGTCTTTCGGGTCGATGATCTGGCGCGAGAAATCGACGGTCAATGCGATCTGGGTCTCGAAAAATCCGTTCCAGCCCCGGATAAAGATGCTGCCGAGCATGACGACGAGAAAGATCAGGGCAATGGCAATCGCCGAAATGCCGTAAAGACGAAAACGCGCTTCGGCGGCATGGCGGCGCTTTAGGGACGCGGCAATGCGGTCGGAATGGCTTATCGATTTGCTCTTGCCGGCGTCAGTCATATTGTTCCCTGTATTTCTGAACCACCCTGAGTGCGATGAAATTGAGAATGAGGGTTGCGGTAAAAAGCACAAGCCCCAGGGCAAAAGCCGAGAGAGTCTTCGGGCTGTCGAATTCCTGATCACCAACCAGCAGGGTGACAATCTGAACCGTCACCGTGGTAACCGATTCAAGCGGGTTGGCGGTCAAATTCGCGGCAAGGCCCGCGGCCATCACCACGATCATGGTTTCGCCGATGGCCCGCGACACGCCGAGCAGACAGGCGCTGATGACGCCGGGAAGGGCGGCGGGCAGGACAACCTTGATGACGGTTTCCGCCTTGGTCGCGCCGAGCGCATAGGATCCGTCGCGAAGCGAGCGCGGCACGGCGACAATGATGTCGTCGGAGAGCGACGAGATAAATGGAATAATCATGATGCCCATGACGCCGCCTGCCGCAAGGGCACTTTCAGACGCCACATCAAGACCGATGGAGGTGCCGATTTCACGCAGGAACGGCCCCACGGTGAGGGCGGCAAAAAAGCCGTAAACGACGGTCGGAATACCGGCCAGGATTTCCAGCACCGGTTTGACCACGGAACGCAGAGAAGGGCTTGCGTAATCGGCCATATAGATCGCCGACATCAGGCCGATGGGCGTTGCCACCAACATGGCGATGAAGGTGATCAGAATCGTGCCGGTAAAAAGCGGCACCGCGCCGAAGCCGCCGGTGCTGCCGACCTGATCGTCGCGAATCGCGGTTTGCGGCGACCAGTTGAGGCCGAAGAGAAAATCGATGATCGGTATCTGGTGGAAGAAACGCAGGGATTCGAACAGAAGGGAAAGAATGATTCCCACCGTGGCGAGCACGGCAATTGTCGAACTGCCCATCAGGAACAGGCGGAATATGCGCTCGACCCGGTTTCGCGCCCGCATCCCGGGCCGGATTCGCGTCCAGCTCCAGGTCAGCCCGCCAAGGGAAGCGGCGAGCACGGCAGAGATCATGCCGGCAAGGCTGGTCTGGCGCAGGGATTTCAAATGTTCGGCCGCACCGTCAAGGGCCGGGTCGTATTTGGCGGCAAAGGGCTGGCCGTCGGCGATCCGCTCAATGGTGGCGTAAAGGAAGCTCGGAGAACCCTTGGCGGCGTTGAGAACATTTTCCGGGACGCTGGAAAGCACGATGTATTCGATCACGCCGGGGCCGAACATGACCCAGAAGGCAAAAATGGCGACACCGGGAATGGCGCACCAAAGGGACAGATAATAACCGTAATAGCCGGGCAGGGAATGGAGATCCCGCGCCCGCCCATCGACACGCGCCAGGGCCCGTCCGCGGCCGAGGAAATAGCCAAAGCCGGTAAGCAGCAAAAGGGTAAAGGCGAGGATGAATGAGGTCATAAATTCTTTTCAGGTTAAAAATAAATAAAGGGGATGGCAGCTTGGGTGTGGCGCCACCTCCTCGGCTTTATTTGCTTACATGTCCAGGGGTGCATGGCTTTTGGCGTTATCGCGTTGCTGTTGACCCTCATCTTCCGGCAGGGGGATGAGGCCCTTATCGGTCAGATAACCCTCGTCGCCGACGGCCTTCTCGCTGGTGAACTCCATGACATATTCCTCAATACCGGGAATGACGCCGATGTGGGTGTTTTTGACATAGAAATAAAGTGAGCGGGCGACCGGGTATTGGCCATCGGCGATGTCCTCGAAATCCGGCTCGATTCCATCTACGGCATTACCCTGAACCTTGTCCTGGTTCTGCTCGAGGAAGCTATAGCCGAAGACGCCGAAGGCATCCTTGTTGGCGTCCAGCTTCTGGACGATGAGATTGTCGTTCTCACCGGCTTCCACATAGGCCCCGTCCTCGCGGATCGAATGGCAAATCGACTTATAGCTCTGTTTGTCGGTTTTCTTCATCGCCGCAATTCCGGCAAAGGTCTTGCAGCCCCCCTCAAGGGCGAGCTCGGCAAAGGCGTCTCTGGTGCCCGAGGTCGGCGGCGGGCCCAGCACTTCGATCTTGGTTTCGGGCAGGGAAGGGTCGATATCGCTCCACAGCTTATAGGGATTGGGCTGGAGCTTCGAGCCGTCGGAATTGGCCGGCACCTCCTTGGCGAGGCCTAAAAAAATCTGGGCGAGGGTAAAGTTGACCATTTTCGCCTTGGTGGAATTGGCGATGACGATGCCGTCAAACCCGATCTTGATTTCGGTAATCTCGGTCACTCCGTTCTCGGCGCATTTTTTAACTTCCGATGCCTTGATGCGCCGCGAAGAGTTGGTGATGTCGGGATGCTGGATACCGATGCCGGCGCAGAAAAGTTTCAACCCGCCGCCCGAGCCGGTGCTTTCGACAACCGGCGTCCTGAAGTCGTAGGTGTAGCCGAACTCTTCCGCCACGGCGGTGGAAAAGGGAAAGACGGTGGATGAGCCGACGATGTGAATCTGGTCGCGGGCTTGCGCATTCTGTGTCCAAAGGGCGGCTAGAGCGGCGGCCAGAGCGAGGGTCTTTTTCATCATTTCCAATCCTTTAAGGAAAGTAAGGGGTGGCGGCGAAAACCTTCACCCGCCGCCCGCACTCAAGCTATCGGCCCCAACCTATCGGCCCTGAGCGGTGATATTACGACAGTTTTGTGACAGTTTTGTTGCAGTGGTGGGTTTATTCTAAGTCTTTGTTTTGCATATAAAAAACCCGTCCTGAGACGAGGCTTTTTGGGCGTGAGCTCTAAAAGTCGATTTGGGCGCGGACCTGGAAGATCTGCGGGTCGTCACTGCCGGCACTTGTCTCGCCGGATTTCAGGTTGTCCCCATTGCCGGTGGCGTTGTCGTCGTTATCAACGAGGATGTAATTGGCCATGAACCTGACGTAAGGATTGGGAAGCCAGTTCAGGCCGATGGTGATGTTTTCTTCTTGGCCGCCGGCGATCGAGGCCGAGGCGTCGTTGAGATCAATTTCGCTATAGCGTGCCGCCACCTGCCAGGTGCCCGGCCCGCCGTCGGAAAGGTTCTTTAAAGGCTTGACCCGGTCGAACTTGCCCGAGCCGCCCTTATATGTCCGGGTTTCACCGGTGAGGAAATAGCTCGCCTCCACGTACCAGCCGTTGAAATCGGCATCCCCGAAGCCCGGGCCAACATGGCGATCGACATGGAGAGCGACATATTCACCCTGAAGCGAGGCGGGGCCGTAAACACCGGCCAGCTCGCCCCCCCAGCGGGTGATGCTGTCGGTGTTGGTGATGGTGCCGGTATCGACGAAGGAAGGCGCGATGTGGGATTCAGGCCGCGGGTTGAGGGCAATATCGCCATTGTCCCGGTTATCCATATAATTGCCCCAGACGCCGAGATGGATCACCCGGCCTTTTTCGTTAACGGGGGCAAAGGTGCCGCGAGCGCCGATCAGCCAGTCCTCATCACCCTCATTGAGCGCATCGTCGTTCATGTCGGCGCCGAAGACGCCGCCGGCAAGGCTCCAATGATGACCGCCGGCGGTCGCAGTAATGCCGATCTGCCGGTCGCCGAGATCACCGACGAAGGCGTCCTGGGCGGTCGAGCGCTCCATAAAGGTGATGTGCCGCGAACTGGTCATGTTTTCCAGCATCATCGGCACTTTCTGGTGGCCGATTGTGATCCGGGTGTTGTGAGAGGATTTAAAGCCGTTATAGGCCAGCCAGACATCCTTGGCCGAAACAGCATTGCCGGCAAAATCCCATTCGGCCTTGTACTGCCAGTCCGTAAACAGCCTGCCGGTAAGGCCCAGACGGGCGCGGCGGAATTCGGCGCCGTCGCCCATGTCGGATTTGTCTTCGTCGAAAAAGGCGGCATCGACCATGATGCGGCCGATCATTTTCGCCGAAAAACCGTCGCAGGTAATGCTGAGGGATCCCTTGGACATGGCTTTACAACTCGTATCGCCCGATGCCTGGGCGGCGGCACCGATCGTCGGCACGAATACGCAGACAGCCAGGGCGATGGCGGATAGATGCCGGGTTTTCATTTTATATTTCTCCCCAAGGGTCTTTTTTCTTGCAGCTTTTAAGCCCGCAAAATCATTCAATCGTTCTTGGGGGAAAAATAACGGACGCCCGGTGACAGAACCGACACGGTTATATGAAGTTTTTATGACAGGTTCACAGTCTGTGGCTGGCAGGCCGCAGTTTATGAAAAATCGAAAAGGGGAGGTTTATTCCCCGGCGTTGGGGAAAAAGGCCTGGGCGCCGCCGGTCCGGTAGGCGGCAATTGCGGCCTGGCCTTCCGGCCCGGTCAGCCAGTCGGCAAAGATGCGCGCAGCCTGCGCTTTGACATGGGGAAAGCGCGCCGGGTTGACCAGAGTGACGCCATAAGGATTGAACATGGCCGGATCATTCTGGAAGAGGATTTTTAAATCGCCGGGGTTTTTGAAATTGAGCCAGGTGCCCCGGTCGCCCAGGGTATAGCCGTTCATACCAGAAGCGATATTAAGGGTCTGCCCCATGCCGGAACCGGATTCACGGTACCAGTCCCCCGAATGGGCGGCCGGATCGGTCCCCGCTGCAATCCACAGCCGGCGCTCGGCCTTGTGGGTGCCGCTGTCATCGCCCCGCGAGATAAAAACCGCTTGGGCGTCGGCGATCCGGGCCAGGGCATCGGACGCCGATAGGGCTTGGGAAATCTTCGCCGGGTCGCTGGCCGGGCCGATAAGAACGAAGTCGTTATGCATAACGCGCTTTCGATCAATGCCGAAGCCTTGGGCGACGAAAGCCTCTTCTGACGCCTTGTCGTGAACCAGAAGAATATCAGCGTCACCGTTTCGCGCCAGACGCAGGGCCTGGCCGGTGCCCACCGCAACGACCCGGACCTCGATCCCGGTATCAGCGGTAAAGGCCGGGAGCAGGGCCTCAAACAGGCCAGAGTTCTGGGTTGAGGTGGTCGACGCCAGGGTGATGAATTGCCCGTCCCCCTTCCCCGCTCCGGGGAACAGAAATAGGGCAACAAGCAAAAGCCAAAAGAAGCGCCGGGGAAAAATCGAGAAAAGGGTCACCGACCCTGCCCGTCCTCGGTCGATGCGGGGATTGGCAGAAAAACGGTAAAGGCGCTGCCCTTGCCGGGGGTGCTGGAAATGTTGAGGTCGCCCTGGTGGCGGCTGACGATATGCTTGACGATGGCAAGCCCAAGCCCGGTGCCGCCGAGCTCCCGCGAGCGCGCTGAGTCAGCGCGGTAAAAGCGTTCAGTCAGCCGGGTTAAATGTTCGCGCGGGATGCCCTCGCCCTGATCGGCTATGGTGACGGTTATAAAATGTTGCCCGGCCCGCTTTTTGTTTTTTGCGGTCACCAGAATTTCACTCGAAGGACGTCCGTATTTTATCCCGTTATCGATTAAATTGATAAACACCTGTTCGAGCTGACCGCCGTCGCCAAGGACGGTTAGGGCGGGGTCTTTTTTATTCGAAATCTCAAGGCCGATGGCCTGGCTTTTCTTTTCGGCCAAAGGCGTGAGCAGAGTAATGACATTTTCCAGAATGGCGGCCAGGGAAACCGGGCTGCTCGGTGGCGTGTGTTCCTGGCGTTCGATGCGCGAAAGTGAAAGCAAATCGTCAACCAGGTTTTTCATCCGTATCGACTGGCCCTGCATGGTGGCGAGAAATTTTTCCCGCGCCTCTTCATCATCGCGAGCCGGGCCGAGCAGGGTCTCGATATTGCCTATGAGCGTCGCCAGGGGGGTTTTCAATTCGTGGCTCGCATTGGCGAGGAAATCGGCGTGGAGCTGCTTGGTCTTTTTTTCTTCCGTCTGGTCATAAAGGCGCAGGATGGCCACGGTGCCGTCACTGGCCGGCTCGGGCAAAAGCTCAATCCAGGCGAGAAAAGAACGCTCAACAGGGACCGGCAGGGAAAACTCAACCTGTCGTCCCTCACCACCGGCCAGCACCTTGTCGGTTGCTTCCAGCACTTCCGGGTTGCGCAACACGGCGGCGAGGTTTCGGCCTTCATGGGCGCCGGTAAGGACATTATGCGCCGCGATGTTCGAGCGCACGACGCTGCGCTCCCGGTTAAGCATGAACAAGGGGTCGGGCAGCCGGTCGAGCACCGTATCGAGGGTCGAAAGTGAATCCGACAGCGCCTTGTGATCCTTGCGCCACATGCGGCTGAGCCGAGAGATCGCGGCTTCCAGTTCGACGGTGAGAAAGGGAAAGGTGAGAACCGGCGGGTCGCGTTCGACGTGGCGGGCGACGTCCGACCCGTATTCGCGCAGGGCCAAAAGGTCGGACAGATGAGGCCGCAGAATAATGCCGATGACAAGCACCAGAGCGCCGCCGGAAAGCCAGGCCATGGGAGCGGGAAGCCAGCCTATTGCGACAAAAACAAGAAGACAGAGCAACACCGGCGCCATCACGATGGCGATGACGAGAGAGAGCAGCGAAATTGGAACGCGGGGACGGGGCATTGTTTAAAGTATGCCTGATTAATGGCCGGCGTCATAGGCGGCAAGCGCCGCCAGGGTGACGATATCGGAAACGCCGGCACCCATGGGCACAATCTGGACAGGCTTTGCAAGTCCGATCAGATGGGGGCCGATGACGGTGCCGCCACCGAGCATATGGAGCAGGTTGGTCGAAATGTTGGACGAATGCAGCCCCGGCGTGATCAACACATTAGCGGGGCCGGAGAGACGGCAAAAAGGATAGGCCTGAGCCATCAGCTCGCCGTCCAGCGCGACATTAACCGCCATTTCGCCGTCATATTCAAAATCGACCTTGCGCTCGTCCAGGGCCGCCACGGCGCCGCGCACCCGGGCGTTCCATTCGCTGGGCGGATTGCCGAAGTTGGAATAGGACAACAGCGCTACTCTCGGGTTGCGCCCAAATTTAAGGGCGGTCCCTGCGGCCTGGGTGGCGATGTCGGCGAGCTGATCGGGTGTCGGCGCTTCGTGGATGGCGGTATCGGCGAGAAAAACGGTACGTCCCCGGCTGATCAGGAAGGAAATGCCAAAGACCAGCTCACCGGGCCGGGGGTCGATGACCCGGGTGATCTCTTCAAAGGAAGAGGAAAAATTACGGGTCAGTCCGGTCACCAGGGCGTCGCCGATGCCGTGGGCGACCATGCAGGCGGCGAAAACATTGCGGTCCTGGTGGACCATGCGCTGACAGTCGCGTTTAAGCGCTCCCTTGCGTTGCAGACGATTATAAAGGAAGTCGACATATTCCTTGGTATCGCCATGGAGCTTGGCGTTTGTGATCTCTATATTCTGGCCCAGGCTGAGCCCCATTTTCTTCATGCTTGCGCAGACATTTTTTTCGCGGCCGAGAAGAATTGCCGTGCCGTAACCGCTGTTGGCGAAGGCGGTGGCGGCGCGGATAGCGGTTTCTTCCTCGCCTTCGACAAAGACGACCCGTTTGGGTTTGGCGCGCACCGCATCGAAAATAGCGTTGAGGCTGGCGGCAGTGGGATCGAGGCGGGCTTTCAGCTCGTTGTGATAGCTTTCCCTGTCGGCGATCGGGCGTCGCGCGACGCCGGATGTGGCGGCGGCTTCGGCTACCGCGATGGGGATGCGCGTGATCAGGCGCGGATCAAACGGCGAGGGAATAATGTAATCGGGGCCGTAATGCATATGACGGCCGGAATAGGCGGCGGCCACTTCGTCGGGGACATCTTCGCGGGCAAGTTTTGCCAGGGCGTCGGCGGCGGCAATTTTCATCTCGTTGTTGATGGTCGAGGCCCGCACGTCAAGGGCGCCGCGAAAGATATAGGGAAAGCCCAGAACATTATTAACCTGGTTGGGATAGTCGGAACGCCCGGTGGCGATGATGGCGTCGGGGCGCGCCGCCTTGGCGTCTTCGGGTAAAATTTCCGGATCGGGGTTGGCCATGGCGAAGAGGATCGGCTTTTCGGCCATTGATTTGACCATCTCCGCGGTTACCGCGTCTTTGACCGACAGGCCGAGAAAGACATCCGCCCCCTTCATGGCCTGCTCAAGCGAGCGGCAATCGGTTTTCGCCGCATGGGCCGATTTCCACTGATTAAGATCGTCGCGATCAAGATGGACGACGCCCTTGCTGTCGCAGAGGATGGCGTTTTCATGGGGCAGACCCATGGCCTTGATAAGTTCGATACAGGCGATTGCCGCCGCCCCCGCTCCGTTGACGACGACCGTCGTGGTTTTGATGTCGCGGCCGGTGAGGTCCAGGGCATTGATGAACCCGGCGGCTGTGATGATGGCGGTGCCGTGCTGGTCGTCGTGAAAGATGGGAATATCCATCAACTCGCGCAGGCGCTGTTCAATGATGAAGCATTCCGGGGCCTTGATGTCTTCAAGGTTGATGCCGCTGAAGCTGGGGCCGAGATAGCGCACGCAATTGATGAATTCATCTTCCTCTGCAGTATCGATTTCCAGGTCGATGGCATCGATATCGGCAAAGCGCTTGAACAGCACCGCCTTGCCTTCCATCACCGGTTTTGAAGCCAGGGCGCCCAGATTGCCAAGGCCCAGAACCGCGGTGCCGTTTGAGATGACGGCGACGAGGTTGCCCCGGGCGGTATAGTCGTAGGCCTTGTTGGGATCGTCGACGATGGCGTTGCAGGGCGCTGCGACACCGGGGGAATAGGCAAGGGAAAGGTCGCGCTGGGTGGTCAGCGGTTTGGTCGGAACAATCTCGATCTTGCCGGGTCGTCCCGAGGCATGCATCAAAAGCGCTTCCTCGTCGCTGACCTTGGTGTTGTGATCGCTCATCGTCTTCGTTCCTTTTGCTTCTCTGCCCTTTTGCCTCTCTGGCCTGCCTGGGTCAGGCGTTAAGACGCCTTTCGTTCATATGGGCGTTGGTGCCGCCCTGTTGTTCGAGGATGGCGATTGCGCGGGCTTCGCCGTCCTTGTTGGCGGCGCGCACCCAGATAATGACGGCCCCGGCCTCAAGGGCGCGGGCGAAGTCTTCGGCGTGGGGGGCCGATGTGGTTTCGTCGAGAAGTTCCTTGGCCGCCATGCCGCCGATGCCGGCGGCGATTACGGCGGCGAGCACTGCCGCCATTGGTCCGGCGGCCAGCATGATGAACCCGGCAGCCGCCAGCGGCCCCAGATAACGCAGATCGCCACCCAGCGCATTGCGCAAATCGTCGAGGCGGTTTTCCGGCTCTTCAGCGGCCTCAATCGAGTCGTGGGACGAGAGGACGGAAAGATCGCTCCGCTCGAAGCCTGCTTCGATGAGCGCATCGATGGCGCCTTGAAGGGATTCGCGGCTGGAAAAAAGGGCAACTGCTTCGCGAATGGTAGAATTCGTATTGTCAGAGTCTGTCAAAAGATCGCTCTCCAGGGTTCGGTTTTTAGCGCGTATTTATTATGTACGCGGCAAATAAAAGATTTTCTTAAAGCTATTTAGAAAGCTTGTGAGCCCTGGCGCAAGTCGAAACCCGGTTTAGGCCGGGAATCTCTTGCCCGTAGCCTTCCCCCCTTTGGCCGTGTTATTTTGCGCCACGCTTTTCGGCCCGCCGGTAACGGCGCCTAAGGATTCCCACGCCCTATGGATTTTTGAGCTCATCGACGATGACCCGGACTCAGGCAAAAAGAAACGATTCAGACGTTGAGGCCACAATCGTCCGCAACGAGACGCCGGCCAAGACGACGCCGATGATGGCGCAGTTTCTGGAGATCAAGGCGGCCCATCCCGATTGTCTTTTGTTCTACCGGATGGGGGATTTTTACGAGCTGTTTTTGGACGATGCGGTGGCTGCGGCGCAGGCTCTCGATATTACCCTGACCAAAAGGGGTAAGCATCAAGGCGCCGACATTCCCATGTGCGGGGTGCCGGTGCATGCCGCCGAATCCTACCTCTCGCGGCTTATCCGCAAGGGATTCCGCGTCGCCGTCGCCGAACAGGTGGAAGACCCGGGGGAGGCCAAAAAGCGCGGCGGCAAGGCGCTGGTCAGGCGCGATGTGGTGCGCCTGCTGACCCCGGGCACGTTGACGGAAGATAATCTGCTTGATGCCAGGGCGCATAATTATCTCGCCGCCATCGGCCGCGCCGGGAGCGCGTTGGGGCTCGGCTGGCTTGATATATCGACCGGTGAACTCCAGTTGCAGAAAATCTCTCCGGCCAATGGCGGTGACGGGCCGGCCGGACAGAGTGCTGTGCTGGCTGCGGCTCTGGCCCGTCTTTCGCCGAGCGAAATCCTGGTTGGCGAGAAAATGTTCGCCGATCCCGTTTTCATCGAGGCGCTCAACGATTGGCGGGATATTCTCACCCCGTTGCCCGACAGCACCTTCGACAGCGCCAACGCATCTTCCCGCCTCGAAGGGCTGTACAAAGTCGCCGCATTGGACGCTTTTGGCGATTTTTCCCGCGCTGAGCTGTCGGCGGCGGGGGCCCTGATCGCCTATGTGGAGCTGACCCAAAAGGGGCGGCTGCCCCGGATTTCCCCGCCGCGCGGGGTCTCGGCCCAGGGATTTATGGAAATCGATCCGGCGACCCTGCGCAATCTGGAGATTTTTCACAGCATTTCCGGTGCTCGCGAAGGCTCGCTTCTGGCCACCATCGACCTCACCGTCACCGGGGCCGGCGCCCGGTTGTTCGCCGCCCGTCTCGCCGCCCCCTTATGCGATGTGGCTTTGGTCGGCGAACGCCTCGATATGGTCGGCTTTTTTGTCGATGCCGCGCCCTTGCGCCAAGGCCTGCGCGATCATCTCGCCCATTGTCCGGACCTTGCCCGCGCCCTCTCAAGGCTGTCCCTTGGCCGCGGCGGCCCCCGCGACCTGGCGGCGATACGCGAGGGGTTGACGCGGGCGCGGGATATTCGCGGCATCCTTGAAGGAGCCGCGCCGCCGGCCGGTGTCAAGGCGGCACTGGCGGCACTGGGCAGTCACAATGAACTGATTGACCGGCTTTCCAGGGGGCTGGCCGGGGAATTACCGGTGCTGGCGCGGGACGGCGGGTTTATCGCCCCGGGCTATGACGCCGCCCTTGATGATCTGCGCACTCTGCGCGATGAGGGCCGCCGCCTGATCGCCGCCCTGCAGTCTCGTTATGCCGACGAAACGAATATTTCCTCTCTGAAGATCCGTCACAACAATGTGCTGGGCTATTTTATTGAAGTGACCCAAATCCATCTCGACAAGGTGCCGGTGGCGCCCGATGGCCCCTTTATCCATCGCCAGACCATGGCCGGGGCGACCCGTTTCGTGTCCCAGGAACTGACCGAGCTGGAACAAAAAATTACCAGCGCCGCCGACAAGGCCTTAAGGCTGGAGTTGAAGCTGTTTGAGGATCTGGTCGGTGAGGTCACGGCGCGGGCGGAAGAGGTGGCCCGGGCCGCCAGCGGCCTGGCCTGTCTCGATGTGGCGGCGGCCAGCGGCGAGCTGGCGGTGGTGCGCGGCCATGGCCGCCCCCAGGTGGATGATAGTTTCGATTTCGAAATTAAAGCGGGCCGCCATCCCGTCGTCGAGGCCGCCTTGGAGGCGGCCGGGGAGGCTGATTTTATCGCCAATGATTGCGATCTCGCCCCGGACCACCGGTTGTGGCTTATCACCGGCCCCAATATGGCGGGAAAAAGCACCTTTCTGCGCCAGAACGCATTGATCGCCCTGATGGCCCAGGCGGGTCTTTATGTGCCCGCGCAAAGGGCGCGGATCGGCCTTGTCGACCGTTTGTTTTCGCGGGTCGGGGCGGCCGACGATCTGGCCAGGGGGCGCTCTACCTTCATGGTCGAAATGGTTGAAACCGCTTCTATTCTCAACCAGGCGGGCCCGCGCTCCCTGGTCATTCTCGATGAAATCGGCCGCGGCACCGCCACCTTCGACGGCCTTTCCATCGCCTGGGCCTGCGTTGAGCATCTTCATGAAATCAACCGCCCGCGGGCCCTTTTCGCCACCCATTACCACGAATTAACCGCCCTTTCGGCGTCCCTAAACGCCCTCTCCCTCCACACCATGCGGGTCAAGGAATGGCAGGGCGAGGTGGTGTTTCTCCATGAGGTGGCGAGCGGCGTCGCCGAGGGCTCTTACGGTATCCACGTGGCCGAACTGGCCGGCTTGCCGACAAAAACCGTTTCGCGAGCAAAACAAATATTGTCGATGCTGGAAAAAGGTGAGCAAAGCGGGGCTTTGGCGCGGCTGGCCGATGATTTACCCCTGTTCGCCGCCGGCCAGGATGACCCTGGAGGTTCCAGCCCTGATCCCGGCCCCTCGCCTCTTGAAGCGGCTTTGGCCAAGATTGCGCCGGATGATTTAAGCGCCAGGGAGGCGCTTGATCTGATCTATGAGCTTAAAGCCCTTGTTGGCGAAAAAATTGCGCCGGAAAAGGGTTAACCCCGGGCCTGCCGCTGCCCCCATGCGCCGGGGCGGGAGAGGCTTGCATTGCGGCCATATTGGGGGCATGTGAAAGGCTATGGGCGGCGTTAAAAAAACCACAGAGAAAACTGCAGAAAAACCGGCAAAAAAAAGGACCGGGGTGAAAAGCAAAAAACCGGCCAAAAAAGCCGCCGCTAAATCCGCTCGGACGGCAGCGTCCAAACCGGCCCCGTCTTCCGGGAACAAGCTCTATAACGTGCCCCGGCAGCGGGCGGTTTTCGACCGCCGGGCGGTCGGCGCGGCCCTGGGCAAAATAGCCGCGGGCACACAGAGCGGTGAAGCGGTCGCGCAAGCCGATCTGCGGGCCGGCCTGCTTAAGGTGATCAAGGCCGCCTTAGGGCGGGGGCGCGATGAAATCCGCACCCGGTTCGAGGACGGGGCATCGGGGACAGAAATTGTCCGCGCCCACAGCTTTCTCATCGACCAGTTGATCCGCACCCTGCTTGATTTCGTCGAAACCAATCTTTTTCCGCTGGCCAAAAAGACGCCCCAGGACAATCTCTGTCTGGTCGCTGTGGGCGGCTATGGACGGATGGAAATGGCGCCATTTTCCGACGTCGATCTTCTTTTCCTGCTGCCGCCCAGGCGCACCAAACGCAGCGACCAGGTGCTCGAAGCCGTTCTTTATGTGTTGTGGGATCTTGGCCTTAAGGTCGGGCACGCCACCCGCACCGCCGAGGAATGTATTCAGGAAGCGGGCAAGGATCAGACCGTTCGCACGACCCTGCTCGAATCGCGTTATCTGTGTGGCGAAAAGAAACTGTACCGGGAACTGAGAAAAAGGTTTCAGCGCGAAATCGCCGCCGGAACGGCGGCCGAATTCATCGATGCGAAACTTGATGAGCGCAACCAGCGCCATCAACGTCTGGGCGATACCCGTTATGTGCTGGAGCCCAATATCAAGGAAGGCAAGGGTGGCTTGCGCGATCTTCAGACCCTGTTCTGGATTGCCAAATATGTTCATCGGGTGGACGACGTAGAGGGTCTTGTCGCCAAGGGCATGCTGCGGGCGAGGGAAGTTCAGATCTTCGAGAAGGCGCGAAATTTTCTTCTCACCCTGCGTTGTCATCTCCATTACGTCGCCGGGCGCGCCGAAGAGCGTTTGACCTTCGATGTCCAGGCCGAGATCGGTCGCCGCATGGGCTATACCGACCATGCGGGAAGTCACGGGGTCGAGCGTTTCATGAAACATTATTTTCTGGTCGCCAAGGATGTCGGCGATTTGACGCGGATTTTCTGCGCCGCTCTTGAGGCCGACCGCAAGAATCCGCCGCGGCTCAACTGGCGGCGTTTTTCCCTGCGCAAGCATCTGCCCGAAGGTTTCGGGGTCGAGGGGGCCTGGCTGACGGTCAGCTCATCAAAAGTATTTACCGCCGATCCGGTCAATTTGATCCGGCTGTTCGAGATTGCCGAACGTCTTGGGCTCGACATTCATCCCTATACCCTGCGCAAGGTGACACGCTCTCTGGCGCGGATCGACAATGCCCTGCGCGAGAACAAGGAAGCCAACCGTCTGTTCATTGAGATTCTGACCTCCCGGAAATCGCCGGAGATTGCACTCACCCGCATGAACGAAGCCGGCGTGCTGGGTCGGTTCATTCCCGATTTCGGACGGGTGGTGGCCCAGATGCAGCACGATGTGTACCATGTCTATACGGTCGATGAACATTCGATCCGGGCGATCGGAATTCTCGGCGGCATTGAGCGCGGAGAGCTGGAGAGCGAACACCCCCTGTCTTCAGAAGTGATCGGCAAGCTGGTCTCGAGGCGGGTTCTTTATGTCGCTGTTTTGCTTCACGACATCGCCAAGGGCCGCGGCGGCGATCATAGTGAGCTTGGGGCCGAAGTGGCGATGAAGATCTGTCCGATGCTGGGCCTCGACGGGGCTGAAACAGAGACCGTGGCCTGGCTGGTGCGACACCATTTGTTGATGAGTCATACGGCATTTCGCCGCGACCTCAGCGATCCCAAGACCGTCGAGGATTTTGTATCACTCGTTCAATCCCCCGAACGGCTGCGCCTCTTGCTTGTACTTACCGTCGTCGATATCAGGGCGGTGGGGCCCAGTGTATGGAACGGCTGGAAAGCAGCATTGCTGCGCGAACTTTATTATATTGCCGAGGAAAAACTGACCGGCAGCGGGTCAAAGCAGCACCGGAAAGAGCGCATAGAGCGGGCCAAGGCGGATGTAAGGGAGCGCTTGAAAGCCTGGCCGAAAAAAGACACCGCCCAGATCGAAGCCCTGGGTTATCCGGTCTATTGGCTGTCGCTTGATACGGACACCCATGTCCGTCATGCCGAAATTTTACGCCAGGCCCTGGCCAGCGATGCCCAGGTCAGCGTCGATGCGCAGGTTGACCGGGAACGTGACGTTACCGAGGTGACGATCTATACCGCCGATCATCCGGGCCTCTTTTCGAAGATCGCCGGAGCAATCGCCCTTGGCGGCGGCAATATTCTCGACGCCCGTATTTTCACGATGACCAACGGCATGGCCCTCGACAGTTTTTCGGTTCAGGAAATCGGCGACTGGGCGCGCGAAGAAGGCGGCCATGCGATGACCGACAAGGGCAAGCTCGAGGCGTTGAAAAAACACATCGAAAAGGCACTGACCGGGGAAGGCCATCTGGAGAAGGAATTGTCCGCACGCCCCCATACCCTGCCGGACCGCGCCCGCGCCTTTAGCGTCGAGCCCCGGGTTTTGATCGAAAACAGTTTTTCGAAAACCCATACGGTGATTGAAATAAATGGCCGTGACCGGCCCGGGCTTCTCTTTGCTCTGACCAAGGCGATGACCCAGCTGGGGCTGCAAATCTCAAGCGCCAAGATTTCGACCTATGGCGAGCGGGTGGTTGACGTGTTTTATGTCAAGGACGTGTTCGGCCTTAAAATCGAAATCGAGAGCAAGCTGAAGGATGTCCAAAGCGGCCTGTTGGCGGTGCTGCTGCCCTCCAGGGAAGAAAAAGAGGCCCAGTCGAAAGAGCGTTACGCATCCGAAACAATAGAGCCCGCTTCCCGGCTTGGCCATCGGCGCAAACGCTCCAGTGCGGCGCGGGCGGCAAGAAAGGCAAAAGAAACTTAAAATAAAGTTCCGGCGGCGTCTGCGAGATTGCCGCTTGTCGGGGAGCGTTTAAATCCGTTAGATCAGGCCAATGGCTTTTTTGCGTAATATCGCCACGGTCGGGTCCTGTACCCTGATCAGCCGCGTGCTCGGTTTTTTGCGCGACATTCTGATCGCCGCCGTGCTCGGCGCCGGGCCGGTCGCCGATGCTTTCTTCGTCGCTTTCAAGCTGCCGAACTTTTTCCGCCGTCTGTTTGCCGAAGGGGCGTTTTCGGCCGCTTTCGTCCCTGTGTTCTCGGGCCGGGTGGGGCTGGAGGGCAAGGACAAGGCGATGGTTTTCGCCTCTCAGGCGGCCTCCATGCTGATGTGGAGCGTTCTCGCCCTGGTTCTCCTCTTCGAAATCGCCATGCCCTGGTTCATGCATGTGCTGGCGCCGGGATTTGTCGGTGAACCGGAGAAATTCGCCCTCGCCGTTGAATTCTCGCGGATCACCTTTCCCTATATTCTGTTTATCTCGCTGGTTTCCCTTCAGGGCGGTATTCTCAATACCCTGGACCGTTTCGCCGCCATGGCGGCGACGCCGATCCTGCTCAACCTCTGCATGATTACGGCGTTGATCGGTTTTAGCGCGACCCCCCAGACCCCCGGCCAGACCCCCGGTCATATTTTGTCCTGGAGTGTGGCGCTCGCCGGCGTCGTCCAGTTTGTCTGGCTCTGGGCGGCTCTCAAGCGCGAAGGGGTAAGTCTGCGCTTTGGCCGCCCGGTGCTGTCGCCTGAGATCAAGCGGCTCTTGAAACTGTTCCTGCCGGTGGCTTTGGGGGCGGGGGTCTATCAGGTCAATTTGATTATTGATCTCATCATCGCATCCTTGTTGCCGACCGGCGCTATTTCCTATCTTTATTTCGCCGACCGGGTGAACCAGTTGCCCCTGGGCGTTGTCGGGATCGCGGTGGGCACCGCACTCCTGCCCCTGTTGGCGCGCCAGGTCAAAGGCGGCGAGATAGAAGCTGCAAAGGACAGCCAGAACAGGGCCATCGGATATTCCATGCTGTTGACCCTGCCGGCCTGTAGCGCCCTTCTTGTTCTCGCCGTTCCCATAACAGTGGTGCTGTTTGAGCGCGGGGCATTCACGGGTGCCGACGCCTCGGCCACCGGCCATGCCCTGGCCGCTTTTGCCTGCGGCCTGCCGGCTTACGTTCTGATCAAGGTGTTGGCGCCGGGGTATTTCGCCCGCGAGGATACGGCGACGCCGATCAAGATCGGTATTTTCGCCATGGTGGTCAATGTTGCCCTCAATCTTCTGCTGATCGGTCCTCTGGCCCATGTGGGCATTGCGCTGGCCACCGCGATCGCGGCCTGGATTAACGCCGCTCTTCTGGGGGTCGGGCTGTGGCGGCGGGGTCATTTTACCCCCGACCGGCACCTCACCTTAAAACTTATAAAGATGGCCGCCGCCGCCCTTGTCATGGCCGCCGCGCTCAACGCCGCCGCGGGCTATTTTGCAGGGCCGCTTTCGGGGCTCCAGGTAGAACGCTTCGCCGCCCTGGGCGGCCTCGTTCTTGGTGGCGTGATCGTTTATTTCGCCCTGGCTCATATTTTCGGCGCCGCCAAGATTGATCTTTTATGGCACTCAAGGGGCCGCGAGATGGAATAGGGTGCGGCGGCATTGCTTCCACCCCCTTGACCTTGCAGGCGTCGAGCGGCGATAAGAGGGCCGCCCTCGATTTGAACTCTTGAACCAAAGAAGCCTTAGCCGATGAACCGTATTTTCTCTGGCGTCCAGCCGACCGGCAATCTTCATCTGGGAAATTATCTCGGCGCGATCCGCAATTGGGTAGAGCTTCAGGAGACGTTTGAGTGCATTTTCTGCATTGTCGATCTCCACGCCATTACCGTTCCCCAGGACCCCGACGAATTGCGCGCCCACACCCGTGAGGTGACGGCAGCCTATATCGCCAGTGGAATCGACCCTGAGAATTGCATCATCTTCAACCAGAGCACCGTCTCGGGCCATGCCGAGCTGGCCTGGTTATTGTCTTGCCTGACGCCGCTGGGCTGGCTTAACCGGATGACCCAGTTTAAGGAAAAGGCGGGCAAGCACCGAGAGAACGCAGGCCTCGGCCTTTACGCCTATCCTGTCCTGATGGCCGCCGACATTCTGCTTTACCGGGCCACCCATGTGCCCGTCGGCGAGGATCAGAAACAGCATCTGGAACTGTCCCGTGATATTGCCGGGGCCTTTAACCGGCAGTATGACCGGGATTTCTTTCCCCTCCCCGAGCCGCAGATTTTCGGCCATGCGACCCGCGTTATGAGTCTGCGTGACGGCACATCCAAGATGAGCAAGTCGGACCCATCTGAATATTCGCGGATCAACCTTTCCGATGACGCCGACACCATCGCCAAAAAAATTCGCAAGGCCCGCACCGATGCCGAGCCTCTGCCCGAGGGTCCCGACGGCCTTGCCGAACGGCCCGAAGCGCGCAATCTGGTTGGCATTTACGCCGCCCTTTCGGGCCAGAGCGCCGAAGACGTGTGCGCCAAATTCGCCGGCAAGCTGTTCTCGGAATTCAAGGCCGATATGGCGGATCTGGCTGTCGCCGCATTGGGGCCGATTGGCGAGAGGATGATGCGCCTTGAGGGTGATCCCGGCTATGTGGACGATGTTCTGCGGCGCGGCGCCGAAAAAGCCGGCGCCCTGGCCGAAGAGACGCTGAAGGAAGTCAAGGAGATCACCGGGCTTCTCCAGCCCTAGATTTTTCGCCGCCAGTTTTCAAAAAGGCAAGAAGGTCTTTGCGCCCGGCGTTTGCGCGCATTAGACTTTCCGTGCGTCAAACTTTTCTGGCCGGACCTTTGCAAGAATGACCTGCATTCCCCATGCTGTTTTCCGCCCGCTCGTTTCCGGGTGTTGCCGGGCGCGTGCGTGATGCAGATTTATCTCCCCATCGCCGAGATATCGGTCAACGTCTTTCTGCTTCTCGGCATGGGTGGCGGCATCGGATTCCTTTCCGGTCTTTTCGGTGTCGGCGGCGGGTTCTTGATGACCCCGCTCTTGATCTTTACCGGTATTCCCCCCGCCGTCGCGGTGGCGACCGAAGCCAACCAGATTATTGGCGCCTCGGTTTCGGGTGCGCTTGCCCACTCCAGACGCGGCAATGTCGATTATATGATGGGGGTTTTGTTGCTGGTCGGCGGTCTGGTCGGTTCGGGGCTGGGGGTGTGGCTCTTCAGTACCCTGCGCGGCGAGGGCCATCTCGATCTGGTGATCCTTTTATCTTATGTGGTTTTCTTAGGCGTCATCGGCGCCTTGATGCTGGTCGAAAGCCTGCGCGCCATGCGCCGCTATCGCCATCGGGGAGTTCCGGCCCGGGGCCGGGGCCAGGGACGTCGTTTGCGGGCGCTTCTGCACGGTCTGCCCTTGAAGATGCGATTCCGCAAGTCGCGGCTTTATATCAGCGCCCTGCTGCCCATCGCCATCGGCCTGGTTGTCGGGGTACTGGCGGCGATCATGGGGGTCGGCGGCGGCTTCATCATGGTACCGGCGATGATTTATCTGCTCGGTATGCCGACCTCGATGGTTGTCGGAACCTCGCTGTTTCAAATCATCTTCGTCACCGCCAACGTGACGATCCTTCAGGCCTATAACAATCAAACCGTCGATGCGGTGCTGGCATTGATGCTGCTTGTCGGCGGGGTGATCGGGGCCCAGCTCGGCAGCCGGGCGGGGACAAGGCTGCGCGGCGAACAATTGCGCGGCATGCTGGCCCTGCTGGTTCTCGGGGTTTGCGCCAAGCTCGCTTTTGATCTGTTCGCAACGCCCGAAGATGTCTTTTCCCTGGCCGTGCGCATGGGGACGGGCTCATGACCCGCCGCGCCGCCCTCAAATTATTCCTGCTGGCGATGATGATCGTTGTCACACCATCGGTGTCGCCGCGGGCCGACACCCTGGTGGCCGATCTGTCATCCCATCTGATCGCCATTACCACCGGTTTTCACGGTGACGAGGTTCTGCTTTTCGGGGCCACCGACGGCGACGGTGATGTGATTGTCGTCGTTCGCGGCCCCGATCGCGACCTGACGGTGCGGCGCAAGGACAGGATCGCCGGTCTGTGGATCAACAACGATGAGATCAGATTTGACGACGTGCCGTCCTTTTATCATGTGGCGAGCAGTCGCCCGATTGAGGAATTCGCTCCCCCGGCCTTGCGGTCGCGCCACGAAATCGGGGTTGATTATCTGGACCTGCAGCCTGTCACCGACGCATCCGACAGCCCTGCCGCCTCCGCTGTTCCGGCTGCCGCCACCGATGGCGAAGCGGCGCCGAGCGCCATTTACGATCCTCTCGCCGAGGCCAGGGAAAAAAGTTTCCGTCTCGCTCTTTTGCGCAACGAGGAGCGCGCCGGACTCTACGGCGCCACCATGGGCAAGGTGAATTTTCTCGGGGACCGCCTGTTCCGCACGCGGGTTGATTTTCCGGCCAATGTTCCCACCGGCACCTACACGATTGAGGTTTTTCAAATCTTCGATGGCAAGGTTGTCGGCGCACAGACGACGCCGCTGATCGTCAGCAAGGTCGGCCTGGGGGCGGAAATCTACGACTTCGCTCATTCCAACGCCGCGCTTTATGGTATTTTCTCGGTGATACTGGCCCTGTTTGCCGGCTGGCTGGCCGCTGTCGCCTTCAGGAGGAGTTAGGTAAATTGACCGAAAATAAGGACAATAAACCAGGCCGGGTCTTTCTGGTCGTCATCGACGAGACGGAAGAAATGCGCGCTGCGCTCCGTTTCGCCAGCCTGCGCGCCAAGCATACCGGGGGGCGGGTCGCCCTTTTATATGTGATCGAGCCGCCCGAGTTTATGCACTGGATGGCGGTCGAGGATCTCAATCAGGAGGAAAGCCGCGAGGAGGCGGAGGTCTTGCTTCAGGATCTTTCTGCGGAAGTCAACCAATGGGCCGGGGCCTTGCCGGTTCTCTATCTGCGCGAAGGATCGCGGGTTGAATGCCTCATACAGCTGATCAAGGAAGAGCCGGAAATCTCGATTCTGGTGCTGGGTGCTGCGACCGGCGGCAAGGGGCCGGGGCCGCTCATTGCGGCGTTGACCGGCAAGCTCAGGGAGGCGCTGAAAATTCCCGTGACCATCGTGCCGGGAAACCTGTCCGACGAAGAGATCAGGGGCATTACCTGAACCTGTGCCCCTTGTCTCTCCCGCCCGGGCGTCGGGCAAGGGGGACGGCAAGGAGAGCCCGGGCTTGATCTTTGCTCCCGACACGCCCATGTAAGGGCGGCGAAATTGATTTTCGGCCCATCGGGCCGAGGCGAGTTTTTATTTTAAAGCAGGTATCAGGCATGTTTATTCAGACCGAAGAGACCCCAAACCCCGCGACCCTGAAATTTATTCCCGGAGAGCCGGTGATGACGACGGGAACGGCGGATTTCACCGATGCGGAAGCGGCGAAAAGCTCGCCTCTGGCAGAGCGGCTGTTTGCCCTTGACGGTGTTACCGGAGTTTTTCTCGGGGCCGACTTCATCACCGTCACCAAGGGCGGAGACAAGGAATGGCATGTCATGAAACCAGCTGTTCTCGGCGCGGTAATGGATCATTTTTCTTCTGGGGCGGCGGTGATAACCGAGAGTGAAAATCAGTCCGGTGCAGAAGCTTTGGGCGGCGATGATGATGAGATCGTCTCCCAGATCAAGGAGCTGATTGAAACCAAGGTGCGTCCGGCGGTAGCCCAGGACGGCGGCGATATTATTTTCCATGGCTTTGAGGACGGAATCGTTTATCTGCAGATGCAGGGCGCCTGTTCCGGCTGTCCCAGTTCAACCGCGACCTTGAAGTCCGGGATCGAAAATATGTTGCAGCATTACGTTCCGCAAGTTGTGGAAGTGCGTGCGGTTTCCTAATTCCGGCCCTAAAAAACCTCATTATTTCAAGGGCTAAATACACTTATTGCGCGAGCAATAGAGACGGTCTGGACGGCGGGGTTGCGCCCTGCTACATTCCGCCGTGGAGGGGGCATTTTACAGACGGGTAGCTGTGTGACGGCCGATGTCGGGCACAGCATGAACAGGGGTCTAAACAATCCATATGTCCTTCAGTTTTGCTCAGGCGGGAGAAGCGGGCTATGCCTTTATTTCTCCCGTTTGTTCCATTTTCTCAAAGGTGTGCAGATGACCGTGGGAACGGGTAAGTTCGTGCGTGGCGGTTATGGGCGCCTTGCCTTGGGGTTCGTCGGCCTGTGTGTCGTCGGCCTTTATTCGGCTGTTGTTTTCAGCCCCGTAAAGCCTGCAACCTATACGGTTGAGCTCGACGGAACGGTCGAAGACGAAAACGGGCGTTTTGCGCCGCCTAAGGTTTATTCCGTCGCCCTGCCGTCAGCCGCGCTGCCTGTGGCTGAGCCTTCTGCTGTGATGGCGCAGGCATCGCTCGAGAGTGCCCAGGTCTCGCCCCCTGTTTCCATCCCCGTGGCCCCGGAAAAGACGGTTTCCTCCGATCCTGTCGTGCCTGAGCCCGCTTCTGTGGCGCTCGCCGTGCCCACCGCGCCCAAGCCGAGCGCGAAGCCTCGTCACGTTGCCCGCCGCACGTTGGCCCAGCGCAGCGCTACCGGTGCTCCGGTCCAGTTCACTCATGCTGCGGCCGGACTTTCCGTACGCAGCGCAAGTAAACTTGAAAAACTTTTCTCAACCCTGGGCTATCGTCTCGATCATGTGCGCTCCGGCGAGGGCCTGGTGCCGCGTATTTTCCTCGCCAGCCTGCCCCGCGACCTCAAATCAGTGAATTCGGTCTCCAAGCGCAAGGCGGTTTTCCTTAAAACCATGCTGCCCCTGGTCCTGATCGCCAATGAAAATGTCCTGGCAGATCGCCGCCGGCTGTTCAAACTGAAAACGGCCGAAGAGCTCGGCGCCACCCGCTCCCTTGCCGACCGTCTGTGGCTCGGCAAATTGGCCAAAAGCTATGGGCTCGATAACCCCGACTTTGACGCCCTTGTGCGCCGCGTCGATGCGGTACCGCCGTCGCTGGCTCTGGCTCAGGCGGTTGAGGAAAGCGGTTGGGGCACTTCGCGTTTTGCCCAGGACGGGAACGCCCCCTTCGGCCAGTGGACTTATGACGAATCCAAGGGGCTTGTGCCTCACGCCCGTGAGGAGGGGGAATCCCATGCGGTCAAGTCCTATAGCCACCTGCGTGAAGGCGTGCAGGCCTATGTCCACAATCTCAACACCCACCGGGCCTATCGTAAATTCCGCAAGGTGCGCGAAGGCATGCGGAACCAGGATGGAGACCTTAAGGGCTATGATCTGGCGGGAACCCTTGAGCGCTATTCCGAGCGCGGCCTCGATTATGTGGAAACCCTGCGCCTTATCATGTGGGCCAATAACCTGATGGCCCTCGACCAGGCCCGCCTCAACGGCGCTGAAATGGCTCGCCTCGCCATGACTGTGAACTAAGCAGCCTGTGAACTAAGCGGCCGTTTCTTTAAGACTTAAATACGATCAAGGCAACCGGACCCGGCCCAACGCATTTCTGGGGGACGGGGTTTCGGGCTGTTCGGCTCACGGCTGGCGGCGATAGAACATATAGCCGAGCCAGCGCCAGCGTCCGTCGGCAGCCGGCATGGTGCAATTAAGCCGCGAGCGCCCATAGGGAAGTTCGGATACATAGCGCACTTCGACCCGCCGGTTGCCGATGTTCTCAAGCACGGTCTCGCCGCCGCTCGAGGGGTAACAGGCCAGCCTCTCAATACCTCCTACGCTTTCGTCAACGGTGAAGCCGACAGTCGGCCAGGCCGTATTCATGGTCGTGTTCAGAGGCAGCTTGTCGGTAACCGGCAGCGGCAGGGCGCTGATGATGCGGCGAAAGCGCTCGATGGTGCCATAGCGCTCGTTGAGCGAGAAACGCGGCAGGTTGAAGAAATCCGACCCTGAATAGGCAACGCCCGAATGCTGGCCGAAAGCACTGATATAGCCGCTCTGGGCGGCGACGGCCTCAGCCGCGCTGCCGGCTTCGCCGAAGGGATAGGCAAAAAGCTCGGGTACAAAACCGAGCTCTTCCTCAAAGCGCCGGTTGGAACGCGCGATGTCGGTCAGGTTCTTCTCATCGCTGGCGTCGGCCATGTGAAGGTGTGAGGCCGTATGGGCGCCGATGGTGACTCCGCCCGCCACCAGTTGGCGCACCTGATCCCAGGTCATGAGGTCTCTATAGCCGCTGTCGATGCCATCGGTGGAAATGAACACGGTAAAGGGGAACCCAGCCTCTTTTAAGCGCGGCATGGCCTCCTCATAGACGCTGAGAAAACCGTCATCGACGGTGATCGCGATGGTGTGCTCAGGCAGCCCGGTTCCCGCTTGCAGGGCGGTAATGATTTCGGGCAGGGGAAGAACCGTATAATTTCCCGATTTCAGCTCGGCGATCTGGGCCTCGAACTGGTCGAGGCGGATATTGGTTGAGGAAAGGCCGTCTTCGCCAAAACGGTGATACATGAGAATAACCGCCGAGGGTGCTTCGGCGCTATATCCCGGCGCTGCGCCGGGTAAAAGCACGCAGGCGAGCAGGAACGCGCTCAGGCGGCGGTAACGGATCAGACGGCGTAAAAGGTCTATTATCATCTATACTCGCTATTGGAGACAAAACGGCCTGTATTTCCCGGCGAGTTTATCCCCTTTCTGATGTCTTTAGACAAGGTTATCTATCACACCCCGGCCCCGGCCCTTGAACCGGGGCTGGTGGCGGGGCTATTTATCCTTGTAAGAGGCCTGCTTTTCGGCTGGCCCGGTTATATATGAGAAAAGGAGACGGTTTTGACGCAATCGACAAGTGAACGTGGCGCCGACCCGGCGGCTCTCGATCTGATGTTTCACTCAGCGCGCAGTTTCGGCGCCTGGCAGGACAAGCCGGTATCCGATGACATCCTGCGGGAGCTGTACGATGTTGCGCGGATGGGCCCCACCGCCAATAACGGCTGTCCTCTGCGACTCCTTTTCCTGCGCTCGGCCGAGGCGAAAGAAAAACTCAAGCCCTGTCTGTCGCCGGGCAATGTGGACAAGACCATGGCGGCGCCGGTAACCGCAATTCTCGCCTATGACCGGTTCTTTTTTGAGCATATGGACCGCCTCTCGCCGGGCAGCACCGCTGGAACGCGCTTTGCTGAGGATATGGAAAAGGCGGAACGGATCGCACGGCTTAACGCCACGCTTCAGGCCGCTTATGTCCTGCTTGCGGCCCGTGCCAGCGGCCTCGATTGCGGACCCATGGGGGGGTTCAATCCAGGAGCGGTCGATGCCGCCTTTTTCCCCGACGGCCGCATAAAGACGTTTCTTTTGTGCAATCTCGGATATGGCGACGGGGCGGCGCTCAAGCCGCGCGCCTATCGCTTTGAATTCGACGAGGTATGCACGCTACTTTAAGCCGCCTGTAATTTAAGCGGTGGCGGGCTCTCACAGCATTGGAACATCAAGCTCCTTGTCACTGATGAGGGGGTACTGGCGGGAGTCGAAGAGTTGATAATGCCACCATTCCTTGGAATAGAAATCCCAGCCGGCGCTTGTCATCAGACCGAGGAGCAGGCATCGGTTGGATATGGCTGTTGGGGTGATGTCTCTCGCCCCATGGTGGGAGAGTGGCGTAAAGGCGTCAAACCCGGTGCCCATGTCGAGATCCCTGCCGCCCTTGTCGACCAGGGTGAGATCGACGGCGACACCGCGGGAATGGGGCGAGCCCCGTTCGGGGGGGGCGAGAAAATCCGGGTCCGGGGTGTGGTCCCACAAGACCGATTGGGCTTCGGAGGGACGAAAGGCGTCGAAAATCCTGATCTTGAGATCGAGCTCGGCGGCCAGGGTCACGGCGGTGTTGAGCTTTGCCGCAGCATCCTCATGGAGATAACAATCGGCGCGGCGATAAACCGGCTTGCCGGTGAAATTGTCACTGCTCCCATAGGCCAGGGAGAGATGAACGTCAAAGGCGGGCGGCGCGATCTCGACAAGGGATACGGTGGTGGATACGGCGGCGGGCATGGCGGGAATCTCTCCAGGTGAACGGCAAAATATCTTTTTCGGGGACGTTTTTTCCCGCCCCCTTGTATGCTGGCCCGATGACTGGAAAAACCGGAAACAGCTTTTATTCTTCTAACACAAGAAACGCGGGCCCATGAACCTCCTCGCATTGGATAGTTGCGTCTCGTCCTGTTCGGCCGCCCTTTGGCGCGGTGATTCCGGCAGCCTTGGGGCGGGTGAAATTATCGCCCAGAGTTTTACCCCCATGGCCCGGGGCCAGGCCGAGGCCCTGATGCCGATGGTCAGCCGGGTGATGGCCTCGTCCGGCCTCGATTTTGAGGCCCTCGACCGGTTGGCGGTTGGCGTTGGTCCGGGTTCCTTTACCGGTGTGCGCATTGCCCTGGCATCGGCAAAGGGTCTGGCCCTGGCTTTGGCCCGTCCTCTGATCGGGGTGACCAGTCTCGAAGCGGTCGCCGCAGAGGCAGTGGCGGCAATGGGGCTTGAGGGGGGCCGCCTTCTCGTTACCCTTGCCGCCGGGCGCAAGGATTTCTATGTCCAGAGTTTCGCCGTCTCAAAGGGGGTGTTTTCTCCCATCGCGCCGATGATTGAGCCTGGCGCGGCCACCCTCGATGGGCTGGTCGATTTGTTCCGGGCGCTGGATACCGAAAAAGACAATGGGACGGGGCCGGTGGTGCTGGCCGGAAACGCCGCGCCGTTGCTTGAGGCGGCTCTGAAAAGTGGCTCTCACGGGTTGGCGGGGGTGGTCTGTGCCCCCGGGCCGGGATTACCGGACGCTGCCCGCATCGCTGAAATTGCCGCCCGGCGTGATCCGGCTGATCCCCAGGCTGCCGCAGACCCCCTTTATATTCATTCCCACTATGCCAAGCTCCCCGGGGAATTAAGGGGATAATTGCCATGGCCAGGGAAAAACAGGCGGCAGGAAAAGGATCGCAAGCCGAGGGGGCGGTAATGATCCGCGGCCTTAAGGAATCCGATGTCGATGCCCTGGCGGCGATTCATGCCGCCAGTTTCGGCCATCCCGGCGCCGGTCATTTCGGCGATGTCTGGCAGGCCCGGGAAATTTCCGGCCTGCTGCGCTCTCTGGGCGGTTTCGGCGTAGTTGCCTGTATGCCGGGTGAGGGGGGCGGGAAAGATGTTTTTCTTGGCTTCATTCTCTGCTGCAAGAGCGGCGATGAGTGCGAGGTGCTGACCCTTTGCGTTGATCCCCCATACAGACGCCGGGGGCTGGCCCGCCGGATGGTCGAAGATGCCTGTGCCAGGGCGTATGTAATGGGGGCCGGGCGCATGGTTCTCGAGGTGGCGGAGAAAAACAAGCCGGCCTTGGCGCTCTACGAAGGCATTGGCTTTGAGCGCGCCGGGCGGCGTAAAAATTATTACAAAGGACGGGCCGACGACCCGCAAGAAGGCCAGGCGCGCGGCGATGCGCTTATTCTGCAATGTCCCCTTAAGGCATAGAGAGGCCCCAGAACACGGCTCTGCTTTTCAGGGTTGTCTTCAGGCGCGGCGGATAAGAATCCGGTAAATACTGTCCCCCTCCAGCGGCTCGATGGCGAGGATCGTATGGCCCTCTTCCTCGGCTGACCGGGGGACATTTTCCAGCGGTTCGCCGCCACAAAGCAGAATCTCGGCAATTTCTCCGCCCGCCATGCGTTCCAGCAACAGCTTGGTTTTGACAAAGGTCATCGGGCAGACATCACGGGTGATGTCGAGACGGTGTTTGGCTTTACCTTGTCCAAGTTTCTTTTCTTTATTATTTGAAATCATATTTACCATTTGTTATTGAGACTGGGCTTATAAATAGACTATATTAATTCAGTTGAAGTTGAGGTGTGGACAATACCATGAGTAACGAACAAAGATCCCAGGAACTATTGGAATTGACGGCTGAGATTGCCGCCGCCCATGTTTCCAATAATACCGTGGCGGTTGACGATCTGCCTAAGCTTTTACAGCAAATTCACGCGACTCTCGCCTCTATCGACGGCAGCGGCCAGGCCTCACCGGCGCTTAAGCCGGCGGTGCCGATCCGCAAATCGGTGACACCGGATTTCATTGTCTGCCTTGAAGACGGCAAAAAACTGAAAATGCTCAAGCGTCATATCAAGACCGCCTATAACATGACGCCTGATGAATATCGCATGCGCTGGGGATTGCCGTCGGACTATCCCATGGTGGCGCCCAATTACGCCAAGCAACGCAGCAGGCTGGCCAAAGAGATCGGCCTCGGCACCAAGGCGCGTCGCCGTTAGGCCTGTCGGCATTCGTAGGGGTTGCTATTAATTTTGCTTTAGCGCCTAAAACCATGAGTTGAAGCCGTTCCCGGTTTTACTATTAGTTACAAGATAGGGTTGTGAGTTGCCGTCACGAATAGAAGAGCTTTGTTCCACCAAGGGCCTGAAGATGACCGGGCAGCGACGGGTCATCGCCAAGGTTCTTTCTGATTCTCACGATCATCCCGATGTTGAGCTCGTTTATCAGCGCGCCAATGCCATTGATCAGCGGATCAGTATCGCCACCGTCTATCGCACCGTGCGGCTTTTCGAAGAGGCGAATATTCTCGAAAAGCATGAATTCGGCGATGGCCGGTCCCGTTACGAAGAGGTCACCGAAACCCATCACGATCACCTGATTAATGTTCAGTCCGGTGAGGTGATTGAGTTCAAAAACGATGAGATCGAAAAGATTCAAAAACAAATCGCCGAGGAACTCGGGTACAAGCTGATCGATCACCGCCTTGAGCTTTTCGCCATTCCTCTCTCCGAGGATTAAGAAAAGCCGGGTCGCGGCGGGCGGCGGGCCTGTCGCCGATTTCGAGAAAAAGACAAATCCATGAGCATCATCGGCCGCTTAGCTTTTCTTATGGCTTATCTGGGGTGGACGCTGTTGCTGCTGCCCTTCCAGATTGTCGCCGTTTTAATCTTGCCGGCCTTGGCGCGTCGGATTCCGATCCTTTACCACCACGGTTGTCTGGCCCTGATGGGGGTATCTGTAGATGTCCGTGGCGTCCCGGCGACGGCCGGGAAAGACGGTCCGCAAAAAGGCCCGGTCCTGTTTGTCGCCAATCATTGCGGCTATCTCGACATTCCGGTTTTGGGTTCGCTGGTACCGGCATCCTTCATCTCAAAAAAGGAAGTGGCGGGATGGCCACTGATCGGTTTCCTGGCGCGGCTGGCACGAACGATCTTCGTTGACCGGGAAAATATCCGCGCCGTCGGCAGCCAGCGGGATGTTTTGATGCAGCGCCTCGTCAAAGGGCACAATCTCATCCTTTTTCCCGAGGGAACCTCAAGCGACGGCAACCGGATCATGGATTTCAAGACCGCCCTTTTCGCCGTTACCGAACGCCATTTCGAAGGCCCGCCGCTCAGGGTACAGCCGGTGACCATCGCCTATACAAGGCTCGACGGGATGCCGATGGGCCGGCGGATGCGCCCCTATTGCGCCTGGTACGGCGACATGCCTCTGCTTTCCCATGCCTGGAAGCTGATCTCGGTGGGGTCGGTTACCGTCGTTGTTGTCTTTCATCCCCCCCAAACCCTGGACAAACCGGCATCGCGAAAGGCCTTGGCGGAAAGTTGCCGCGTAATGATCGCCCATACCCTGTCGGAAACCCTGTCGGGCCGCCTTCCGGATTTCGACGGGCCTGAGGGCGCAGGGTAACGAGCGCCCGGCCTGATTACGGCCAGCTGTGGGTTGACTTGTGCGGGTTCTGCGCCCATTTTTCGCCAATAGACAAGCGCCGGAGCGGGTGGCTTAGCTTTTTAATTCCCGGCCGTTCGGCAAAAACACTAAGGACCGGAACGCTCAATGAGCGGAACACAGGGACCGGAACACAGGAATTTGACCAGGAAACTTTTTATCAAGACCTTTGGCTGTCAGATGAACGTCTATGATTCCGACCGCATGATGGATGTTCTCGCTCCACTCGGCTTTGCCCCGGCACAAACCTCTCAAGATGCCGATCTGGTCATTCTCAACACTTGTCACATCCGTGAAAAGGCGGCCGAAAAGGTTTATTCCGATCTTGGCCGGTTGCGCGCCCAGCGCGACGAGCGGCGGCATGAGGGCAAGGGCGAGATGATGATTGCGGTGGCCGGCTGCGTCGCCCAGGCGGAGGGGCATGAAATATTGCGCCGCGCCCCTTATGTTGATTTTGTCTTTGGCCCCCAGACTTATCACCGCCTGCCCGATCTGGTGAAACAGGCTGATCGCACCGGGGCGAACAGGCAATCCCTAAACCGAGTTGAGACGGATTTCCCGGCGGAAGCGAAATTTGATTTCCTGCCCGATGTTTCGCCATCCGGGCCGTCGGCCTTTCTCGCGGTTCAGGAAGGCTGTGATAAATTCTGCAGCTTTTGCGTCGTCCCCTATACCAGGGGCAGCGAATTTTCCCGCCCGGCGGCGGATGTCCTTGCCGAGGCCGGCGCTCTTGTCGCCCAGGGAACCCGCGAGATCACACTCCTGGGCCAGAACGTCAACGCCTATCACGGCGCCGATGGCGCGGCGGGCGAATGGGGGCTCGGCCGTCTGATTCTGGGCCTTGCAGAAATAGAGAATCTCGACCGCATTCGCTATACCACCTCCCATCCCGGCGATATGGACGACGCCCTTTTCGCCGCCCATGGCGAGGTGCCCCAGTTGATGCCTTTTTTGCATCTGCCGGTACAATCCGGCTCCGACCGGGTGCTGGCGGCAATGAACCGGCGATATACAATTGATGAATATCTGCGCATCGTCGAGCGTCTGCGTAAAATGCGCCCCGATATTGTCCTGGCGTCGGATTTCATTGTCGGCTTTCCCGGTGAGATGCAGGCCGATTTCGATGCGACGTTAAAGCTCGTCGAGACAGTCGGGTTCGCCCAGGCCTATTCTTTTAAATACAGCGCCCGGCCCGGCACCCCGGCGGCCGAGATGCCGGATCAGGTAGAAGCCGCAATTGCCGATGCCCGTCTGGCCGAGTTGCAGGCCCTGCTCAACCATCAGCAGGCGGCATTCAACCGGGAAACCGTTGGCCGCACCCTGCCGGTTCTTTTCGACCGGCCGGGCCGCAACAAAGGACAGATCGGAGGGCGCAGCCCCTTCATGCAGGCGGTGCATGTTGAGGCCGATGAAAGCCTGATCGGACAAATCGCCGATGTCGATATTGAGGTCTGCAGGGCCTATTCCCTGGGCGGCCGCCTGGTCGCCGGCGATGAAAACAGCGAGCAGAGGGTCTGCGCATGAAGGCACCGGTAACGCCGCGCCGCAAAAGCGACAAGGGAAACGGTTCGGGCAAGAGGAAAGGTAAAAACCTTCAACCGACCCAGCTCCAGTTCGAGGATAACTCCCTCGTCCTCCTGCTTTGCGGCGAGCATGACAAGCACCTCGCCCGTATAGAGCGCGATCTCGGGGTGTCGATTACGCCGCGGGGCAATTTGCTCGCCATCTCCGGTCCACCCGATGCGGTCAATGCGGCAAGCAAGGGCCTCAACGCTCTTTATGCCCGTCTCACCCAGGGGCTGAACGTCGATTCCCAGGAGGTTGAGGCGGTGCTGCGTCTGGGTGTTCCAGGTGGCGAAGCAGACGGGGACGACGACATAAAAGACGAGGCCGGGGGCAAGGGCGCAGGCAAAGGGTCTGATGATCTCGTCATTCGCACCCGCAAGCGTCATATTTCACCGCGTTCGCCCCAGCAGGCCAACTATTTCCGGGCGCTCCGCGACAATGCCCTGGTCTTCGCTCTGGGACCGGCGGGTACCGGCAAGACCTATCTCGCTGTCGCTTCGGCTGTGGCGCTGATGCTCAAGGGCGAGGTCGACAGCATCATTCTCTCACGCCCGGCGGTTGAGGCGGGGGAGCGTCTTGGTTTTCTGCCCGGCGATTTGCGGGAAAAGGTCGACCCCTATCTGCGCCCTCTTTTCGACGCCCTCCACGACATGATGCCCGGCGCTCAGGTAATGAAGCGCATGGAAGACGGCGATATCGAGGTGGCGCCCCTTGCTTTCATGCGCGGGCGCACCTTGTCCAACGCCTATATTATCCTCGACGAGGCCCAGAACACGACGCCGGGCCAGATGAAGATGTTCCTGACCCGCATGGGCGGGAATTCGCGCATGGTGGTGACCGGCGATCTCACCCAGGTCGATCTTCCAGCCGGCAATCTCTCGGGCCTGCGCGATGCGGTTGATATCCTGCAGGGGGTCAAAGGGGTGGCCTTCGTCACCTTCTCCGACGCCGATGTCGTTCGCCATTCCCTGGTCACCAGGATCGTCCAGGCCTATGACCGCCAGGGTCGGGAAAAGACCGCGTCCTCAGAAAAGGATCGGGGGACGGTCCGGAAAAAAGGCCCGAAGAAATGAAAAACGGCCTGTTTTTCCAGCCCCCCGGCAATTCGTTTTGATAAAGCAATGAACTCGCTCCTGCCAACGGCGCCTGAGGCTGAAATTTTCGTCGAGATTTCCTGCCCCCTGTGGCGCGAGATACTGGCCGATCCCGAAACCCTGTGCTGCAAGGCTGCCGGGGCGGCGCTTAAAGCCGCCTCGACCTCTCCGGCGCCGCAATCCCCGGCCCCGGAGGGAGGGCCAGAAGGGGGGCCAGAAGGGCCGTTCGAGATATCTCTGGTGCTGGCCGACGACGATTTTCTGCGGCGTCTCAACCGTGATTTCGCCGGCAAGGACAAACCCACCAACGTCCTCGCCTTTGCCACCCGAATGGAGGAGAGTGGCGCCGCTCCGGCCACAGGGATGGCGACCTCTCTCGGCGATGTGGCGATCGCCTATGAGACCGTGGCCCGTGAAGCGGCCGAGCAGGACAAGGCGGTGGCGGATCATCTCGCTCATCTGGTGGTCCACGGGGTGCTGCATCTTCTCGGGTTTAATCATGACAGCGACTTGTCTGCTTCGGCCATGGAAGCCCGGGAAATTTTGGCTCTCTCAACCCTTGGCATTGGCGACCCGTATGATCCCGTCGCCGTGCCGCTTAAACCATGAGCCTTGCGGTTGCAGGCTGTCCTCGCCACAATATGAATGACGGACAATAGGAAACGATGAACGAGACTCCAAGTTTACCCTCGCCCCGGGAGCGCGCCGCCGATGAGAACGGAGACGGGCGAAACGGGGCTGGACCATCCGCCTCCCCGCGGGGATTTTTGGGGAAGCTGCGCGGCCTTTTGCGGTGGCGGGGCGGCGAGCCTTCCCTGCGCGACGCCCTTGAAGAGCTGATCGAAGAGAACGAGCCGATCGGCGAAGACATCGACAGCGATTCCCGCGGGCTGATCACCAACATTCTTAATTTGCACGACGTCACTGTTTACGACGTCATGGTGCCGCGGGCCGATATCGTCGCCGTCGAGATCGAAACCCCGCTTGCCGATCTGCTCAAGACCATGAATGCCGAAGGCCATTCCCGTCTGCCGGTTTACAGGGAAACCCTCGACGATGTCTGCGGCTTCATTCATATCAAGGATGTTCTGGCCTGGGCCTCTGCCCCGGAAAAGCCGTTTCATCTTGAAAGGGTAAAGCGGCGGGTGCTGTTCGCCGCCCCGTCGATGCGGGTGCTCGATATGTTGCTTGAAATGCGGCTGACCCGGATTCACATGGCCGTCGTCGTCGATGAACACGGCGGTGTCGATGGCCTGGTGACAATTGAGGATCTGGTTGAGGAGATTGTCGGCGAAATTGAAGACGAGCACGATTCCAAAGAGATCAATCTGCTGATTGAGCGGCCCGATGGCCGCTACATTGCAAGCGCCCGCATGACGATCGCCGAATTTGAGGAAAAAGTCGGCTCGTTGTTGAGCCCGGCCGACCGCGAAGAGGATATCGACACCCTTGGCGGTCTCGTCTTTTCTCTCGCCGGTCGGGTCCCCGGCCGTGGTGAGGTTATCGTTCATCCCGGTGGCCATCAGTTTGAAGTTCTCGATGCTGATCCCCGTCGCATCAAGCGGCTATGTGTCCATATGGCTCCGCCTGCTGGGTCCGGCGGGCAACAGGCGGTGCCCCCTCCGGCTGAAGAGAAAGCGGCGGCGAAACCGGTCGAAAAGCCGGATATAAAATCCGACACCGGGACACGATGACCTCCAGCGGTTTTTCCTGTCAGCGCTTTGCCTCCCGGCTCAAGGCCCTGACCGGTTGGCGGCGTCTCGCTCTGGCCGTCCTTCTCGGTCTGCTGGCGACAATGGCTCTGCCGCCGCTTTACGCCTTTCCGGTTCTTTTTGTCTCCTTTAGCGGCCTGGTCTGGCTGCTCGATGGCGCCCGGCGGCGGCGCGACGCCTTTGTCATTGGCTGGGGGTTTGGCCTGGGCTGGTTCGGCGCCGGGCTTTACTGGATCGCCTTCGCCTTTTTTGTCGACGCGGAGCAATACGGCTGGATGGCGCCTTTTGCGGTTTTCGGCATGGCAGCGGGGCTGGCCGTTTTCTCAGGCCTGGCTGCTCTGCTTGCCGTTGCGGCGCGGCTTGGCGGGATTGTCGCCGAGGGTGGCGCCCCCCGCGTCATTACCCTGGCAATCACCTGGACCCTGGCCGAATGGTTGCGTGGTCATGTTCTTACCGGCTTTCCCTGGAATCCGGTCGGGATCAGCCTCGGTTTTTCCGATCAACTGATCCAGCTCGCCGCCCTGACGGGGGTCTGGGGGCTGAGCCTGCTGGTGGTTTTTTGTGCCGGCGCCCCCGCCACCCTCGGCGATGGGCAAGGCACCCGGCGCTGGGGATTGCCCGTGGCGGCGACCCTGGTCGCGGCGGTGGTTTTCGCCGGAGGGCTGTGGCGGCTTTCCGGGGCGCCGCTGCCCGGCGACGACGAGACTCCCGGCATCCGTCTGGCTCTGGTCCAGGCCAATATCGATCAGGCTCATAAATGGTTGCCCGAATTGCGCCGGGCCCATTTTGAAAAATACCTGCGGATGACGCAGTTGATTACGACGCCGGAAGACGAAGAACCGTTGGACGTTTTCAATCCTCCGGATGTGATAATCTGGCCGGAAACAGCCGTTTCCTATGATCTCGGCCGGGACCAAGGGGCGCGGGCGGCAATCGCCAGGGTGATTCCCTCCGGCGGTTATTTATTGACCGGTTCGCCGCGTCTGGCCCCGGACAGGACCGGCCAGCCGCGCTATCGCAACGCCCTGTTCGCGCTGACGGACAAGGGCGCTGTGGCGGGGGTTTACGACAAGACCCATCTGGTTCCCTTTGGGGAATATGTTCCCCTGCGGGGGATCCTGCCCCTTGAGCGGCTGGTTCCCGGGCGGGGTGATTTTTTTGCCGGCCCCGGGCCGCTGACCCTGGCCCTCGACGGGTTGCCCGCTTTTAGCCCGCTGATCTGCTATGAGGGCATTTTCCCCGGCGCGGTAACGGCCATGGGCGAACGCCCGGCCTGGCTTCTCAACATTACCAATGACGGCTGGTTCGGCCATTCCGGCGGTCCTTATCAGCATTTTCAGGCGGCCCGTCTGCGGGCGGTGGAAGAAGGTATCGCCCTGGTGAGGGGCGCCAATACAGGCATATCGGGAATTGTCGATTCCTATGGACGGATTCTGGCCACCCTTGGCCTTGGTAAAGAAGGGGTGTTGTTTGCCCCCCTGCCGCGGCGGCTGGACGAGGCGCCTCCCTATGGCCGGTTCGGCGACTTGATCATTCTTGTCGTGCTGGTTTTTTCAGGCCTGATTGCGGTCATTGGAAGCCGGAATTCCCGTGGTTAGGGATTATATCCATGCAAAAATAAAGGATAAATACCTGTAAAATTTGATGAAAATTTAATCATTTGACGACACACGATGGCATGACATATTAGGATTCACAATAGTTCTTGTTTTCGCTCTCTCTCCCTAAGAAATACTGGAAAAAATGACCTCATCAGCCGCCTCCGCCCCTGAAAAAAGCAAGCCGGGGATGCCCAATCCCGTTGATATCCACGTTGGGTCGCGGGTGCGCTTGCGCCGCACCCTGCTTGGTTTAAGCCAGGAAAAGCTCGGCGCGGCTCTCGGGCTGACCTTTCAGCAGGTGCAGAAATACGAACGCGGGGCCAACCGGATCGGCGCCAGCCGGCTTTTCCATCTGTCGCGGATTCTCGACGTGCCGGTCTCTTATTTCTTCGAGGAGCTGTCCGCCGAGTCGGCTCTTGGAGGTGCCAGGGCACCGGGGCTGGCCGAAGACAAGGACAGCTATGAGCCCGATCCCCTGGCCAAGCGCGAAACCCTTGAATTGGTTCGCGCTTATTACAAGATCACCGACCCCAAGGTGCGGCGGAAGGTTTTCGACCTTATCAAATCGATGGCGAAACAAGAGGATTAGACGCCTCCCCGCCGCCGTCTTTCCGTGAAAGTTGCCGCCGAGCCCCCCTATTTGGGGAAAACCCTTGACGCCCCCCTAAAAGGTTGCAAAAACGGCCTCCCGCGAGACCGGCGCATTGAGGCCGGGCAATAAACTCGAACGCAAGCGTGGAGGATAGTTTTGGCCAGGTCCGATTACATTTTTACCAGTGAATCAGTTTCCGAGGGACATCCCGACAAGGTTTCAGACCGTGTTTCCGATGCCATCGTCGATGCTTATCTTGGAGCCGATCCCCTCTCCCGGGTGGCGGTTGAGACCCTTTGCACGACCAATCTTCTGGTCGTCGCCGGCGAAGTGCGCGGCCCCGATTCGGTAACCGCCGAGCGGATCGAGGACATTGCCCGGGCGGCGATCCGCGACATCGGATACGAGCAGGAAGGTTTTCACTGGAAGGACCTGAAATTCGAAAACCATATTCACGCTCAATCGGCGGATATCGCCGTCGGCGTCGATGCCGCCGGCAACAAGGATGAGGGCGCCGGCGACCAGGGCATCATGTTCGGTTACGCCTGCCGCGAGACCGATGTTTTGATGCCGGCTCCCATTCACTTTTCCCATGAAATCCTGAAATCCCTGGCCGAGGCGCGCCATTCGGGCGCTGCCGCCGGGCTCGGTCCGGATTCGAAATCCCAAGTCAGCCTTGAATATGTGAACGGCAAGCCGGTGCGCGCCACTGCGGTTGTTGTCTCGACCCAGCATGGAGAAGATCTGGACCAGGAAAAAGTACGCGAAATCGTCCGCCCCCATGTGCTTAACGTTCTGCCCGAGGGCTGGATGTGCGACGAGGAAAACTTTTTCGTTAATCCGACCGGCCGTTTCGTCATTGGTGGCCCCGACGGCGATACCGGACTCACCGGCCGCAAGATCATCGTCGATACCTATGGCGGCGCCGCACCCCACGGCGGCGGGGCGTTTTCGGGCAAAGACCCGACCAAGGTTGATCGTTCGGCCGCTTATGCCGCCCGTTATCTGGCCAAGAACGTCGTGGCCGCGGGGATCGCCGATCGCTGCACCATCCAGCTCGCCTATGCCATCGGCGTGTCGCGACCGATCTCGGTCTATGTCGATGTTCACGGCGCCGACGGCGTTGACGAGGACAAGCTTTCCACTGTCCTTCAGGAAATGATGGATCTCTCGCCCCGGGGTATCCGCGAACATCTGAAATTATCCCGTCCGATTTATGCCCGCACGGCAGCCTATGGTCATTTCGGGCGCAGCCCGGAAGAGGACGGCGGGTTTTCCTGGGAACAGACGGACCTGGCGGCCGACCTTAAATCCGCCTTTTCCTGACCAGCGCTTTTGCATGAGCCGGGCCATGAGTAAAGGCGGCGGTACTTTCGATAACAGGACCGGCGATGGCCCTGGCGATAAGGGCCCCCGGCGCAGACTTTACGGGCGGCAACAGGGCCGGCCGCTCAGGCCCTCGCGGCGGAATCTGATCAATACCTTGCTGCCCGAACTCACGGTTCCTATTGCCGGGGGGGATGAGGCCAGGCCTGCCGGCGAACTGGACCCGGCGACGCTTTTCACCGCCGCAGACGGATCGGCTCCCCTCGAGTGCTGGCTTGAAATCGGCTTTGGCGGCGGCGAGCATCTTGCTGCCCAGGCGCAAGCCCATCCTGAAATCGGGTTTATCGGCTGCGAGCCTTTCATCAACGGGGTGGCGGCCCTATTGGCCAATATAAGCGCTCTCGATCTTGGCAACATCCGGCTCCATCCCGACGACGCCCGGCTTCTGCTCGAAGCGCTGAAAGACAAATCAATCAGCCGCGCCTTTATTCTTTTCCCCGACCCCTGGCCGAAAAAGCGCCACTGGAAGCGCCGTATTGTGGCGCCGCAAACCCTCGACCAGCTGGCCAGGGTAATGAAAGAGGGGGCCGAATTGCGGCTGGCCTCCGACGATCCCGGCTATGTGGAATGGATGCTGGCCCATCTGACCGGCCATCCGGCCTTTGAATGGCAGGCGCGCAGGGCGCAGGATTGGCGGCAGGCGCCGGGCGATTGGGTCAAGACCCGCTATGAGGCCAAGGCCAGGGCCGCGGGTCGAGATTGCGTCCATCTCTCTTTTCGCCGCCGTCCCGGGGAGTAGGATCGCCGCTAAGGGGGCACATGGGTTTTTTGGAAGAATTTAGGCGAAAACACTTGCGCTGGCGGGAAAAAGGTCTAAGTATCTCTTAAATATTCTCTTTGCTACCGGATCACATCCGGACTGTGCAGGGTGGGCTTCGCGGCCCGCCTTTTGTTTTTTAAGGGCTTGGTCATCTGTGTTTTCGAAAAAGAAGGGACGCCCATTCACCGGTCTGCGCCGCGGCGCTAAGGAGGGGTAGATGGAACTGTCCGAGCGAATCGAGGCATTGATTACGCCGACCGTCGAATCTCTGGGCTTTGAGATCGTCCGGGTCCAGATTGTGGGCCGTGTCGGGCGCAAGGGCCGGGGAGAAGGCGACGCCTTGTTGCAGATCATGATCGAACGCCAGGACGGGGCGGAAATGATCGTCGATTATTGCGCCAAGGTCTCGCGGGCGATTTCGGCCCTGCTGGATGTCGAGGATCCGGTGCCGGGGCAGTACACCCTGGAAGTGTCGTCGCCGGGAATTGACCGGCCCTTGACCCGGTCCAAGGATTTCGAAACCTATGCCGGGTTCGAGGTGAAGATAGAAACCGATGCGCCGATCGACGGACGCAAGCGCTATCGGGGTCGCCTGCTTGGTATCAAGGACGGCCTGGTGCGGATTGAGATTGAAGAAGGCGAGCGGCAAGTGCCGATGGACTCCATTCATCGCGCCAAGCTCGTGTTAACTGATGAACTGCTGGACTTCGCTGGGCGAAGCCGGGATTAGGGGAAAGAAAGAAGAGGACCGAAAGAAATGGTAGAATACGGGTCTGAAATGATGGAGACCAGTGCGCAGCAACTGAACCTGGCCGATCTTCTGCAGGTCGCCGATGCGGTTGCGCGGGAAAAGAACATCGACCGCGAAGAGGTTCTGGAAGCTATGGAAATGGCGATCCAGAAGGCGGGCCGTTCGAAATACGGCCATGAATTCGATATTCGCGCCGAGATCGACCGCAAGAATGGAGAAATCCTGCTTGCCCGTTATATCGAAGTCGTCGAAGAGGTCGAGAACGAGGTCACCCAGACGACCCTCGACGAAGCCAAGAAGACCAAGGCGGATGCCGAGATCGGTGATTTTCTGATCGACCCTCTGCCGCCGATTGATTTCGGCCGGATCGCCGCCCAGACCGCCAAGCAGGTTATCGTTCAGCGGGTCCGCGAGGCCGAACGCAAGCGCCAGTACGAGGAATACAAAGATCGCATCGGCGAGATCGTCAACGGCGTCGTCAAGCGCGTCGAGTTTGGCAACGTCATCGCCGATCTCGGCCACGGCGAAGCCGTTCTGCGCCGTGAAGAGCTGTTGGGCCGCGAAACTTTCCGCCGTTCCGATCGGGTGCGGGCCTATATCTATGATGTCCGCGAGGAGTTGCGCGGTCCCCAGGTTTTCCTTTCCCGCGCTCATCCACAATTCATGGCCAAGCTCTTTGTCCAGGAAGTGCCGGAGATTTACGACGGCATCATCGAAATCAAGTCGGTGGCCCGTGACCCCGGCAGCCGCGCCAAAATTGCCGTTCACTCCAACGAGTCCAGCATTGATCCTGTCGGCGCTTGTGTCGGCATGCGCGGCTCGCGGGTTCAGGCCGTGGTCAGCGAATTGCAGGGAGAAAAGATCGATATCATTCCCTGGTCTCCCGACACCGCGACCTTCGTCGTTAATTCCCTGGCTCCTGCCGAGGTGACCAAGGTCGTGATCGATGAAGACACAAGGCGGATCGAGGTGGTGGTGCCCGACGAGCAGTTGAGCCTTGCCATCGGGCGGCGCGGCCAGAACGTGCGTCTGGCCTCGATTCTTACCGGCTGGGATATTGATATTCTGACCGAGGCCCAGGAATCCGAGCGCCGCCAGGAAGAGTTCCATTCGCGTTCAAAGACATTCATAGAGGCCCTCGACATCGACGACGTCATTGCCCACCTGTTGGTTACAGAAGGCTTTTCCTCCGTCGAGGAAGTGGCTTTCGTGCCAGTCGAAAATCTGACCGAAATCGAAGGTTTCGACGAAGGCCTTACCGAGGAGCTGCGTACTCGGGCGCGCAATTATCTGGCTGCCCGCGACAAGGTACAGAACGACAAACGGGCCGAGCTCGGGGTTTCCGACGAACTGGTCGATATGCCCAATCTCTCCCTTCCCGATCTGGTGACTTTGGGCGAGGCGGGCGTGAAGAGCCTTGATGATCTCGCCGATCTCGCCAGCGACGAATTGCGGGAAATTCTGGTTGGCGTGAAAATGTCGGAAGACCAGGCAAACGAAACCATCATGGCGGCGCGCGCCCATTGGTTCGAGGAAGAAGACGCCGCCGCCGCGGAAGCGGAAGCTGCGTCCGAGGCGACGACGAACGGCGAGGGTGAAAATGGTGAAGCAGAAACCGGCCAAACCGATGCGAAAGAGGAAGCCGGTGCCAAAGACGGTGGCGAGGCCTGAGGCCGGGAGCGATGATGCGCCGGCTCTGCGGGCTTCCGCTTTGCGGCGCTGCATCAAAACCGGCGAAACCCTTGCCAAGACCGCGCTGGTCCGCTTCGTTATCGGTCCCGACGACTGTGTGGTCCCGGATATAGAAGAGCGGCTGCCGGGTCGAGGTTTGTGGTTGGTCGCACAGAGGGATATAGTGAGCGACGCTTCGTCCGGGGGGAGTTTCGCCAAGGCCGCAAGGCGTAAGGTAAAAGTCCCCGAGGGGCTCGTTGACAGGGTTGAGAGCTTACTGACCCGGCGTTGTCTCGATCTTCTTTCCCTGGCGCGCCGCGCCGGAGATGCGGTCGCCGGGTTTGAAAAGCTTTCCGCCGCGCTTAAAGGCGGGGGCTGGAAAAAGGGCCGTCCCGCCCTGGTGTTTATTGCGGCTGATAGCGGTAAGGATGGCCGCCGCCGCATCGAGGGGATGATCGGCGATGTGCCGGTGGTCTCGCTGTTCACCGGGGCAGAGCTTGGTGCCGTCTTCGGGCGCGATCGCAGTGTCCATGTGGGGGTCGCATCGGGTGGTTTTGCCGAGCGTCTTATCACAGAGGCGGGAAGACTTGCCGGGTTTCGCTTTGAAGACGCTGTAGATGAAACAGCGGCGGCGGCAAAATAAGAGCGTGTTTTTATAAAGGTCGGACTGGATAAAAATGACAGACGGTAAAGATATAAAAGAAGAAGAAAAAAAGCCTGAAAAGCTCTCGCGGCCGGGACGGCTTGAGCTGAAAAAGACCGTCGAGACCGGACAGGTCCGGCAGAGCTTTTCCCATGGCCGTTCAAGGGCGGTGACGGTCGAGGTCAAGCGCAAGCGCACCTATACTCAAGGTGAAGGCGGCCGCATGGCCGAGGTCAAGGTTGAGCCGGGTCTGTCTGAGACGGCAAAAACCGCCGAGGGCCTTTTGGAAAGCACCCCGGCGATTCAGAATCTGACCAGTGAAGAACAAGCCGCCCGCGCCCGCGCTCTTGAAAGCGCCCAGCAAAAAGAGGCCGAACCCACCGTTGAGGGCGTTTTCGGCAAGAAGCCGGAACCGGCGGAAGAAACCGTCGAGGTTGAGGCCGAAGAGCCGCCTGCGCCCGAGGCCGAAGCTGAAGCCACAGCCGAGATGACAGCCGAGGAAGCTGTCGCCGACGTCGTGGAGGAAGTTGTCGTTGACCAGGCGGTCCCCGAGCCCTCGCCCGAGATTGCGAAAACCCCTGAAACGCGCCACAAGAAACGGCACGATGAAAAGGAAGAAAAGGGTACGCCCAAGAAGGGCAAGGAAGCCCGTCACAAGCAAGCGCCATCTCCGCGCAAGTCGGACCAACGCCGTCGCGGATCCGGCAAGCTGACCATGTCCCAGGCCCTTGATGACGGCGGCGAACGCACCCGTTCTCTTGCCGCCATGCGCCGCGCCCGTGAACGCGAACGTGAGAAACAGCGTGCTAAGGAAACAAGCGGTGACTCGGGTAAAAAAATTGTCCGTGAAGTGGTGGTTCCCGAAACCATTACCATCGCTGACCTTGCCAACCGCATGGCTGAGCGCGTCGCCGATGTGGTTAAGACGCTGATGCAGATGGGTGTGATGGCAACCATCAACGACACCATCGATGCCGACACCGCCGAACTTGTTATTTCCGAATTTGGTCACAAAATCCGCCGGGTCAGCGAAGCCGATGTTGAGATCGGCCTCAAGGCCGATGAGGAGGATGCCTCCAAGCTGCTTCCCCGGGCGCCGGTTGTTACGGTTATGGGCCATGTCGATCACGGCAAGACATCGCTGCTCGACGCCCTGCGGGCGACCGATGTGGTGGCTGGCGAGGCCGGCGGTATCACTCAGCATATCGGCGCCTATCAGGTGACGTTGAGTTCCGGCGCCCGGATTACCTTCCTCGATACGCCGGGCCACGAGGCCTTTACCGCCATGCGGGCGCGGGGCGCTGACGTCACCGATCTGGTTATTCTGGTGGTTGCCGCCGATGACGGCATCAAGGAACAGACCTTAGAGGCGTTGTCACATGCTCAGGCCGCCGGCGTGCCGATGATTATCGCGATCAACAAGATCGACGCGCCGGGCGCCGATTCCAACCGGGTGCGTACCGAGCTTTTGCAGCACAATATTGTGGTCGAACAGATGGGCGGCGATGTTCTCGACGTCGAGGTTTCGGCGAAAGAAAAGACCAATCTCGACAAGCTCGAAGAAGCGATCATTCTGCAATCTGAAATATTGGAGCTGAAAGCCAGCGCCGAGGGCAATGCCGAGGGAACGGTCGTCGAATCGAGGGTTGAAAAGGGCCGCGGTCCTGTCGCCACCGTGCTTGTCGGGCGCGGCACCCTGAAGGTCGGCGATATTTTCGTTTCCGGATCGAAATGGGGCAAGGTTCGCGCCCTTCTCAACGATCACGGCAAGCGTATTACCGATGCCGGCCCCTCGACTCCGGTTGAGGTTTTGGGGCTGACCGGCACCCCGGATGCCGGCGATGACTTTATCGTCGTTGAAAGCGAGGGCCGGGCGCGTGAGGTCACGGAATATCGTGAACGCCAGAATCGTGCCGCCAGTGCCGCCGCCGGGGCCCGTGGCACCATCGAGCAGATGATGTCAAGCGCCGCCGCCGGCAAGATCCATGCGGTGCCGGTGGTGATCAAGGCCGATGTTCAGGGCTCGGTCGAGGCCCTCGTCGCCAGCCTCGATAAGCTGGGCACCGATGAAGTCAAGGTCCGGGTGCTGCACTCCGGTGTTGGCGGGATTAACGAGTCCGATGTGACTCTTGCCAATGCCTCGAACGGGGCGATTATCGGGTTCAATGTGCGGGCCAATCCCCAGGCTCGCGATATGGCGCGCCGCGACAAGGTGGATATCCGTTATTACTCGGTCATTTACGACGCCATCAATGATCTCAAAGCGGCGATGAGCGGGATGCTGTCGCCGACCCTGAAAGAACAGTTCCTCGGCAATGTGGAAATCCGCGAAGTCTTTTCGATCAGCAAGGTCGGCAAGGTCGCCGGTTGCATGGTCACCGAAGGGACGGTCAAGCGCGGCGCCAAAGTGCGGCTGCTGCGCGACAATGTGGTTGTTCATGAAGGTGAGCTTTCCAGCCTCAAGCGATTCAAGGACGAGGTTAAGGAAGTTAAGGAAGGGTTCGAATGCGGCCTGACGCTTGCCAACTATCAGGATATCCAGGTTGGCGATATCGTCGAATGTTTTGAGCTTGAGGAAATCGCGCGCGAACTCTAGGCGCCTCTGCCTCGAGCCCGTGCCTGAGTTTCGGCCCAACAGAAAAGACCGGATAACAGATCATGGCCCGACATCGGGATAAATCCCGGAGCCCGCGTCAACTGCGCGTCGGCGAGGAATTACGCCATATTCTGGCGGACGTTCTCGAACGCGGCGATATGCACGATCCCGATCTGCGGGGGGTTAATGTTACGGTCACAGAAGTTCGGGTCAGCCCCGATCTGAAGAATGCCACCGCCTTCATCGTGCCCCTTGGCGGTTCGGCGGATGCCGACGCATCGAAGGCTTTGCTGGAGGCGATCACCCGTGCCGCGCCCTTTTTCCGCCGCCATATCGCCAAAGCGGCGCAGCTGAGATTCACCCCGAAAATCGGTTTTCGCATCGACGCCTCTTTTGAAGCCGGCAGCCGTATCGACGCCTTGCTGCGTAAGCCGGATATCGCCCGCGATCTCGGCCCCGTGATTGACGAGAAAGAGGCGCAAGCCGCCACAGAAACCGCCGCAGAAACCGCCGCAGAAACCAGCGCTGATGCGCCGGGCGCGGAAAACAGCGATCAGACGGAAAGCGATGGCTAGGAAACGGCGCGGCAAGCCGATTAACGGCTGGTTGATTATTGATAAGCCTGTCGGCATGACGTCATCGCGCGTCGTCGGTCTGGTCAAACGCTCTCTTGATGCGGCCAAGGCCGGGCATGGCGGCACCCTGGACCCTCTGGCCACCGGAATTCTCCCCATTGCCCTGGGCGAGGCGACGAAAACCGTTTCCTATGTGATGGATGGGATGAAGGAATATACCTTCACCGTGACCTGGGGGGAGTCCCGGGACAGTGACGACCTGGAAGGCGCCGTAACCGGCACCAGCCCGGCGCGACCTGAAAAAACGCAGATAATAGAGGCGCTTAAAGAATTCGTTGGGGAGATTGAACAAACGCCTCCGGCCTATTCGGCGGTCAAGGTCGAGGGCCGCCGGGCCTATGAGCTGGCCCGCGCCGGAGAGGAAGTGGAGCTCAAGTCCCGGCAGGTTTTTATCGAAAATATCACGCTTTTGGCGATTCCTGATTGCGATCACGCAACATTTAGTGTCACTTGCGGGAAAGGCACCTACATACGCAGTATAGCGCGGGATTTAGCCCTATATATGGGGTGTCTGGGTCATGTCAGCGCCTTGCGCCGGACCAGGGTTGGCCCATTTACCGAAAAACAGGCGATTTCGGTAGATTCTCTGGAGTCTCTGGGGCATAGTGCCGCGCTCGCGGAGCATCTGCTGGCGGTTGAGACCGTGCTGGACGACATCCCGGCGCTGGCCTTGAACGCAGATTTGGCAGGAGCGCTTCGCAACGGACAGGACATCGCCCTGTTCAAGGCAACCTATCTTGGAACAAAAACGGCGACGGGTTATCAAGACCCGCCCCCGGAATTGCCCGAGTATGTGGTTGCCGGCCGATCTCCGGTCCTGGCCCTTTCGGGCGGGCGGCCGGTCGCGATCGTCCGATGTGAACAAGGGCGGATCAAGCCGGTCCGGGTGTTTAAACTGTAGATAAGAAGGAAAATCACGATGTCGATTACCGCAGAGCGCAAACAAGCGCTTATCAATGACTATGCTGCCGCGGCCGGGGATACCGGCTCTCCTGATGTTCAAGTCGCCATTCTCTCCGAGCGAATCAAGAATCTCACCGAGCATCTGCAAGCCCATAAGAAAGATCACCACTCACGCCGTGGATTGCTGATCATGGTCGGCAAACGCCGTCGTCTGCTTGATTATCTCAAGGACAAGGACGACGAACGTTACCAGTCTCTGATCGATCGCCTCGGCCTGCGCCGCTAAATACCAGGAAGGCTGCCCTGGAAGGGGCGGCAAAGTTAGCTACAGGCAGACCACCCATTGGCATGAGGGGCATCAGGCCCGGCGATGGAAATGGTAGGGGGATGCCTGACCGTTTGTTTGGAAGTAATGCATGTTGGTTACGTAGTTGTAAGTGCAGCCATGCCTGCACGTTTGTAAGGAAATGAATGAATGTTTGATGTGACGAAAAAAGAAATTATGTGGGGCGGGCGCAAGCTCGTTCTTGAGACCGGGCACGTCGCCCGTCAGGCTGATGGCGCCGTTCTCGCCACCTATGGCGAGACCACCGTTTTGTGTACCGTTGTCGGCGAGAAAAAGCCGCGGCCGGGGATCGACTTTTTCCCCCTGGCTGTTCATTACGTGGAAAAGGCTTATGCCGCCGGTAAAATTCCGGGCGGCTTTTTCAAGCGCGAAGCGCGACCTTCCGAAAAAGAAACCCTGACCTCGCGCCTGATCGATCGCCCGATCCGGCCGCTTTTTCATTCGGACTATCAAAACGAGACACAGGTCATCTGTACTGTTCTCGCCCATGACATGGAAAATGATCCCGACATCGTCGCCATGATCGGCACTTCCGCCGCCCTGACCTTCTCAGGCCTGCCCTTCCTCGGCCCCGTTGCCGGCGCCAGGGTCGGTTATATCGACGGCGAATATGTGCTCAACCCCCAGGTCGATGAGATGGGGTCTTCCGATCTCGATCTGGTTGTCGCCGGCACCCATGACGGCGTGCTGATGGTCGAATCCGAAGCCAAGGAGCTTTCAGAAGAGATCATGCTCGGCGCGGTGACGTTTGGTCACGACGAGATGAAGCCGGTTATCGACATGATCGTCGATATGGCCGGGTCCTGTGCCAAGCCACCGCGCGAACTCCCCGCGGCGGAAGAAGGCATCGACGCGTTGAAGGCACGTGTCTTTGAGCTGGCCGAGGGTCCTCTGCGCGAAGCTTACACCGAGACTGTAAAGCAGGCGCGCCAGGAAAAAATCTCCAACGCCAAGCAGGCTGTTCTTGAAACGCTTGAAGGCGAAGCGGCCGATGTGGACGCCGCCGGCGGTCTTTTCAAGAGCGTTGAAAAGGATATCGTTCGCGGCAACATTCTTAAAACCGGACAGCGTATCGACGGTCGCGACACCAAGACCGTGCGGCCGATCTCCTGTACGGTCGGGGTTCTGCCCCGTGCCCATGGCTCGGCGCTGTTTACCCGCGGCGAAACCCAGGCGCTGGTTGTGACCACATTGGGCACCGGCCAGGATGAGCAAATCATTGACGCTCTTTCCGGCGATTACCGCGAGAACTTTCTGCTGCATTATAACTTCCCGCCCTATTCGGTGGGTGAGGCCGGACGTTTCGGCTTTACCAGCCGTCGCGAAGTCGGCCACGGCAAGCTCGCCTGGCGGGCGCTGCGTGCGGCGATTCCGGGCAAGGAAGAATTTCCCTATACCGTCCGTCTGGTTTCCGAGATCACCGAGTCCAATGGCTCGAGCTCCATGGCCACGGTATGCGGCGGCTCTCTGTCCCTGATGGATGCCGGCGTTAACCTCGTCCGGCCGGTGGCGGGTATCGCCATGGGCCTGATCAAGGAAGGCGACGATTACGCGGTTCTCTCCGATATTCTCGGCGACGAGGATCATCTCGGCGATATGGACTTCAAGGTGGCGGGCACCGAAAAGGGTGTGACCTCCCTGCAGATGGACATCAAGATCACCGGGATTAACAAGGAGATCATGGAAACGGCTCTCGAACAGGCCCAGGGCGGCCGCATGCACATTCTCGGTGAGATGAGCAAGTCCCTCGACCATGCCCGTTCCGAGGTCAGCGACCATGCGCCGAGGATCGTTACCCTTACCGTGCCGCGCGAAAAAATCCGCGACGTTATCGGCACCGGCGGCAAGGTGATCCGTGAAATCTGCGAGGTTTCCGGGGCCAAGGTCGATATTGACGACGACGGCACCATCAAGGTGGCGGCGGTTGACGCCGACAGCATCACCAAGGCGGTCGACATGATCGAGGCGATTACCGCCGAGCCCGAAGTGGGCAAGATCTATCGCGGCAAGGTGGTTAAGGTTGTCGATTTCGGCGCCTTCGTCAATTTTCTCGGTCCCCGCGACGGCCTGGTTCACATCAGTGAGCTGAAGCCCGAACGGGTCAACAAGGTGACCGATGTCACCAACGAGGGTGAGGAAGTCTGGATCAAGGTGCTGGGCATGGATGACCGCGGTAAGGTCAAGCTCAGCATGAGGGCCGTCAACCAGGAAACCGGCGAAGCCATCGACGGCTGAGCCGCCTGTTCCGGGGCGGGAAATTTGATTGCTTTTTCCCCTCCAGACAGCCTTAATCCTCTATCGGTTTGAGAAATCTAGCCGCCCTTTTCAGGTCTTTTGAAGAGGGCGGCCGGGTTGCATATAGTCGTGAAACAGCTCGGAGAACGCCTAAGTGAAGCCCCTTAACCCAATGCTCTTTGGCGGTGTTGAAGTCCTTCCTCTGGTCGAGGGGGGAAAGGGGGTTGCCGTGAGCAATGGTGATTCTTCGGGGGCCTGGGCGGCGGCCGGGGGCATCGGCACGATTTCCGCCGTCAACGCCGATACTTTTGATGCCGAAGGGCGGCTTATTCCCCAAATCTATCACGGTAAAAACCGCCGCGAACGGCATATCGAGCTGATCGACTATGCGGTGCGCGGGGCCATCTATCAGGCCCAGATCGCCCACGAGGTGGCCAGCGGCCAGGGCCGGCTGAACATCAACGTGCTGTGGGAAATGGGTGGCGCCGAAGAGATTCTCAACAAGGTGCTGGAAGGCGCCAAGGGATTGATCCACGGGGTAACCTGTGGCGCTGGAATGCCGTATCGGCTGGCCGAAATCTGCGCCCGCTTCGGGGTCCATTATTACCCCATTATCTCTTCCAGCCGGGCCTTCCGCGCCCTGTGGAAGAGGGCCTATCACAAGTTCGGAGAATTCCTCGGTGCGGTGGTTTATGAAGACCCCTGGCGCGCCGGCGGCCATAACGGATTGTCGAATGTCGAGGATCCGCTGGTTCCCGAAGATCCCTATCCCAGGGTCAAGGCGCTGCGCGACCAGATGAACGAACTTGGCCTTCACGATACGCCGATCATCATGGCCGGCGGGGTTTGGTTTATACGCGAATGGGAAGACTGGATCGATAACCCGGAACTCGGGCCGATCGCCTTCCAGTTCGGCACCCGCGCCCTGCTGACCAAGGAAAGCCCTATCCCTGAGGGCTGGAAGCAGCGTCTTTTGACGTTGAAGGAAGACGATGTATCCCTCCACCGGTTCAGCCCCACCGGATTTTATTCTTCCGCCGTCAATAATCGCTTTCTAAAAGATCTCAAGGCGCGGGATGCCCGTCAGGTGGCCTTTACCAAGGATCCGCTTGGCGAACACGATACGCCGTTCGCCATCGGCGGCGGCAATCGCACCGTGTTTCTCACTGCCGCCGATAAGGGCCGCGCCATGAAATGGGTGGACGAGGGATATACCTCCGCCCTGCGGACGCCCGATTCAACGCTGATTTTTGTCACCCACGAGAATGAGCGCGAGATTCATCAAGACCAGGTTGATTGCATGGGGTGCCTCAGCTCGTGCAAATTCTCCAACTGGTCCCAGCAGCCCCCCTGGAACAACGGCAAGAAGGCCGACCCGCGCTCATTCTGCATTCAAAAGACGCTGCAGAATATCGCCCATGGCAGTGACGTCGATGGGGAGTTGATGTTTGCCGGTCACAACGCCTACCGTTTCGCCGAAGACCCTTTTTATTCCAACGGCTATATTCCCACTGTCGGTCAGCTCTTCGAGCGCATCCTGACCGGCGACTAACACCCCCCTTTAATTAATCCGGAAATGATGAAGGCCCGTTTGTTTCGATATCGAAACATGCCTTGAGGGCTGGGGCCGGGGGATGCGAAAAAGCCTTTGACTTGGAAAGATTTTAAAATTAGTGTTTTGTTAATAAGTTGTTCCCAGAGCAGCTTTTGATTGTGTATGGTGAGCGGGTCTTTACATCAGAATGTCGAGAGGGTGCGGTTTATAATGGATAATCAACAGGAACCATCGCTGAAAATGCGACCTTATTCATCCGCCCTTGATCGCTTAAGAGATGTCGGCTTGCGGCCGACGCGCCAGCGGCTTGCCCTGGCCAAAATTCTTTTCAGCCCTGAGGGCAACCGCCATGTCACCGCGGAAGAACTGCACAGTGAGGCCCGTCAGGGCGGGGTATCGGTTTCCCTGGCGACGATTTACAACACCCTCCATCAGTTCACCCAGGCCGGCCTTTTGAACGAAGTCGTGGTTGAGGCCGGTCGCTCCTATTTCGATACCAATACCGAAGACCATCACCATTTTTTCTTCGAGCGCAGCAATCGGTTGCAGGACATTTCTTCCGACGTTATCTCGGTCACAAAAATACCGTCGCCGCCTGAGGGCTCAAGGGTCAAGAGCGTCGATGTGATCATCCGTCTCGACGCCTGATCAACACCCCGCAAATAATTTTCTTTTTATAATAATGCTTTAGCCAAGCCGCCTTACAAGCCAGATTAGAGCCAGTCTATATCTTAACAAAACCCGGCTTGGAGCCCATAAAGAGCCCCCGCATTTGCCGCCGATAATGGCGGCTCCAAAGGGCTTTAAGGCCGGCCTTATATCCGGGGCTTGAGGCCGTCCGAGGTGAATTTTTAAACCAATAAAGTGGAGGGAGAACAATGTCACTTAAGGGAACCAAGACCGAAGAAAATCTTAAAGCGGCTTTTGCCGGCGAATCCCAGGCCAACCGCCGTTATCTCTATTTTGCTCAGAAGGCCGACGTTGAGGGCTTTAACGACGTCGCTGCCGTTTTCCGTTCAACCGCGGAAGGCGAGACCGGCCATGCCCACGGCCACCTCGAATTTCTCGAAGAGACAGGCGATCCGGCGACCGGTGAGCCCATCGGCACCACCGACAAGAACCTGAAGGCGTCGATCGCCGGTGAGACCCACGAATACACCGATATGTATCCCGGTATGGCGAAAAGCGCCCGGGAAGAGGGCTTCGATGAAATCGCCGACTGGTTTGAGACTCTGGCCAAGGCTGAAAAATCCCATGCCGGTCGTTTCCAGAAGGCTCTCGACGATCTCTAGGCTTTAACATTCGGGTCCCATGGCCCGGTATGTTTTATATATTAGACCGGTCGGCGCTCATTAATCGGGCCCGGCCGGTCTTTTTTATAAAACCGACGGGATCTGGAGGTGTTGAGCCCCCGGTGTTCAGTCGCCGTTCAGTCGGCCGAATTATGGTGCAGGAAGCCGTTTTGAAACCCGCCGACGGAGGCGTAAAATAAAGCGGTAATACAGCAGGCAAAAAGAGAGGGGCGAAGGCATAATGCAAGAAGGTGGTCTGGGCGCGCCGATGCGCCATCCCATTGCCTGGCAGGATCCGGAATATACCGACCCGGATATAATCGATGCCGAGTTGCGCCGGGTCTTCGACATTTGCCACGGCTGCCGCCGTTGTTTCAATCTCTGCGACAGTTTTCCCCGCCTCTTCGATCTTATCGACGAATCCGACAGTGGCGAGCTCGATAGTGTGGAGAGCAAGGACTTCAAGCCGGTGGTCGATGCCTGCACGCTCTGCGACATGTGCTTCATGGTCAAATGTCCTTATGTGCCGCCCCATGAATTCGATCTCGATTTCCCCCATCTCATGCTGCGTTATCGGGCGATGGAATTGAAACAGGGAAAAACCCCCTTCGTTCATCGCCAGATCTGCCAGACCGACCGCAACGCCAAGCTTGCCGGGCCGGTATTGGGGCTGGTCAACTGGGCGACCAAAACCGCCAACGGCCTGACCCGCACGGTAATGGAAATGATCGCCGGCATTCATCGCAAAGCGGCTTTGCCGGTCTATCGCCGCCCCACCTTGGTCGACGGCAAGACCCGGCCGGAGGTTAATAGGCAAGCCCCCGGCCATGGCCGCAAGGTGGCTGTCTTCGCCACCTGCTTTGCCAATTACAACGCCCCGTCAATCGGCAGCGCGGCGCTTGAGGTTTTAGGGCTCAACGGGGTTGAGACGGAAATCGTCTATCCCGGTTGCTGTGGCATGCCGCAGCTGGAGGGTGGTGACTTAGAAGCAGTGGCCGATCAGGCACGCACGGTCAGCGCCGCCTTTAAGGAATGGATCGACAAGGGTTTTGACGTGGTGGCGCTGGTTCCCTCCTGCGCTCTGATGATGAAGTTCGAATGGCCCTTGATTCTGCCCGACGATGAAAATGTGAAGGCGCTGGCAAAGGCGAGTTTCGACATTACGGAATATGTCGTCGATATCTCGCGCAAGGAGGGATTGGCTGCGGGCATGAAACCGCTTGCCGGCGGCGTCTCGCTGCATCTCGCCTGTCACGCCAGAGCCCAGAATATGGGGCCGATGGGGGCCGAGATGCTGCGGCTCATTCCCGACACCGAAATTGCGGTTGTCGAACGTTGTTCGGGCCATGGCGGATCGTGGGGAATATTTAAGGAAAATTTCCCGATTGCCCTGAAGGTCGGCAAGCCGGTGGCGCGGAGTGTGAAAAAGAATGAAAAGGCCCATTTGGCCTCGGAATGTCCCCTAGCCGGGGCGCATATCGTCCAGGGTGTTGAAACACTCGAAGAGGATGGGGGGGAAAGTCCACCCTCCCGTCATCCGATCGAACTCATGGCGATGGCTTATGGCCGCAATGGCGGCTGAATTTCAGATCAGGGAAAAGTTGAAGAAAAATGTCTGTTGAAGAACATAAAATCACCCGGGCCGATGTTGTCGATATGGCGGTCTATGGAGAAGAGCGGCGGCAGCGTCGCAGCGATATTTCGAGGGTCAAGAAAAACCGCCGGGTCCATGTCGGCCCCGATGCGACATTCTATTTCGAGAGCTATGACACCATGTGGTACCAGGTTCACGAAATGCTCTATATCGAACGCGGCGGCGAGGATCAGATCGATGGCGAGCTCGAGGCCTATAACCCGCTGATCCCCCAGGGCAGCGAGTTGATCGCCACCTTCATGATTGAAATCGAGAACGAGGACCGTCGTCGTGGGATGCTGGCAAAGCTCGGTGGGGTTGAGGAATGCCTGTCGATCAGGATCGGCGAGGTGATCATCAAGGCCGTGGCCGAGCGTGACCTCGACCGCACCACGGCCGAGGGCAAGGCCTCCTCGGTGCATTTCGTGCATTTTCCATTTCCCGACGAGGCGGTTGCCGCCTTTCGCCGGGACGGCGCGGAAGTGATCGTTGCCATCGACCATCCGGCTTATGCCCATGTGGCGAAAATGTCAGAGGAAACCCTTGCCGCCCTGGCGCAGGATTTCGATTAGGCTGAAGGTTTCAGGGGCTCTTTCATTCAAGGGCTTCTTGAGGATAAACACCCCAGAATTCAAAGCGCTGCAGCCAGCCGCTCTCATTTCCGATCTCAACCAGACACCAGTCTTCTTCGCATTTTTCCAGGCGGCCAAAAACGCCGGGATCGATCAGCGAGGCGATATCGGCCTGAAGCGAGGGATCGCTGCGCAGGGCCCGGCGTTCGCCGGTAATAACAAGAGAGCGCTTACCCGACAACATACTGCGATGAACCCAGCCAAGGGTGCCGCGCCAGTCGCGCACCTTACGCCAGTTTTCGAACTCGGCGATGATCTCAACCGGCACGCCCTTGCGTACATAAATCCATTCGACCGGATATCGCACCCCCGGCCCGGTGCGCAGATTGACCTCGGAAGCGCGGAGCGAAACAAAACGCGGAATGGGAAGGGGCTCCTGGGCGCGGGGCATCGCCGGTATAAGGGCGCAAAAAAGAACGAGTGCGGCCATAAAAAGCCCCTTTGGCAGGCCAAAAAACCGGAATCCTGTCCTTGGGGGAAGGGGAAGAAACAAGTGCATGGCGGTTATTTATTCGCCTCCAACCCCTCTTGGCAAAGAGTTTCCGTAAAAAATGTGAGAAAAGCCGCTTCGGCTCCTTATAGGCCCTTGTTTTCCGCAGATTTACTGGACAAGCCCACCTCATCTTGTTATGGCCCTGTGCAGATAAAGAGATGGTGCCGTGCCGCCCCAACGCGGGGCTCGGGCAAATAACGAAATGCGGCCCGGCAATTTGATTTGGGAGGAATTTTATGGCGAAGAAGAAACCGGTTGTAATTGTCACGCGCAAGCTCCCCGATGCGATAGAGACCCGGATGATGGAGCTCTTCGATGCGCGGCTTAATCGCGACGATGAGCCGATGACCCAGGCCGACCTGATCGCGGCGGCCAAGGAGGCTGATGTTCTCGTGCCGACGGTTACCGACCGCATTGATTCCTCGGTTCTCTCCCAGGCCGGCCCGAATCTCCGTCTGGTCGCCAATTTCGGCACCGGCGTCGATCACATCGATCTCAGTACGGCCCGCACCCGTGGCATTACAGTGACCAATACGCCGGGGGTTCTGACCGAAGACACCGCCGATATGACCATGGCCCTGATGTTGTCTCTGCCCCGCCGTCTGGTCGAGGGCGAGAAACGGGTGCGTTCGGGGGAATGGAAGGGCTGGAGCCCGACCGCCATGCTCGGCCATCGGATCTGGGGCAAGCGCCTCGGCATTATCGGCATGGGACGGATTGGCGCCGCGGTAGCGCACCGGGCCCGTGGATTCGGTCTTGCCATTCATTATCACAACAGGCGGCGTGTCGATTCCAAGGTAGAACAGGAACTTGAAGCCACCTATTGGGAAAGCCTCGATCAGATGCTGGCCCATGTTGATATCGTTTCCATCAATTGCCCCCATACCCCGGCGACCTTCCATCTGCTGTCGGCGCGGCGTCTGAAATTGATGCACAAGGACAGCTATATCGTTAATACGTCCCGTGGCGAGGTGGTGGATGAAAACGCCCTGACCCGCCTTCTGGCCGCCGGCGAGATTGCCGGCGCCGGGCTTGACGTTTTCGAGCACGAACCCGCCGTCAACCCGAAGCTGCTGGAACTCGATAACGTGGTGCTGTTACCCCATATGGGCTCGGCGACAATCGAGGGCCGGATTGATATGGGCGAAAAGGTGATTATCAACATCAAGACCTTTGCCGACGGGCACAATCCTCCCGACCGGGTCATCGAAACCATGTTCTAGAACGGCTGGCGCTTTTGCGCCGTGACCGTGCTCAGATAAAAATGATGCGGGCGTCTTCATGGGCCTCAGCGAGGAAGCTGACCATGCCGCCGCTTTGGATGGCAATATCGGGGCGTCTTGGCGCCTCTTCCAGGCCCAGAGCCCGCAATCCCATCTCGCAGACCATGAAGGTGACGCCGAGATCGCTGCAGGCGGCCAGCAATTCCTCGAATCCGGCAATCCCACGCGCCATATACTCGCCATCGATTTCCATCGCAATCCGGTCGTCCCGGCCCCCCAGGCCATGCCAGCCGGGATTTCCCGCCTCATCTTTTTCGATCAGGGCGCGGGCCGCCCCATGGGTAAAAAACAGGGTGGCGGGGCGGTTTGTGGCGGCCGCCGCGCTCGCCGTCACCAGGGCGTAATGGACCCGCTCATAATCACCCGAAAAGACGATCAGGCCGAGCCCCGCCTTGTTTCCGGTGCTGTTTACCGTTTTGCTCATGTTTCGCCCTCCCGGTGATGGGCGAGGTCATGCCAGCGCGGGCTCTCTCCGCACAGGGGGCAGGCCGGGTCCGCTTTGACATCGATGGTCTGAAAGGTAGCGCCGAGCGCGTCATAGAGCATCAGCCGCCCGGACAGCCCGTCGCCGATGCCAAGCAGTTCCTTAATGATTTCGGTCGCCTGGAGAGTGCCGGCGACACCGGCCACGGCGCCGAAAACCCCGGCTTCGGCGCAAGACGGAACAAGGCCCTCGCGGGGCGGTTCGGGAAAGATGCAGCGGTAACAGGGATGGCCGTCGCCGAGATAGGATTTAAAGGTCGTGATCTGGGCGTCGAAGCGCAGGATGGCGGCGGAGATCAGAGGTTTGCCCTCGAGATGACAGGCATCGTTGACCAGATAGCGGGTGGCGAAATTGTCCGAGCCGTCGGCGACAAGGTCATAGCCGGCGATAATGTCGATTGCGTTTTCAGCCGTCAGCCGCTTGTGATGGGCTTCAACCCGCACATCCGGGTTGAGGGCGGCGAGCGCTTCCCTGGCGCTGTCGGTCTTGGGCCGTCCGATGTCGGGTGTGGCGTGAATGATCTGGCGTTGCAGGTTTGAAAGATCGACCGCATCGTCGTCGATGATGCCGATCCGCCCGACACCGGCAGCGGCGAGATAGAGCAGCACCGGGCTGCCCAGTCCCCCGGCCCCGATCACCAGTACCGAGGCACCCTGAAGCCGGGCCTGACCCTTGCCGCCAACCTCCGGCAAAAGGATGTGCCGGGCATAGCGGGAAAGCTGATCCTCGGTGAAATCCGCCGGGGCGGACTTTTTCTTGTCCTGGGTCGGCTGGTTGCCGTTCACGCCGGCGCCTTTTTCCTATAGATCGTCGAACAGGGCGGTGGAAAGATAGCGCTCGGCGAACGAGGGAATGACGACGACAATCAACTTGCCCGCCATGTCGTCCCGGGCGCCGATCTCGAGCGCCGCCGCCAGGGCGGCGCCTGAGGAGATGCCGACCGGCAGGCCCTCAAGCCGGGCGACCTTGCGCGCCGTGGCCATCGCCGTTTCGTTGCCGATGCGAACCACCTCATCGATGATCTCGCGATTGACGATCTCGGGGACGAATCCGGCGCCGATCCCCTGGATTTTGTGAGGACCGGGCAGACCGCCGGAAAGAACCGGGGAATCCTCGGGCTCTACGGCGACCATGCGGACATCCGAATTATGGGATTTCAGCACCTCGCCGACACCGGTGATGGTGCCGCCGGTGCCGACACCGCTGATCACTACATCAACCTTGCCGCCGGTATCTTTCCAGATTTCTTCGGCCGTGGTGCGCCGGTGAACGTCCGGGTTGGCCGGATTTTCGAATTGCTGGGGGATCAGCGCATTAGGCAGCTCGGCAACCAGTTCCTCGGCCCTGGCAATGGCGCCCTTCATGCCTTTTGCCGCCGGGGTCAGCTCCAGTTCCGCACCCAGCAGGGACAGCATTTTGCGGCGCTCGATCGACATGCTTTCGGGCATGGTCAGGATCAGGCGATAGCCCCGCGCCGCGCAGACGAAGGCAAGGGCGATTCCGGTATTGCCGCTGGTCGGCTCAACGAGCACCGTATCGGGTTTGAGCTTGCCCGACTTTTCCGCCGCTTCGATCATCGCCAGGCCGATGCGGTCTTTTACCGAGGCCAGGGGGTTAAAAAATTCCAGCTTGCAGACAATATCGGCCTTGCAATCCGCATCGGCCATCAACTTGCCTACCCGCACCAGAGGCGTCGCGCCGATGGTCTGGGTGATGTCGTCATAAATGCGTCCGCGAAATTCTGAATTGCTGTCACTCATGTATCTCTCCTCCCTATGTGGTCTTTTTGTTTTTTAAACTTTTATCTAAAACCGCCCCATTCCCGCTGTTTTCGTCTCACAGCTTTGGCTCAGATCGTAAAGTCGAGTTTCTGGGCGGTTTCGCTTTCGATGTTTTCCTTATGGGCCCGCAGGCACAGATCTTCGATGGTAATCGCGTCGAGGCGCGCCATTACTTCGTCCTGAAGCTCGCCCCAGAGCGGACGAACGACCTTGCGTCCGATCTCCGACTCGGCGGGCTCATCGACGGGGTTGGCGGCGGTCTCCATGGCACGGACGACCTGGCTGATTTCACCGACGGAAATGCGCCTGCGTTCACGGGCCAGGCGATAGCCGCCCCGTGGGCCGCGCACGCCGACCAGGATATTGGCCCGTACCAGATGCTGGAGAACCTGTTCGAGATAGCGCCGGGGAATTCCCTGACGGCGGGTGATCTCCCGGTTCTGGACCGGCAGGCTGCCGGCGTTGTAGGCGATATCGACAACCGCCTCGATGGCAAAGAGAAGTTTTTTCGACAGCTTGAGCATGATTATTTTTTTCCGCCTTCTACTGTTTCCTTCAGTCCCGTCGAGCCGAAACCGCCGCTGCCCCGGGCGCTGCTCTGAAGGCTGTCGCATTCGTTCCAGTCCAGGATGGTAACAGGGGCGACGATTAGTTGGGCGATCCGCATGCCCCGCTCAATGGTAAAATCCGCCTCGCTTGTATTAATCAGGATGACGCAAACCTCGCCCCGGTAATCGGCGTCAATGGTGCCCGGCGCGTTGAGAACGGTGATGCCGTGTTTCAGCGCCAGTCCCGAACGCGGCCGCACCTGGCCTTCAAAACCCGGCGGCAGGGCGATCGCAAAGCCGGTGGGAATAGCGGCCCGCTCACCCGGGCCAAGGGTTAGCGGCGCTTCCACACAGGCGCAAAGATCGTAACCCGCACTTTGCGCCGTGGCCGAAGAGGGCAGGGGCATGTCCTGGGCCTGGGGCAGGCGCTGGATGTCCACCTTCAGCACCGGGGCCTCGGCGGCAACCATTGAATTCTGGGCAAGAGGGGTGGGTTTCATGGGGCGGGTCCGGTCAGGCGGCGGCAGCGAAATGGGCGGCGATGCGGTCGGCCAGCTGGCGGGCGATGTCTTCTTTCGAGGTTTTTTCCCAGGCCTCGACTTTTGTCCCGTCGATCAGATGGACGGCGTTCTCCAGGCCGCCAAAGGTGCCTGTATGGGCCGAGACATCGTTGGCGAGCATCCAGTCGCAATCCTTGGCGGCGCGCTTGGCGGTGGCGATCTCGATCAGTTTTTCAGGGTCGCTCTGGGTCTCGGCGGCAAAACCGATCAAAAGCCCCGGCCTTAAATTCCCGGCCTGGGCCAAGGTGGCGAGGATGTCAGGATTTTCGCTCAATTCCAGTCTTGGCGGCGCGCCGCCGGATTTCTTGATCTTGGCGGCGCTCGCCTCATTAACCCGCCAATCGGCGACGGCGGCCGCGCATACGGCGATATCGGCGGGCAGGGCGTTGGTGACGGCGGCCAGCATATCCCGCGCGCTTATCACCCGGACGACCTCGATTCCGGCGGGGTCGGGTTCCCCGGTCGGGCCGGAGACGAGAATTGTCTGTGCCCCCAGGCGCGCCAGGGCATCTGCGATGGCATGGCCCTGGCGGCCGGAAGAACGATTGGCGATATAGCGCACCGGATCAATGGCCTCATGGGTGGGGCCGCTGGTGACGATGGCCTTGCGGCCCGATAAGGGCGCATCATGGGAAAAATAATTCTCGACGGCGGCCAATATCTCCGCCGGTTCGGCCATCCGCCCCTCGCCGGTCTCGCCGCAGGCAAGGTCGCCTTCTCCCGGCCCGACGGTTTTAACGCCGCGCTTTAAAAGCCGCGCCATATTGTCCCGGGTGGCGTCATGGGTCCACATGGCGGTGTTCATGGCCGGCGCTACGAGGATGTCGCTGTTCGTCGCAAGAAGCAGGGTAGAGGCGAGATCATCGGCCAGTCCGTTGGCCATCTTGGCGAGGAAATCGGCGCTTGCCGGGGCGACGATGCAGAGATCGGCTTCCCGGGCGAGGCGGATATGGCCCATTTCACTCTCGTCGGTGAGGGAAAAGAGGCTGTCGTAGGTTTTCTCGCCCGACAGGGCCGAAAGGGTCAACGGCGTGACGAATTGCGCCCCGCCCTTGGTCAGCACACAGCGCACCCGCGTTCCGGCCAGGGTCAGGCTGCGGACCAGTTCGGGGCATTTATAGGCGGCAATACCGCCGGTGACGATCAGAAGAACGCGCTTTCCCGCCAGCAAGGGCTTACTCCAAAAAAAACTATCGACCCAGGGGTGCCGGGCCGCGCAAACAATTTACGGTTTGTGGTTGTGGATAAACTAGCTTCCAGGGTCGAAATTAACAAGAAAAGAAGTGTAGTCAGGCCGCCGGTTCCCCCCGGCCGATGAGGACGGGGCCTAAAGGGTAAAGGCCAGAATGGCGGCCAGGGCGCCGGCGATCAGCCAGGCGACCAGGGTGCCCTTGGGCGTGCCGCCGCCTTCGCCGCGCAGACTGCGCACCGTGTCGGGATGGAGTTTCAGCCCCCCCTCGGCAAGACCGGTCAGGGCGTGTTCGGCATGGCGCAACAGGGTGGGCAGACGCTCAAGCCCGGTGGAAATCTCCTTTGCCGCCTGTTTTAGCCGCGCTTCCGGTCCCCGGTTTTCGATCATCCATTGCTCGATCAGGGGGCGCGCCAATTGCCACATATTAACGTCCGGGTTCAGTTTGCGCCCCATGCCCTCGGCGAGCAGCATGGTTTTTTGCAGCAACAGGAGCTGAGGCTGGGTTTCCATCTCGAACTCTTCGGTTACCTGGAAAAGCTGGGACAGCAGGCGGGCCAGTGAGATCTCATGCAAGGGGCGCTCAAGGATGGGCTCGCCAATCGCCCGGCAGGCCTGGGTAAAGGTTTCCTGCGATTGATTTGCGGGGACATAACCGGCGCGGAAGTGAACCTCGGCGACCCGGGCGTAATCGCCGTTGAGAAAACCGAGCAGTATGTCGGCGAGAAAGTTGCGGGTCTCGATGTCGAGGCGTCCGGTGATTCCGAAATCGACGGCGACGATCCGGCCTTTTTTGTCGACGAACAGATTGCCGGGATGCAAATCGGCGTGAAAAAAGCCGTCGCGAAAGACCTGGCGGAAAAAGGCCGCCGCCGATTTAGCGAGAATATCGGTGGGGTCGAACCCGGCCTCGATCAGATCGTCGCGCTGGTCGATGCGGATGCCCTCGATCCGCTCAAGGGTAAGCACCCGCCGCCCGGTACGAATCCAGTCGACGGCCGGGATAACGAAATCGGAATCGCCCTCAAAATTGGCGGCCAGTTCGGAGGCCGCCGCCGCCTCGAGGCGCAAATCCATCTCCAGACGCACCGATTTTTCCAGTGTCTGCACCACTTCGACGGGTTTAAGACGGCGCAAATTGGGGCGCAGAATTTCCAGGGTTTCGGCAAGCCAGGTAAAAAGTTCTATATCCCGGGCAAAGGCCGCCTCGATCCCCGGCCGCAACACCTTGACAGCCACCTGCGCGCCCTCATGCGTTACGGCGAAATGAACCTGGGCAATCGAGGCCGCCGCCACCGGCTCGGAATCGAAAGAGCTGAACAGATCGTCAAGCGGTTGCCCGAGCTCTTTCACGATGGCGGCCTTTGCGAGGGCGCTGTCAAAGGGTGGCATCCGGTCCTGAAGAGCCGAAAGGTCGGTGGTTACCTCCTCGCCGAGGAGGTCAGAGCGGGTGGCCAGGGCCTGGCCGAGCTTGATGAAACTCGGCCCCATGGATTGGAGTGCGGCGGCAAGTTTTTCGCCCCGACGCCGCCCCTCCATCTTCTTCGCCCCCGGCCAGGCGGTGAGGCGCAGGGCGCACAACAGCGCCGGGGACAGGCGCAGGTCTTCAAGGGGAAAAAGCGCATCATGGCGGGCCAATGTGCGGGCGATGCCAAGAAGTCGCGCCATATGACGTAAGCCGGCGAACATCCCTTTAAAGCCTCCAGCCCGAATGAATGGCGGCGATGCCGCCGGAAAGATTGCGATAGCTAACCTGGTCGAAACCGGCTGCCGAGACCATGGCGGCGAAGGTTGCCTGATCGGGAAAGCGGCGGATGCTTTCGGCGAGATAGACGTAAGATTCCCGATCATTGGCGACCAATTCGCCAAGTGTGGGGAGGACATTAAAGGAATAAAGGTCATAGAGGCGATCGAGAACCGGCAGCGCCACATGGCTGAACTCAAGGCATAAAAAGCGGCCACCGGGCTTGAGAACCCGCCGCGCCTCGGATAGCGCCTCGGGGATCCGGGTGACGTTGCGCAGTCCGAAACCGACCGTATAGGCATCCATGGAGCCGTCGGCAAAGGGCAACTTTTCGGCATCCCCACAAACCCAGGACAATCCATGGGCGAGGCCCCCGGCGATACCCTTGTCGAAGGCCCGGTCGCGACCGGCTTCGATCATCGCCGGGTTGATGTCGCAGATGACCGCCCGGCTGCCCCTCGCCGCGCTATCCGCCCCCTCGGCACAGCGGCCGAGAAAACCCCGGGCAATATCGCCGGTGCCCCCGGCGACGTCGAGAAGCGCCATGCCCGGCCGCGGGGCCAGCCAGTCGAGGAGCGACGATTTCCACAGGCGATGGATGCCCAGCGACATCAAATCGTTCATCAGGTCGTAACGACCGGCTACTTTTTCAAAGACATCGCGCACCAGGCCCGCTTTTTCGCTCTCGCCGACGGTGCGAAAGCCGAAATGGGTTGTCGCCGACGCAGGCACGGATGCGTCTGTGGCCGGGGTTTTATTTCCCGCCACCTTGTTCTGGGGCAAATCGGTCATCGGGGGAAAATAGCCCAGCCGCTGGCATTGCGCCAGTATCGTTGCGACGCCGCCGGGGTTTAAGCTAGTTTCTACCCATGCCTGAATTGCCTGAAGTCGAGACCGTGCGCCGGGGGCTGGCCCCGTGGATGGAAGGCCGGATTTTCGCCGCCGTTAAGGCCCGCGTGCCGCGGCTGCGCGTGGCCCTCCCCGATGATTTGGGGCAACGGCTCACCGGACGCCGGATCGGGGCATTGGGGCGACGGGGGAAATATCTGCTGGTGCCCGTTGAAGGCGGTGAGATTTTAATCGTCCATCTCGGCATGTCGGGGCGCCTGACCGTCAACCAGAGCCCGGAATTCACGCCCTCGCGCCATGATCATGTGATTTTCGGCCTCAGCGGTCATAAGGGCGAGCTTCCGGCCCTTAGTATTGTCTATAACGATCCCCGGCGCTTCGGCCTGATGGCGCTGTGCCCGGCGGATCGTCTTGAAACCCACCCCCTGCTCGCCCGTATGGGCCCGGAACCCTTGGACCCGGCCTTTGATGCGGCAATGCTGGCGGCGGCGCTGACGGGCCGCCGGGGGCCGATCAAGGGGGCGCTCCTCGATCAGTCGGTGGTCGCCGGGATCGGTAATATTTACGCCTGCGAGGCCCTTTACCGGGCCGGAATTTCACCGCGCCGCAAGGCGGCGACCATCACCGGCGGCCGGGCCCGGCGACTGGTCGAGGCGTTGAAGAGTGTATTGGGGGAAGCCATTTTATCGGGCGGCTCGTCGTTGAAGGATCATCGCCAGCCTTCGGGTGATCTGGGATATTTCCAGCACAATTTCGCGGTTTACGGGCGGGCCGGCTCGCCATGCCCGGATTGTGCCTGCGACATCGGCCAAACCGGGGGGATATCCCGCCTCGTTCAATCCGGCCGCTCGACCTTCTTCTGTCCTCGACGCCAGCGCTAGTATATGTGCATAGTGAGACCATGATCTGGCGATTAAAATATCTTCTGCGAAGGGCTCTTTTCGGCCTCTGGCCGTTTCTTGTCGCGGCCGTTCTGCTGGCCCCCGCCCCCCTGCTGGCCGGCGGCGGTGATGGGCCGGCGCAGGGCGGTGGATTTGTCTCCGGATTTGAGGATCTGCCGCTGATGCCCGGCCTCGAGAATGTCGCCGGCAGTGACATCGTTTTCGATACCCCTGCAGGCCGCATTATCGAGGCCGAGGCAAGGGGCCGGGTGGCCCGTGAAGGGGTCCTGGATTTTTATGCCCGCACCCTGCCGCAACTGGGCTGGGAGCATTTTCTGGAAGGCGAATACCGCCGCGAGGGCGAGGCCCTGAAGCTGGAAATAGGGGGTGAAACCTCCTCTGGAGGCCCCCTCAGCGTCCGTTTTTTCCTCGCCCCGCGTTGAGGCCCTTTAATTCTTCGGGAAAAACGCCCGCCAAACGCTCGGTGCGGGTTGACGCCACGCTCAGGGGGGACTATAAACCGCGGCTTGGCTCGTTTTGAGCCTGAAATTCTACTAATCAACGGAAAAAAACATGGCCAATATCCGTTCCGCCAAAAAGCGGACCCGAAAGAGCGAGCGTCAGACCCTGGTGAACCGCACCCGTGCGAGCCGTATTCGCAGCCTTGTGAAAACGGTTGAGACAGCCATCGAAGGCGGCGACAAGAAAATCGCCGAGGCGGCCATGAAGGCGGCAGTGCCGGAGATGGATCGTGGCGTTGGCCGCGGCATCATGCACCGCAACACTGTTTCGCGTAAAATCTCCCGTCTCTCGGCGAGGATCAAAGCGCTTTAATAGGCCGTTCGGCCCATTCCCGGGCCCCGGGGTTTCAGGGGCGTCTACCAGAACATATTTTCGATAAAAATTTTTCCCTGTTCCGATTCGGGCGGGCCCATCGCCAATGGGCGCGACCGCGACCGGGTATGGGAGTAAAAATATTTTCTCCGTCGCCGGGGTGACATCCATCACTGTGGTTTTGTCGAGGCCGAGCCACCATCCGTTGTGACAAGAGAAATATTTAAAAATATTTCACCTGTTCCCCTTACGATCATGTTGCAAGAATCGCGGGTGCTGGTTAATGTATTTTTTGTTGGCCTTGTCATTGAAGTCTATTCTTTTGATTAAATTTTTAGCTAATTACTTGCGCGCCAAAGTATTCGTTTTAGAGCTTAAGGTATAAAATTTAACTTTTAAATCGAGCGGAGTGACGGCCTGGTCCGGGGCAAAGATACGGCGATGCCGTTCTTTGGGGGGGGGTCGATTTTTTGTCCGCATATTTGTTGTCGGGCTTCATTTAGCGAACGCCCAGGGGGGTATATTAACTTGTCGGGTTCGGATTACGCTGGCGATCTCTCAGCCAAGGAAGCCTGGGAGATATTAAAGAGCGACGAGAGCGCCAGACTCGTCGATGTGCGCACCATGCCGGAATGGGCCTTTGTCGGAATTCCCGACCTTGCCAGCCTGTCAAAAAAACCGCTGTTCCTGTCATGGCAGATGTTTCCCAACATGCAGCAGAACCCTGAATTCGTGGATCAGGTCCGGGGGGCCGGCGCCAAGCCTGATGATGCCCTTCTTTTCATCTGCCGTTCCGGGGGTCGCTCGCGCATGGCGGCGATTGCGATGACTGCCCAGGGTTTCGAGAAATGCTATAACGTCGCCGGCGGCTTTGAAGGCGATCACGACGGGTCCGGCCATCGCGGCACGGTTGATGGTTGGAAGGTCGACGGCCTTCCCTGGATTCAGGAGTAGGCGCGGCATGATTGGTCCGGATATGGAGATGGAATACTCCGCCCGTTGGGCCCGCGTGCGCGGCCTGTTGCGCAGCGAGTTCGGCGAAGCGGCTTTCCGTAGCTGGCTTAAACCCCTTACCCTGATCAATATCAGCGACGGCGAGGTCAAGGTTTCCGTGCCTACCCGCTTCATGCGTGACTGGATCATCACCAATTACGCCGAGCGGATCAAAACCTTGTGGCGCGATGAAGACGAGTCGATCAATGGTGTTGAGGTGGTCGTCTCGGCGGCTCTTGAGGGCGAGGGCGAAGCCGAAGCCGATAAGGGCCGGGATGGCGGAATATCTCAATCCCCGGCCCCGGCACCGGTCAATATCGCGCCGAGCACCAGTTCAAATGGGGCCGGAATCGGCTTTGGCGAGAATGTCAGCGCGCCGCTCGACCCCCGCTTTACCTTTGATAATTTCATTGTCGGCAAGCCCAATGAGCTGGCTTTCGCGGCAGCCAGGCGGGTCGCCGAATCCGACGGGGTGCCGTTCAATCCGCTGTTTCTCTATGGCGGCGTCGGCCTCGGCAAGACCCACCTTATGCATGCCCTGGCATGGCATATCCGCATGCGCGACCCGGGACGCCGGGTGATCTATCTGTCGGCTGAAAAATTCATGTATCAGTTTATCCGCGCCCTGCGTTTCAAGAACACTATGGCGTTTAAGGAGCTGTTCCGTTCGGTTGACGTGCTGATGATTGACGATGTCCAGTTCATCAGCGGCAAGGAATCGACCCAGGAAGAATTTTTCCACACCTTTAACGCTCTTGTTGACCAGAACCGGCAGATCATTATTTCGGCCGATAAATCGCCCAACGATCTCGAAGGCATTGAAGAGCGGATGCGTTCCCGCCTCGGCTGGGGGCTGGTTGCCGATATCCACCCCACCACCTATGAACTGCGCCTCGGTATTCTGCAATCGAAGGCCGAGCAGGTCGAGGTTGAGATTCCATCCAAGGTTCTGGAGTTCCTCGCCCACAAAATCACATCCAACGTCCGTGAGCTCGAAGGTTCCTTAAACCGCATCATCGCCCACTCGACATTGGTCGGCCGCCAGATAACCCTGGAATCGACCCAGGAGGCCCTCCAGGATCTTCTGCGCAGCAATGATCGCCGGGTCACCATCGAGCAGATCCAGAAACGGGTCGCCGAGCATTTCAATATCAAGCTGGCCGAAATGTCTTCCGCCCGGCGCGCCCGGACCGTCGCCCGGCCCCGTCAGGTGGCGATGTATCTGGCCAAGCAGCTGACCCAGCGCTCGCTGCCCGAGATCGGCCGCAAATTCGGCAATCGCGACCACACGACGGTGATGCATGCGGTGCGCCGGATCGAGGAACTCCGCGCCGCCGACAGCAGCTTTAACGAGGATGTGGAACTGCTGCGCCGGATGCTCGAGGGCTGAGCCCCCAGGGGCTTGATATTTCTCTCTCCCCAGGTCTTTTTCCGGCCTTTTTCTGGTCTTTTTCCGGCCTTTTCGCCCCTATGGCCGGGGCCTGGCGCGAACTTGGCGTTTTTCCCGATTTTGCGATGATTTTAGGGCCGAAAAGGCTTCGGAATCCGTGTCTGTCTGCTATAATTCTTCTCCGCATGACACGGGGGTTCCGCAAGCTGGCGGCAGCAACGATTTCAATGCGGTGTCCCCGCTTTCCGGCGGGGCTGTTTTTTCACGAAAAGGCTGTTTTCTCAAAGCCGGTTTGCCTGAGAAAGCCGGCTTGCATGAGACAGAGTGCATAGATCGCCATGAAACTCACCATCGAACGCGCGGCCCTGCAAAAGGCCCTGGCCCATGTTCAAAGCGTTGTCGAGCGCCGGACGACCATTCCCATCCTGTCCAACGTTCTTGTTGAAGCCCGAGGCGACGCTCTGTCCCTGGCGGCGACGGATATGGATATCGCCATCCTTGAAAAAGTGCCGGCCGAGATCGCCGGGCCGGGGGAAACCACCCTGCCCGCCCATACGCTTTACGACATCGTTCGCAAGCTGCCCGAAGGCGCCCAGATCGAACTTGAAGGCGAGGGCGAGGGCAAGCGCCTGGAACTAAAGGCCGGGCGCTCGAAATTCACCCTGGCTTCCCTGCCCACCGAGGAGTTCCCGGTTCTCGACGACGGCGAGTTGCCCCACAGCTTTTCACTCCCCGCCAGTGATTTGCGGGCGCTGATCGAACGCACCCGTTTTGCCATGTCGACCGAGGAAACCCGTTATTACCTCAACGGCATCTATCTTCACGCCGCCGAAACCGACGGCATAAAGGTGCTGCGGGTTGTCGCCACCGACGGCCATCGTCTGGCCCAAGTCGAAATGCCGCAGCCCGATGGGGCGGCGGACATGCCCGGCGTGATCGTGCCGCGCAAGGCGGTGGCTGAGCTCCATAAGCTGATCGAGGATAGCGAGGAGAACGTTGCCGTCAGTCTTTCCGACACAAGGATCAGGTTCGCCTTCGACAGCGTTGTTCTGACCTCGAAGCTGGTCGACGGTACTTTTCCCGATTATCAGCGGGTGATCCCGGAAGGCAACGACAAGATACTGGAGGTCGATTGCGGGCCTTTCGCCGAGGCCGTTGACCGGGTATCGACTATTTCCACGGAAAAATCCCGGGCGGTAAAGGTCGAGATCGACAAGGGGCGCCTGACCCTTACCGCATCAAGCCCCGAGCACGGCACGGCAACCGAAGGGCTGGAAGTGAAATACGATTCCGATCCCATAGAAATCGGCTTCAATTCCCGTTATTTGCTCGATATTACCCAGCAGATAGAAGGCGGCACGGCGCGCATTGATCTGGCGGACGCCTCGGCGCCGACGATCGTGCGCGACATTGCGGACAACAGCGCCCTTTATGTGCTGATGCCGATGCGGGTGTGAGAGACGCCCTGAAGATTCAGTCGGGCGGCCGGGCGGCCGGCGCCATTGCCGCTCTGGCCGAGACTCCATCAGAGCTCACTTCCGGCCCTACGAAGATGGTCTCAAATTCTGATTCTGATTCTGGCGCCGCCTGGTCGGTGAGCCGGCTGGTGATGACGGATTTCCGCAATTACGCGGCGCTTGAGCTCAATCTTGATTGCCGCCCGGTGGTGCTTACCGGGGCCAATGGCGCGGGCAAAACGAATATCCTTGAGGCGCTGTCCTTTCTCGCCCCCGGGCGGGGGTTGCGCGGGGTTCGCCTTGACGAGCCGGACCGCCGCGATGGCCACCCGGGCACCGCCTGGTCGGTGGCCGCCACCCTTGACGGTCCGTTGACCAGCATCAATGTCGGTACCGGGCGTGATCCGGCGGTGTCGCCAAACCCGGAGGACGACGAGGAAACGCAAGACGGTGACGGTGGGCAAGGTCGGGAAAAAACAAACGCGCCGGTCGGACGGCGTCTGGTCCATATCGACGGCCAGAGAGCGGTCGGGCCGAGGGCCCTGGCCGAGGCTGGCGGCGTGGTCTGGCTGGTCCCGGCGATGGACCGGCTGTTTGCCGATGCGCCGTCATCGCGGCGGCGCTTTCTCGACCGCCTGGTCGGTGGCTTTATTCCCGGTTATGGCGGGTTGCTCAGCGCTTATGAAAAGGCGCTCCGCGAACGGACCCGGTTGTTGCGCCAGTTCGGTGCCCGGAATGCCGATCCGGCCTGGCTGTCGGCCCTCGAAGAGGGCATGGCGACCAACGGGGTGGCTGTTGCCGCGGCGCGCTGTGAGATGGTGACAAGGCTCGATGCCGCTTGCGCCCGCGACGACGGGCCCTTTCCCGGTGCGGCGCTGGCAATCGAGGGCGAGGCGGAATCCTGGCTCGCCTCCATGCCGGCCCTGGAAGCGGAAGACCGGTTGCGCGCGGCGCTGGTGCAAAGCCGGGGCCGGGACAGTGAAACCGGCGGCGCTGCCCATGGTCCCCACCGCAGCGATCTGGTGGTTCATCACCGGGGTAAGAATTTGAATGCCGGGGATTGTTCCACCGGTGAGCAAAAGGCGCTGCTGGTGTCGATCCTGCTGGCCCTTTGCGCCCTGGTCCGGGAACAACGCGGGGCGGCGCCGCTGTTGCTTCTTGACGAAGTGGCGGCCCATCTCGACGGCACACGCCGGGGCGCCCTGTTCGACCGCATCGACGGGCTCGGGGTGCAGGCCTGGATGACCGGCACCGATGCGGCAATGTTCGAACCATGCGGGGAGAGGGCCCAGTTTTTCCGCGTTGCCGAAGGTGGTGTGCGGCCCGGTCGGGACGATTAATCGGAGTTTGAAAGAAGAACGGTTGTAAAGATGAGCGATAACAAGGACGAAAAGACTTCTGAGGATTACGGCGCCGAACAGATCAAGGTGTTGCGCGGGCTTGATGCCGTGCGCAAGCGCCCCGGCATGTATATCGGCGACACCGATGATGGCTCGGGCCTCCACCACATGGTTTACGAGGTGGTCGATAATTCCATCGATGAGGCGCTCGCCGGGCATTGCGACCGGGTCGAGGTGACGCTCAATCCCGATGGGTCGGTCAGTGTCGGCGATAACGGGCGCGGAATCCCGGTGGACATCCACGCTGAAGAAGGCGTTTCCGCGGCCGAGGTGATCATGACCCAGCTCCACGCCGGGGGAAAGTTCGACCAGAATTCATATAAGGTTTCCGGCGGTCTGCACGGGGTCGGCGTTTCCGTGGTCAACGCCCTGTCCGATTTCCTTGATTTGAGGATCTGGCGCGACGGCAAGGCCTATGCCATGCGATTCGAAAACGGCGATGCGGCGGCGCCGCTGGAAGAAATGGGGTCGTCAGAGGGCCGGACCGGCACCGAGATATCCTTTCATCCTTCGCCGGAAACTTTCACCAATGTTGAGTTTGAATTTCCCCGCTTAGAGCACCGTCTGCGCGAGCTTGCCTTTCTCAATTCCGGGGTGCGGATTTTTCTGCACGACAAACGCGGGGTAGAGACCCAGAGCGTGGAGCTCCATTACGAAGGCGGACTGGAAGCCTTCGTCGCCTACCTCGACCGCTCGAAATCGCCCCTGCACAGTCCGGCGATCACGGTTACCGGTGAACGCGACGGGATGACGATCGAGGCCGCCCTGCAATGGACCGACAGCTATCACGAGACCACGCTGTGCTTTACCAATAACATCCCCCAGCGCGACGGCGGCACACATCTTGCCGGGTTCCGCGGCGCGCTGACCCGCACCATCAATACTTTCGCCGCCGAGAGCGGGCTGGCCAAAAAGGAAAAGGTGGCCCTGTCGGGGGACGACGCACGCGAAGGCCTGACTTGCGTGCTTTCGGTCAAGATTCCCGATCCCAAGTTTTCATCCCAGACCAAAGACAAGCTGGTCTCATCCGAGGTCCGGCCGGTGGTCGAAAGCATCATTGGCGACCGGCTCGGCCAGTGGTTTGAAGAACATCCCGCCGAGGGCCGCAAGATCGTCGCCAAGGTGGTCGAGGCCGCTGCCGCGCGGGAGGCGGCGCGCAAGGCCCGTGACCTCACCCGTCGCAAGGGGGCGCTCGACATCTCTTCCCTGCCCGGCAAGCTCGCCGATTGTCAGGAGCGCGATCCGGCGAAAAGCGAACTGTTCCTGGTCGAGGGCGACAGCGCCGGCGGGTCGGCAAAGCAGGGGCGTAACCGCGAAACCCAGGCGATCCTGCCGCTGCGGGGAAAGATTCTCAACGTCGAGCGGGCGCGTTTTGACAAGATGCTCAGCTCGGCCGAGATCGGGACATTGATCACGGCGCTGGGCACCGGCATCGGATCGGAAGATTTCGATATTGAAAAAGCGCGCTATCACAAAGTCATCATCATGACCGATGCGGATGTGGATGGCAGTCATATCCGCACTCTTCTTTTGACCTTTTTCTTTCGCCAGATGCCCGAGCTGATCGAAAAGGGTTATCTCTATATCGCCCAGCCACCCTTGTACCGGGTGAAAAGAGGCAACAGTCAGGTGTATCTCAAGGACGACCGGCTATTGGAAGATTACCTCATCGGCACCGCCATCGACGAGGTTGTGCTGGTACTTCACGACAAGTCCCAGCGCGCCGGTAGCGATCTGCGCGAGATTGTCGACCGGGCGCGTCTGGCGCGGACTCTTCTCGCTCCCCTGTCGCGCCGGATCGGCCATGCCGGGGTGGCCGAACAGGCCGCCATTCTGGGGGCGTTCAATGCCGACCTTCTGTCCAACACCACCCAGGCCGGCGAACTCGCCAACGTCATCGCCCACCGCCTCGACGCCCTTTCGCCCCTCCACGACCGCGGATGGGTCGGCATGTTCGAGGAAGGCACGGGGCTCATCCTGTCGCGTAAATTGCGCGGGGTGCCGGAGAAATACGTCATCGGCCTCGATCTGGTGGACGGGGCCGAAGCCCGGCATCTCGACGAGATGACGGCAGAGCTTCAGGCGCTCTACGCCCATCCGGCAACCCTTAAGGCAAAGGAAAAGGAAACCCTTATTTCCGCGCCGACGGGGCTGGTCGAAACCATCCTCGATCTTGGACGCAAGGGGGTTTCGATCCAGCGCTATAAAGGGTTGGGCGAGATGAACCCCGATCAGCTCTGGGAGACGACCCTGGACTGTGAGGCGCGGACCCTGCTCCAGGTGCGGGTCAATCACGGCGACGAGGCGGAAGAGGTTTTCTCGACCCTGATGGGCGATGTGGTCGAACCGCGGCGCGAGTTCATCCAGAACAATGCCCTGAAGGTCGCCAACCTCGACGTTTAGGGGAGTGGACAGGCCGATTGCAGACTGGTTTCTGCGCCCCAATTCCGCCTTTTTATCTCTCCATGATGGCGGCTTCTTAAAGAACTGACACTGGTCTGGCGATGATACAAAAATCTCCGCGCGGCGGTAATCGCCGTCTTGATATTCCCAGCGCCGAGCGGGCGGGGGGTAAAAAGCGCAAAAAACCCGCCAAGCCCCGCCTGACCAGGGAGAGTGGCGGCAAGGGCGCCAAACCGGCGGCCAAAAAAACCCGGCCCAGGAAAAAAGCAAAAAAAACGACACAAAAATCCCTGCTCGCCAAAGTCTTTACCTTTTGCGTCCTGGCCTTTGTGTGGGGCGGCGTGGCTGTCGGCGGGGTGGTCGCCTGGTATGCGCTGGATCTGCCCGATATCGATAAACTCTCGGCCACCACAAGGCGGCCCAGCTTGACCTTGTTCGACCGCCATGGCGAAACCATCGCCACTTACGGCGATCTTTACGGGCGGCCGATCCAGGCCGGGGAAATGCCGGCCCCTCTGGTTCAGGCGGTGCTGGCGACCGAGGACCGGCGGTTCTTTAATCATTTCGGTATCGATATAATCGGCCTTGGCCGGGCCCTGTGGACCAATTTGCGCTCTGGACGGGTGGTTCAGGGGGGCAGCACGATCACCCAGCAAATCGCCAAGAATCTGTTTCTCAATCCTGAGCGGACCTACAAGCGCAAGATCCAGGAGGCCCTGCTCTCCCTGTGGCTTGAGCACAAGTTCAGCAAAACAGAGCTTTTGACCATCTATCTCAACCGGGTCTATCTCGGGGCCGGCACCTACGGTGTGTCGTCGGCCGCCAACCGCTATTTCGGCAAAAGCGCAGGCGAGCTCTCGATATACGAATCGGCCATGATCGCCGGTCTCTTAAAGGCGCCGTCGCGTTTCGCCCCGACCCGCAATCGGGATCTTTCCCAACGCCGCACCGCCCAGGTGCTGGCCAATATGGTTGATGCCGGTTATCTGACCCCACAAGCGGCAACGGTTGCCAAGGGTGTCGGCATGGAGCTGAAAGCCCAGAAATCGCCACCACCGAGCACCCGTTATTTCATCGACTGGGTGCTCGCCCAGGTGCCCGATTACGTGGGCAGCGTCGATCACGATCTGATCGTCACCACCACCCTTGATCTCTCGCTGCAGAAAATTGCCGAAACGCGGCTAATCGGCCTGGTCAACAGGGCCGGGGAGCAGGCCGATGCGCGTCAGGCGGGGCTGGTTTCCATGGACCCGTCGGGTGCCGTGCGGGCGATGGTGGGGGGGCGTGATTACGCCGACAGCCAATTCAACCGCACCACCCAGGCCCGGCGTCAGCCTGGATCGTCTTTCAAGATGATGGTCTATCTCGCCGGATTGGAAAGCGGGCTCACCCCCGACGATATTCTGCCCGACGCGCCGATCGAGATCGAAGGCTGGTCGCCGAAGAATTATAACGGCAAGTTCGACGGCCCGATGACGCTGTCCCAGGCCCTCATCCGTTCGGTTAACTCCGTCGCCGTCCGGGTCAGCGAAAAGGCGGGCCGCGACAAGGTTCATGAAGCGGCGCGCCGTCTTGGTCTGACGACCCATTTGCCGGGCGGCCCGGCTCTGGCACTGGGCGCCGGCGAGGCTTCGCTGATCGAGATGACGGCTGCCTATGCGACGCTTGCCAATGAAGGCAATGGCGTCTGGGCCCATGGTATCGAGGAAATACGCACCCCTGAGGGAGAAGTTCTTTACAAGCGCATGGGTTCCGGCCCCGGGCGCATCATCGCTCTGGGTAATGTCGCCCGCCTCCACGAGATGCTGGCCGGGGTGGTCAAAGAGGGAACCGGCCGTTCGGCGAATATCGGTCGCCCCGTCGCCGGCAAGACAGGCACGAGCCAGGATTTCCGTGACGCTTGGTTTATCGGCTACAGCGCCGATCTGGTGACAGGCGTGTGGTTCGGCAATGATGACAATACGCCCATGGCCCGGGTGACCGGCGGCGGCCTTCCGGCGCGTCTGTGGCAGGAATACATGTTGGCGGCTCATAAGGGGCTGCCCCCCCGGCCACTTCCCGGCAGTTTCGATTACCGGGAGCTGGCCGCTTTTGACGCCGCATTCAGCGCCCCGGCGGGGCTGGTCGTAGCAAAGGAAGAAGAGCCGCCGCCATCGCGCGCCACCACCGGTTTCTGGGGTGAGATCGTGGGTCGCCTCGGGTTCTAGGCGGCGGCCGCGGCGCGATCGATAAGATGGATAAAGGAACCGGCAACCGACCCCCTGATCAATCCGCAAGATCCGATATCCAGGCCGGCGGCATCAGACACGTCGAACAATGTATCGCCGGGGCCTTCCTCGACAATTGTCGCGTAATGGAATTCATGGCCGCGAAAGAGCCCCCCCGCCTTGCCTAATGGGCCATCGGATTTGAGGCGCATCTGGCGATAGCCGAGATGGCGCTGACGTTCGGCAAATGAAGTAACCAGCGGCAACAGACCGGCCATGGAATGGTGGTTGGCGTCACCATCGATCAACCCCTGCCCCAGAACCATATAGCCGCCGCATTCGCCGAAAATATTTATCCCCGCATCAGCGGCGCGCTTAAGGCCGTCGATAAAATTCCGGTTTGCGGCAAGCTTTCCGGCGTGAAGTTCGGGATATCCGCCGGGAAGATAAACCGCATCGGCGCCCGGGTCCGGGGGCTGGTCCTGGAGAGGTGAGAAAAAACTGATCTCCGCTGCGGATTTACGCCAGGACTCAATCAGGGCCGGATAGGAGAAGGCAAAGGCATCGTCATGGGCGATGGCAATGCGTTGGCCGAGCGGTGGCAACAAGGCGGCCCCCTCATCAGGACCGGGCGCAAGGCGGGCGGGCCGCGCCATCCCGGTTAGCGCTCCGGTGTCTATGTGTTCCGACAGCCATGCCGCCGCCTGGTCGAGAAAAGCTTCGAGATCGGGATGCTCCCGGGCCTGAACCAGGCCGAGATGGCGTGACGGCAGGGCCAGGCGGGGATCGGTCGGCAGGGCGCCGAGTACCGGAAGGTCGGGCAAGGCCTCTGCCATCGCCAGGCGGAGGATTTCCTCATGGCGCTTGCCGCCGACCCGGTTGAAGACGACGGCGCCCAAGGTGATATCGGGGCGGTGGGTGGCAAAGCCACGAACAAGGGCGGCAGCCGAGGCGCCCTGTCCGCCGACATCGACGACAAAGATAATCGGCCAGCCGGTCAATGCTGCAAGATCGGCGGTGGAACCGGCCACGGCTCGGCCCGTCGCCGCGCCGTCATAAAGCCCCATCACGCCTTCGCAGATGGCAAGACCATGCCCATCTCCGTCTCTTGTCGCGATCAGGGCGGCAAGGCTTTCGGGCCGCATCGCCCAGGGGTCGAGATTCCAGCACTCACTGCCGGTTGCGGCCTGGTGAAAAGCGGGGTCGATGTAATCAGGCCCGGTTTTAAAAGCGATCGGTGTCTTGTTGCCGCGGTCGCGCAAATGACGGAGCAGAGCCAGGGTCAGAACCGTCTTGCCGCCGTTTGACGCCGGGGCGGCAATAATCAGTCCGGGAAGGCCCGTGGTCACGACCCTTGCCTCACAGTTGGGCGGCGATGGCTGCCGCCATTTCGTCGGGCGGTGTGCCATGGGAAAAATGGCGGATATATTTTCCGTCCGGCCCCATCAGGTAATAAAGACTGGAATGATCCATCAGGTAATCCTCGCTGCCGAGATCAATATCGGCGCGGGCGTAATAGACACGGTAAGCTTTGGCGGCAGCTGCAATTTCATCCGAGCTGCCGGTCAGGGCGACCAGCCGGGGATGGAAATGAGCGGCGTAGGGTTTAAGTTTTTCCACCGTATCGCGCTCAGGATCGATGGTGATAAAGACCGGAATTACCTTTTCGCCGTCGGCGCCGAGCTGGTCGATGGCAGCGCTCATATCGCGCAGGGCGGTGGGACAGACATCCGGGCAGAAGGTAAAGCCGAAATTGACCAGCATATAGGAGCCGGCAAAATCATCCTGACTGCGCCGCTCGCCGTTCTGGTCGATCAGGGAAAAGGGACCGCCGATGGAGATCGCCGGATTGACGCTGGTCTGGGAGGCAGGTGTGGGCTGGCGCATCCAAGCCGCAATTGCGCCAAGCAATAGAATGATCAGGAGGCCGCCATAGGTAAATTTGCGGGTCATTCGGGTTCCTTGCCGCCTTGATCGCCGCCCAGGGGGGCGGGGTTAAGAATCTTGCCGGAAATGGCGCCGAGCCAGTCCAGCCCGTCACGCAGTTTGACCACCGGGCCGACGACAAATAGCGCCGGAGAGGGTTGGTTGGAAGGCTCCTCATCATGGGCGCATGCGGCCAGAGTGGTCACCAGAACGCTTTGGTCGGGTGTCGTCGCCTTGGAAATAATCGCCACCGATTCGTCACTGGCGCGTCCGGCGGCGATCAGGCGCTCGGCGATCCGGGACATGGTTTTCAGGGACATGTAAAAAACGATTACAGGCGACGCCTTGGCCAGGGCCGTCCAGTCGATATCGTCTTCGGGAATATCGCCACAGGCGGTATGGCCGGTGATAAATGTAATGGCGGTATTGATGGTGCGATGGGTGGCGGGAATGCCGGCATAGGCCAGCCCCCCGATACCGGCGGTAATGCCGGGCACCAGACGGAAAGGAATTCCGGCCTCGACCAGAGCCAGGGCTTCTTCGCCGCCGCGTCCAAAGACAAAGGGGTCGCCTCCTTTAAGGCGGAGAACCCGCAGGTTTTTTTCGGCCAGCCGGATCAATCGCTCAGAGATATCACGTTGATGGGGTGATGGCCGCCCGCCGCGCTTGCCCGAATCGATCATTTCCGCGCCGGATCGGGCGAGGTCGAGAATGCGGGGATCGACAAGGGCGTCATAGACCACCACGTCGGCATGGGCCAAGGCGTGAAGGGCGTAGAGGGACAGCAGGCCGGGATCGCCGGGACCAGCGCCGACAAGCCATACCCATCCTGGTTCAAACGGCGCAAGGCCGATGTCTGGCGTTTCCATGAAGGGGGTTATAGCGCGTTTCGCCGTGCTCTTGGAGCCCTAAGAATCACCCGCGCCTGATTACTGGTTTGCCGGGGCGCTGCCGGGTAAACTGCTAAAAAAAGGCCTTGGCGACAAGGCAGGGCAACAGGAATGGATAATGACCGGGAAAACTCAACGCCGCGGCGCATCCGGTGAGCTGAGAAAGGGCTATACGACCGGCGCCTGCGCCACGGCGGCGGCGGCGGCCTGTGCGGAAGCGTTGCTGAGCGGGCATTTCTCCGATCCGGTGACGATTTCCCTGCCCGGGGGCTTATCGGTGCCGTTTTCCCTTGCTGAAACCTCAATCGGGGAAAGCAGTGTCAGCGCCGCAATTATCAAGGACGCCGGGGATGACCCGGATGTTACCCACGGCGCCCTGATCGGTGTCACCCTGCGCCGGGGCGAGACGGGCAAGGGCATCACTTTTCATGCCGGGGAGGGGGTGGGAACGGTCACCCGGCCCGGTCTGGCGATGCCACCCGGCGAGGCGGCGATCAATCCGGTGCCTCGCCAGATGATGGATAATGCGGTCACTGAAATAGCGGCCCGCCACGGCGTAGCGGCTGATTTTGAAATTACCGTCTCGGTTCGCGGCGGCGAAAAACTGGCCGAAAAAACCCTTAATAGCCGCTTGGGGATTGTCGGCGGACTTTCAATCCTTGGTACCACCGGAATCGTTGTGCCCTATTCCTGTTCGGCCTGGGTCCATGCGATCCATCGCGGCATCGATGTGGCGCGGGCAAGCGGCGAGAGCCATCTGGTGGCGGCCACTGGCCGGACATCGGAACGGGCGGCGCAAAAGCATTGCGGGGTTCCCGATACGGCGCTGATCGAGATGGGGGATTTTGCCGGCGGTGTGCTCAAATATCTGCGCGACCATCCGGTGCCCCACCTGACGCTGGCTGGCGGGTTTGCCAAGATATCGAAGCTGGCATCGGGGCACATGGATTTGCATTCTGCGCGATCGCAGGTCGATATGGCGGCGCTCACATCCGATCTTGAGGCGCTGGGCGCGGGGGCGGACCTTCTGGCCAGGGCCGAAAAATCCGTCGCTGCAGGGGCAATTATCGAGCTGGCCCGGGATGCCGGTCTTCCTTTGGCCGAAAAGATCGCCGTCAGAGCCAGGGACGCCGCCTGCGAGGTGCTTGCCCGCTGCAACGGGGGGGAAGATAAAATGGCCGTCGATGTGCTGGTTTTCGATCGCCGGGGCCGTCTTATCGGCGCTGCCGGTCCATCATGAAGAAAAGCCTGCTGATCCTCGGCGGAACGACGGAGGGCGCCGAGCTGGCGGCGCGCGCAATCCGCCACTTTGGAGACAGATTGAACGTGGTGACTTCCCTCGCCGGGCGGACACGGGACCCAGGGGACTTGCCCGGCCGGGTGCGCCGCGGTGGCTTCGGCGGGGCAGAAAACTTCGCCGCCTATCTGGAGGAATCAGGGACCGACTGGGTGATCGATGCCACCCATCCTTTCGCCGCGACAATTTCCGCCAATGCCCGCATTGCCTGTGAAGCCGCAGGGGTCGAACGGCTCCAGCTTTTCCGTCCGGCGTGGAAAAAACAAAAGGGCGACCGCTGGGTGGAGCTGCCCGATATGGAAGCAGCTGTCGAGGCTCTGCCCTTTGTCGGACGGCGCGCCTTTATCACCACCGGGCCGGGAAGCCTTGCTTCCCTGTCGGCGCTTTCTTCCTCAAGCGCGCCACGGATGTGGTTTTTAATCCGCCTTATCGAGCCGCCCGCTTCTCCTGTGGCGCTCGGTGAAGAAGGCCGGGATTACACCCTGATAACCGGCAAGGGGCCGTTTTCTGTTCAAGAAGAGGCGGCACTCCTTGCTCAATACAGGATTAATGTATTGGTCTCAAAGATGAGCGGTGGGGCGGCGACGAGGGCAAAACTGGACGCCGCGCGTGAAGCGCAAATTCCGGTACTGATGATCGCCCGCCCGCCATCCGAGCCGGGGCCGCAACTGGAAAATACTGAAGATGCCCTGTTCTGGCTTGGCGCGCGCATGAATAGCCTTGACCTTTGATCCCGGTTGCGGCGCTATATAGACTTCGTTTAAGGGGGATATGGATGCGGCGGCTCGCTCTCGCCTTTCTTCTTATGGTTCTGTCTCTGCCTGTTCTGGGCGCCGAATCGGGCAGTGATTTCACTCCGCTGCTCGCCTATATCGCGGCGGTCAAGGAGGGAGACACCGAGAAAGTTCGCGGCCATCTCGAAGCCGGCCTCGATCCCAATTATGTGGATTCCAAGGGCCTGACGCCAATCCTGATCGCCTCGAAAAACGGCCGGGCGGGGGTTGTCCGCCTATTGCTCGAGAGCAGGGCAATTGCCGATATGGGGGATGAAGGTGGCAACACGGCGCTGATCTGGGCCAGTCATCTGGGCTATCCCGCCGTTGTCGAAATTCTGATTGAGCACAAGGCAGACATTGATATTCAGAACAAGCAGGGCCTCACGGCGCTGATGAAAGCGATCTCGGCGGCGAACCGCAAAGCCGTCGATTTACTGATCGAAGCGGAAAGCGATCTTGAAATTCAGGATTATACCGGGCGCAGCGCCCTTGACTGGGCGGAAGAGGGGCGGGACAGGCGCATCCGCAACGTGGTCGTAAACGCGGTGAAAAACGGCGGCTGATTCTTGACCCGCCCTAAGGCCTGCCTAAATTTTAGTCTTTGGGACGCAGAACGTGGCTATGGTCGGCGGCGTATAAACGGCTGTCCTCGAAAGCCGCCTCGCCGAGGGTTTTGCCGACGAGGATAAGCGCGGTGCGGGTCATTCCGGCCTTCTTGACCATGTCGCGGATGGTTTTCAGGCTTCCACGGATAATCTTTTCGTCCGGCCAGCTCGCCCGCCAGACGACGCAGACCGGGCAATCCTCCCCGTAATGGGGGGTCAAATCATCGATGACGTTTTTCAGATTATTGACCGACAGGTGAATGGCCAGGGTCGCCCCGCTTTTTCCCAGGGTGTCGAGATCCTCGCCTTCGGGCATGGCCGAGGCGCGCATTGCCGTGCGGGTGAGGATTAGCGTTTGGCTGATGCCGGGCAGGGTAAGTTCCCGCTTCAAGGTCGCCGCGGCGGCGGCAAAGGCGGGCACGCCGGGGGTCACGTCATAGGGAATGCCGCGCTCATCAAGCCGGCGCATCTGTTCGGCAATGGCGCCGTAAAGGGACGGATCGCCGGAATGGACCCTGGCGATGTCATGCCCGGCCTCATGGGCGCGGGCCATGGTTTCGATAATCTCGTCAAGGTTCAGGGGCGCGCTGTCGATCACTTCCGCACTCTCTGCCGCCTGATTGATAATTTCCTCCGGTACCAGCGAGCCTGCATAGAGAACCAGCCCGGCCTTACGGATCAGATCACGGCCGCGAATTGTGATGAGGTCGGGCGCGCCGGGTCCCGCACCTATAAAATGCACACTCATGTCAGGAGGTGTTCCTTTTTGCTGGGGGTATTTGCGGGGACTCCATCTTCGCCGCATAGCCCCGGGGAGTGAAGATCCAGCCTCTGCCGTTGCGTTCGATCTTCCGCGTCTGGCTGCTGCCGACCAGCACCAGGGTCAGCATGTCCACCTTGTCGGCGTTAAGGTCGCGAAGGGAAATAATCTCTATGGTTTCTTCATCGCGGCCAAGATTGCGGGCCAGGACGACGGGGGTTTCGGCTGGCCGGTGGACAAGCAGGATATCACGGGCGGTTTCAAGCTGATGGCGGCGGCGCTTGGAGACCGGATTATAAAAAGCGATGACAAAATCCCCCTCCGCCGCAGCCTTGACCCGGTGCTGGATATCCGGCCAGGGTGTCAAGAGGTCGGAAAGAGAGATGGTGCAAAAGTCATGGCCCAGTGGCGCGCCGCTTCGCGCACTGGCCGCCTGAAGGGCGGAAATACCCGGCGCCATCGTCAGGGCGATGCGGTTCCAGGTGGCATTGTCCTCGCGTTCGATAAGTTCGAAAACAAGGCTCCCCATGGCATAGATGCCGGCGTCACCCGACGATATCAGGGCGACTCGCCGCCCTTTGGCGGCAAGCTCCAAGGCCGCGCGCACCCGCTTTTCCTCCGCCCCTAAGGGAAAGGCGTGACGCCGGGCGCTCGCAATGTTGTCGGCGACGAGATCGAGGTAAAGATCATAGCCAACGGCATCTTCGGCGCGCTCTAAAAGTTTTGTCGCTTCGGGCGTGCGCCACTCGTCGGCTCCAGGCCCGATGCCGATGACGAAAAGTTCACCCCGCGCCTCGCCTACAGAAGCGCTGTCGATGGGTGAGGGCGACAGGGCGACGGCGCAGGTGGCGCGTCTGGATTTTGTCTTCGGGCAGATCAGCTCGCCTGCCGCCCCTGTGGCGGCGAGTGCGGCGCCCTCGCTGACGCCGTGACAGCCGGTTTCCTCAAAGACCAGTTGAGATGGATTAACCAGGCGCGGTGATTCGGCTTCCAGCCGGTCGGCGGGAAAAAAACGGGCCGGCACATTAAGGCTTTCGGCGAGAGTATGGATCGCATCTTCGTCGGCCTTGATATCGATCGAGGCAATGCACCCGATGGCCGATGGGCTTAGTTCGGCGGCAGCGAGGGTATCAAAGACCAGGGTTTCGAGTTCTTCAATTTCAACCCCGCGCTCGCAGCCGATGCCGAGGGCGAGCACGGGAGGGTGCAGGACAAGCTCATCCTTGCCCGGCATATGGGCCCGGTGGGTGATCCTTATCGACAGCCCGCCTTGGTCATCGAAAGTCAGGGCGGCGCTGGAAAGCCAGCCGCCATCTCCTGCCTCAAGCTTCAGGGCGACGGGCTCCTTGCCGAGAAGGGCGACGGTGAGGGGTTTTATGTTCTCGGGATTGGCGATACGCCAGCCGGAGGGGGGGGTGTCGAGGGCCAGGCCGAGGGCGATTTCACCGGCCGTCGTAATCGCGCATTGGCCCTTGGTGATTTGTGCGATTGCCTGGGCAAGGGCGACGCCACCTCTGTGCCCGCCGAGCAGCGGCACAATTGCCGCGCCGTCTTCGGCCAGAGCGATCACCGGCGGCTCGGCCCGTTTGTTTTCCAGGAGCGGAGCCAGGCAGCGGATTAAAATTCCGGCGGCGCAAATGCCGATGATCGGGGTTCCGGCCTTAAACAGGCGGCGCAGATGGGCTGGCGTATCGGTGAAGGAGATATCCGATTTTCCGCCGCCACGCCCCTCAAGGACATGCACCTTTGCGCCGGGCAAATGGCTGGCCAGCCTGGCCGCAAGGGCGGCGCCTGTCGGGGTCAGGGCGATGAGCGCCGCGTCTTGGGGCAGGGTTTGGGGATTTGGACGTTGGGTCATGGACTGGGCTCACCGCTGCGGTGTAAAAGGATCATCGAAAAATAAGAGGCGTCATCGTCGCTTACCTCACTAAGTGCGACGGCGCGTTCCCCCTCCATGGTTGCCCGCTCGATATAGCGGGCCTGGGGCTCAAGGCCAAGGCTTTCGATGAGTTTGCGGATACGGGGCAAATGACGGCCGAGCTTGATGATGGCCACCGAGTCGTGATCGTTGATGCGGGCCGTGATCGTCTTGTCGTCGAGGGGCGCCGGGATCACCGCCAAACTGTCATTGCGTCCGGCAAGGGGCAGACGCGCCGCCGCCGCTGCCGCCGTCAGGGACGAGATTCCAGGAACGATCTCGATCCGTGCGGTCTCGGCCAGACGGGTGAAAAGATACATAAACGAGCCATAGAGAAAAGGGTCGCCCAGACAGAGCATTGCAACGTCGCGTCCGTCATCGAGATGGCCGGCTATTTCCAGCGCCGCCGCATCATAGGCCTGGCGCGCCGGGTGGCGCTCTTCGACCATGGGGATGCGAATGGCGATCTCGATGGGTGCCGGATAGGCGGCCCCATCAAGGTGGGGGGCGACGATCTGCCGCGCCATGCTCTCGCCGTCAGGGGTTGCCGGATAGGCGACCACCGGCACGCGGGTAAGAATGGAATGGGCTTTCAGGGTCAAAAGCTCAGGGTCGCCCGGCCCGATGCCGAGGCCGTAAAGCATGCCTTTTTTGGAGCTGGTTTTCGTCATTGCGGCTTCCCGGCGATAAGCTGAGTGACCGCAAGCCGGCCCTGCCAGTCGGCGTCATCGGTGCCGGGCGAGGCATGGGAAACCGCGATCCGGGTCAGAGAGCCGCCATGGCGTGCGGCAAAGGCGGTCAGTAGATCGGCGCTTTTTTCCGTCACCGCATTGGCGACCAGCCGTCCGCCGGGTTTCAATGCCGACCAGCAGGCCTCGATCATCCCAGGCGTCGCAAGGCCACCACCAAGGAACAGGGCATCGGGGGCGGCGCCGTCACTTGCCGCTTGGACTAATACATCTGGGGCGTCACCGACAACCACCTGAAGGCGGGGAACGCCGAGGCGGTTGGCGTTTTCGGTGATCCGTTCGGCGCGGGCCGGGTGGCGCTCAAAAGCGATGGCCCCAGCCGTCGTTTCACAGCGCAGCCATTCAATGGCGACGGAGCCGGCGCCCGCACCGACATCCCAGAGCAGGGACCGGGGAAACGGCATGAGCGCCGCCAGGGTTGCGGCACGGACCACCCGCTTGGTGATCTGGCCGTCATGGTGAAAGGCGTCATCTCGCAGGCCGGGAATGAGCGGCAGGGGCCGGGCGTCGTTATCGGCCCTGCACTCAAGGGCGACGATGTTGAGATCTGCGCATTTTTGTCTTTCCCAGGCGCTCGCCCTCGCCTCGAGGCGGGTTTCCTTTTCACCGCCGAGATGCTCGAACACTGTGATCGGACTTTCACCATAGCCGCTACTCGTCAAGGCGCTGGCAATTTCGGCCGGGGTCCCGCCGTCTTCTGAGAGAATCAATAATCTGGCAGCCGGACGCAGCCAGCCATAAAGCAGGGCAAGGGGTCGCCCGTGCAGGGTGACAACTTCCGCCCCGGCGACATCCCAGCCGAGCCGGGCACAGGCCAGGGACACCGCCCCGGCGACGGGAAAAACCTGGATTTCGTCAGCCTCAAAGCGTTTGGCAAGGGCAACGCCGATCCCGTATTGCATGGGGTCGCCGCTGGCCAGCACAACGACCGGGGAGCCCTTGCGGGCGGCGATGGCGTCGAGGGTGTTTGAGAGCGGGCTCTCCCAGGTCAGGCGTTCGGCGTCGCCATTCGGCGCCAGGGCGAGATGGCGCTCACCGCCGATAAGGGTGGCGGCTCCTTCGATCAGGGCGCGGGCCGGGGAGGACAGACCGTCCAGGCCGTCTTCGCCGATGCCGATAATTGAGAGCCAGGGAGAGCTGTTCATTGGCCGCCTGTCGATGTGGGTTCGGCTTCGCTCTCCGTGGCGCTGCGCGGCGTGTCCATCTCAGTGGCGCTGCGCGCCAGGGCGTTGACACTGGCCGCGGCCAGGGCGCTGCCGCCAAAGCGTCCGCGCAGGGTAATATAGTCGAGGCCGCGTTTTTCCGCCTCAACGATCAGCGCCTCTTTTGATTCAGCAGCCCCGATAAAGCCGATGGGAAAGCCCAGAATTACGGCGGGACGCCCCCCGCCATCGGCGATGATCTCAAGCAGGCGAAAGAGGGCCGTCGGGGCATTGCCGATGGCGACAATTGCGCCTTCAAGCCGGTCCGTCCACAAATTAACGGCTTGCGCCGAGCGGGTGGTTTCGCTCTTTTTTGCCTCGGCCTCGATTCCAGGCTCATTGAGCGTGCAGATAATTTTATTCTCCGCTGGCAGGCGGGGGCGGATAACGCCCTCGGCGACCATCCTGGCGTCGCAGAATACCGGCGCACCGGCCTTTAGGGCCGCCTCGCCCTTTGCCGCAGCATTTTCCGACCAGGCGAGATCGGTGACGATCCCGGGCAGGGCGCAGGCATGCACCAGGCGCACGGCAACTGCAAGCAGAGGGTCGGGAATACCACTGAAATCGGCGGTGTTGAGAATCTCTTCAAACGAGCGCCGGGTAATCTCTTCGGGGTCGCGGATATAATCGAAGCTCATGTTGCGGCCTTTTTGGGTGTATCGGTATGGGCTCCGCCATGGCCGTGGTCGTGGCCGTGATGATGATCGTCATCGGTGCCGATGCCGCTTACGTGATGATGATGGCCGGCCTGGACGGCCCCCTTGTCGTCCTCGTAACCGATCACCTGTTCACGGTATTTGCACAACAGACAGTTCATTGAATTGTCGCCGGTAAGAATTTCCTGGGCCCGTTCGGCCATGCAGTCGAGGACCAGGGGATGGTCGTTGAGATAGCTCGCCTTGACGAACTCGACATCGGGCCAGCGCGCGGCGACCTCGTCGCTCTGGTCATAGATGCGGTTAACCAGAATGCCGGTGAACAGAAAATAGGGAAAGACAATGATGCGCTTAAATCCCATACGCGCCACCCGGTCCAGTCCCTCATCCACCCGCGGGTGGGCGACGCCGCTGTAGCAGGTTTCGGCCCAGCCGAACCCCATGCCTTCCCAGAGCATGCGGGATATTTTTGAAATGCTGGAATTTGCGTCCGGATCGTTGGTGCCCCTGCCGACCACCATAAGCAGGGTCTCGGCGCGCGGCACTTCGCCGCCGGCTGCTTTTTCCGCTTCTTCGATACGTTCGGACGCGGCTTTCAGAAGCTTGAAGTCGATCGACAGGTCGCGGGCGCAACTCAACTCGATTTGCGGATTGTCGGCGGAAAAGTTGTTGAGCTCCCAGGGGATGTCGTTTTTCACATGTCCGGCGGCAAACAGCATGGCGGGTATGGCGAGAATGCGCTCGACGCCACTGTTTTTAAGATTTTCGAGTCCGGTGCGTATGGTCGGCGTGGCGAATTCGAGAAAACCGGAATCCACAAGGTAGTCGGGCAGCCGTTCTTTCATTCCTCTGGCCAGACTTTCAAATTCCCTGACCGCGCCGGTGTCGCGGCTGCCATGGCCGCAGATCATGATGCCTGTTTTTTTTGTCACGTTCCGTTATGTCCTTTTCGTTATCCGTATTGGATTTTTATAGGCGGCCGGAATTGCCGATTGACCTCTTTGTCGCGGCGTCCCATGCTCTGTGCCATGTTTGATATGGTTCTCGCCGATGCCTTTGCCAGCACCCATATTCTGGCCCTGTTGTTAATCGCCCTTCTTGTTGAGGCGGTGGTCGGCGGTATGCCGCTTTTTTTTCGTGTGGTTCCCCACCCGGTCAAGATCATCGGCGCTCTGATCGGCGATCTTGATCGCCGCCTCAACCGGGAAACCCGCAGCCAGGTCACCCGCTTTACCCGCGGGCTCATGGTGGCGCTGGTCCTGATTTTTCTGGCCGCTTTTGCCGGGGCTTATCTCTATCGTTTTAGCAATGGCATTCCCTATGGCTGGCTGATCGAGCTTTTCTTCATCGTTACCCTTATTTCCCAGCGCGATCTTTTCAACCATGTAAGCGCGGTTGGCAAGGCGCTTCAGTTTGAGGGCCTGGCCGGCGGGCGCAAGGCGGTCAGCCATATCGTCGGCCGCGATCCGGACTCGCTCGATGAACACGCAGTGGTTCGCGCCGGCATTGAATCCTGCGCCGAAAATTTCTCCGACGGAGTGGTGGCCCCGGTTTTCTGGTATCTGCTCTTCGGACTGCCGGGGCTTTTTGTTTATAAGACGGTCAATACCATGGACAGCATGATCGGCTATAAAACGCCCCGTCATCATGCCTTCGGCATGGCGGCGGCCAAACTCGACGATCTGCTGAACTTTATTCCCGCCCGTCTTTCCGGATTGCTGCTGGCGCTTGCCGCCCTGTTTACGCCGACAGCCTCGCCGGTAAAGGCGCTGACGGTGATGATCCGCGACGCCAAAAACCATTCCTCGCCCAATGCCGGCTGGCCCGAAGGGGCGGTGGCCGGGGCGCTGGGTTTTGCCCTTGCCGGGCCGCGGCGCTATGGCGGGACGATGGTTGAGGACGAGTGGATCGGCGACGGCCGCGCCCGCCTCAAGCCGGCGGATATTTCCCGCACCCTTTATCTTTACGTGGTCGCCTGCCTGTTGCAGGTCATGGGTATTGCCTCTCTTCTTACCGCCCGCCTCACCTATGGCTGGCAATGGTCCCAGTGGCTGGACGACCTTGTGCGGTTTTTCCAGTCCCTGCCCGGCATGTTCGGCTAGCAACGCTTTAGCGGGCACGGGCGATCTCCAGCATGCGGTCGATGTCAATCTGTGTTTCCAGCAGATCAGCCAGCTCGTCGAGAGCCGCCTCGATTTTGCCATCGAATGACGGGCCGTTTTGCCCAGGGCCTTGGTCACCAGGGCGATGCAGGCCATCAAGAAAATTGCGGCGAAAATCGTCATTGGCGAAAAGCCCGTGAACGTAACAGCCCTCAACCCGGCCATCGCCAGAGCGTGCGCCGCCGCCAGCTCCGTCATTGCCGGCGAGATCAAGAAAAGGCCGGGTGCAATCGGGGCCGGATGTTTCGCCCATATGCATCTCATAGCCTTCGGTCAAAACGCCCTCGGCCCCAAAGGTGCCGGTGGATTGCGCCAGGGTCTTTTCCTTTCCGATCACCGTTTCCACATCGAGAAGGCCGAGCGCGGCAACGCCATCCTCGGCCTCGCCTTCGATGCCTGATGGATCGGCGATCCGCCGCCCCAGCATCTGATAGCCAGCGCAAATCCCCAGCACACGGCCACCGCGACGGTGATGGGCGTAAAGGTCGATGTCCCAGCCCTCTGCGCGGAAAGCAGCAAGGTCGGCAATCGTGGTTTTTGATCCGGGCAGAATAATCAGATCGGCATCAATCGGCAGAGGGTGGCCGGGCGTTACAAATTCAAGATCGACATCCGCCTCGGCTTTCAGGGGATCGAAATCGTCGAAATTGGCGATATGGGGCAGACGCGGAACGACAATGCGGAGCGCATCTTCGCGCCCCATGGCTTTTTCAACTTTGCGGTCGAGTGCGACACTGTCCTCGTCGGGAAGAAGGCGCGCGCTCTCAAGCCAGGGGACAACGCCGAAACAGCGCAGCCCGGTTTTATTCTGGATGATGTCGAGGGCCGGATCAAAAAGGGCAACGTCGCCACGGAACTTGTTGATGATATATCCCTTGATGTGTCGGCGCTCGCTTTCGGGCAACAGGGCATGGGTGCCGACCAGGGCTGCGATAACGCCGCCACGCTCAATATCGCCGACCAGAACCACCGGTACTTGCGCTGCCTCGGCGAACCCCATATTGGCGATGTCGGATTGTCGCAGGTTAACCTCGGCGGGGCTGCCCGCGCCCTCGATCAGGACAAGATCGGCGTCTTTCGATATTTCATCGAAGCTTTCCAGCACCGGGGCCAGAAGATCGGGTTTGAGCGCATGATAATCCCGGGCATTCGCGGTTTTGTAAACGCGCCCCTGGACGATGATCTGGGCGCCTTGATCCGATTGGGGCTTGAGCAGTACCGGGTTCATGTGAACCGACGGATTGACGCCGCAGGCGCGCGCCTGCAAGGCCTGGGCGCGACCGATCTCACCGCAATCATCTGTAACGGCGGCGTTGTTGGACATGTTCTGAGGCTTAAACGGACGCACACTCAAACCGCGCCGGGTAAAGGCCCGGGCCAGTCCCGCCACCAGCAGCGACTTGCCGACATCCGACCCCGTGCCCTGAATCATCAGGGCAGGGACCGGTTGCCGGTTGCCGTTTTTGGGTGAAGCCGGAGAGCTCATCTATTCAAGCCTTGCCTGGAACAGCCTAGTGACCGGCCAGGGCGCCGCGCAGCCCGTCGGCCGCCGGGTTCTTGAACTGGCGGTCAATGACGATCTGGGTGGCGGTTGCCGGGGTGCCGTAATAATCCTCGTTCAGACCGTCGCGTCCGTAGATGACGGCTCCCTTGAACGAAACCCCGGCAAAGGCGCCCCGGGCCTGGGAAAAGGAATACATATCGGCGAGCTGGGCGGTGGTGGCCGCTTCGGCGCCAATGCCGACGGGACCGACGGCGACACTGACGTCAGCGCCCAGTTTAACCTGCTGGTTGATTACCGAGTTGATGCCCCGGTCAGTCATGATGGCGAAAATCACCTGGGAATCCTGGCCGCCCCATTGGAGGCCGAAGCTGCCCGCTCCGATCGTGTAAAAAGCCGGATAGCCCCAGCTGCCGTCATTATTGCGGGCAAGCAACACGCCGCTACCGCCTTCGGCGCCGAAGAAGAAGGCGGCCTTCAGCATGCTAGGAAAGATGAGCACGCCCTTGGCGTCCTTAAGCAATGTCTGAAGGGTTTGATAATCGGGATTGTTCAACAGGGATTCGGCGGTGAGTTTGGCCTGGACGACCAGCTCATTGGACTCGTTGGCGGCTTTTGATTGCTGGGCCGGTACTGCGCTCATAGCAAAGATCAGCGCCACGGCCAGAAAAAGGCGGCGGCTGTGGAGAATTATATTCATCGGTCTAGAACTCCTTTTGGCTTCGCGTGAAATTGGCCCGGCTTTTCCGAACCATTTAATATTCAATTCCCGCCTGGGCTTTTACCCCGGCGCGGAAGGGATGCTTGACCAGTGTCATCTCGGTCACCAGATCGGCGGCCTCGATCAGGCCGGGTTTGGCATTGCGTCCCGTGGCGACAACATGAAGACCGTCGCGCCGGTTTGTCAGCACGTCGAGAACCTCGTCGAGGTCGAGGTAATCATAGCGTAAAGCGATGTTGATTTCGTCGAGAATCACCATCGCCGTGTTGGGGTCGGCGATCATCTTTTTGGCCGCCTCCCAGGCTTGCCTGGCGGCGGCAACGTCCCGCTCCTTGTCCTGGGTTTCCCAGGTAAACCCCTCGCCGAGCGCCAGGAAGGTGACGAGATCGGGAAAACGCTCCAGCACCCGGCGCTCGCCAGTATCCCAGGCCCCTTTGATGAACTGGACGATGCCGACGGGCATGTCATGGCCGACACAGCGCAGGGCCATGCCGAAGGCGGCGGATGATTTTCCCTTGCCCGACCCGGTATGGACGATAAGAAGGCCTTTTTCACCGCTTTTCCCGTCCAGCTTCTTGTCGTGCAGCGCCTTGCGCTTTTCCATCTTTTGCTTGTGGGCCTGGGCCTCGTCCTGGTTACTCATGACATCTGCCTTTGCTGTTGGGTTGTGCTTTTGGCGCCTTGGTGGGCGAGCTCTTCATGGGCGGAGTTCAAGCGCGGCCGCCACAGACCCCTGTCGAGAGCCTCCATAAGCCGCGCCGTCATTTCCTGCCAGGCGCTGGGATTATATTCGCGGAAAAAGTCGCGGACGGTCTCATCGCGGATATAGGCGTCAAAGACCGCATCGAAATGATGATCCCTGACGCAATGGGCGGTGGCGGCGAAGGCAAAGAGGTAATCGACCGTCGCCGCCATCTCGAAAGCGCCTTTATAGCCGTGGCGCATGACGCCTTTTATCCATTTCGGGTTGACCACCCGGGCCCGCACGACACGGGCAATTTCTTCTTCCAAAGTGCGGATGACGGGGGATTGCGGGCGCGAATGGTCGTTGTGATAGACGCTGGGGGCGCGGCCCGAGGCTTCGCGGACGGCTGCCGTCATCCCGCCTTCGAACTGATAATAATCATCGCTGTCGAGAAGATCATGCTCGCGGTTGTCCTGATTGTGGACCACCGCCTCGATCTGCCCCAGGCGGGAGTTGAAAAGAGCGTGTTCGGCTTTTCCCCGGCGTGCGCCGCCATAGGCATATCCTCCCCAGGCGACATAGGCCCGGGCCAGATCGGCGCTGTCCGTCCATCCGCGTTCATCGATCAGGGCCTGCAACCCGGCGCCGTAAGCCCCCGGCATGGAGCCGAAAACCCTTGTCGAAGCGCGGGAAAATGCGGCATCCGCCGCCAAGCCGTCGCGTTGAAATGTTGCGGCCTCAAGGCGGACACGCTCGGCCAGCGGGTTGTCATTGGCCGGCTCATCAAGGGCGGCGACGGCGGCAACGGCGCTGTCGAACAGATCGACGAGGCCGGGAAAGGCGTCACGGAAAAAACCCGAGACCCTGAGCGTCACATCGACCCGGGGCCGGTCAAGCAGGGAGAGGGGGAGGATTTCAAATCCGGTGACCCGGCGAGAGGCCGTTTCCCAGACCGGCCGGGCGCCAAGCAAAGCAAGGGCCTGGGCGATATCGTCACCGCCGGTGCGCATGTTGCTGGTGCCCCAGACCGAAAGCGCCAGCCGCCGGGGCCAGTCGCCGTTTTCCTGGGCGTGGCGCTGGACCAGGCGCTGGGCCGATTTCCAGCCCAGCTGCCAGGCCGAAGGTGTCGGCACGATGCGGGTATCGACGGAATAGAAATTGCGCCCGGTGGGCAGGACGTCGGGGCGCCCGCGGGTCGGCGCGCCGGAGGGGCCGGGGGTGATGAAACGCCCCGAAAGCCCGTCGATGATCCCGGCGATTTCACCCCTCCCGCATTTTTCGACCGCGGGGCGCAGATCGCTTTCCAGCCAGGCGAGGATGGCGCGGGTGCGGGTCCATTGCGCTGGCGCAACATTTTCCCCGGCGACCAGGGACCGGGCCAGGGCTTCCAGGCGTTCCACCGTGTCGCCGGTCAGCCGCCATAAAGACGGGCCGGCAAGTTCAGGCGGCCGCGGGCCTTGCCAGGGCGCGCCCATATTGCAGTCGAGGGGGTCAAAACCAGCCCCGAGAGCCAGATCGTCAGCCAGGGCGCGGATCAGCGAAGCGTCGGCTGCCTCACCAGTGCCGCGTGGCGTGCGCAGCAAGGCAACCAGAAGATCGGTCATCTGGTCGCCATCGGGGGATTGGCCGAAAATATGGAGACCGTCGCGGATCTGCATTTCTTTCAGGTCACACAGATAGGCGTCGAGCTTAGCCAGGGCGGTTGTTTCGCTATCGTTTTTATTAATGCCGCAATCGATATCAAGGCCGGAAAGCTGCACTTTTTCGATGATGTCCCGGGATAAAACCTCAATCCGCCGGGGGTCGAGGCCGGTGGCCTCATAATATTCGTCGGCCAGTTGTTCAATCTCGGCCAGCGCCCCGTAACTCTCGGCGCGGGTCAGGGGCGGGGTCAAATGGTCGATAATGACCGCCGCCGACCGCCGTTTCGCCTGGGTCCCCTCACCGGGATCATTGACGATGAAGGGATAGAGATGGGGCATCGGCCCCAAAATGGCTTCGGGATAGCATTGAGCCGAGAGTGCCAGCGCCTTGCCGGGCAGCCATTCAAGGTTGCCGTGCTTGCCCAGGTGAATGACGGCCTGGGCCATAAAATCATGACGCAGCCAGAAATAAAGGGCGAAATAATTGTGGGGCGGCACCAGATCAGGGCTGTGATAACTCGCTTTGGGGTCGATGTTAAAGCCCCGGGCCGGCTGAAGGCATATCGTTACATTTTCAAAACGATAACAGGGCAGAGCGAATTCCCCGCCCTGAATAAAGGGGTCGTCCTGGGCCGCCCCCCAGCGCGCTTCAACCGCGCGGCGCAGGCTTTCGGGCAGGGCGTCAAAATGGCGCTGGTAATCGCCCAGAGAAAAAGTTTCGCTGACGTTCCGGTTTGCCAGATCAGACAAATCATTGGTCGGCCCGGCGGCCAGGCGGTCGATCAGTTCGGCCCCGGTCAAAGGCCTGCCGGTGACGTCGTAACCCGCATCCTCCATGGCGTTGAGTACGTTGATCGCGCCGGCCGGAGTATCCAGCCCGACGCCGTTGCCGAGGCGCCCGTCCTTGTTGGGGTAATTGGCCAGCACCATCGCCACCCGGCGTTGGGGCGCCGGGCTGCGTGTAAGATCGCTCCAGGCGAGCGCCAGATCGGCGGTAAATTCGATGCGCTCAAGGCGCGGCTTATGGGCGATGATATCGCATTGGCAATGATCATCCCGTTTGACGATTTCCTTAAACGAGACGGCGCGGGTGAAAATCCGCCCGTCAACCTCCGGCAGGGCCACGCTCATCGCCAGATCCCGCGGCGAGAGGCCGTGGAGGCCTTGTTCCCAGGCGGCCTCGCTCATACCGGCGAAAACGATTTGCAGAACCGGCGCGGCGGCGGGATTAAAGGGGGCGGGGGTAAAATCACCCCCCGGCGTCGAGAGGGCAAACCCGGTGCCGTTAAGGATCACGTCGGGGGGGGCGTCCTCGACAATTCCGGCGATCAGTGCCGCGGCCACCGGGTCTTTGAGGCTGGAGGCGTAGAGAGGCAAGGGGTTAAGGCCTCGTTCGGTAAGCGCAACAATAACCGCGTCAATGGGCGCGGTGTTGGCCGCCTGAACCAGGGCGCGGTAAAAGACAATCGCCGCAATTGGTGCGCCCTCACGCCAGTCTTGCCGGATATCCTCAAGACCGGCGGCGGTCCGGCCCGGCCAGTAAAGGCCGGCACGGAGCAGGGGGGCGGGTTCAATCCACGGGGTTTTGTTGTCGCTCCCCTCGACAGAGATCAGATCGCTGGCAAAACGGATAAAGTTGACGGCGTTCTCAATCCCCCCATGGACGCCGTATTGCCAGAGCCGGTGGGCGGCCTCCCGCTTAAGGGTGGAAAGCGCGGCCAGGGCCGCATCGGGCTGGTCGTCGCCGGGCAGAACGGCGAGGGGAATATTATGTTGCCGGCAGGCGGCAGCGATTTGCTCAGCCCCGTAAGGCCAATAGCCGACCCCCCCGAGCAACCGGACCACAACAAGTTTTGCTTTCGAAACAATATTCTCGACGAAAAGATCGACCGATAAATTGTGGGTGAGGTTCATAAAGTTGGCCAGACGCAGGCTCGGGGCGGTCCCGGCCTCATCCTTCGTAATCCGCTCATAGGCCGCGGCAAGGCAGGCGATATCACTGTCGGCGGCACTCAGGACGACGATGTCACCGGGGGTCTGGCCTAGATCGACGGCCTCGCCCCCTTCCACGCCCCCTGGTTGTGCGGCCAGCAGATGCATGGCTCAGTCTCCTTCCGGACCCGAAATGATGTCCGCGATGGCCGATGCGTCAAGACCCTTGGCGCCGATCACCACCAGCGCCCCGCGCCGCGCTTCCTCCGCCTTCCAGGGGCGGTCGAAATAATGCCGGAACCGGCCGCCGACCCCCTGAACGGCCAGCCGCATCGGTTTGTCAGGTATTTCGGCAAATCCCTTGATCCGCAGGATGTCGTGGCGGGCACTCGCGTCTTCAAGGCGGGCGAGAAAGGCTTCGATATCGGTGATCTTGCCGATCTCAACGGTAAAGCTGTCAAAATCATCGTGATCGTGTTCGCCCTCTCCGTCGTGGCAGGACGGCCGGGCGGCAACGTCGTCTTCGGCAGCCGCGTTGAGGCCGAGCAGGACCATGGGATCAACCGCCCCTTCTTTAGCAGTGACGGTTTTGACCATGGGCCGCATGGTCGTCTCAAGCCCGGTGAGAAGCGTTTTCAGTTGATCGGGTTCGAGCAGGTCGGTTTTGTTCAAAACCACCAGATCGGCGCAGGCGATCTGATCGGAAAAAACTTCTTCCAGCGGATTGTCGTGATCGAGACCGGGATCCTCCATGCGTTGCCGCGCCACCGCTTCCGGGTCGTCGGCGAAACGGCCCTCATGGACGGCGAGGCTGTCGAGGACGGTAACGACACCGTCGACAGTCACCCGGGCGCGCACCTCCGGCCAGTCAAAGGCCTTCAACAGCGGCTTGGGCAGGGCCAGTCCGGAGGTCTCGATAATAATATGTTCAGGCGGTTCAGGGCGCTCAATGAGCGCCGTGATGGTGGGCAGAAAATCGTCGGCAACCGTGCAGCATATACAGCCGTTGGCCAGCTCAAGGATGTCTTCCTCGCCACAAACCGGGTCGGGGCAGGCCGGGTCGGCACAGGTATCGGCGCTGTTTCCAGATCCCGCCCCGCTGCCGATAAGGAGCTCCCGGTCAATCCCCAGATCGCCGAATTCATTGATGATAAGGGCCAGACGCCGGCCATTGGCATTATCGAGAATATGGCGGATAAGGCTGGTTTTACCGGCCCCGAGAAAGCCGGTAACAACCGTCGCCTGGATTTTATCTCGCATCAACGGGGGCATGGAATATCCTTTAATTATTAATGTCGGGTGTTGGGGATTTGAGATAAAGCGGTAAACCGGCGGCGACAAAGACCACCTGGTCGGCGCGCTCGCCGAGTAATTGGTGGAGCCTTCCGGCATGATCGCAGAAGGCGCGGGCAAGCGCGTTTTGCGGCACCACCCCAAGGCCAACCTCGTTGGAAACAAAGACCACCGGGCCCTTGAGGTCGCCCAACGTGTCGAGCAAAGCCTCGACTTCCTTCGTCACGTCGCGTCCGGCGGCCAGAATATTGGAAAGCCACAGGGTCAGGCAATCGACCAGAACGGGTCGAGCGGCCCGGGCGTGGTTTTGCAGGGCGGCTGCCAGATCAAGGGGCGCTTCAAGGGTTTCCCAGCCCTTACCTCGCCGCGCCTGATGCTGCGCGATACGATCCCGCATTTCAGGGTCGCTGTCGCTGGCCTGTGTATCGGCGGTGGCCAGATAAAGGGCGTTGTCAGCGCTGCCCAGGATCAGGTCTTCGGCAAAGCGGCTCTTGCCCGAGCGCATTCCGCCCAGAACAAGGGTAAGGCCGGGCAGCCCGTTTGCAGGGGGCGTGTTGGATCGGCGAGAGACAGACATGGCGAGATCCTCCACCCGAGGATGAAAATGGGCCGACACAAACCGGGGAGGTCTCCTGGCTCGGATTCGTCATCCGCGACGCCTTCCCAGCCTGTTCCAAGGCCAGTGGCGTGCAACCCACAGGTCGCGGATGTCCTCCTTACAGTTGCGGGGGCAGCGCCGGCCTGGCGGTTAAGTCCTTGTAAAAGTTGAGGACGCTCCGCGGCACCGGACTTCCCTGTCCCGGTTTGCAAATGAGCGCGGACTCTAGCACGGGCATCGGCGCCCGCACCATAAAAGGATTCCCTTATTTAAAGGCCCTCTGGTTAACCCTCCCTGGCCGCCAGACGCCACCCTCTTGCGACGGGTTTTCAAGCCAGTCGATGCGGCTTAAGGAAAGGTTGTCGATATCCAGGGAAAGCGCCTTTTCCGGTGTCAGGTCAAGGGCGAGAGCCAGGGCCGCGCGAATCGGCCCGGCGTGGGCGATGGCGATGATATCGGCCCCGGGATTGTCCCGGCAGAACAAATGAACCACCGGGGCAACGCGCTCCATAACGTCCCTGAAACTCTCGCCGCCGGGGGGCTGTGCATTGGCGTAATCGGCCCAGAAGGCCCGGGCCTGATCGGGATGATCATTGGCAATCCGGTCATGGGTTAGTCCCTGCCAGTCGCCGAAAAGCTGTTCGTTGAAGGCCGGAACGATCACCGGCGCCTGAATATCCTCATCCTGACAGCCCCGCAGGGCTTCGGCGGTCTGGCTGGCGCGGGAAAGCCCACTGGTCAGCCAAAGGGCGTCTTTGGGCAGCTCCCCGGCCAGGCGGGTCAGGGCGGCGCTGTCGGAAAGATCGGCCCCCACATCCATTTGTCCGTGAATAAGCGGCGGCGAAGCCGGATCGTTATTAACCACCGGGGCGTGGCGTATCCACCACCAGCGGACAGGCGCGGCCTGGATCACAAGCCTAGAGAACGGCGAGGGCGGCGAGGAGAACGGCGATTTCGCAAATTTGCTGGGCTGCACCCAGAACATCGCCGGTATAGCCGCCGATCAGGCGCCGCGAAAGCTCCATAACACCGAATCCGGCGGCAAGTGCGGCAACCAGTGCGATAAACCCGCCCACAGGGCCGAGGAAAAGAAGGGTCAGGGCGCCGCCAAGGGCCAGGGCCGCATAAAGAGAGGCGTCGTCGGGGCTTCCCGCGCTGACCGCCAGGCCGCTTTTGCGGGCCGGTTTGAGGCGATGGGCGATCAGCGGCAGAGCGGCTCGTGAGGCGCTGGCGCCGGCGATCAGGGCGGCGCTTGCGGCCCCCACATCGCTAAAGCCGGCCAGAATAGCGACCTTCAGGGCAATGGAAAAAACGAGGGCGAGAACGCCGAAACTGCCGGTCTGGGTGTCCTTCATAATGTTGAGGCGGGTTTGCTTGCTGGTGCCGGCGCCAAAGCCGTCGGCAACATCGGCCAGCCCGTCTTCGTGCAGCCCCCCGGTCACAAGGGTGATGGCGAGAATGGCGAGAAGCGCCCCGACCAGCGGTGTCCAGCCAAGCATATGGCTCAACCCCATGATCAGACCGCCGAAAATGCCCAGGCCCAAACCAATAAGAGGAAAGGCGCGCATGGCGGGGGCAATCGTTCCCTTTTTTATCTCGGCGCTGAAGCCGGCGGGCAGGGGAAGGCGAGTCATAAAGAGGAGAGCGATGCGCAGGTCGGAGCTCCAGCCGGAAAGAATCTTGCGCGCCTCGTCACTGCTCGGCACCAGGGAATCCAGGTCGTCGCAGGCGGCTTTGGATTGCGATGAAGAAGGCTTCTTTTTCGGTTCGGCCATGAGGCTGACTTTCCGGTTGACGGTTGCGCGGGGGATCGGATCGTTTATAAGACAGATGCTGAGCGAACGCCATGAACATCGGTTTTTTTCACCATAAAGTGCGGCCGTTTGCCCCTCTCACTCCGTCGCCTGAAGGATTTGGATGACATCTCTGCCCCCCCTTGCCAGCCTCGACGATATCCGTGCCCTGATGAAGGGGTTGCCGGGCGGTGATGATGCTGCCGAGGCTGCAACCTCGAGCCGTGAGGCGGAATTGACCAAGCCTGCCGGGGCTCTGGGCAGGCTTGAGGAGCTGAGCGCCTGGGCAGCTTCCTGGCAGGGCGCTCATCCGCCCCGGGCCGACAAGGTCCTGCTTTGCGTGTTTGCCGGCAATCACGGAGTGGCGGCGCGCGGGGTTTCGGCCTATCCGGCCGAAGTGACGGCCCAGATGGTGCAGAATTTTATAGGCGGTGGCGCCGCCATCAATCAGCTTTGCGAAGCCGCCGATGTCGAAATGCGGGTTTACGAGATGGCCCTGGACAGGCCGACGGCGGATTTCACCATTGCCCCGGCGATGAGTGAGGAGGAATGCGTTCAAGCCTTTACCTACGGCATGGCGTCGGTCGATCTGGACGCCGATCTGCTTTGTCTCGGTGAAATGGGGATCGCCAACACCACATCCGCCGCTGCCCTTTGCGCCGGCCTTTTCAAGGGAAAAGGAGCCGATTGGGTGGGGTCCGGCACCGGGATTGATGCCCGGGGGCTGGCCCGCAAGGCACAGGCGATTGATGATGCGCTGGCCTGTCACGGGGCGGCTTTGGGCGATCCCTTTGAAGTGCTGCGCCGTCTCGGGGGGCGCGAACTGGCCGCCATCACAGGCGCGGTTCTGGCCGCAAGGCTGGCGCGGGTGCCGGTTCTTCTCGACGGCTTTGCCTGCACGGCGGCGGCGGCGGTTCTGCACACCGCCCAGCCCACGGCACTCGATCATTGCCGGGTTGGCCATGTCTCCCTTGAGCCCGGCCATGCCGGACTTTTGGAAAAGATCGGCCAATCGGCCCTGCTCAATCTCAACATGCGGCTGGGTGAGGGAACGGGCGCGGTTCTGGCCCTTGGCCTGGTACGGGCGGCCATAGACTGCCATACCGGCATGGCGACCTTCGCCCAAGCCGGGGTCAGCGAAAAGGAGGACTGATTTCTTTTGTTGAACCTTTTCCTCATGGGGCTAAAACTTACCGCCATGCAAATGATTAAACGCCTTTTCCAATCTTCGTCGGCTTTCCGTCCCGCCGCTCTGTGGGGCCTTGCCGGCATTTTTTGTGCGGGATGGTCCGGCCCCGGCCTTGCTGCCGATCTCATCATTGAGGTCGAAGGGGTGCGTAATGCCGAGGGATTGATCCGTCTCGCCCTTTACGACCGGGCCGAAGATTACCCCAGCAAGGGCAAGGCCATCGCGACCGAGGATGTGGCGGCCGAAAGCGGCAGCATGACTTTTATCATCCCGGGCCTGGCGCCGGGCAGCTATGCCATTGCCCTGTTTCACGATGAAGACGGGGACAATAATTTCGATCAGAATTTCATCGGCATTCCGACAGAGGGTTATGGCTTCAGCATGGATGCCAAAGCCTTTCTCGGTGCGCCGAGTTTTTCAGAGGCCGCGTTTGCCCTGGGCGACGGCGGGGGAACGACGACGGTCACTGTGGTTTACTGGTAGGGGCTGCCGGGCCTCAGAGCTGGTCGGCGAAGGATTTCAGAAAAAAGATAAGTCCGCCGGCAATCGCGACGGTAAGCGCGAACCCGATGACTTGACCCATATGACTGTCTTCTGAGGCGGCGGGCTTTTGTCCCCGTCGCCGGGGTTGGACGTCTTTTTTTGCCCTGGTCGGAGGCGATTTCTTCCTTGCGGGTGCTGGTGCCGGTCGCTGTTCCTGCGTGGCGACCCTGGCACTGCGGAAGATGACCTTGACCGAGGACTGGCCGGTGGCTTCGTCATGGGTTTCCTCGATGACCCGGATACTGTTTTTGCTCGAATAGGATTCCAGGCGTTTGGCCTCGAAAAGAACGAGGGCGCGGTCGTCGAAAACCGAATCGATTCTCCAGTTTCCGGCTTTGTAAACCTGTATCTCGAAGGCAACGTTCTTTGCCACCGTCAGAACCTTTTTGATGGATAGTTTGTGAGGGTGTTTTCCGGGGCGCAGCGGAACGAGGCTTTTCGGCGCTGGCCGGGTTGGATCAGGCCTCGTCCCCGTCGATTACATCGGGCTCATCAATGCGGCAATTGGCGGCGCAAAGAAAGTGATCAATCGTCGTGCCGTCCTCGCTTAAGGGCAGGATGGCGCTGCGGAAAAGGACTTTTACGCCGTTGTCATCCACAAATTCATCGCCATAGGTGATCGGAACGCGCTTGGCCAGCGCCCGGGTGTAAAGATTGAGCCCATTGGCAACCAGACACTTTGGCGGCGTTGCGGAAATGGTTTTACCGGTCACATCCTCGCCACAGAGTTTCTTGATTTCATCACCGCAGAAATCAATCAGGGGATCGGCTTCATTCCCTTCGGTTTTAAGGATGATGCAATAGGGCCACATGTCGGACATTGCCGCAGGATCGAGGTCTCCCTTGGCGGGGAATGCGTCGGACTGTCTGATGCTGCGCCAGTAATTGAGAATTCTCAGGCTCAGCCTTCGTTCCATGCCAGAGGGCAGATCGTCGTCACTCATGGTAATTGCGGCCTCAATTTAACTCGTTAATTTGCTGGTCAAAAAATTAAAGGGGGACGATGCCCCGCCGTGGAGACGGCTACAGTTTTTCGGCGACTTCCTGAAGGCTGACGAGAAGCCATATCCCCAACCCGATAATGACGGCGAATTTGATAATGAGAAAGGGGACGCTGCCGATAAAACTACGAAAGGTGATTTTGGCGTCCCGGGAAAATTTCCGGAAAGTGGAAAGCTCTTTCGGCTTGGCGGCTTTCTTTTTCTTGGTCGTGTCCGACTCGCCGCTATCGGTGGTTTCCGATGCGCGGGCGCGGCGGAAGACAACCTTCATCCGATAGCTGTCGGAATTGGAATCGTAAATCTCCTGAACGACGCGAACAGAGGTCGTGCGCTTTCCCTGAAGCAGGCGCTGCGCTTCATAGATCGCCTCGTCCTGGTCGTCCTGGACGGAAGCAATGACCCACTGGCCGTTTTTATGCGACTGAACTTCGTAATTGGCCATGGTCTAGATCAGCTCTCCGGCTTTTCGATTTTGCATCCGCATTATCTTAATCTCCGCGTCTCTCTTTATTGTGGTTTTAAAAGTATTTCTTTGAACACTTCCGTTTCATTATTCAGACTCTAATTTCAACTTGAGGAAATTCAGATGATCTAAAAAAACGGCGAAACCACATCCCCCAACGGTTTTAATTATAAAGCAGAATTCACTCAGGGCCTCAATCAGTTACCCACTACTATCGCATGTTATGCTTTCAGGAAAATAATATGCATGAGTTTAACTACAAGCACAAATCGCGAATTCTTTCAATCGCTCCGGCCAAGCCATATTGAAGGCGACTATTTTTTTGTTCATGCGGGGGTTCTGCCCGGTGTGCCGCTTGAACAACAATCGGAAAAGGATCTTCTCTGGATCAGGAGCGCCTTTCTCGATTCGCAGGTAAATTACGGTAAGATCATCGTCCACGGGCATACCATCACGCCGACGCCCAATCCGGAGGTTCTGGCCAATCGTATCGGCATCGATACCGGCGCCTATTCGACCGGGGTGCTGACCTGCCTGGTCCTTCAGGGAGACGAGAAAGCCTTTCTAAGGACATGAAAGATATGCTCTATTCTGTCCCGCAACCCAAGCCCGGCAACAAGGGCTGATAAGGAAAAAAGCGGATGACCGAAAAGCGACGGATTCTAGTGACAGGAGGGGCGGGTTTTCTGGGATCGCATTTGTGTGAGCGGCTCCTGGCAGAAGATAACGACGTTCTCTGCGTCGATAATTTTTTCACCGGCTCGAAGGACAACATCCGCCATCTGCTCGACGATTCCCGGTTTGAGTCGATGCGTCACGATGTCACGTTCCCTCTCTATGTCGAAGTTGACGAGATTTACAATCTCGCCTGTCCCGCCTCGCCGGTGCATTACCAGCACGACCCGGTGCAGACGACCAAGACCAGTGTTCACGGCGCGATAAATATGCTGGGGCTGGCGAAGCGCATCAATGCGCGGATTTTTCAGGCATCGACCAGCGAGGTTTACGGCGATCCCGATGTCCATCCCCAAAGTGAAAGCTATTGGGGGCGGGTCAATCCGATCGGGCCTCGGGCTTGTTACGACGAGGGTAAGCGCTGCGCCGAGACCCTGTTCTTCGACTATTACCGCCAACACGGCCTTTCAATCCGTGTCGCCCGGATTTTCAACACCTATGGTCCCCGCATGCACCCAAATGACGGCCGGGTGGTGTCGAATTTCATTGTCCAGGCTCTGCGCGGCGAGGACATAACGATTTATGGCGAGGGCGACCAGACCCGCGCCTTTTGTTATGTCGATGATTTGATAGACGGGTTTTGCCGCCTGATGACCGCCGGCGACGATGTAACCGGCCCGGTTAATCTGGGAAACCCCCACGAGATCACGATCCGTGAGCTGGCCGAAAAGATTATTGAATTAAGCGGCGCCAAATCGACACTGGTGAAAAAACCCCTGCCCGAGGACGACCCGATGCAGCGTTGCCCCGATATCACGCTGGCGAAAGAAAAGCTCGGCTGGTCGCCCGGCGTGGCGCTGGAAGAGGGGTTGCGGAAAACGATTGATTACTTCGACCGACTTCTGGCCACGGGAGGCTAGGTTGAGGCGCTCCACGGCGGGGATGTCCCCGCCGCCGCCAGACCGGTCGAGGAGGAAGCGGGCGAACAGGACGTGAGCGACCAGAACGGGAAAAAGGCGGATTCGAGCACCGGCGGGCAAGCCGCCGCCAGGGTGCATAGCGACGTCTTTCGCGCCGTGCTGATCGGCCCTCTGCGCTTTCTGGTTCCGGTTCTCGGTTATTTCATTCTTTATCCGATCCTGCTCAAGCATGCCGGTCTGGCGGTTCTCGGCCTGTGGTCCCTGCTCTCGACGCTGATGATCTATGTCGGCATGGCCGATGTCGGTTTCAGCCAGTTGATTACCCGTGAGGCCGGACGGGATCGGGACGAGGCGGCTCTGGAAAAAGTGCGCCGCGATTACCTGACCGCGCGGCGGGTATATTTTTTTATTGCCGTCATCCTTCTCGGCGCTCTGGCTGCACTCGGTGAGCGGCCCAGTCGGTGATCGCCGCCCTTTTCGCCCGCCCCGGTCGTCCGACCCGTGCGCTGCGGCAGCCGTTTCTGGTGCTTTTTCTGATGGCTGTTTTCAGGGGAATTCTGTTCCCCCTTCTGGTCATTGGAAACCGGACGGCGCAGGGGGATTGCCTGGTTTTGCGGGCGGTTCGTGAAGAGGCGCCGAAATGAAGATACTGATCTATGGTCTCAATTACGCCCCTGAACCGATCGGCATCGGGCGCTATACCGGCGAGATGGCGCAATGGCTGGCGGCCAGGGGCCATGATGTCCGGGTGGTCACCGCACCGCCCTATTATCCGGCCTGGCGGATCAGCGAGGGTTATAGCGCCTGGCGCTATGGCTTTGAACGGATGGCGGGGGTGAGGGTCGCCCGTTGTCCACTTTGGGTGCCGTCCCGGCGTTCGGGATTGAACCGGCTGCTGCATCTGGCCAGTTTCGCCCTTACCAGTTTTCCAATCATCCTCGGCCGCGCCCTCACTTTTCGTCCCGATGTGGTGTTGAGCGTCGCCCCGGCGCTGATCTCGGCTCCGGGGGGCTGGCTGGCCGCCGGGCTGGCGAGGCTGGCCGGCGGGGGGGGAAAGGGATGGCTCCATATCCAGGATTTCGAGGTCGATGCGGCGTTTGATCTGGGTTTGTTGAAATCGCACCATCTGCGCAATCTGGCCCTGGCCGCGGAAGGTTTTTTGCTGGGCCGCTTTGACGTCGTCTCGACCATCACCCAGCCGATGCGCGAAAGACTGACGGCCAAGGGGGTGGAGGAAGAAAACACCGTTCTTTTTCCCAATTGGGCCGATACGGAAATGATAAGGCCTTTGGCGGCAGATAATCCCGAGCTTGCCGCAATGAGGACGGAGCTGGCCATCCCTGAGGCCACCAAGGTGGCGCTTTACGCCGGTAATATCGGTGAAAAGCAGGGGGTTGAAATTCTCGTCGAGGCGGCCCGTCTGCTTGAATCGAGGGCCGATATCCTGCTCCTTGTCTGTGGCGACGGAGCGGCTATAGGCAGGATCAAGGGGCTGGCCCGGGGGCTGGACAATATCCGCTTTTTGCCTCTCCAGGAGGCGTCCCGTTTTAATCTTTTGCTCAATCTGGCCCATATGCACCTTTTGCCCCAGCGCGCTGAAGCGGAAGATCTGGTCATGCCCTCGAAACTCGGGCCGATGCTGGCCAGCGGCCGCCCGGTGGTGGCTGCGGCAGGGGCGACAACCGGGATTGCCGAGGCGGTGCGGGGCTGTGGCCTGGTGGTGGCGCCGGAAGACGCCTTGGGTCTGGCGGGGGCGGTGGAAAAGCTGGCCGATGATGGCGGAATGGCTGAAAAACTGGGACGCTCCGCCCGCAAAAGAGCCGAAACCGAGTGGAATGGCGAAAAAATACTTGAGCGGCTTGAGGCCGCGCTGCTGGCACTTACTTGAAGAGCAGGGTAATTTACCCTCTGCCTGACTACGGGCCTTGGGCTTTGAGTCGGTGTGCCGGTATTTTGCTGAAATGACAGGATGACGCCTATGGATCTCGACGGGTATTTCAAGGAACAGTTTGACGCCCACGGCGAAACTCTGAATGCGACCCGCGACGCTGTGGCCGAACCCTTTGCCCGGCTGGTTGCCGCCTGTGTTGCGGCCGTGGAGGGCGGCAATAAGGTGATTTTCTTCGGCAATGGGGGAAGTGCTGCGGATTCCCAGCATCTGGCGGCCGAATTCGTCAGCCGCTTTACGAAAGACCGCCAGGCCCTGGCCGGTCTTTCGCTGACGACCGATACCTCGGCCCTGACCGCGATCGGCAATGATTACGGCTATGAGAAGGTTTTCGAGCGGCAGATCGAGGCTTTGGGCCGGTCCGGTGACGTGGCTGTCGGCATCAGCACTTCAGGCAACAGCCCGAACGTGCTTTTAGGTCTGGCCGCGGCAAAGAAAGCCGGCATAACGCCTGCCGGGTTTGGCGGTGGCGATGGCGGCAAGATGATCGGCCTTGCCGACCCCCTTATTCTCGTGCCCTCGAAGGTGACGGCGCGGATTCAGGAAATGCATATTCTCATCGGCCACACGATTTGCGGCGCCGTTGAACGGGAGCTGGGGCTTGTCTAAAAAGATAACGCAGGAATCGGCCGATTTCGTAGCCCAGGTTGAAGCTCTGCGTCAGTCCCAGGTGTTGTGTATCGGGGATTTGATGCTCGACACTTTCGTTGAAGGCACTGTCGAGCGCATTTCCCCCGAGGCGCCGATTCCTGTTCTCAGGATAAAAAACGAATCCGTGATGCCCGGTGGCGTCGGTAATGTGGCGCGCAACCTGTCGGCGCTCGGGGCCGGGGTTCATCTGATCTCGGTGGTCGGCAATGATGAGGCGGGAAAGAAACTGCGGCGTCTTTTCAACGAGGTTGAATCGGTTCTGCCCCATCTGCTTGAGGCAAAAGGCCGCCAGACCACCATCAAGACCCGCTATATAGCCGGCGGCCAGCAGATATTGCGTTCCGACCGGGAATCGACGAGCGAGGTAACTTACGGCCTTCAGGACGAAATTTTTTCTCTGGCCAAAGAAGCGCTTAATGCCTGCGGCGCCGTGGTGCTTTCGGATTACCAGAAAGGCGTGCTGTCGCCCGAGGTCATCAAGAAAATCATCGCGCTTGCCGGCAAATCAAATAAGCCGGTCATTATTGATCCAAAGGGACGGGATTTTTCCCGCTATCGGGGGGCCAGTCTGCTGACCCCTAATCTGAACGAGCTTGCCACGGCGACGAACCTGCCGGTCGGTGAGGATAAAGAAGTGGCCCAGGCCGCCAACAAATTGATGGAAAGTTGCGGTATCGCCTCGGTCCTGGCAACCAGGGGGGCCGAAGGGCTGACCATTGTGCGCGGGGCGAAGGGCAGTCAGCCTGAGCATTTCCCGGCCATGGCCCGCGAGGTTTCCGACGTTTCGGGCGCCGGCGACACGGTTGTTGCAACCCTGGCCGCGGCTCTTTCCGTCGGCCATGATTTATCGGCCGCCGCGCAATTGGCGAATGTGGCTGCCGGTATTGTCGTTGGTAAGGCAGGCACGGCGGTGGTCCATTCCTCGGAACTTCTAGGGGCGTTGCGCCATAAGGATCTGCAGCCCGGCGAGGCCAAGATTGTTTCCTTGTCCGACGCCCTGGAGCGCACTTCCCGCTGGCGCCGCAAAAAGTTGAAAATCGGCTTTACCAACGGCTGTTTCGACCTTCTTCATCCGGGTCATATTTCCCTCCTCGAACAAAGCCGGGCCGCCTGTGACCGGCTGGTCGTCGGGTTGAACAGCGATGCCTCGGTGGTCCGCCTAAAAGGCGAGAGCCGCCCGGTTCAGAGCGAATCGGCCCGTGAAACAGTGCTGGCATCGCTCGCCTGCGTCGATCTTGTGGTGGTATTTTCCGAAGACACGCCGATCAAGCTGATTGAGGTGTTGCGTCCCGATGTGCTGGTCAAGGGGGCGGATTACGACATCGAGGCGGTGGTCGGCGCCGATATCGTTCAGGGCTATGGCGGAAAAGTGCTTTTGGCCGACCTTTCCCCAGGTTACAGCACCTCATCGACGATCGAAAAACTGTCGAAATAAACCCTTTTCCTGCGATTTCCCCAATCGGGCCTTGGAAAGCTTGTTCTTTCTGATCACTGGCCCGATATGCAGGAACATGGTATTTCTCTTAAATAATAATTTAATATCAAGGGTTAGGATTCCCGTTATCTGAGGGAATCGTGAGATCGACAGGGATTTAGGCTATGGAATTGGCAGCGCTGCTGTTTGACGTGGATGGGACGATCGCGGAAAGCGAGGACGTTCATCGTCAGGCGTTTAATGCGGCTTTCAGGGAATTTGGCTTTTCCTGGTACTGGGACGCAGCCATTTATCGTGACCTTTTGACCGTCGGCGGGGGGGTTGAGCGCATCCGTCATTACATTAACCGCACCCAGCCCGAGATGCTGACACGCCCCGACCTGTTCAGCCTGATTGAGGCCATGCACGACGCCAAGGTCAGTGCCTATGGCGAACTGGTCGAGGAAATGGGCGTCGGTATCCGCCCCGGTGTCGTGCGCCTGATCCGTGAGGCCCATCAACAGGGGTTGCGGATGGCGATTGTCACCGCGACCAGCGAGGAGAGCCTGAAAACACTTTTCGACAAGGCGCTGGATAAGGATGTGCTGTCCCTGTTTGAGGTGATCGGTGACGGCGACAAGGTGCCGGCAAAGAAACCGGCGCCGGATATTTTCGCCTGGGTCTTGCAGGAAATGGGCCTGCCGGCGCTGGCCTGCCTTTCGATTGAGGATGCGCCCAAGGGGGTTCAGGCGAGCAGGGCGGCCGGAGTGCCGTCGATCGTCACCGTCAGCAGTTATACCCAGGGCGAGGACTTCAGTGGCGCGATCGCGGTGTTGAGCGATCTCGGCGAGCCCGATAAGCCGTTCGACATACTTGCCGGTGATGCTCATGGCCAGACCTATGTCACGGTCGATCTTTTGCGTCAGTGGCACAAGGAGAGCAGCCTGACCAAGGCGCCGGCTTAGGACGTTCTGCATTCGGACGCCTGTATGGAGGTGAGGATCAGATGAGCGGTAAGAAGACTTTTTTTGCCGTCGATGACGACACTCTTTTCCTTGAGCTATTGGCGACTCTTCTCAAAAAGGCGGGGCACAAGGTCACCACCTTTGCCTCCGGCGTCGAGGTGCTGGGCGAGGTAATCGAGAAAAAGCCGGATTGCGTTCTTATCGATATTTTCATGCCCGAAATAGACGGGCTTGAACTGTGCCGCGCGATCCGTGCCCATGACGACCTGGCGGCGACGAAAATCATCATCATCAGCGCCAAGAACTATGAATTCGACAAGAAACGGGCGGCGGAATTCGGTGCTGACGGTTATATCGTCAAGCCTTTCGATCCCGATAAGATCGCCGACCAGATCGAGGATATTATCACCGATAGTCTTACGCTGACTTTTTGGGGGGTGCGCGGCACCCTGCCCGTGCCCGGCGAGAAAACCATCCGCTACGGCGGTAACACGCCGTGTATCTCGCTTAATTTCCAGAACGGCGACTGGTTCATCTTCGATTGCGGCTCGGGGATCAAGGAATTGTCCAATCATCTGATGGCGAGCGGGGTTTAGCGCCTTAACGCCAAGATTTTTATCTCGCACCCCCACTGGGACCATATCAACGCCTTTCCCTTTTTCGTGCCGCTTTATATTCCCGGCAACGATATAGAGGTGTTCGGCGCCTCTCACGGCGACCTCACCATGCGCGAGCTGATCTCGAACCAGATGGACGGGGTGTATTTCCCCGTTACCATGCGGGAGTTCGGCGCCCGGGTTTATTTCCATGACCTGAGGGAAGAAAAAATCAATGTCAACGGCGCCGGGATCAGCACCATGTTGCTCAGCCACCCAGGCTATTGCCTCGGCTACCGGATTGATTATGGCGGTCACTCTGTCTGCTACATCACCGATAACGAATTGTTCCTGCCGGGATCGCAGGGTCATAACCCCAACTATGTCGAGCGGCTGAAGAATTTTATCCGCGGCGCCGATGCGCTGATTACCGACTGCACGTATTTTGACGAGGATTACGAGGGCAAGGTCGGCTGGGGCCATTCCTGTATCAGCCAGGTTGTTGATCTCGCCCATGGCGGCGAGGTCGGAACGCTTTATGTCTTCCATCATGATCCCGATCAGGACGACACGGCCATTGAGCGCAAGCATGCTCTCGCCGAAGCGGGGCTTAAGGCGCTTGAGTCAAACACCAGATGTCTGGCGCCGGCGGAAGGCGACAGGATCGTTTTCTGATTTCAATAAAAGGATAGAAGCGGGCGGTTAGGGCGCCGAGGGCTCGTCGATGCTGGTTTCCCCGCCGGCTGCCGGGATGATATCGTTGAGCAGGCGAATTTCTTCCGCCGTCAGGGTGTCTTCCTGAACGTAGGAAGAGAAAAGGGAAACGCCGACAATATAAAAGGAGATCGCAAGGACGAGAGCCCCGCCCAGCCAGTAGGCAAGAGAAAGATTCCGCCCATGGCGACCGGGCCCGGAACCTGACGAAAGCTGCGGGGATGGGGCGGTGTCTTTTTCCGCCAAGGCCTCTTCGAGGCTGCGTTTGGGGCGGTCAAGATAGGAACTGTTCTTCATGGCTTGCCTTCCAGAATCAAGGAAATCCCCTCTGAATCCTGTGAGTGTAACCGTAGTGCCAGCCGACTGCAAATGCCTGTTTTTCCTGTTAACACTCAATGGCTTATCGGCTTTAAAGGTCACTGTTCCGGGAGTAGACATCTGTCATTTGATGTCCTGTATCTGCCTTTGATCTGTATTCTGGCTGTCTTCAACCATGTTGTTTTCCAGGGGCAGGTTTTATCTCTGGCAAATCGCTCTATCAATGGTTGACTCTTTTTAGCGCTCTGAAAGAATAATTCCTGGATTGGGGATGCTTGGGGGGGGCGCTTGACAGATAAGGAAGAGTTTCTCGAAGGTTTGTTGTCCCGGGCATGGACACTGGAGACAAATTGTAGTCTCCAGACGGTCGGCCTGTATGTCGGCAAGGGATTGATCCTCCC
>CAZAKR010000004.1:0-145561 GCA_964486105.1 uncultured Rhodospirillaceae bacterium | reverse complement strand
CAGGCTTTTCTGGGCCTTGCTGGTCTTCTGTGTGTTAGTGACGGTCGCGACACTGCGTCCATGGCCGCATACGGTGGCAACCGGCGATGAAGTCGTTCAGGTCAACGCCACCGGCGAGCAGTGGTCCTGGGAAATCGACACCAGAGAAATTCCCGTCGGAAAAATGGTCGTCTTCAATTTACATACGAAAGACGTCAACCACGGATTCGGTGTATCGGCATTTACGGCGCCGACCACCCTAAGGAATATGAGCGCGATGACAGCCATCAGTACAAGCGTGATGGCTAAAATTGTTGTTTGCATTAGACCCCCCTAATGGACAGAATAGACGTTTGATAATGAGTATTTCAGATACCTATTATCAAATATCATTCTTAAATGTCAATTGTGATTTACAGTGACCATGAAATGAAATTAACGATCTTTTCAGATTGTGCGCTCAGGGTATTGATTTTTCTCGCTGTCAGCGATGGCGGGCTGGTTTCAGCGCGGGAGATTGCGACCCGCTATGACATTTCGGTTCACCATGTTGCAAAGGCGGCCAAGTGGCTTGTTCGCCAGGGTTACGTATCTGCGACCAGGGGCAGGGGCGGTGGTTTGAAGCTCGCCGATGAGCCTGAAAATATCATGATTGGTAAAGTTATTCGGCAGGCTGAAACCGGCACCGGTATGGTGGAGTGCATGCGCAAGAGGGGAACGTATTGTGCGATTGAGAACTCATGCGGGCTAGCGGCAATTCTCGATGATGCGCGCGGCTCATTTTACGATACGCTTGATCGCTATTCCCTTGCCGATGCCATAGCTAATCGCAGCGCCATCGCCGAAGAGTTGAATTTAGGTAAAACGCTCAATACCCATTAGGGATGTTCGTCGAGCGTCCTGACATTTCAAATGAAATCGAGTTGCGGGTACAGCTCCATCAACTCGTCATAGGCGCTGATGGGTTTGCGGTGGGGTAGAGCGATGATCTAGCCGTGATAATAGCGGACAGATTGATTGAATGTGCCTATCGCCGCTATGATGTTTATATCTGGCTGAAACTACCCAAGATTAAACATCGATGGCGAAACCTAAACCCGACGATTGGCCCCATCTGCCCGACGGCACCACCGATTGGGGGCGCGTGTTCGAGGGCAAGCGTAACGGTTTCATTGGCGTCGTCACCCAGGCCCATACACCTGCCCAATTAAAGCAATGCGCGGCGCTGGTCATTCATGGGCTTTTTCAGCACGAGCATGACGAGGCCAAGGAACAGAAATACGCTGCCGAGCTCAACCGTATTGTGCCTGATGACGCCTTGGATGACGAAATAGAGGAGCTGTGCAAAAAGGTCGTTGATCTGTTCCACCATATGGAAGATGAGCTTCGCCATATGGCGGCGGTGGAGACTCAAAGAAAGCTTCATCCCCCGGGCCGTATGTAAGTCCGGTTCAGGATAAAAAATCGTCAAACCTCCCGGCAATCGTCGCCCTTAGTCTGATTCTTATCGGCTTGATCGGCTTTGCCCTGTTCCGCCCAACCACCGGCGCCATGTCAGATAAAGAAGTGGCTCTGGTCGGCAGTCATGCGGCAAAGCATTTTCCTGGGCCTGACTGGCAACTGGTCTCGGCCAGCACCGCCGACGGTACCATCAAGCTGGAAATTAAGCTGACCGATCAGAAAACCATCGATATTTTCAACCGTGTCAGCAGCATCCAGCGGGCCTCTTTTCTCAAAGACGCCTGTCCGCCGATGGTTCCGGAACTGCAGGCGGCTCTCGACAAGGGCTTTACCCTGTGGATGGACCTTAAGGGCGGCGGCAAGCTTTTAACTGCCGGTACCTGTACCTACTGACCGCTGGCAGGACATAAGGGCCGGAAGATTATTAAAACCTCCAGGCCCTCGAAATTTGCTTTACCACACCCTATATCAGAGAAACGGGCGCTGAGCCCGGTTTCCAATGTTGAATATTCATATCTGGATCGTGACCGATAAATATGGCTGAAGAGCTCTACGACGAACCTCAATCAGGTTTTGCCGCCTCACACAGATTGCGTCAGGACTGGCGCGAGCGGCGTCAGACAATGGAGGCGAGCCCCCGGGGCCGCCATTGGCGTGGCCGCCTGCGCCGTCGTCTCTATAAGATAGCGGCCTCGGCCAACCGGGTTATCGGGCCGACACGGCTGGGCCGTCATGCCGCCGCCCGCGCCCTGGAATTCGACCTGACCAGGCTGACTCTGACCTTTCCCGATTTGCCGCCAGCTTTCGATGGCTACAGGGTCCTGCATTTCACCGACCTGCATCTTGATAATATCGACGATACTGCCTTGGCAATGAGCCGGAAGGTCGCCGGTATTGATGCCGACCTTTGTGTGGTGACCGGTGACTTCCGTGACAATATCCATACCCCCGACGCCCTGGTGGCCGAACGCTTCGGGATTGTCATGGAGGAATTGCGCGTTAGCGATGGTGTTCTGGGAATTCTCGGCAACCATGACAGCTCGACCATGGTCGAACCCTTAGAGGCGCTCGGGGTCACGATGCTGATTAACGAAACCCTGTCGTTAAAGCGGGGGGATGATCATATCCATATAACCGGGCTTGACGACGTTCACCGCTTTCACACCGAGGCGGCGGTTGAGGCTTTGGCGGCGACGCCTGAGGGGTTTGCCGTGGCACTCGTTCACTCGCCCGAAGTCGTCCCCCATGCCGCCGATCGACATCGGCTTTATCTTTGCGGCCATACCCATGGCGGCCAGGTTTGTCTGCCGGGAGGACGGCCGGTGTTGATGGGGCTCAAGCGCCGCCATCGCCGCTATGCCCGAGGGCTGTGGCGTCACGGAGACATGCTCGGTTATACCAGCCGCGGCATCGGGGCCAGTATCGTGCCGCTTCGCTATCACGCGCGGGCCGAGATGGTCCTGATCACCCTGAAATGCGGCCCCAACGGTGCGGCAATCGCCGGCGATTCCCCCTAACGGCACCAACATGTCAGTATTATTCCCATGCCGTTGTGGATAAAAATAACTCTCACCCTGTTTATTTTTCTGCTGGTGCCGATTTATTGGCGGGCTTATGGCCTGACCAATTTTCTCTGGTTTTCCGACATCGCGCTCTTCTGCACTTGCCTCGCCTTGTGGCTCGAGAGTCGCCTTTTATCCAGCATGATGGCGCTCGGGGTAATGATTCCGGAACTGGTCTGGAGCTTTAATTTTTTTACCGGGGGTGCTCTATTCGGCGGTATCGAATATTTGTTCGACCCTGTGACGCCGGGTTATTTTCGCATCCTCACCCTGTTTCACATTGCCGTGCCTTTGATCCTGCTCTGGATGCTGTCCCGGCTTGGCTATGATCGCCGGGCGCTGTTCTGGCAGACCGTCTTGGTCTGGGTATTGCTGTCCTTGACCTATCTGGTCACCGACAGGTCAGAAAACATAAATTGGGTTTTCGGGTTTGGGCCAGAGCCGCAAACCGTCCTGTCGCCGCTAGTCTATCTGGCTGTGTGGATGATTATTGTCCCGGTAGGCATTTTGCTGCCGACCCATTTCCTTCTGGTCAGGTTTTTCTCCAGATCTTGAGCCGTTTTCCCTGTCGGAGAGGTCTTTTCCTTTTGTTAACCATAAAGTTATAATAGAGAGATATTCTGACCCTAGTGGTTTGAAAGACTGGAGTTTTTAAATGGCCGTTGTCGGAAAAAAACGCCCTCATGTTCGCAAAGACCGTCGCCAGTCCGAGCCGGTCCTGCGCATGACCATTGGCAACAAGGCATTTGAAACCATCGACTGGGGCTTTGGCGGTTTTCGCCTGCGTGAGGTCAATGGCAAGATCAAGCAAGGTGATGAGATCACCCTGACCCGTGTCACGCCTCCCGGCACCAACGGCACGCCGGTCAACGTCAAGGTCGAAGTCATCCGCTATAATCCTGTGAAGAAGGAACTCTCCTGCGGGTTTCCGGTGCTCGGTGACAAGGCCTATGAAATCTTCGAGAGTATTCTCATGCGGCGCTATCAGGACCCCTCTTGAGGGTAAATATCTTTGTCGCCGGCTTTTGAGGTTTTTGCCTGTTTAGGCAAAACAATAAAACTTCTTTTCACAGTTGAAATTTGGCGTTACCGTTTCGTTGTAGAAGTATCTTGGATACTTAAGCGGGGGTATTTCTGGGTTACAAGTCACGAAGAAAACTTTATAACGGAACACATGCGTTCCACATGACGCCGGCGTATCTTGTTAGCAGTTTCGACCGTCTAGCCTGATTTCTACCCGACATCTAGAACGTTTGTTTCCTGGCGTTCCGCCTTTGGATTGCGGAGCGTCAACTTTACTGTCTACGAAGGAGTTATCATGGCTAGAGGTACTGTTAAGTGGTTTAACCCGACCAAGGGTTATGGATTCGTCGAGCCCGAAGATGGTGAAAAGGACGCTTTCGTCCATATTTCCAGCGTTGAGCGCGCCGGTCTGACGACGCTTCGCGAGGGGCAAAAGATTGAATACGAACTCGTTCAGGGTCAAAACGGCAAGGAATCAGCTGAAAACCTCGTCGTCGAAGACTAAGTCTTTTTAAAAACCCCGCTTCCGGCAAGGGCCAGAGGCGGGGTTTTTTTATTTTTTTAGCACCCTGTTTCGTCGCCGGATGAAAGGCCCTGGAGTGCCGGGGAATGTTCACCGGCCTATTTTAGCGATCATCTGCCGCAGCCAGTCCGAGACCACCGGGGTCAATGCCAATCTGCGCTGGGCTTTTTAGACCCGCCCTGATTTTAGAAATGAGAGATTAGAAAAATGACCGCTCTCCATCGCCGCAAAAGAATCATTTTTCTCGCCACGGTGATTGCTGCCGGGCTAGGTCTTTCGACGATTGCCACACCAACGAAGGCCTTTTTTGGCGATGACGACCGGATTACCTTCATCTACGAGATGATGGCTGGTGTGAATGATGCTGATCGAGAATATTTTCGGCAACGGGTGACGCAAGTGTTTATCGAGCAACTCCGGGATTACGGCAATTATTTTGAAGGTAGAGATTTAACGCCCTCCCATAACACTGTCCCCACCCAGGGGGCTAGCCTTCTTGACGATGACCAGGGCGGCATGGATGCGGCCTTTGGCCGCTATTCCTACGCCAACCAGACGGGCCTGTCGGCGGGCGACCAGTTCAGCGACGGGGTAAAGGATAAATTGTCGGTCTGGTTCAATACCTATCGCAACCGTTTCTCCAACAGCTATATTGCTTCGACCTCGGGTGGCAATGCGACACTTTTCACAATCGGCGCCGACTGGAAATACAGCGATCGTCTGCTCTATGGCGTCAGCATTGGCTTTAATCGCACCTTCATGAGCAGCCATACTTTCGGTGCCCAGACCAACAGCGAAGTCGGCTCGATCGGCAAATCGGTTACGCCCTATATCTCTTATTTACTTGGAAATTATTACGGTATCGACTGGGGGGCGTCGGCGGCCTTCAGCTACGCCCATGCGGATGTTGATCTGCGTACCGGTGGCACGACGGGCGAAACTCAATCAGACTATTATTCCGGTTCCGTGACCCTGAACGGCTCTAAATGGTTCGACCGCTGGAACGTCATCGGCAATCTCTCCTATTCACGCTCCAATTCCGTCACCGATAAATACAGAACCAGTGCCGGAGTCAGCGTGGCGCAGATAGACATGCCCTTGGGGCGGATCTCGGTTGGCGGCCGGGTGAGCTATTATTTCCCGGTCTGGATGCCGTATGTGGGGGCGACCTTCAACTACGACCATCTGCGCAAACGCGCCGGGGCGACGGTTGCCGGCTTTGGCCGACCATCTGATGACCGCACCGACGTCAATATGAGCGGTGGCGCCTATTTCTTCATCACCGATGACTTCACCGGCAATGTCTCTATTCATAAGGTCTTTGGCCGCAGCCAGTCCGAGACTACCGGCGTCAACGCCAATCTGCGCTACGCCTTTTAGATTAGCGGATATTCCCATATGACATTCAGGGCCCTACGGAATTATCTCCATGGGGCCCTTTTTTTATCGCTGGTTTTTGTTGTCGGTTGTGCCGCCCTGGATTTAGGCCCCGACAAGCGGGCCGAGGCTCTGGAATCAGCCGCCGGGGCGGGGTGGGTGCGCGAAGAATTTCCTGCTGGGAGATTCACCCTGGCCGGTTGGTTGAAGGGGATGGAAAATGCCTCGGGCAATTTGACCGTCTATATTGAGGGCGATGGACGGGCCTGGTTATCGCGGAACCGTCTTTCCGATGATCCGACCCCTCAAGATCCTCTTGCCCTGCGTCTGGCCTTAAAGGACCTCGCCCCCCTTATTCTCTATCTGGCGCGTCCCTGCCAGTATGTGCTTGGTGAGGAAAACAAAGGCCGGGGGCGGGGCTGTGATCCAGTGTACTGGTCGGCCCGTCGTTATGGTATGGAAGTTATTACCGCATTAAATGCCGCTATTGATCAGGCCAAGCAGCGCACGGGGGCGCAAACCATTTCCCTTGTCGGTTATTCCGGTGGCGGGAGTGTGGCGGTGTTGGTCGCGGCGGGGCGGCGGGATGTAACGCATCTGGTTACGATTGCGCCGGTTCTTGACCACAATGCCTGGACGGCTCATCACAAGGTCTCCCCCTTGACCGGTTCGCTCAATCCCGTCGATGTGGCGGCAAGCCTTGGGCATCTTCCCCAGCGGCATTTCTTTGGCGGGGCGGATGAAATTGCCCCGCGCCGTCTTTCGGAAAATTTCTTTGCCCGTCTTCCACCAATAACTCCGCTGCAGGTTTCGGTTATTGAGGGTTTTGATCACAATTGCTGCTGGGTGGCGGAATGGCCGGGTCTTTTGGGCCGACGCCCCTAGTTGTCGTTTTTGATGCCATAAGTCACGTTGATCGAGGCACTGAAAGTCTGGGTGCCGGGTGAGACGGGGATTCCAGCCCCTGCTGTGGCGCGCATCATCATCCGGCCTTCCTGAGCAGGCTGGGCGTGGCCGGTTTCACTGATGCGGATTACCGGCCCCAGTTCAACCCCGGCGGCTTGGGCAAAAAGGGCGGCCTTATGGGCGGCATTTTCGACAGCTTTCCGACGTGCTTCATCAAGCAGGGGGGCAGGATCAGCGACGCTAAATCCGATGCCCTCAATGCGGTTGGCGATACCGGAAATAGCGTCGAGAACATCGGCTGTCTTGTCGATCTTGGTCACGGTGACGGTAACCACATTGCTGGCGCGGTAACCGGTGATGCGAGAGGCGGTTTCTCCCGACTCAGAGGCGCCGGGGCGCGACCAGACTGGCTGCAGATCAATCGTGCGGGTGCGGATATGTCTGTCTTCTATCTTTTTGATCCGGATCGCCTTAACCAGTTTGTTCATCGCGGTACTGTTTTCCCCCATAGCCGCGCGCGCCGTCGGGGCCAGGGTTTCTACCCCGGCGGAAATCGTAGCCTGGTCCGGGCTTGCCTCAACCTCGCCATTGCCGGTGACGGCAATAACTTCGTTCATGCCGTAATGATGCATGCCTTTCGACATCGGTTCCGCCTTGAGCGGCCCTGTTGAGAGAAAAGCGAAAACGGCAACTAGGAAAAGGGCATTCAATCGTTTCACGGGGTTGCTCCTGTCGATGGCAAAGGGGGCTTACTCTAACATTCGCCTTTGCAAAGGCACAATCTGGGCTTTGCGCCGGTTTCACGGCGGCATTTTTCGTGACCGAACAGTTTTGTGACGACGGTCAATTATGATTCCCTTTATGTTTCCTATGGTTACGTGATTTACCTGAGGATGGAAATAAGTCATAGTTCCGGCCATGAAATCGAACAGTGCATATGATCTCGGCGCGCCGCGTTCAGGGCGCGAGTATGGAGATACTCTTGAGCTTCTTGCCGAAATGGCGAGAGACTTTGCCACGTCGCTGGATATTCATGAAACCCTGAGCAAGGCTCTGGTCCGCATTGCCCGTTACCTCGATGCTGAGGCCGCTTCGCTGTTTCTGCTCGAAAACAACGATGCGGAACTCGTCTGCATTACTTGTGACGGACCTGTTGATATAGGGGGGCTGCGTATCGCCTCGGATCACGGGATCGTCGGGCGCAGCGTCCAGGATAATCTTTGTCAGATTATCCGCGATGTCAGCCAGGACCCCGACTTCAAAGGCCAGATAGACGAGAAGACAGGTTTTACAACCCGATCGATTCTCTGTGCCCCGATGAGTGTTAAGGACAGCCCCTTTGGCGCCATTGAAGTGATCAACAAAAAGGGCGGTGATGGCCTGTTCGATGAAAACGATCGTCATATCCTTCAGGCCCTTGCCTGTTCGGCCGCGCTTGCCCTTCTCAATGCCCGCATGGCGATGGAACTGGTTGAGAAAGAACGTCTCCGCCATGAACTCGATCTTGCCGCTGAAATTCAGCGGGGTCTTTTGCCCCAGCGCCAGCCCGCGCCTTATCCGGTGGCCGGGGTTAATCTGCCAGCCCGCGGTGTTTCGGGTGATTTATATGACTTTTTTACCCTCGAAGACGGGCGCATTCTCTTTTGTCTTGGCGACGTTTCCGGCAAGGGGATGAACGCCTCGCTTCTGATGGCTAAAACAGCCAGTCTTTACCGCTGCCTTGGGCGGACAAACCCGGAACCCGGCGCACTTCTTAATGTTGTTAACAATGAGATTTTCGAAACCGCGACCCATGGTATGTTTGTTACCATGGTGGGGGGGCTTTATGACCGTGAGAGCGGCAAATTGGTTCTGGCGAATGCCGGGCATGAGCCGCCACTATATATTGATGCCGGCGGCGGCGTGACTTCTTATGAGGCCGAGGAGCCTCCTCTTGGTATAATGCCGGGAACAGAGTTTTCCGAGGTCGAGATGGACCTCAAGGGAGGGGAGCTTTATATTTTTACCGACGGCGTTACGGAGAGTCCCGTTGATGGGGGTGAAATGCTCGGCGCGGCAGGCTTTACGGGAATGATAAAGGAACTGAAAAACCTGTCTCTTGCCGATCGCCTAGATGCGATTGTTGATCGCGTCGCCGGAGACAGTAAAAAACTGCATGACGACATCACTATTTTAGGGATTGAGCACCGTGCCCCTTAAGGATGACAACGCCGAAATTCTTTTCGAGCTGGCTTTTCCGGCCTGCCCGGATCGGTTGAAGCTTGTCCGTAGCCTGGTTCTGGAAGCCGCCAGGATGAGTGGCTTATGCGATGCTTCATCACGCGATCTGGTTATTGCCGTGGACGAAGCGTGTCAGAATGTTATCCGCCATGCCTATTGCGGCGATCCGGAGGGGAAAATTATTCTGGAGTTTGCCCGTACAGCGGATTCAGTTGTTCTCAAATTACGCGACTTTGCACCCTCGGCCGATGTAGAAAAGATAAAGCCAAGGGATTTGGACGATATTCGTCCCGGTGGACTTGGAACGCATTTTATTTTCAAACTTATGGACGAAGCCACTTTCGCACCACCGCTGGAGGGTGATGGTAATTTGCTCAAAATGGTAAAGCGAATAGGATGAGGGAAATAATGCCGTTTCGCTTTGCCGGTTTCGGGGGTTTATCCGCTATGGGAGATAGGAATAAAAATGGAACATGAAATCAGGGAGCAAGGGGACGTACTGATTGCCGTTCTGTCGGGAGATATTGATCTCGAACAGGCGCCGATGGCGCGCAAGGTTCTTCTTGAATGTGTGGGGCAGGGGAAGAGCGTTCTGGTTGATCTTTCCGGTGTTGGTTATATCGACAGTTCGGGGGTCGCCAGTCTGGTCGAGGCCTATCAGGCGGCAAGAAAGACAAAATCCGATTTTGCGCTGGTCTCCGTTTCCGCCGGTGCGATGCGGGTTCTTGAGCTGGCCCGTCTCAACAAGGTCTTCATCATTCACGACACTCTCGAAGCCGGTCTGGGGGCATCCTGAGGGTGTTTGAGAAACTCTCATCTTTGAGCGAAAGGATTGGCCGCTCTACTCTCCAGGGAGTAGATGAAGTCGGCCAGGCCGGCGTTCTTTTTTTTGAAAGCGCGGTGTGGACCTTAACAGGCTGGCGCCGCAATCAGCCTGTGCGGATTGATTCCGTCTTTGCCCAGATGATGGAAATCGGTATTTTTGCCATTCCGATCGTCACTGTTCTTGCCGCAACCATCGGCATAATGCTGGCCATTCAGGGCATTTACACATTAAGGACATTTGGCGCTGAATCACAGGTAACCGTCGGCATTGCGCTTTCTGTCACCCGTGAATTCTCCTCCCTGATCACCGGTATTCTGGTGGCCGGTCGCTCGGGCTCGGCCCTGGCCGCGCGTCTCTCTACCATGAAGATCAATCAGGAAATAGATGCGCTCAGCGTGATGGGAATTAATCCAGTGCGTTTCCTCGTCGCCCCGGCGCTAATCGCCATGGTGATTATGCTGCCGATGCTGGTTATCTGGTCCGATATAGTGGGGATATTCGCCGCCGGTATTTATGTATCCATTGATCTCGGGATCAGCATGGCGGCCTATATCGATCAGATCATTGAAGTTCTCAAGGTCGAAGACGTTATGCACGGTATCGAAAAGATCGCCATCTTTGCCGTTCTTATTGCACTCGTGTCTGTCGTCAGCGGTTCATCTGTTTCCGGCGGTGCTGAGGGGGTTGGGCGGGTTACCACCCGTTCGGTTGTGATTTCGATTACCGCGATCATTATCGCCGATATGCTTTTTGCTTTCCTTACCACGCGTTGACCGGAGGAACGGGGTGCCCGAAGAAGAAATAAAACAGGCCGCGAAAGGCCAAAAGCCGAAATTTGGCAGCAAGGTGATCGAGATTGATGACCTTGTGACCCATTACGGTGATCGGTTGATTCTAAAAGGGGTTTCCCTCGATATTTTTGAGGGCGAAATTATGGTCATCATGGGGGGGTCTGGTTCCGGCAAGAGCACGCTGCTCCGTCACATCATGGCGCTTGAACGGCCGACCTCTGGAAAGTTGTCTATTCACGGCATTGATGCGACCACCGCGTCGCCGTTGGAAATGTATGAATTGCGCAAGAAAATGGGTGTCGCCTTTCAAACCGGCGCCCTGTTTTCCTCTCTGTCGGTGGGTGAGAACATTATCCTTCCGTTGCGCGAGTTAACGGATCTTGATGAGATGACCATGAAGATCATGGCCCGGATGAAGCTGGAAGTGGTTGACCTGGCCGGTTTTGAAGATTTGACGCCGGCCGAGCTTTCCGGCGGTATGATCAAGCGCGCCGCGGTGGCCCGCGCTGTCATTATGGATCCAAAGCTGTTGTTTTTCGATGAGCCCTCTGCCGGGCTTGATCCGGTTGTTTCTTCACAACTGGATGAATTAATTCTGCGTCTTCGCGATGCCATGGGCATGACGATTGTCGTCGTTACCCATGAACTGGACAGCGCTTTTACTATTGCCGACCGTATCACCATGCTTGATAAAGGAGAAATCCTGACGATCGGAACGCCTGAAGAACTTAAGAATAGTAGCAACGAACGGGTGCAAAACCTGCTTAATCGCCGAACAGAGGATGTTATTCTTGATCCGGAGGAATATCTGGAACGGCTAACCGGAGAAGCCCTGGACAGGGGGGAGCTTAGATGAAAAATGCAAAAATAAATTACGTAATGGTCGGCAGCTTTGTTTTGGCGATGATTGTCGCGCTGATCGTCTCCATTGCCATGATCTCGGGAAGAACCGGGGCCACCGATAAGTATTATTCTATTTTTGAAGATGTCTCCGGTATAGATTTCGGCACAAGGGTCCTTTTCGATGGTTATCACGTTGGACAGGTCGAGGATATCGAGCCTATTCATAGTGATGGAAAGGTCAGTTTCCGCGTCGATATGAGTGTCATCCAGGGCTGGCAAATCCCTGATGACAGTATCGTCCGCAAGGAGGCCAGTGGCCTTCTTGCTGCCTTTGCCCTGGTGATCCGGGAAGGTGGCAGCAGTAATTTCCTTGCGCCCGATGGCGAGATTAAATCCGGCCGCTCGGCAAATCTATTCGAGGCGGTTTCCCAAATCGCCAATGACGCCAGCGACGTTACCCAGAACGGGCTGATGCCGCTGATTGATAATATGAATGATCAAATCAATAAGATTGGTAAATTTCTTGATGGGGACGTTCAGGAGATTCTTGCCAACATAAGAACGTCAACACCTGTTATCACGTCGAACTTCGAAACCGTTTCCGCCAATCTGGTCACTGACCTTGACAAGATTTCAGCCGGGCTTACCAGCAGCACGGATAATCTTAATGCCATTCTCAGTGATACCAATGCACAGAATATCGAAGAGACGATCGTCTATATCGAACAGGGCGCTCAGAACTTTGCCACCCTGACCAAGGATCTGCAGGGAACCCGTGAGAAACTGGATCACATGATCGTCACTCTTGATGATGTGGTGACGGAAAACCGTCCCAATGTGGATGGCACTCTGACGGACCTTCGTTACTCAATGAAGGCGGTTGCCCGCCATGTTGACGGCATCCTCCGTAATCTCGATGGCACCAGCCGCAATATGTACGAGTTCAGTCGCCAAATCCGGCTTAACCCGGCGCTGCTTCTCAGTGGAGACCCGCCAAAGGATGAAGCGAAGCTTAATAAAGACGGTTTGAAGAAAATTGAAAGCAGGAGTGAGCGCTGATGAATGCCCGCGGTTTATTTAACCCCCTCGTTGTCGTGCCTTTTCTTGTGGTGGGCCTGGTAGCCTGCGCCCAGCCAAAGGTTCCCGACGAGCATTATTACCGTCTTGATGCCGATATGCCTGAAAGCCTTTCGTCTCCGCTTTTTTCAGGAGTAATGATGGTTGAGCCGTTTCGCGGCAACGGGCTGACCAGAGAGCGCCCCTTGCTGTACAGTTCTGCAGATACACCGCTTGAGGTTCAGCAATACAATTATCATTACTGGATCGATACCCCCACCTTGATGGTGCAGGATCAGGTCGTCGACTTTGCCCGCCAGGTTAATATTGCCGAAACCGTTGTCACGCCGGATATGCGGCTAATACCCGACTACATCATGAACGGGCATATCAAGCGCCTGGACAGGGTTGTTGGGAGTAATGGGTCAACCTCAGTGCTTGAGATTGAATTCAACCTGATGGACGCCCACTCGGACCGGCCGGTCCTGATGAAGAATTATCTGGTTGAGGAGGAGGCCGGCGACGACATGGCTTCAACCATTGAAGCTTTCAAGCGGGCTTTTACGAAAGTATTCAGTGATCTGAAGGCGGATCTCCAGGCCGGTTCCTAGAGCGTATTGTTATCGCTCGTTGTCCCGAAGATTTGAGATGTTCCCGGCGTAATCCCCGCCAGTGAAAACCGCTGAACCGGCGACCAAGACATCGGCTCCCGCGGCGATGACATCTGCGGCATTTTCAGGCGTGATGCCGCCATCGACTTCGAGTTCGATGGGGCGGTCGCCGATCATCTCGCGCAGGCGGCGGATTTTGTTGAGCTGTTCGGGCATAAATTTTTGCCCGCCGAATCCGGGCTCGACCGACATGACGAGGATCAAGTCCACCTTATCCAGCAAAGGGGCGATTTCTTCCGCCGGGGTTGCCGGTTTCAGCGAAATTCCGGCCTTCTTGCCCAGGGAACGGATAGTTTGCAGGCTGCGGTCTGGATGCTGTCCTGCCTCGACATGAATGGTGATGATATCGCTTCCCGATTCCGCAAATTCTTTGAGGTAGGGATCGACCGGGTCGATCATCAGATGGACATCAAAAACTTTTTTGCTGTGGGGGCGCAGTGCTTTGACGACCATCGGGCCGATGGTGAGGTTGGGAACGAAATGGCCGTCCATCACATCGACATGGATATAATCGCAGCCTGCAGCATCAATGGCCTGCACTTCCTCGCCGAGCCGCGAAAAGTCAGCGGAAAGAATTGAGGGGGCGATCTTGACGGCCATGGCCGGGTTCCTTTTGCCTAGCGGATTTTCGGGTCGAGTTTGCCGGAAAGATAACGTTGGGCCATTTCGCTTAAGGGTAGCGCTTTGATCTTGGACGCCTGACCGGCGGTGCCAAAAAGTTCATAGCGGGCAACGCAGATCGCTTCCATGGCGTCATAGGCGGGAATGCTGAATTTACGGGGGTCGAACTCGGCCTTTTGTTCCGCCGCCACTTTCCGCCACTGGCCTGTAATTGCCATCCGGCAGTCGGTGTCGATGTTGACCTTGCGCACGCCGTTCTTGATGCCGGTGGCGATTTCCTCAACCGGCACGCCGTAGGTTTGAGGCATTTCGCCGCCGTATTCGTTGATGATGTCCTGTAAATCCTGGGGAACCGAGGATGAACCGTGCATGACGAGATGGGTGTTGGGTAATCTTTCGTGGATCTTTTTAACCACATCCATGGCCAGAATGTCGCCGGTCGGCTTGCGAGTGAACTTATAGGCCCCATGGGACGTGCCGATGGCGACGGCCAGCGCATCGACCTTGGTCTTGGCGACAAAATCGGCGGCCTCATCGGGATCGGTAAGCAGCATGTCCTTGTCCAGCTCGCCTTCGAAACCGTGGCCGTCCTCCTTATCGCCCTTGCCGGTTTCCAGTGACCCCAGGCAGCCAAGCTCGCCTTCCACCGATACGCCGACCATATGGGCCAACTCAACCGTCTTGGCGGTGACCGCCACATTGTAGTCGTAGGAAGCCGGCGTCTTGGCGTCTTCTTCCAACGAGCCGTCCATCATGACACTGGAAAATCCATTGGAAATGGCCGATAGGCAGGTTTGGGGGTTGTTACCGTGGTCCTGATGCATACAGACGGGCAGATCTGGATGGCTCTCAATAGCGCTGAGAATAAGATGCCGCAGATAGATGTCTCCGGCATATGAGCGCGCACCACGACTGGCCTGAAGGATCACCGGCGAGCTCGTCTTTTGCGCCGCCTTCATGATCGCCTGCACCTGCTCCATGTTATTGACGTTGAAGGCCGGAACGCCGTAATCGTTCTCGGCTGCGTGGTCAAGAAGCTGTCGCATCGAAATCAGGGGCATTCCATTCTCCTTGTCTTGATCTTTGCCGGGGTGGTTATTTACCGCTTAATGCGGCGATCCCCGGCAGGGTCTTGCCTTCGAGCCATTCGAGAAAGGCTCCCCCGGCAGTTGAAATATAGGTGAAATCTTTCGCCGCGTCAGCCTGAACGAGGGCTGCCACCGTATCGCCGCCACCGGCGACGCTGACCAGTTTCCCTTCCGTGGTCAATCTGGCGGCTTCCCGCGCCACCTGCTTTGTTCCGGCATCAAATGGCGGGGTCTCAAAGGCACCGAGCGGACCGTTCCAGACCAGGGTCTTGCACTCTGAAAGCCGCTGGGAGAGGTCTTCGGCCGTTTTCGGCCCGATATCGAGGATCATCATTTCCTCGGGCACAGCATCGATGGCGACGATGGCTGTTTCGGCGTCGGGTTTAAGCTCGGCTGCCACCACCGCATCGATGGGGAGCACGATTTCGCAGCCCTTGTCTTTGGCCGCTTGAAAGATATTCCGCGCGGTTTCGGCCAGATCGTGCTCGCATAAAGACCGGCCGACAGGCGTCCCCAGGGCGTAAAGAAAGGTGTTGGCCATGGCGCCGCCGATCGCCAGCATATCGACCTTGGCCGACAGATTGCCCAGGAGGTCGAGCTTGGTCGATATTTTGGCGCCACCGACGAAGGCTGCGGCCGGATGGGCCGGGGTTTCAAGCGCCTTGTCGAGGGCGGTCAGCTCCTCTTCCATAAGGCGGCCCGCCGCATGAGGCAAAAGACGGGCAAGAGCCTCGGTCGATCCATGGGCGCGATGGGCGGCTGAAAAAGCGTCATTGACGTAAAGATCGCCATTGGCGGCCAGGGCCTGGGCGAATTCCGGGTCGTTACTTTCCTCGCCGGGATGAAAACGCAGATTTTCGAAAAGAACGATGTCGCCGTTCCCCAGGCCGTCAACGGCGTTTTTCGCCGTCTCGCCGATGCAATCCCCGGCAAAGGTGATCTCGCACCCCCCCAGCGCTGTTGCCAGCGGCCCCACCAGGGGGGCAAGGGACATTTCCGCCACCGGCTTTCCCTTTGGCCGCCCGAAATGGGAAAGAAGAACGACTTTCGCGCCCTTGGCGGTCAATTCCTTTAGGGTCGGGATGATCCGCTCAATGCGGGTGGTGTCGCTAACCCGGCCTCCTTCCATCGGCACGTTGAGATCGACGCGCAGAAGAACCCGCTTTCCGGCAATTTCAAGAGTGTCCAGGGTCGGCAGAACGGGCATGAAATATGCGGCCTAATTGTTCTTCAGGCGTTGTTTGGCGGCATCGACAACGGCTTGGGCGGTAATCCCGAAATGCTCATAGAGCTGGTCGGCGGGGGCTGATTCACCAAAACTGGTCATGCCGATGACCGCACCCTCAAGGCCGACATAGCGTTCCCAGCCAAAGGTCGAGGCTGCTTCGATGGCGATGCGTACCGTGCCGGCGCCCAGAACCTGATCGCGATAGGTCTGGGGCTGTTCATCGAATAATTCCCAGGAGGGCAGGGAGACGACGGTGGTGGGTGTGCCGTCGGCCTGCAGCATGTCGCGGGCGTTAAGGGCAATTTCGACCTCGGAACCGGTGGCGAGAATAGTAATTTCGGCCTCGCCGTCGTCAGCCGATGCGATGACGTAACCGCCCTTGGCACAGAGATTTTCCGGCGTGTATTGCGTGCGCAGGGCAGGCAGGCCCTGGCGGGAAAGGGCCAGAACCGAGGGTCGCTCGGACGATTCCAGGGCCAGCGCCCAGCATTCCGCGGTTTCTACCGCGTCGGCGGGGCGAAAGACATTGAGATTGGGTGAGGCCCGGAGCCCGGCGATCTGTTCAACCGGCTGGTGGGTCGGCCCGTCTTCGCCAAGACCGATCGAATCATGGGTCATGACATAGATCACCCGCTGTTTCATCAGCGCCGACAGGCGGATGGCGTTGCGGCAGTAATCGGTAAAGACGAGAAAAGTGCCGCCGAAGGGCACAAAGCCGCCATGGAGCGCGATGCCGTTCATGGCCGCCGCCATGACATGTTCGCGCACCCCGTAATGGAGATAGGCGCCGGAAAAATCCTCAGGCGTAATAGATTCAAGGCTGTCGGTCTTGGTCAGGTTCGAGCCGGTCAGATCGGCCGAGCCACCGACAAGCTCCGGCAGCGCCTTGGTCAGGACTTTCAGCGACTCTTGCGAGGATTTACGGGTGGCCCATTTGGGCGCGTCCTCACAGAGTTTTTTCTTATAGGCCTCAAAGGCGTCTTTCCAGCCGGGGGTGAGATCACCAGAAAGACGGCGCCCGAAATCGGCTTGGGCGTCGGCGGACAAGCTTGCCAGCCGGTCGTCCCAGGCCTTGCGGTCTGTCGCGCCGCGTTTCCCGGAATCCCGCCAGGCGGCTAGAATATCGGTCGGTATTTCGAAGGGGGGCGAGGTCCAGCCTAGAGTCTCGCGGGCGGCAGCCACCTCTTCGGCACCCAGGGGCGCGCCATGGGTGCCGGCAGTGCCCTGCTTGTTCGGCGCCCCGAAACCGATGGTGGTGCGGCAGGCGATCAGCGACGGGGTGTCGGTTTCTTTTGCCTTGGCAATGGCCGTAGCGACGGCTTGCCCGTCATGGCCGTCCACCGCCTGTACATCCCAGCCATGGGCGGCAAAACGCGCTTTCTGGTCGTCATCGACAGAGATTTCAGTCGATCCGTCGATGGAAATGTGATTGTCGTCAAACAGCACGATCAGCTTGCCAAGCCCCAGATGTCCGGCAAGGGACGCGGCTTCATGGCTGATTCCTTCCATCAGACAGCCGTCACCAACCAGAGCATAGGTGTAATGATCGACGATTTTTGAGCCGTAACGGGCCGCCAGCATACGCTCGGCGATCGCCATCCCCACGGCGTTGCCCAGTCCCTGGCCGAGCGGCCCGGTCGTGGTCTCAATGCAATCGGCAAGTCCATATTCGGGATGGCCGGCGGTGCGGCTTCCGAGCTGGCGGAAATTGCGGATCTGGTCGATATCCATATCCGCTTGGCCGGTCAGATAGGCCAGGGAATAGAGGAGCATCGAACCGTGACCGGCGGACAGCACAAAGCGGTCGCGGTCGGCCCAGCGTGGGTTGGCGGCGTCAAATTTAAGGAATTGGGTGAAAAGGACGGTTGCCACGTCCGCCATGCCCATGGGCATGCCGGGATGGCCGGAATTGGCGGCCTCGACCGCATCCATGGACAGGGCCCGGATGGCGTTGGCCATGGCGCGCGGCGTTACTTCGGTGCTTTTTGCCGGGTCTGAGACGCTGGCGCTGTCTTGCCGGCTAAGTTCTTTTTCTTCGATGCTCACGGGGATTGTCGCTCAGAAGTCTAAAAGGGCGGAAAAAGGGGGCTTTTCAGTAGAAAACAAGCAGAAAAGGCAGTGCAGAAAAACCGTGTCGCACTTGTAGCGCAGGCGTCGGACAAGTTCCAGTTTTCTTGTTGTCTTAATAAGATTTTTAACATCTGGCCGGTACAATTGTTAACCTGAATTATTGTCATTCTCAGTCTTAATGCTTGGCAGTCAAGGCGAAAAACCTTGATGATTTCAACCAAGCTGAACGAGTAATTCATACGGAGATAATGCTTACGGGACACTGTTAAGGTTACATGTAAACATACAATGGTGCTTCATTCCGTTGTAGCATGTTGCCTGAGATGTCCGGCCTTGGGAGGGTTTGGCGAAAGTGGCGTTGGATAAATCCGCACGGGAAGACCAAAAGCGGCTGACACATCTGGTGCTGGTGCTTTTTCTGGTGGCTTTCTTTTCCGCCGGTACGGCTATCTTTATCCTCTACCAGACGGCTTTCGACCGTCAGGTCCACGACCTCAACAGTATCGCCAACACCCGGCTTCAGCTGATTAATTCCGTGGCGACTTTCGATCGCCAGTACAGTCGTGACGCTCACCCCGATGGCTGGCGGGCGGCGACGATCTCACAGATTGTCGCCTCGGGAACGCGAATCAGCAATCTCGGCACCACCGGCGAGATCACCATCGGAGACAAGCTGGACGGTAACGTGCGCTTCCTGGCGCCGCTGAAGAGTGAAATTGATGGCCACGTCAACGTCTTTCCCATTGGCTCCACCTTTGGCCTCCCCATGCAGCGCGCCGTTCAGGGCGAAAACGGTTTTCTCATCGGTGAGGACTATGACGGGGAAAAGGTGCTCGCCGCCTATCGCCATTCAAATATCCTCGATATCGGCATTGTCGCCAAGATCGATCTTGGCGAGGTGCGTCTGCCGTTTCTCAAGGCGGGGCTGGTGGTTGTCGGCATTTCTCTCCTTCTTGTTCTTGCCGGCGCTTTCGTCTTTCGCCGGGTCGGCGATCCCCTGCTGCGAAATCTCGCCGCCAGCCGCGACAATCTGGCGATGCTGCTTAATTCCACTGGTGAGGGGATCTACGGCTTTGACACTGAGGGCAATTGCACCTTTTGCAACCCGGCTTGCGTGAAATTATTGGGCTATGAATCCACCTCCGATCTCATTGGCCGCAATATGCATGATCTCATGCATCACAGCCATGCCGATGGCTCTCCATATCCGGTGGAGGAATGTAATATTTACCGGGTTGGCAAAATAGGGCGAGAAATTATAGAGACCGATGAAGTGTTCTGGCGCGCCGATGGCAGCAGTTTTCCGGCACGTTATTCCTCATACCCGATCATCAGGAATGCGGGGCTGGCCGGTGGGGTCGTTGTCTTTTCGGATATCTCCGAACAACTTAAGGATGAACAGGTTAAAACCCGTCTGGGGCGGATTCTCGAGGAGTCTGATAACGAAATTTATATTTTTAACGCCGAGACCTTCAAGTTCATTCAGGTCAACAAAGGGGCAAAGACGAATCTGGGCTATGAAGATACTGAAATCACCCAATTGACGGCCTATGATATCAAGCCTGAGTTTACCCGCGACAGCTTTGCCGAGGCCGTCGCCCCCCTGGTCAGAAGGGATATACGTCTTCTCACCTTCGAATCAGCCCATAAACGTAAAAATGGCACGGTGTACCCGGTCGAGGTTCGGCTCCAGCTTTTCGACAGCGAAACCCCGCCGGTTTTTGTCGCCATCATCAACGACATCACCGAGCAGCGGACGATTATGGAGAACCTTCGCCGTAGCCGGGAAAACCTGGCAAAGGCCCAGCGCATTGCCCGGATCGGCAGTTGGGAATGGAATATCCGCACCGGCGAATTGCTCTGGACGGAAGAAATTTTCCGGATGTTCGGTTATGAACCATATGCGGTTAAGGCCTCCTATGAGGCTTTTCTCGAAGCCGTTCATCCCGCCGACCGGGAGGCTGTCACAGACGGGATCAACGCCGCCCTGGAGAAAAAAATCCCCTATGCCATCGACCACCGCGTCGTTCAGCCCGACGGCACGGTGATAACCGTTCATGAAGAAGGCGAGGTGGAATACGAATCCACCGGCGAGGCGGTTTTCATGACCGGGACGGTTCAGGACATAACCGAGTTCATGAAGGTTCAGGCCGATCTGAAAGAACGCGGCGACCGGGTGCGGATCGTCATGGAAAATGTCGCCGACGGTATTGTCACCATTGACGAAAGAGGGTTCATCGAGTCCTTCAACCGTGCCGCCGAAGAGATGTTCGGTTATGACCAGCAAGAAGTTATCGGTAAAAAAGTCAATATGCTGATGCCGAATAAAGACGCCCTTCGGCACGATTCATATCTGACAAAATATATCGAGACCGGAGATGGTGGAATTATCGGCAAAGGCGCCCGCGAGGTCGATGCCCAGCGAAAGGACGGTTCTGTTTTTCCAATGGAACTATCGGTCAGTGAAGCGGATCTTGGAGGGGTACATCTTTTTATCGGCGTTACCCGCGATGTTACAGAGCGCAAGGAAATCGAGTCCAAATTGGTTCATATGGCCAATTATGATTCCCTTACCGGTCTTCCTAATCGCAATCTGTTGACAGATCGCATCGATCAGGCTTTGGCGACGGCCCGTCGCCATGAAGAGAGTGTAGCTGTTCTGTTTTTCGATCTCGATCGTTTCAAATACATCAACGATACTTGCGGACACGAGGTCGGGGACAGGTTTCTCGTGGCTATTGCGAAGAGGCTTAGGGCGGGAATTCGCGCATCCGATACGGTTGCACGGCTGGGCGGAGATGAGTTCGTTATTCTACTGAGCGGGGTTGAAGGCGAAAGACATGTCGGCAATGTTACCGATAAGATTGTTGAAGATCTGACTGATCCGGTCACCATCGACGGCAATGAATTCTTTCCGTCATCAAGTATCGGCATCAGCCTCTTCCCCCGCGACGGCAATGACAGTCAGACTCTTCTCAAGCATGCGGATGCGGCCATGTACAGTGCTAAGGAAAGTGGCCGCAACCAGTACAGATATTTCATGCCGGAACTGAACGAGCGGGCGGCCGAAAGGCTGAAAATGGAAGAAAATTTACGTGGCGCACTCAAGAACGAGAATTTCATCCTCCACTACCAGCCCAAAATTGATGCAGCCACGCGCCAGGTGGTGGCAATGGAGGCCCTGGTGCGCTGGAACGATCCTGAGGAGGGGCTGGTTCCTCCGGGTAAGTTCATTCCTTTGGCTGAAGATACCGGGCTGATCGTGCCTTTGGGAGAATGGGTTTTGCATCAGGCTTGCCGGCAAACCAAGGAACTTATTGATGAAGGGAATCCGCATTTGCGGGTCGCCGTCAACGTTTCCGGGCGTCAGCTTCAGGAAGAAAACTTTCTCAATATTGTTTCCGATGCCCTCTCCGAAAGCGGCCTTCCGGCAAGTGCCCTGGAGATTGAGGTTACCGAAACCCTGCTCATGAACGATGTCAATAAAAGCATAACCCTCCTTGAGGCATTAAAGGATATCGGCGTCACCATAGCTGTTGATGATTTCGGTACCGGCTATTCATCGCTCAGTTATCTCAAACGCCTGCCCATCGATGTGTTGAAAATCGATCGGGCCTTCGTCAACGATATCTATACTGATCCCGAAGACAGGGCGATCGTCCGCACCATTATTTCCCTCGCCCGGTCACTCAACATGAAAGTGGTTGCCGAAGGGGTCGAAACGGAAGAACAGTACGGTTATCTGCTGGTAAAAAAATGCGACATTATCCAGGGCTATCTGTTCAGTCGCCCCCTGCCGTTTGATGAATTTCGCGCCTATCTGAATGATCAGGGGAATTACGCCAGAATTATTGATACTGAAGGCGAGGAAACATTGCCTCGCCCCGTTCATATAAAGGCTGTTTCCTAGGTGAGGCGCATTCAAAGATCAGAGGTTATGGAATGATCAACCCGGATATGCGGCCGATGACGCCGGATAACCGATCTGTTTTTTCCAATACGCTGTACCGTTCTTTCAATGAATGGTACAAAAAGCACGGTTGGCCGGGCGATTATTTCAGATGCGCACCCGAAGAAGCCGGTATTTTTTTTGACGTCTATAACGACCTTACGCCGGGATGCAGTTTTGCCTTTTTCGACCCCGGCAGCGGTGACCTAATGGGGAGCTGTTTCTATCACCCCCGGGAGCACCATGTTTCTCTTGGCATCATGAGCGTCAATCCCGACTATTTCGGTCGTGGGATCGGACGCGGGCTGGTTAATCAGATTATTGATTACACCGAGCGTGAGGGCTTTCGATCCCTGCGGCTGGTCGGCAGCGCAATGAATCTTGATTCTTTTTCTCTCTATAACCGCTCGGGCTTTGTTCCGCGTGTTGCATTTAACGATATGGTGATTTCCGTTCCTGATTCGGGGCTCAACATCAAGACGTCCGGCCTGGACAGGGTGCGCCAGGCGACAGCCGATGACGTCCCCGCCATGAGCAAGCTTGAAATGGAAATAAGCGGTATCAGCCGGGTCGGCGATTATCATTATTGCATCGAAAATACGCGGGAGATTTTCCATGTCTCGGTTCTGGAAAGCATTGATGGTGGGGGGCTCGACGGGTTTCTGATCTCCCTTAAGCATCCAGCATTGAATATGATCGGTCCCGGCGTCATGCGTAGCGAGGCGGATACCCTTGCCCTGCTGGCCAATGAACTCGACCGGTTTAAGGGTATGATTCCATTGTTTCTCATCCCCATGGGAAAAAAAGAAATTGTCGAACAGGTGTATGAGTGGGGGGGGCGGAAAGTCGAAACCCATTTGTTCCAGGTGCGCGGCGAGTATAAGCCCTTCAATGGCGTGGTGATGCCGAGTTTTCTGCCGGAAACCGGCTAGAGGGGATTACCGCTCGCGGCCACTTCCAATAAAAATACCGAAGGCCCGGGGGCCGTCACCGACCGGGATGGTGGAAAGAGTCTTCAGGCTGTTCACATCGATCACCGTTACCTGGTTGCTGAACCAACTGGCCACATAGGCTCGTTGTCCGTCCGGGTGGATCATGATTCCTTCCGGGTATTCGCCGGGATTGAGGGTGGCGATGTTGGCGAAGCTGTTGCCGTCAATCACCGAAAGCGAATCATCATGCTGGTTGGTGACGAAGATGCGCCCTCCGTCTTTTGTGACGGCAATCCCGTAGGGCCAGGCCCGGACCTTGAAGGTGGCGATCACTTCAAGGCTGGCGCCGTCGATTACCGAAACGTCATGGCTGCGGACATTGGCGACATAAATGCGATTTCTCGCTGGATCAAAGGTAACGCCGAAGGGGGCGGTGCCGACATCGATTGTAGCGGTTACCGCATTCGTATCGGCATTGAGGACGGAGATATTGTTACTGTCCCGATTGGCGACGAACAAGCGTGTCCCGTCCAGGGTGACGGCGATTCCGGAAGGCGATTGCCCGACGGCGATCTTTTTTACAATCGCCAGTTTCCCGGTATCGATCACCACAATCTCATGGGTATACCAGTCGGCGACATAGAGCCATCGGCCTGCGGGATGAAGGGCGATGCCAAGTGGTCCTTCACCGGTGGGGATGGTGGCGATGACTTTCTCTTGTTGTCCGTCAATAACGCTGACATCCCGGCTTTCCGGGTTGGTCACGTAAATCCGGCTGCCGTCGTGGTTGACGGCGACGCCTGCGGGCTTGTCGCCGACCGCAATGGTGGCGACAACCTTATCGGTCAGGGTGTCGATGACCGAAACGCTGTTGCTGCCCTGATTGGTGATATAGGCGCGCGGACCGGCCCAGGCCGGGGGCGCAATCAGAAGAAAGAGGGCGGAGAGAAGGGCGGAAAGGCGACGGCTTCCGCAAGTGTAAAAGGCCGGACCTTTCAGCCCGGCCTTTTGCAGAACTTTACTTGCCTTCAACGGAAGCCTTGAGATTTTCAAGACCGCTTTTGTAGACACCGATGATGGCCTTCTTGGCGGCGGCGTCGGTCATATCTTCTGGCGGGTTGTTGCCCATGAAGCCGCGGTAAAAGGCGCCCTTCCAGGTCACCTTGGAGCCGCCGTTGCCGTTATCCTCGACGATCAGCCAGGCCGAATAGTTATTAATCGGCAGAACCTTGGGATCAACCTCGGTGATGCGATAGAAAAAGCGCATGCCGTCTTCATCGTATTTTTCGAGATTTTCCTTGATGATGCCGCCGTCCTGAAGGGTCAGAACCCGGTTGGCGCCGATATCGTTGCAGCCTTCGCAGGTGCTTTCCTTGATCGCCGGATGCCAGTTGGGCATGCCGTTGAAATCCTTGACGATTGTCCAGACTTCGGCAGGCGGGGCAGAGACCTCGATAGTTTCGACGGCCTTAAGCCGTGTCGGGCCATGGGCAAGGGTAAGGCCGGGAAGAATGAAAGCGAGTCCCAGGGCCAGGAAAAAGATTTTTCTCATTAAGCGTACTCCGTAAAAAACCGTTTTGCGAAAACCATTTTGTGATGATGAACCAGCGCAGAGTCATAACCGGTTAGCAGTTCTATTTCAACGTCCCCGAGGGCGGGGTCAGGGACGGATTACATACCACAGGCGGCCCAGCCATTCATGCAAGGCATGGCGGCTTATCGCCAGCCCGCCGGCTGTGGGGAGAAAATCCCTCGCCCGCAGGTCGGGGTGAGACCAGAATTCCGTGGGTGCCGGAATAACTTCGAAACCGGCGCGGCGGAAAGCTCTCTCCGCGCGGGCCATATGGGTGGCGTGTGTGACAAGGTAAATCCTGTTTATTCCTTCCGCGGCCAGGATTTCATGAGCATTTTGCGCCCCTTCCCATGTCGTCTCCGAGCTGTCCTCGATCCAGGGGACGGACACATGAAAGTCGGTCTCAAGGACGTTTTTCATGGCCTCGGCTTCGCTTAATTTGGTGTTTTCCGGGCGGCCGCCGCTGACCAGAAGGGGCAGCCCGCTGCGCCGGTGGAGGTTGGCGCCATAGCGGATGCGGGCAAGCGAACCACCCGAGACCGTATCGCCGCCGTATTCCGGGGCGGCTTCATAGAGCCCGGCCCCGAGAACGACGATGGCCTGGGGGGGGCGGAATTTTCATCTATTCCGAGGGATAGAGGGGGCAGGGGGGCTGGAACGGGCAGATTGCCCATCAACAGCGAGGCCATAACCTTGGTGCTGAAGATATAAAACAGGATGGCGACGGTAATGAGTATCCGCCTGGCGCGCCGGGGATTGTTCCGAATATCCCAGATGCCGAAAAGCCCGGCGAGGAGAAAAATCCCCGGAGGAAGAAGAAGCTCCTTGAGAAAGAAGATCATGGCAAGGAATTTACCGGTTTTTACGGAGATGAAACCATTTAAAAATAGGGTATGGTATTAATGTGTTGATGAGTGCTTAAATTTGATCTGGCTCAATGCTGAGGGGGGCGCCAGACTCCATCTATATTGAGAAAACGAATTCGGCCCGGAAAACGGCGCTATGTGGGAGATTTATTGATGAGTTCATCCTCGAGTATATCGGGCGCTGCAGACGCCTATAACGACGATATCGTCCGTAAATTCGTCGTTGCCACGATTTTCTGGGGCGTTATCGGTTTTCTGGCCGGGGTTTATATCGCCTTTCAGCTTGCCTTTCCGGCGCTTAATCTCGATCTCGAGTGGTTCTCCTTCGGCCGGCTGCGTCCGGTCCATACCAGTGCGGTAATCTTTGCCTTTGGCGGCAATGCCCTTATCGGTACCTCGTTTTACGTCGCCCAGCGAACCTGCCACGCCTCACTTTTCGGCGGTAACGGGCTCGCCTCTTTCGTTTTCTGGGGCTACCAGCTGTTCATCGTCATGGCGGCGGCGGGCTATGTGCTTGGCATCACCCAGGGCCGCGAATATGCCGAGCCGGAATGGTATGTGGATATCTGGATCACCATCGTCTGGGTGGCCTATCTGCTGGTTTTCGTCGGCACCATCATGAGGCGCAAGGAACCGCATATCTATGTCGCCAACTGGTTCTATCTGGCCTTTATCGTCACCGTTGCCATGCTGCATATTGTCAATAATCTGGCGGTTCCCGTCGACTTCACCGGGGCCAAGAGTTACTCTCTGTTTGCCGGGGTGCGTGATGCCCTGACCCAGTGGTGGTATGCTCATAACGCCGTCGGGTTTTTCCTTACCGCCGGGTTCCTCGGCATGATGTACTACTTTATTCCCAAGCGGGTGAACCGGCCGATCTATTCCTACCGGCTGTCGATCATTCATTTCTGGTCGCTGATTTTTCTTTATATCTGGGCCGGGCCTCATCACCTCCATTACACCTCGCTGCCTGATTGGGCGCAGACCCTCGGCATGGTGTTCTCGGTGATGCTGTGGATGCCGTCCTGGGGTGGCATGATCAACGGCCTGATGACCCTGTCCGGGGCCTGGGACAAACTGCGCACCGATCCGGTGTTGCGCTTCATGGTTACCGGTGTCGGCTTCTACGGCATGAGTACCTTTGAAGGGCCGGTGATGTCGATCAAGTCGGTCAATGCGCTTTCCCATTACACCGACTGGACGGTTGGTCATGTCCATTCCGGCACGCTTGGCTGGGTTGGTTTTATCACCTTCGGCGTTCTTTATTTTCTGGTGCCGGTGCTGTGGAAGCGCAAGGAACTCTATAGTCAGCGGCTGGTCAGTTATCACTTCTGGATTTCGACCATCGGCATCGTGCTCTATATCGTCTCCATGTGGGTTTCCGGCATTATGCAGGGTCTGATGTGGCGGGCCTATGACAGCTTCGGCTTCCTGCAATATTCGTTTGCCGAAACCGTCGATGCGATGCATCCCTTCTATGTGGTCCGGGGGCTTGGGGGTTTGCTGTTCACCATCGGGTCCCTGATCATGGCGTATAATCTGTGGCGCACCTGTCGCGGTGATGTTGAGGGCGAAACCGCTCCCTCGCAGCAATCCGCAGCGGCTCAGGCATAGGAGGGCAGGGCATGTTTATCAACCACAAGAAAATCGAGACAAATGTCATCCTGATGCTGGTGCTGACCCTGCTCACCGTTTCGATCGGCGGGCTGGTGGAAATCGTGCCGCTCTACACCATCGAGACAACGATCGAAAAGGTTGATGGGGTGCGTCCCTATTCACCGCTGGAACTGACCGGGCGCAATGTTTATATCCGCGAGGGCTGTTATCTCTGCCATTCTCAACAGATAAGGCCTTTCCGTGACGAAGTGGAACGCTACGGCCATTATTCCATTGCCGCGGAAAGCATGTATGACCATCCCTTCCAGTGGGGTTCAAAAAGGACAGGGCCTGACCTGGCGCGGGTTGGCGGCAAGTATTCGAACGAATGGCATGTCGCCCATCTTGTCGACCCGCGCTCGGTAGTGCCGGAATCGATCATGCCCGGTTACTCGTTTCTGGCGGATCAGGAACTCGATGTTTCGGATATCGGCGCCCATCTGGAGACCAACCAGATTGTCGGTGTGCCTTATAGCGATGAGATGATCGCCAACGCCGCGGCCGATCTGGCCGCCCAGGCCGGGGCGGACGAGGATACGGAAGGCCTGTTGGCCCGCTATCCCAAAGCCGTAACCGGGGATTTCGACGGCGATGCCGGACGGATTACCGAAATGGATGCCTTGATCTCCTATCTTCAGATGCTCGGCACCCTGGTTGATTTTTCCCGCTACGATCACGACGATCTTCAGCAATAGGGGAGAAAGATGTCTTTGACCGATGTTTCAGATTTCTTCCGTTCCTTCTGGGGCCTGTGGCTGATGCTGATTTTTACCGGGATCATCGTATGGTCGTTGTGGCCTTCCCGTCGCCGGTCCGCGGAAATGAAGGACCATGCCAATATTCCCTTTCGTGATGATAACGATTCCCCCTAGGAGGCCGCCATGCCGACAAAAATAGAAAAGGACGCCATTACCGGCACGGAGACCACCGGTCACGAGTGGGACGGGATCAAGGAGCTCAACACGCCCCTGCCCAAATGGTGGCTGTACACTTTCTACGCGACAATCGTCTTTGCCATTATTTACATGATTCTTTATCCGGCCATTCCGCTGGGCGGTGGTGATTACACTAAGGGAGTGCTCGGGTTTTCCCAGCGCGCCGTTCTTGAGACAGAGATGTCTGAATTGCGCAATGAGCGCGCCGTTTATATGGATCGTTTCGTCGCCGCGTCGATGGAAGAAATTATCGAGGATACGGAATTGCTGAACTATGCGTTGGCTGGCGGCCGCGTTTCTTTCGCCGATAATTGCGTCCCTTGTCATGGCGCCGGCGGAGCGGGTGGCCCCGGTTATCCGAGCCTTGCTGACGATGGCTGGCTGTGGGGCGGGACACTGGCGGATATCTATCTGACATTACAAAACGGTGTGCGCTGGACCGATAATGAGGGAACCAGGGATTCCCAGATGCCAGCCTTTGCGGTGGATGAAATTCTCGATGATGGGCAAATCAACGATGTCACCGAATATGTGCTCTCCCTTTCCAATTCCGCCGGAGATGCATCGGCGGCTGAGCGTGGTGCGCCTATATTCGCCGAGAATTGCGCCGCCTGCCACGGCGAAACCGGCGAGGGCATGCGTGAACTCGGGGCGCCAAAGCTCAATGACGCCATCTGGCTTTTCGGCGGTGATAAAGAAACCATCATCGAAACCATTGCTAAAAGCCGGGGCGGGGTGATGCCGGCCTGGGGTGGTCGTCTCGACGATGCGACCCTGAAACAGCTGACGATCTATGTCCATTCCCTCGGGGGGGGTGAATAATGTGTTTAAGGTTTTTGCCCTATGACAGACACCCCGCGTCAAGATGATCTTGCAGTTGACGCTGAATCCGTAAAGACCCAGAAGGCCCGGGAACCTCTTTACGCCCCCCATATCAAGGTTTATCCCAAGAAGGTCGACGGTCTGTTCCGTCGGCTTAAATGGGCGGCGCTGGTTATTCTTCTCGGTATTTACTATATCGTGCCCTGGCTGCGCTGGGACCGCGGCCCCGGTGTGCCGGATCAGGCGGTATTGTTCGATTTTGCCGGTCAGCGGGCTTATGTGTTGTGGATCGAAACCTGGCCCCAGGAGATTTATTATCTCGCCGGGCTCTTGATACTCGCCGCCATCGGCCTTTTCTTCATAACCTCGCTGTTTGGCCGCCTGTGGTGCGGTTATGCCTGCCCCCAGACTGTCTGGACGGACCTTTTTATGTTGGTTGAAAGGGCGATTGAGGGTGGCCGCAGTGCCCGGATCAGGCTCGACAAGGGACCCTGGACTTCGGCCAAGGTTGCCAAAAAAATCGCCAAACATACCAGCTGGCTGGTGATCTCGTTTCTGACCGGTGGCGCCTGGATCATGTATTTCTACGACGCGCCGACGCTCATTCATGACGTTGTGGCGTTTCAGGTGCCGACTTTCGCTATTTTCTTTGTCCTGATGTTTACGGCAACCACCTATCTTCTCGGCGGCATCTCGCGGGAACAGGTCTGTACTTACATGTGCCCGTGGCCCCGTTTCCAGTCGGCGATGTTCGATGAAGATACGATGATCGTAACTTATGAGAAATTTCGAGGCGAGCCGCGCGCACCTCACAAGGCCGGCACAAGCTGGGAAGGTCGCGGCGATTGCATCGATTGCAATCAATGCGTCGCGGCGTGTCCGACCGGCATCGATATCCGTGACGGCAGCCAGCTTGAATGTATTGGCTGTGGCCTGTGTATCGACGCCTGCAACACCATTATGGACCGGGTTGATTTGCCGCGCGGGCTGATAAAATTCGACACCGCCGCTTGCCAGACGGCGCTGGCCGAGAACAAGCCGACCACCTATCGTCTGGTGCGGCCTCGCACCGTCCTCTATGCCGGCCTGTTCGTTCTCGTCGGTTGTCTTATGGCCTATCAGCTCTTCACCCGTCCGACCTTTGGCGTCAACCTGCTGCGCGACCGCAACCCCCTGTTCGTCAAACTTTCCGATGGCGATATCCGCAACGGCTATACGCTGAAAATTTTGAACATGGTGCGGCGTTCCCGTGATTTCACGGTTACTGCCCAGGGGGTTCCCGGTGGTATCATTTCACGCCAGGAGGCCGGCGGGTCGATCATCGACGAGGGGAGCGAGATGACCGTCTCAGCGCCCCCCGACCAGATCGCTTCCTACCGGCTTTTCATTCATGCCCCCCAAAGCGACCTGACATCCGATGCTACGGACTTGACCTTGCAAGTGAGGAGCCTGGAAGATGAGGAAAGCATTTCCCATCAAACGATTTTCCGGGGACCATCTAAATGACCTCTTCACCACCGGCAAAAACCGAGAGCGGTAAAAAACGTTTTCCCGTTCTGGGCTGGTTTTTTGTTCTCTTCGGCACTTTTTTGATCGCCAACGCGACGTTGGTCTATTTCGCCCTGACTTCCTGGACTGGTTTGGAAGTTGAAGGTCATTACTTAAAGGGCGTTGCCTATAACGACACCCTGGCCCACGCCAGGGCGGGTGAGGCTCTGGGCTGGAACGTCGATATCGATTTTATGCCGGCCACTGATTCCGCCTTTGAGGAAATCAAGGACGGCAATTTATCCGTCAGGATTACAGATCGCGCAGGTAACCCGCTTGAGAATGCCAAGATTGACGCCCTTTTCTTTCGTCCCACCCATGAAGGATTCGACCGCCGATTGTCTCTTGGGTCACAGGGTGGGGGATTATATGTCGCTCAGGCCAGTTTGCCTCTTGCCGGGCAATGGGATGTGCGGGTTCTGATCCGTCACGGAGTGGACAGCTATCGGGCAAAGCGGCGTATCGTCGTCAATTAAGCAGCCGCCGACCACTGCCAGGTTTTGCCGTTAATTTCTAGAAGGTGATGAAAGATTCATGACGGATACGGCATCCATATTCGCTGATTGGTCCTTGTATGAAACGCCGATCTCAAAAGGCGTCGCTTCCCTTTCCTTTATGGTTGACGGCATTCACTGTCCGGCCTGTGTTGCGCGGATCGAATCGGCGCTTAACGGCGTGCCGGGAGTTGTCGCGGCACGGGTCAATTTGACCAACAGGCGGCTACGGCTCGATTTTGAAAAGGAAGTGGCCGACCCCCAGTCACTGGTTGAGCGGGTCGAGGCCCAGGGATACCGGCTGGTGCCTTTTGCGCCGGACGCCCTTGAGAATGAAGATACAGCCCATGAAAAAATGTTGCTTCGCGCCCTGGCGGTGGCGGGTTTTGCCGCTGCCAACGTCATGTTGCTGTCGGTGGCGGTGTGGGCGGGCGAGGCTCAGGACATGGGGCCGGCGACACGGGATCTGCTGCACTGGCTTTCGGCTCTGATCGCCCTTCCGGCGATTGCCTACGCCGGGCGGCCGTTTTTCCATTCGGCCTGGGGGGCGTTGCGCCATGCCGGTGTGAATATGGAGGTGCCGATCTCACTCGCCGTCCTGCTGGCTGCGGGGATGAGTCTGTTTCAGACGATTGAGGGCAATCCCCATACCTATTTCGATTCCGCCATCACCCTGCTGTTCTTTCTGTTGATCGGGCGTTATCTCGACCGCCGCGCCAGGGGGCGGGCGCGTTCTGCGGTGTCTCATCTGATGGTCATGCAGGCGACGGCGGTTACGGTTCTCGATGACCAGGGAAAGGGGCGCGCCATTGCGCCTCAACAGGTCAGCGCGGGCATGACGGTTCTGGTCGCTGCGGGGGAAAGAATTCCCGTTGATGGTGTTATCTCGGATGGGCGTAGCGATCTTGATACGGCGTTGATTACCGGTGAATCCCTTCCCCAGCCGTCGGATGTCGGCGACAAGGTTTTTGCCGGCACGGTCAATCTTACCGGCCCCTTGCGCCTTGAGGTGAGCGCGGTCGGCGAGGAGACCCTTTTGGCTGAGATCGTGCGCCTTGTTGAGGCCGCCGAGCAGGGGCGGGCGCGTTATGTGGTTCTCGCCGACAAGGTGGCCCGGCTTTATGCCCCGGCCGTTCATGGTCTTGCCCTGGTAACCTTCACCGGCTGGTTGGTCTTTTCTCAAATCGGTTGGGAGATCGCACTTCTTCACGCTATTGCGGTTCTCATTATTACCTGCCCCTGCGCTTTGGGGCTTGCAGTGCCGGTGGTTCAGGTGGTCGCCAGCGGCCGCCTCATGCGGGATGGTGTTCTGCTTAAGTCGGCGACCGCGCTAGAGCGCTTCGCCCGCGCAGATATGGTTGTTTTCGATAAGACCGGCACCCTGACTATGGGTCTTCCGGAACTGGTTGACGGGGGTGATTTTTCACCTTCGGATCTTGCCTGCGCCGCCGCGATGGCCGCTTCCAGCCGTCATCCGCTTTCCCGCGCGATTGTCGCTGCCGCCCCGCCGGTGGCTGCTCTAGAGGGGGTTTTAGAAGTTCCCGGCGACGGGCTGGAGGCCCCCGACGGCACACGCCTGGGCAACCGTCATTTCGTCGCCGTGGCGGAGAGCGATGGTGAGGACCACTCGCTTAACCCTGAGCTTTGGCTCGCCCGTCCGGGCGCTGATCCGGTCTGTTTCAGTTTCCACGATTCCCTGCGCGAGGATGGCGGGGAAACGTTGGAAAAACTGAAATCCATGGGTTTTGGGGTGGCGCTTCTCTCCGGCGACCGATCAGGCGTTGCCGCCGAAGTCGCCAGACGGCTGGGTATTGAGGATTGGCAGGCCGGATGTTCGCCGGCCGGCAAGGTGGCACGGCTTTCAAAGCTGGCGGAACAAGGTCGTCATGTATTGATGGTTGGCGATGGCTTGAACGACGCCCCGGCATTGGCGGCGGCATTCGTTTCCCTCTCGCCATCCTCGGCCGCCGATATCAGCCAGAATGCGGCTGATGCGGTCTTTCAGGGGGCGCGTCTGGCCCCGGTGGTTGAAATGCTGACCATTGCCCGCAAGGCGGACCGTCTGGTAAAGCAGAATTTCGGCCTCGCCTTTACCTATAATATCATCACCATTCCCCTGGCCATGGCCGGTCTGGTGACGCCGCTGATTGCGGCGGCGGCCATGTCGGCCTCGTCCCTGGTGGTTATCGGGAATGCCCTGCGGCTCGGCAAAAGGCGGCGAGCCTGATGGACGTGCTTCTTTTTCTTATCCCCATAGCTCTCTTTATGGGTCTTTGCGGTCTCATCGCTTTTCTATGGGCTTTGAAGTCGGGACAGTATGAAGACCTGGAGGGCGCGGCGAGCCGGATACTGTTTGATGAGGAAGAAATACCCGGCGAAGGGGAAGAGGATCACGCCGCCGATAAACAGGACTAGATCACGCCCCGTGGTTAATCCATTGTGCTGATTCCATTGTCGCCGTCACCCGCACCTTCTTCGGGGAGAGGGAAAAACCCGGTATTGTTATTCAGCATCCCGTCCTCATAACCCAGAGGACATTCCCCGGCCGAGGGATTGCAATCATCAACCACGTTCATGCCCGAGGGGTCATAAACGGTGACGTGGGGCAGGTCGCCGAGCCTGTGGCGCATCTGGTTTTTATCCGGCGTGGTGGCCTGAGGGACCAGATCGGCGCCGGTGCAGGATGTCACCACATTACCGGCGGCGTTGAGATGGCTGTCACAGCTTTCCTCATCGGCCTGGGCGGGGGCAAGGACGGCCAGTGCAAGACCGAAGGAAAGAGCGGTAAAGAGTGTGGCCCGGACCGGGCGGGATAATGCTGGATCAGTCGAAGAGGGCATCGATATCATCCTGGGAAATGCCCTCATTGGCCAGTTGCGGGCCATGCATAATGTCTTCTCCGCCCTCTTCGGGTGTGTCTTCGGCTTCGACCGGCAGATCGGAAAAGGCATCGACTCCCCAGATGCTGATCATGGCCAGGATGCGGTCCTCAATGAATCTCATGGTCTTGACGACCTTGGTGACGCGCTGGCCGGTGATGTCCTGGAAATTACAATGTTCCATGATGCCGATTACCAGGTTGGCTATTTTTTCGCATCCGACAAGAACATCTTCTTCAGCGGAAAACTTGGCTTCGAGTTCCTTGAGCAGGCCGTCGATTTCCTCAGAGGCTTCGAGAATACCGTTGGTCGCCACTTCGGTCGCCTCGACGATGGCGTCAAGCTCGCTTGAGGCCCTGAGGATCTGGTCATCGTCGGACATGGGATGCTTGATCTGGGAAATTTCGCGCTTGGCGGCGCCGATTGAACGGACCATCTGGGCGATTTCCACCCGCACATCTTTAGCCAGTTCCTCATCCGCGGGGGTTTCAGTGTCTGCGTCTTCCTGAGGAGCCGCACCCTGGGCGGGCAGATTGGCCAGGCTCCCCTTAAGGGAATCCACCTGATCGCTGAGTATGTTAAGCGCTTCGAGAAGTTCGGCATTGGAAACCGTGTCACCGGCGGGCATCGGCGTAAATACTGACGCCGGGGTTGGTTCAATCCCCTCTGCCCGCATATTGCGCTCGATAAAAAACTCTTTTTTCGCCTGATGAGCTGACATAGTCCCCCTCACTGGTTGCGCTTTCTCCGAAGCGCTAGTCATACCAGAAAGATATTAAGGAATTCTAAGTCTGAATGCGATGCTATTGTCTAATAGCGCGGGAATGGTGCCGGATGCAGGAGTCGAACCCGCGACCTTTGGTTTACAAAACCACTGCTCTACCAACTGAGCTAATCCGGCATAGAGGACGAGCCAATCTGCTGTAATTAAAGCCTTACGGGTCACTCTGCAAGAGCAAGGATCAGTTTGCCGCCTCAACTTTCTTTCGTTCTCCAGGCAGCAGAAAGGCGGCCCCGGCCCCGGCGGCGGAAAACAGCGCCATAACCAGGAAGCCGCCACCGGCGACCTTGGCGAACAGCAGGCCGGAGAGAAACATTCCCAGCCCAAGCGCCGCCCCCATGGCGGTGGAGGAATAAAGTCCCTGGGCGGTCGCCGAACAGCTTCGTGAGATCTGGCGGACAATGAAATACATGGCGGCCAGGTGAACGGCGCCGAAGGTCAGGCCATGCAGGACCTGAACAAGGGCCAGAAAGCCTGGTGAAACGGTCAGCCCGATGACGATCCAGCGCAGGATTCCGGCACAGCCGGCGATGACCAAAAGGGCTCTGGGATCGAATCGCCCGATCACCCGGCTTGAAAAGGCAAACAACAGAATTTCGGCGACCACGCCCAGCCCCCACTGAAAACCGATCATGGTGTCGCTCATGCCGGCGGCCCGCCAGTGGAGGGTGGAAAAGCCGTAATACATGCTGTGGCTCATCTGCAGCAGGCTGACGGCGAGAAGAAAGAGCAGAAAGGTTCTGTCGGTAAGAAGGCTCAACAGGGGTTTTTCACGGGTCTCGCCGGAAAGCGGTTCGCCCTTGGGCAGGAACAGGCAGACCAGGGCCGTAAATCCGAGACCACCAACGACACTCCACAGGATCAGGTCTTCGGTTCGTCCGGTTAAAAGCCAGCCCAGGGCGAGCACGGTGACGATGAAGGAGAGCGATCCCCACAGGCGGATGCGCCCATAGTCGAGCTTTTTCTCATAGCTCACCGCCATGGTCAGGTGTTCGCCAAGGGGCATGAGGGCGGAGAAAAAAGCGCTGGCAAGAAGGGAAATGGCAAAAAAGGCGGTGAAAGACTGGGCGTAAAAGAACAGAATTGTGGCCACCATGGCGCCGGCAGCGAGGCCGAAAAGAAGCCAGCGGCCATTTCCCTTGCGGTCGGCGATATGGGTGAAAAAGGGGTTTGAAAAGACTTTCATCCAGACCCCGGCGCCGAGCAATATGCCGATCTCTTCGGGTCCGAATCCCTTGGCTTTCAGCCATAAGGGCCAATAAGGCAGATGGATTCCGATGACGGTGAAAATAGCGACATAGAAAAGCCCCAGCCGAATGGAAACCTGTGCCCTTTCGTCGATTACGAAGGGGCGGACGGGGCTCATTTCCGTGCCAGCAGTTCGTACAGGGCGATGGCGGCGGCGTTCGATACGTTGAGGCTGCTTGGCGCCCCGACGCCGCCTTCGCTTAAGGGGATTCGCACCAGAAAATCACAGTTTTTGCGGGTCAAACGCCTTAATCCTTTGCCTTCGGCCCCTAAAATCAGGGCAATCCGATCAGGAAGTTTACCCGTCGCCAGGCTTTCTTCGCCATAGGAATCAAGGCCAACGCACCAATAACCGGCTTCCTTGAGGTCGTCCATGGCCCGCGCCAGATTGGGAGTGCGGATCAGAGGTACCGTTTCAAGGGCCCCGGATGCCGCTTTGGCGAGAACCGGGCCGGATTCGGGGGCATGGCGGTCGGTTAGAACAACGCCGAGTCCGCCGAGCGCGGCTGTCGAGCGCAGAATGGCGCCGACATTATGAGGGTCGTTAACCTGGTCAAGCAGCACGATAACCTGCTTTTCACCTGGCTTGATGTCTATTTTTTTAGCTTTTTCAAAGAGATCGTGAAGGAAAAGAGAGGGCAGGGGGCGGACCTGAAGGGCGATGCCCTGATGCACGGCTCCTTCGGGATAAAGGGCGTCAATTTCACTTCGCGGCACTCTTTCGGCTTCTTTAATATCTTTTCGCCGGGACAAAAGGTCTGAAATTTGGTCGTTTTGGTTCTTTTGGGTCTCTTCGGTCACCAAAAGACGCCGACATTGGCGTCGCGGATTGGCCAGGGCGGCAAGAACGGCATGAATCCCGTACAGCCACCCCTTTCCGCGCGGAGCCGGGCGTTCCTGGCCGGAATCCCCAGTTTCCGCCGGTTTCCCGACCTTTTCAGGGCGCGGCGCGGCGCCGGAATCGGGGCGTTTTCGGCCCCTGGATTTATGGTGCTTGTTAGTCATGACAAAGGGTCGTAGTATGCGCATCGTAAAACTGCAAGTCGCGTTTGTCGAATTCGCTGCGGAGCGGATGATTTCGGCAGCGTTTTTTTTCGTCTTTTTGAAGTTGACATTGGTCGGGAAATCAACTTATTTCGCAATCCGTTGCGCTGATGGCCAACTTGGCGCGGAGGGGTGGCCGAGTGGTTAAAGGCAGCAGACTGTAAATCTGCCGACTTATGTCTACGTAGGTTCGAATCCTACCCCCTCCACCATTGTTGCCAGAGGGGGCTAGAAATACGGCATTGCGGCGGAGCTGCTTGTTGGGATTGAACAGTTTGCGGGTGTAGCTCAATGGTAGAGCCCCAGCCTTCCAAGCTGGTTACGTGGGTTCGATCCCCATCACCCGCTCCATTTTATTCCCCGATGGGGGAGATGGCCCTGAGGCAAGGGCTGAAAAAAGAACGAAGTCACAGTGTGTAGTGTGATTTTTTATGTTTGGGACTAGTAGTCTAAGGATACGAGAACATGGGTAAGGCAAAATTTGAACGTACGAAGCCGCATTGCAATATCGGCACGATTGGTCACGTTGATCATGGCAAGACGACTCTAACGGCTGCGATTACGAAGGTATTGGCCGAAGCTGGCGGCGCCGAGTTCACGGATTACGCGAACATCGATAAGGCTCCCGAAGAGCGCGAGCGCGGGATCACGATCTCGACGGCGCATGTCGAGTATGAGACGGATGGCCGTCACTACGCCCATGTGGATTGTCCCGGTCACGCCGATTATGTGAAGAACATGATCACCGGTGCGGCTCAGATGGACGGCGCTATTCTTGTTGTTTCGGCAGCCGACGGCCCGATGCCGCAGACCCGTGAGCACATTCTTCTTGCGCGTCAGGTTGGCGTTCCGGCGATGGTCGTTTACATGAACAAGGTTGATCAGGTTGACGATGCCGAGCTTCTTGAGCTTGTTGAGCTTGAAATCAGAGAACTCCTTAGTTCTTACGATTTCCCCGGCGACGATATTCCGATCATCAAGGGTTCGGCTCTTGTGGCCCTTGAGGGTGGCGACGAAGCGACGGGCAAGAACAGCATTCTCGAGCTGATGAAGGCTGTTGACGATTATATTCCGCAGCCCGACCGTCCGAAGGATCTGCCGTTCCTGATGCCGATTGAGGACGTGTTCTCGATTTCCGGACGTGGCACGGTTGTCACCGGCCGTGTTGAGAGCGGTGTCGTCAACGTCAATGACGAGATTGAGATTGTCGGTCTGAAAGAAACCCAGAAGACGGTCTGTACCGGTGTTGAGATGTTCCGCAAGCTGCTCGACCAGGGCGAGGCCGGCGATAATGTCGGTGTTCTTCTGCGCGGCACCAAGCGCGAGGAAGTTCAGCGCGGCCAGGTTCTGGCGGCTCCGGGTTCGATCACGCCGCACACCAAGTTCAAGGCCGAGGCCTATATCCTGAACAAGGATGAAGGTGGTCGTCACACGCCGTTTTTCGGCAATTATCGTCCCCAGTTCTACTTCCGCACGACGGATGTGACGGGAACGATTGAGCTTCCCGAGGGCACCGAGATGATCATGCCTGGGGATAACGTGACGATGACGGTTGAATTGATCCAGCCGATCGCCATGGACAAGGGCCTGCGCTTTGCTATCCGCGAAGGTGGCCGCACTGTCGGCGCCGGCGTCGTCGCTGAAGTTATCGAATAGGGAGCGCGCTTTTTCCGGGCTTAGGGGTGTAGCTCAGTTGGTAGAGCGACGGTCTCCAAAACCGTAGGTCGCGGGTTCGACCCCTGCCGCCCCTGCCAACCTCTTGTGTAATGAATAATCGCAGGACCTTGGGCTTTTATCAGCCCCCTGCACCGGATTTGGAACTTAAAACGGCATGGCTAATATCAATCCATCACAATTCGTGCGCGAAGTTCGTCAGGAAGTCTCGAAGGTAACCTGGCCGTCACGCAAGGAAACGGGAATTTCGACCGTTATGGTTATGATTTTTGTCGTTATCGCGGCGATATTTTTCTTTCTCATCGACCAGCTTTTGTCCGTCGGGGTTAAATTCCTGCTCGGTCTTGGAGGCTGAACAGCATGGCGCAGAGGTGGTACGTCATTCACGTCTATTCCGGTTTTGAGAAAAAGGTCGCCGATTCGATCAAGGAACAGGCCCAGCAAAAGGGCATGGAAGATGTTTTTGAAGAGATTCTGGTGCCGACCGAGGAAGTGGTTGAAATGCGTCGCGGTTCCAAGGTCAGCGCCGAACGCAAGTTTTTCCCCGGCTATGTGCTGGTGAAGATGGAGATGAGCGACGAAAGCTGGCACCTGGTGAATAACACGCCGAAGGTCACCGGCTTTCTGGGTGGTAGCCATGGCGGTGCTTCGCCGGTTTCCGAACAGGAAGTCGCCCGCATTCTCAACCAGGTGCAAGAGGGCATCGAGCGGCCGAAACCGTCGGTCACTTTTGAGATCGGCGAGCAGGTCCGGGTTAGCGATGGCCCCTTCACCTCCTTTAACGGGTTGGTTGAAGAGGTCGATGAAGAGCGTGCCCGGCTTAAGGTTGCGGTTTCCATTTTTGGCCGTTCTACGCCGGTCGAGCTTGAATACGGGCAGGTGGAAAAAGTCTAGTTTGTTGCAAAAGAGTTATCCGGCAGAGGTCGGATTTCAAGACGCGGGAGGCCGGCCATGGCCGTACCGCGATCCTGGATTAACCCTAGATAAGGTAAACCGAGGAATAAAATGGCAAAGAAGATTGACGGCTATATAAAGTTACAAATTCCAGCGGGCCAGGCGAATCCGTCTCCGCCCGTCGGTCCGGCGCTGGGTCAGCGCGGTGTGAATATCATGGAATTCTGTAAGGCGTTCAATGCCGCGACCCAGGGCATGGAACCGGGTATGCCGATCCCTGTGACGATTACCGTCTATGCGGATCGCAGCTTTACCTTTGAGACCAAATCGCCCCCGGCGTCCTTTTTCATCAAAAAGGCGGCAAAGCTCAAGAAAGGCTCTTCGACGCCCGGACGTGAGGCTATTGCCACCGTGTCGATGAACCAGCTTCGCGATATCGCGGAGAAAAAGATGGAAGATCTCAATGCCAATGACATTGAGGCGGCTTGTCGCATGCTCGCCGGTTCGGCGCGCTCCATGGGTATTGAGGTGACAGGATAATGGCAAAGCTAGGCAAACGTATGAAAAGCGCCCTTGAGGGCCTCGAGATTGAGCGCCTCTATCCGGTGGAAGAAGCGATCAAGCTGATTAAAAAGGGCGCCAAGGCGAAATTCGACGAGAATATCGACATCGCGATCAACCTCGGCATCGACATCCGCCATTCCGATCAGAATGTGCGCGGCGTCGTCACTCTGCCCAACGGCACCGGCAAGAACCTGAAAGTTGCGGTTTTCGCCAAGGGTGACAAGGTCAAGGAAGCCCAGGATGCAGGTGCCGAACTTGTCGGCGCTGAAGACCTGGCTGAAAAGATCGAAAAGGGCGAGATGGATTTCGATCGTTGTATCGCTACCCCGGACATGATGGCGGTGGTTGGCAAGCTCGGTAAGGTGCTTGGGCCGCGTGGTCTGATGCCTAATCCAAAGCTTGGCACGGTTACCCCCAATGTGGCCGAGGCCGTTAAGGCGGCCAAGGGTGGCCAGGTCGAATTCCGCGCCGAAAAGGCCGGGATCGTCCACAGCGGTATTGGCAAGGCGAGTTTTGGCGAGGCGGCGTTGGTCGAGAATTTCCGCGCCTTTTTTGACGCCATTGTCAAAGCCAAGCCGTCGGGCGTCAAAGGAACTTACATACGCAAGGTGTCGGTCAGCTCCACCATGGGGCCCGGCGTCAAGCTGGATATTTCTTCCCTCGGCCAGGCTTGAGCCTGAGCTAAGGGAAAATAAGAACCTTGCCGTCGCGGGTTTTTCGCGCGGCGGCATGGCCGGAAGACGGGCCGTTATCCGTCTTCCACCTGTCCGAGATTACAGGTGTCGTTCCGGTTTATTGCCGGCGCACGTAATGGCGAAAGCCGCCTGTATTAGACAGTTGTCAATCTTGCGTCTTCGGTATTTTCGAGGGCGCTGGGCTTGAACTACTGGGGCAGGCGAACCGGGTCCGCGGGTTGTCTGCGGGTCTGTTGTGTAACCGGACCGGTTTTGTCTTTCTTTTGACAGGCCGGACCAAGTGTATCGGAGTCGACTAGTGGACCGATCGCATAAAGAAAAAATGGTCGCCGACCTTTCGCAGGTCTTTGCCGACAGTAACCTTCTGGTGGTCACCCATCAGAATGGTCTGACCGTGGCCGAGATTACCGAGCTTCGCAACAAGATGCGTGAGGCTGGGGCGAAATTCAAAGTGACCAAGAACCGACTCGTACGTCGTGCTCTTGACGGCAGTCAGTACCAGAATCTGTCCGACCTCTTCGTTGGTCCGACGGCAATCGCCTATTCCGAAGATTCGGTGGCGGCGGCAAAAGTGGCCGTTAATTTTGCCAAGGACAACGAGAAGCTCGAAATTCTGGGCGGAAACCTCAACGACAAGGAACTCGGAATTGATGGCATCAAGGCTCTTGCGAGCCTGCCGTCACTCGACGAGGTCCGGGCCAAAATCGTCGGCATGATCTCTACGCCGGCGACCCGTGTGGCGGGTGTGCTTCAAGCGCCTGCCGGACAGATGGCTCGAGTCATCGGGGCCTATGCTGCCAAGGGCGATGCCGCCTAGCCGGATACCTGAATAGTTCAAGCCAAGGAGAAATTGATAAATGGCCGATATTGAAAAAATTGCTGATGAGCTTTCCAGCCTGACCGTCATTGAGGCGGCCGAGCTGTCAAAGCTTTTGGAAGAAAAGTGGGGCGTTTCCGCCGCCGCGCCGGTCGCTGTGGCCGCCGCTGGTGGAGCACCCGCCGGTGAAGCCGCCGAGGCGAAGGATACCTTCGATGTGATCCTTGCTTCCGTCGGCGACAAGAAGATCAACGTGATCAAGGAAGTCCGCGCCGTTACCGGTCTCGGACTGAAAGAAGCCAAGGATCTCGTCGAAGGCGCGCCCAAGCCCGTCAAGGAAGGCGCGACCAAGGATGAGTCCGAAGAGATCAAGAAGAAGCTTGAAGACGCCGGGGCAACCGTCGAACTCAAGTAGTTTTATGGGTAGAGGGGAACCGGTGCGGATGGCGTTTGTCCTCTGTCCCGGTTCCCTGATTCCCGATGTTAAGTGTTAGGTGATTTAATTTTGTTTCCGGCGTGCCGCGTTTTTAAGGGTATCCCCACCCAGCCCGGCCCCGGCCATCAGAAAGACTTGAGGAGCAGGAATGGCTAAGTCCTTTACAGGCCGCAAGCGTATTCGGAGTAGTTTTGGTCGGATTGAGGAAGTGGCGCCTATGCCCAACCTCATCGATGTTCAGCGCCGGTCCTACGAACAGTTTCTGCAAAAAGACATCGCTGCCGATGATCGTGATGTCTCAGGCATTCAGGCTGTCTTCAAGTCGGTTTTTCCGATTCGTGATTTTTCCGAGCAGGCCGAACTCGAGTTCATGAAATTTGAGCTTGAAGAGCCGCGCTATGATGTTGAGGAATGTCAGCAGCGAGGCATGACCTATGCCGCTCTGCTGAAAGTGACTCTCCGCCTCCTGGTCTGGGATGTCGATGAGGAAACCGGCGTTCGTTCCATTCGCGACATCAAGGAACAGGATGTCTATATGGGCGATATGCCGCTTATGACGGATAAGGGGACCTTCATCGTCAACGGCACGAGCCGTGTCATCGTTTCCCAGATGCACCGTTCGCCGGGCGTATTTTTTGATCACGACAAGGGAAAAACCCATTCCTCGGGCAAATATCTGTTTGCCGCCAGGGTTATTCCTTACCGTGGATCCTGGCTCGATTTCGAGTTCGACGCCAAAGACCTCGTTTATGTCCGTATTGATCGTCGCCGCAAACTTCCGGTTTCGACTCTTCTTCTGGCGCTTGACAGCGACGAGTCGGTAGCGCTTCGTAAAAAGGCAGCTTCCGAGGGGAACCAGATCGACCCGGCCACAATAACCGGTATGTCGAAAGAGGATATCCTCAACCATTATTACGGCACGGTGACTTTTACCCACACCAAGGACGGCTGGAAAACGGATTTTCAGCCCGAACGTATGCAAGGTCAGAAAACGCCTTCCGATCTGGTCAACGCCAAGACCAAGAAGGTTGTCGCCGAAGCCGGAACCAAGATTACAGCCCGTTTGATCAGGAAACTTGAAGAGCAAAAGCTCAAAGAGCTCCTTTTCCCCGTTGAAGAACTTCAGGGGCGCTATGTGGCGCTTGATATCATCAACGAGAAAACCGGTGAAATCTTCGTTGAAGCCGGTGAAGAGCTGACCGAGGAAAACCTTGAGACTCTTGCCGAGGCGGGCGTCAAAGAACTTCCCACCCTCGACATCGATCATCTGCGTGTTGGTCCTTATATTCGCAATACCCTGGCGGCTGATAAATGCCAGACCCGCGAACAGGCCCTGATCGAGATTTATCGGGTGATGCGTCCCGGCGAGCCGCCGACGCTTGAGACCGCCGAGGCCCTCTTTAACAGCCTCTTCTTCGATTCCGAGCGTTATGATCTTTCCGCCGTTGGCCGGGTTAAAATGAATGCCCGCCTCGATCTTGAATGTGACGATACGGTTCGGGTCCTGCGCAAGGATGACATCCTTGAAATCGTCCGGGTTCTGGTTGAACTCAAGGACGGTCGCGGTGAAATCGACGACATCGACCATCTCGGCAACCGCCGTGTGCGCTCGGTTGGTGAGTTGATGGAAAATCAGTACCGGATCGGCCTGCTGCGTATGGAGCGCGCCATTCGCGAGCGCATGAGCTCGGTCGATATCGATACGGTCATGCCCCATGACCTCATTAACGCCAAACCGGCGGCGGCGGCAGTGCGTGAATTCTTCGGTTCTTCACAGCTTTCGCAGTTCATGGACCAGACCAACCCGCTTTCCGAAATTACCCACAAACGCCGTCTTTCGGCTTTGGGGCCGGGCGGCCTGACCCGGGAACGCGCCGGCTTTGAAGTGCGCGACGTGCACCCCACCCATTATGGCCGGATTTGTCCGATTGAAACCCCTGAAGGCCCCAACATCGGCCTGATCAACTCCCTGGCCACCTATGCCCAGGTCAACCAGTACGGGTTCATCGAAACACCGTACCGCAAGGTTGAAAACGGGGTCGTCACCAATAAAGTCAACTATCTCTCGGCGATGGAAGAGGGGCGCTATACCATTGCCCAGGCCAATGCTGAAGTTGATGCCAAGGGCAGGTTCACCGATGATCTGGTGAGCAGCCGCAGTAGCGGCGAGTTCGTCATGGCGCGACCCGAAACCATCGATCTTATGGATGTCTCGCCCAAGCAGCTGGTTTCGGTTGCCGCGGCGTTGATCCCCTTCCTTGAGAACGATGACGCCAACCGGGCGCTCATGGGGTCGAACATGCAGCGTCAGGCCGTTCCCCTTCTCAAGAGCCAGGCGCCGCTTGTCGGCACCGGTATGGAAGAAATTGTGGCCCGGGATTCAGGGGTCGCCATTTGTGCCCGGCGCAGCGGTATCGTCGATCAGGTTGACGCCACCCGTATTGTTATCCGGGCGACAGGAGACACCTCCCATTCGGAATCCGGTGTTGATATCTATTCACTCTCCAAGTTCCAGCGTTCCAACCAGAACACCAGTATTACCCAGCGACCGCTGGTCAAGGTTGGCGATGTGCTCAAAGAAGGAGACATCATCGCCGATGGTCCGTCGACCAATCTTGGTGAACTGGCGCTTGGACGCAATGTTCTCGTCGCCTTCATGCCCTGGAATGGCTACAACTTCGAGGATTCGATCCTTATTTCCGAGCGTATCGTCCGCGATGATGTCTTTACCTCGATCCACATTGAGGAATTCGAAATCATGGCCCGCGATACCAAGCTGGGCCAGGAAGAAATCACCAGGGACATTCCCAATGTCGGCGAGGAAGCCCTGCGCAGCCTCGACGAAGCGGGTATCGTTTATATTGGGGCCGAGGTTCACGCTACCGACATTCTCGTCGGTAAGGTGACGCCGAAGGGCGAGTCGCCGATGACGCCGGAAGAAAAACTTCTGCGCGCCATCTTCGGTGAAAAGGCTTCCGATGTCCGGGATACATCTCTTCGCGTTCCGCCCGGCGTTTCGGGCACTGTCGTCGAAGTGCGGGTCTTCTCCCGTCGCGGCGTCGACAAAGACGAACGTGCAATGGCGATTGAGCGTAGCGAGATTGAGCGCCTGGCCATGGACCGGGATGACGAAAAAGGCATTTTGGAGCGCAGTTTTCATAATCGTCTGCGCGAATTGCTGGTTAATCAGACGGTCGCCAATGCACCCAAGGGTGGTATCACCGCCGGTATGCGGCTCGGTGAAAAGGCGCTTGAGGAAGTTCCGGAAAACGTTCTTGCCAAGATTGACGTCAAGAACGACAAGGTTATGGCCTCGATTGAGGAATTGCGCCGCCAGTCCGAAGAAAGCCTCGAAGAGCTTCAAAAGCGCTTCGAGAACAAGGTTGAAAAACTTCAGGCCGGAGATGAGTTGCTGCCTGGCGTGATGAAAATGGTCAAGGTCTTCGTCGCCGTGAAGCGCAAGCTTCAGCCCGGCGATAAGATGGCCGGCCGTCACGGCAATAAGGGTGTCATTTCCAAGATTGTTCCGATTGAGGATATGCCGCATCTGGAAGACGGCACCTCGGTTGATATCTTGCTCAACCCCCTTGGCGTGCCCTCGCGGATGAATGTCGGACAGATTCTCGAAACTCACCTTGGGTGGGCCGCGGCCGGTCTCGGTCGTCAGATCGGGGACGTTCTGAAAAGCGTCAAGCGTGGCGATGAAAAGATCGACACGTTGAAGAAACAGCTCAAGACCGTTTACGGCGATGATACCTACAAGGAAGATATTTCCAGGATGGATGATTCCGAAATCATGGAATTGAGTGGAAACCTTACTCCGGGGGTGCCTTTCGCCACTCCGGTTTTTGATGGCGCCCATGAAGCTGACATTGTTGAACAGCTTGACAAGGCCGGCCTCCACAACAGTGGACAGGTGACGTTGGTCGATGGCCAGTCGGGCATCTCTTTCGCCCGCAAGGTTACGGTCGGCTATATCTACATGCTGAAACTCCATCACCTTGTCGATGATAAAATTCATGCCCGCTCTATCGGTCCCTACAGCCTCGTTACCCAGCAGCCGCTGGGTGGTAAGGCGCAGTTCGGTGGCCAGCGCTTCGGTGAAATGGAAGTCTGGGCGCTGGAGGCATATGGCGCCGCTTACACGTTGCAGGAAATGCTGACTGTCAAATCAGATGATGTTTCCGGCCGCACCAAGGCCTACGAAACCATTGTCCGTGGCGATGATAATTTTGAGGCGGGTATTCCCGAATCATTCAATGTTCTGGTTATGGAGCTTCGCTCTCTCGGCCTTAACGTTGAGTTACGTACAGGCACGAAAAGTTAATTGCCCTGAGGTTTACCTTAGTAGCGGTACAGCGGCAGAATCTTCAGGGTTTAGTAAAGCAGGAGAACGTTTATGAGTGAGATGGTTAGGTTTCTTGGACAAACCGGCCCGGAAAACTTCGATCAGATTAGAATCTCGATCGCAAGTCCCGAGCGTATCCGCTCCTGGTCTTTTGGTGAAATTAAAAAGCCGGAGACCATCAATTATCGGACCTTCAAGCCCGAACGCAACGGCTTGTTCTGTGCCCGTATCTTTGGTCCGATCAAGGATTACGAATGTTTGTGCGGCAAATACAAGCGCATGAAATACAAGGGCATCACCTGTGAAAAATGTGGTGTCGAAGTAACCTTGCAGAATGTGCGCCGCGAACGCATGGGCCATATTGAACTGGCCTCGCCCGTTGCCCACATCTGGTTCCTGAAATCCCTGCCGAGCCGGATCGGGCTTCTGCTCGATATGACTTTGCGTGATCTCGAACGTATCCTGTATTTCGAAAATTATGTTGTTGTCGAACCCGGCCTGACGGTGCTGGAGCCCGGACAGTTGCTGTCCGAGGAACAGTATTATGACGCTCAGGAGGAATACGGGCACGAAAGCTTTAACGCCATGATCGGCGCCGAAGCCATCCGTCACATGCTGGCGTCGATGGACATGGAAGACGAGCGCGAAGACGTGCGCGTGGAACTTAAGGAAACAGGTTCCGAGGCGCGGCGTAAAAAGCTGGTCAAGCGCTTGAAGCTGGTTGAGGCCTTTATCGAATCCGGGGCGCGCCCCGAATGGATGATTCTTGAGGTGGTGCCGGTTATTCCCCCGGAATTGCGTCCCCTGGTGCCGCTTGACGGTGGCCGTTTCGCCACTTCGGATCTCAACGATCTCTACCGACGCGTCATCAACCGCAATAATCGCTTAAAAAGGCTTGTCGAGTTGCGCGCTCCCGACATCATCGTGCGCAATGAAAAACGCATGTTGCAGGAATCCGTCGATGCGTTGTTTGATAACGGCCGTCGCGGACGTGTCATTACCGGCGCCAACAAGCGTCCTTTGAAATCCCTGTCGGATATGCTCAAGGGCAAGCAGGGACGTTTCCGCCAGAACCTTCTTGGAAAGCGCGTCGATTATTCCGGTCGTTCGGTGATTGTCGTCGGGCCATCCCTGAAGCTCCATCAATGCGGCTTGCCCAAGAAAATGGCACTCGAGTTGTTCAAGCCGTTTATTTATTCGCGCCTCGAGCGTTATGGCATGGCGACCACCATCAAGGCGGCCAAGCGCATGGTGGAAAAAGAGCGTCCCGAGGTCTGGGATATTCTTGATCAGGTAATCCGCGAGCATCCGGTTCTGCTCAACCGGGCGCCGACCCTTCACCGTCTCGGCATCCAGGCCTTTGAGCCTGTGTTGATTGAGGGTAAGGCGATCCAGCTTCACCCGCTGGTCTGTGCCGCCTTTAACGCCGACTTTGATGGCGATCAGATGGCCGTCCATGTGCCGCTTTCCCTTGAAGCGCAACTTGAAGCGCGGGTTCTGATGATGTCCACCAACAACATCCTCAGCCCCTCAAACGGCAAGCCGATCATTGTTCCTTCCCAGGATATTATTCTCGGCCTTTATTATGTATCCATTGTCACCGATGGCGCGACGGGCGAAGGCATGGCTTTCCGCGATATGGGTGAAATTCAACAGGCCCTTGATCTCGGCGCTGTCACCATTCACACCAAGATCAAGGCCCGTTACGTTACCGTCGATGAAAAGGGTAATCCCGTCACCCTGCTCGTCGATACGACGCCGGGGCGTATGATGCTCTCCGAGATTCTGCCGAGATCGACAAAAATTGACCTCAGTCTTGTCAATCGTCTGATGACCAAGAAAGAGATCAGCACCGCTATCGATATGGTCTATCGCCACTGTGGCCAGAAGGAAACGGTGCTCTTCGCCGACAGGATTATGGCTATCGGTTTCAAGCAGGCCTGTCAGGCCGGCATTTCCTTTGGCAAGGATGATCTGGTTATCCCCGACTCGAAAACCAAGCTGGTGAGCGAGACTCAGGAACAGGTCAAGGATTACGAACGGCAATATCTCGACGGCCTCATCACCCAGGGTGAGAAATACAACAAGGTCGTTGATGCCTGGTCACGCTGCACGGATGTTGTCGCCGACGAGATGATGAAGGTCATGACCCCGACCGATGGCAAGCCCGGAGTTGATGTTAATTCGGTCTATATGATGGCCCATTCCGGTGCCCGTGGTTCGGCTGCCCAGATCAAACAGCTGGCGGGAATGCGTGGCCTTATGGCCAAGCCGTCTGGTGAGATTATTGAGACCCCGATTATTTCCAACTTTAAGGAAGGGCTCTCGGTTCTCGAATACTTCAACTCGACCCACGGCGCCCGCAAGGGCCTGGCCGATACCGCTCTGAAAACCGCCAATTCCGGTTACCTGACCCGGCGTCTCGTTGACGTCGCCCAGGACTGCATCATTACCGAGAGGGATTGCGGCAGTAAGGAAGGGTTGACTGTTGCCGCAGTGATTGAGGGCGGTGAGGTGATCGATCCCCTTTCCGAGCGGATCCTTGGCCGTACGGCGGCTGAGAATATCGTCAATCCGGATACCAATAAGGTCATCATCAAAGCCGGTGTCATGATTGAAGAGGGACACTTCGATGCGATCGAAGAGGCCGGCGTTGAATCGGTCAAGATCAGGTCGGTCCTGACCTGTAAGTCCGGAACCGGGGTTTGCGGATCGTGTTACGGACGCGATCTCGCCCGGGGCACAACCGTTAACATCGGCGAGGCTGTCGGTGTTATCGCCGCCCAGTCGATCGGTGAGCCGGGCACTCAGTTGACCATGCGGACTTTCCATATTGGTGGCGCTGCCCAGCGCGGAACCGAACAGTCCAGTATTGAGGCCACCCTCGACGGCAAGGTTGTCATCAAGAACAAGAATCTGGTCACTGACAGTAAGGGTGTTGAGGTCGTGATGGCCCGCAACTGCCAGCTTGTGATCGAGATGGATGGCCGCGAGCGCGCCCATCACCGCCTGCCCTACGGCGCCAAGCTTTTGGTGAAGGATGGCAGCAAGGTCAAAAAGGGCGCGATTCTCGCCCAGTGGGATCCCTATACCCTGCCGGTCATTACCGAGCGCGAGGGCACGGTTAATTTCGTTGATCTTGTTGACGGAATTTCGGTCCGTGAAGTGATGGACGAAACCACCGGCATCTCGAACAAGGTCGTCATTGACTGGAAGCAGCAGCCCAAGGGCGCCGACCTCAAGCCGCGGATTACCCTTCGCGATAAGAAGGGTAAGGTTATCATGCTCGATAACGAGCTTGAGGCCCGTTATTTCCTTTCCTTCGATTCCATTCTTTCGGTTGAGAACGGGTCCCATGTCAAGGCTGGCGACGTGCTAGCCCGTATTCCCCGCGAATCAACCAAAACCCGCGATATTACGGGTGGTCTGCCGCGTGTCGCCGAGCTTTTCGAAGCCCGCAAGCCCAAGGATCACGCGATCATCTCCGAAATTGCCGGTCGCGTTGAATTCGGCAAGGATTACAAGATGAAGCGGCGGATCGTGGTTGTTCCCGCCAATGACAAGAAAAAACCGGCCGAATATCTCATTCCCAAGGGCAAGCACCTGAGTGTCCAGGAAGGGGATTATGTCGAGGTCGGTGACGCCTTGATGGATGGTAACCCCGTCCCCCACGATATTCTCAGTGTTCTCGGGGTCGAGGCGCTTGCTTCATATCTCGTCGATGAGATTCAGGATGTTTATCGTCTCCAGGGCGTCAAGATCAATGACAAGCACATTGAGGTTATCGTCCGTCAGATGATGCAAAAGGTTGAGATTACCGAACCCGGCGAGACCACCTTCCTGGTCGGCGAACAGGTGGAAAAATCGGAATTTGAGGCCGCCAACGTCAAAGCCAAGGCGGAAAAGATGAAACCTGCCAAATCCACCCCGGTATTGCTTGGTATTACAAAGGCTTCGTTGCAGACAAGCTCCTTCATTTCGGCGGCTTCTTTCCAGGAAACCACCCGGGTTCTCACCGAAGCGGCTGTTTCCGGCAAGGTCGATAATCTCATAGGCCTGAAGGAAAACGTTATTGTCGGCCGCCTTATTCCGGCTGGAACCGGTAGTGTCGTCAATCGCCTGCGCTCGGTTGCCGTCGAGCGTGATCAGGTGATTGAGGACGAGCGGGAAGCGCGGGCCAAGCTGGAGGCCCCCGAAGTCCCGGAAGCCACCGAGAGCACACAAACAGCCGACGCCGAATCGACGCCGACGGCCGAGGCTACATCTTGAGGCTTATCTGATAAACCTTCCTTGATGTAGTAGGTTACAGGGGGTGCCGGATTGCGAAAAGCGGTCCGGCACTCTCCCGTTAAGGCTCTATTTTCTCCCGTTTTTGACTAATTTGCCGCAATGCAAAAAAAGCCGTTTCTTTTGCTTGACTGGTAGGGGGGGCGTACGTAGTATGCGCGCACCTTTGGAGGTGGTGGTAGGCCTTACGGTCTAGACGCACCTCCGGACGAAACGAAAACATTAGTTGCCCCAGACCGCACCTGACGGCGTGGACCCGTTCACCGGAGGGCTTTTTTCTTCTGGTGACCGCGCTGTGTCGGGTTCTTTTTTGTGTTGGGGTTTTGAATGAACGGCAAGGAAACCGCTGAGCATGCCGACGATTAATCAGTTAATTCGCAAGCCACGCAAGCCGCCTGTGGTGCGCAATAAGGTGCCCGCCCTTGAGGCCTGCCCGCAAAAACGCGGTGTTTGCACCCGTGTCTATACCACGACGCCGAAAAAGCCGAATTCGGCCCTTCGTAAGGTCGCCCGTGTCCGGCTGACCAATGGTTTCGAAGTCACCAGTTATATTCCCGGCGAGGGCCATAACCTTCAGGAGCACTCGGTTGTTATGCTCCGTGGTGGTCGCGTCAAGGATCTTCCCGGTGTCCGCTATCACATCATTCGCGGCGTCCTCGATACCGAGGGTGTTAAAGACCGTCGCCAGCGTCGTTCGAAATACGGCGCCAAACGACCGAAATAAGGGCGAAATACTATGTCTCGACGTCATGCAGCTGAAAAGCGCGATGTGCTACCCGATGCCAAATTTGGTGATCGTGTGCTGACCAAATTTATGAATAGTCTGATGCTTGATGGCAAGAAGTCTACTGCCGAAGGTATCGTTTACGGCGCTCTCGACAAGGTCGGCAGCCGTTCGGGTGGTGAGCCCTTGAAGGTTTTTCACGATGCCCTGGACAACGTAAAGCCGGGGATCGAGGTTCGCTCTCGTCGTGTTGGTGGCGCCACCTATCAGGTTCCGGTTGAGGTGCGCAGTGATCGCGCCCAGGCGCTTGCAATTCGCTGGCTCATTTCCAGTGCCCGCGCCCGCTCGGAAACGACCATGATCGATCGCCTCTCAGGCGAGCTTTTGGATGCTTCGGAAAATCGTGGTTCGGCAGTCAAGAAGCGCGAAGACACCCATCGTATGGCTGAGGCGAATCGCGCCTTTGCCCATTATCGCTGGTAGTTGGCAGGAATCGGTCCCATGGCACGCACAACCCCCCTCGATAAGTATCGCAATATCGGCATTATGGCCCATATTGATGCCGGCAAAACAACGACCACCGAGCGGATTCTCTATTACACCGGTGTTTCTCACAAAATCGGTGAAGTTCATGAGGGCGCTGCCACCATGGATTGGATGGAGCAGGAGCAAGAGCGCGGCATCACCATTACGTCGGCTGCCACCACCTGTTTCTGGAACGATCACCGGATCAATATCATTGACACCCCCGGTCACGTGGATTTCACCATTGAGGTTGAGCGCTCGCTGCGGGTTCTTGATGGGTCGGTGTGTGTGTTCGACAGTGTTGCCGGGGTTGAGCCTCAGTCTGAAACGGTTTGGCGCCAGGCCGATAAATACGGCGTTCCGCGGATATGTTTCATCAATAAAATGGACCGCACTGGCGCTGATTTCTATCGTTGTGTCGATATGATCGTCGATCGCCTTGGCGCGACGCCGCTGGTTCTTCAGCTCCCTATCGGTGCCGAGGCCGAGTACAAGGGTCTGGTTGATCTGATCAAGATGAAGGGGATCGTCTGGAAGGACGAAAACCTGGGGGCCGATTACGAAGAAATCGATATTCCTGCCGATCTTGCCGATAAAGCCGCCGAATACCGCGAAAAACTCATCGAGACTGCCGTTGAGCAGGATGACGGCGCGATGGAGGCTTATCTCGAAGGCACCGAGCCTGATGAGGAAACGTTGAAGCGTTGTATCCGCACCGGCACCCTGGGCAATTCCTTCGTTCCCGTTCTCAATGGCACGGCGTTCAAGAACAAGGGTGTTCAGCCGCTGCTTGATTCGGTAATCGATTTTCTTCCGGCGCCGACCGAAGTTCCGGCCATTAAGGGCGTCAAGCCCGATAGCGACGAAGAGGTTGTTCGCGAGAGCTCCGACGATCAGCCCTTTGCCGCTCTTGCCTTTAAGGTCATGACCGATCCGTTTGTCGGGTCGCTTACCTTTGCCCGGGTTTATTCCGGGGTTGTTGAGACGGGGTCCTCGGTTCTCAACTCGGTTAAGGACAAGCGCGAGCGTGTCGGCCGGATGCTGCAGATGCACGCCAATTCCCGCGAAGACATCAAGGAGGCTCGCGCCGGTGATATTGTCGCCATTGCCGGGCTGAAAGATACCACCACCGGCGATACCCTCTGCATCTCAGATGACGCGGTTGTTCTTGAGCGCATGGAATTCCCCGATCCTGTGATCGAGGTTGCTGTTGAGCCCAACACCAAGGCTGATCAGGAAAAGATGGGTGCGGCGCTGGCCCGGCTAGCCGCTGAAGATCCCTCCTTCCGCGTCAGTGTCGATCACGAAAGTGGTCAGACTGTGATCAAGGGCATGGGCGAGCTTCATCTTGAGATCATCGTTGATCGCATGAAGCGTGAGTTCAATGTTGGCGCCAATGTTGGCGCCCCGCAGGTGGCTTATCGTGAAACCTTTACCAAGCCTGTCGATGTTGATTACACCCACAAAAAGCAGACCGGTGGTTCGGGTCAGTTCGCCCGGGTCAAGATCAAATTCGAGCCCCAGCCTCCCGGCACCGGCTTTGAGTTCGAATCTGCCGTTGTTGGCGGCCGTGTGCCGCGGGAATTTATCCCCGGCGTCGAAAAGGGCCTCAATTCGTCCATGGAGACGGGCACCATCGTTGGCTTCCCGGTCATCGACGTCAAGGCGACCCTTTATGACGGCGCCTCCCATGATGTTGATTCAAGCGTTATGGCCTTTGAAGTCGCCGCCCGTGCTGCTTTCCGCGAAGGCATGGGTAAATCCTCGCCGGCCCTTCTTGAGCCGATGATGCGGGTCGAGGTCGTCACCCCGGAAGATTACATGGGTGATATTATCGGCGATCTGAATTCACGCCGTGGCCAGGTTTCGGGCATGGAACAGCGCGGTAATGCACATGTGGTCAATGCCATGGTGCCGCTTGCCAATATGTTTGGTTACGTCAACACATTGCGGTCCATGAGTCAGGGCCGCGCTCAGTATTCGATGCATTTTGATCATTACGAACAGGTTCCCCAGCATGTGGCGGACGAAGTTCGTGAAAAGCTTTCCGGTTAATGGAGTAAGAAGAGATGGGTAAGGCAAAATTTGAACGTACGAAGCCGCATTGCAATATCGGCACGATTGGTCACGTTGATCATGGCAAGACGACTCTAACGGCTGCGATTACGAAGGTATTGGCCGAAGCTGGCGGCGCCGAGTTCACGGATTACGCGAACATCGATAAGGCTCCCGAAGAGCGCGAGCGCGGGATCACGATCTCGACGGCGCATGTCGAGTATGAGACGGATGGCCGTCACTACGCCCATGTGGATTGTCCCGGTCACGCCGATTATGTGAAGAACATGATCACCGGTGCGGCTCAGATGGACGGCGCTATTCTTGTTGTTTCGGCAGCCGACGGCCCGATGCCGCAGACCCGTGAGCACATTCTTCTTGCGCGTCAGGTTGGCGTTCCGGCGATGGTCGTTTACATGAACAAGGTTGATCAGGTTGACGATGCCGAGCTTCTTGAGCTTGTTGAGCTTGAAATCAGAGAACTCCTTAGTTCTTACGATTTCCCCGGCGACGATATTCCGATCATCAAGGGTTCGGCTCTTGTGGCCCTTGAGGGTGGCGACGAAGCGACGGGCAAGAACAGCATTCTCGAGCTGATGAAGGCTGTTGACGATTATATTCCGCAGCCCGACCGTCCGAAGGATCTGCCGTTCCTGATGCCGATTGAGGACGTGTTCTCGATTTCCGGACGTGGCACGGTTGTCACCGGCCGTGTTGAGAGCGGTGTCGTCAACGTCAATGACGAGATTGAGATTGTCGGTCTGAAAGAAACCCAGAAGACGGTCTGTACCGGTGTTGAGATGTTCCGCAAGCTGCTCGACCAGGGCGAGGCCGGCGATAATGTCGGTGTTCTTCTGCGCGGCACCAAGCGCGAGGAAGTTCAGCGCGGCCAGGTTCTGGCGGCTCCGGGTTCGATCACGCCGCACACCAAGTTCAAGGCCGAGGCCTATATCCTGAACAAGGATGAAGGTGGTCGTCACACGCCGTTTTTCGGCAATTATCGTCCCCAGTTCTACTTCCGCACGACGGATGTGACGGGAACGATTGAGCTTCCCGAGGGCACCGAGATGATCATGCCTGGGGATAACGTGACGATGACGGTTGAATTGATCCAGCCGATCGCCATGGACAAGGGCCTGCGCTTTGCTATCCGCGAAGGTGGCCGCACTGTCGGCGCCGGCGTCGTCGCTGAAGTTATCGAATAGGGAGCGCGGTTCGATTTTATCGATCCGGTGTTTAAGGAAAAGTGTCCATGGAAAACCAGAATATCCGCATCCGCCTGAAGGCGTTCGATCATCGCATTCTTGATCAGTCGACGATTGAGATCGTGAATACCGCCAAGCGGACGGGCGCGCAGGTGCGTGGGCCGATTCCTTTGCCGACGCGGATTGAAAAATTCACCGTTCTGCGCTCGCCGCATATTGACAAGAAGTCGCGGGAACAGTTCGAAATCCGTACTCACAAACGGTTGCTCGATATTATCGACCCAACCCCTCAGACAGTAGATGCGTTGATGAAGCTCGATCTTGCTTCCGGCGTTGATGTTGAGATCAAGCTTTAGGTGGTGGCCATGCGTTCGGGTTTAATTGCACAGAAAATGGGAATGTCGCGGATATTTAACGATATCGGCGAGCATGTTCCGGTTACCGTGCTCAAGGTGGACAACTGTCAGGTTGTGGCTGTCCGCAATGAAGAGAAAGACGGCTATACGGCTGTTCAGATCGGTGTCGGCAAGGCCAAGGTCAAGAATGTGCCGAAAGCCATGCGCGGCCATTTCGCCAAGGCCAAGGTTGAGCCCAAGCGCCGGCTGGCTGAATTCCGGGTTGATAATGACAACCTGATCAGCGTCGGGACCGAGATCGGGGTTAATCATTTCGCCGCTGGTCAGCATGTGGATGTTACCGGCATCTCCATCGGTAAGGGTTTTGCCGGCGCCATGAAGCGTCATAATTTCGGCGGCCTGCGCGCCAGTCACGGTGTTTCCATCTCTCACCGTAGTCACGGTTCAACCGGTCAATGTCAGGACCCGGGCCGTGTCTTCAAGGGCAAGAAAATGGCCGGCCACATGGGTGCGTCTCAGGTGACCGTGCAAAATCTCGTCGTTGTCGCCACCGATGATGCCCGCGGGCTGATCCTCGTCAAGGGAGCGGTCCCCGGATCGAAGGGTGGCTATGTCCGCATTTTTGATGCTGTGAAAAAACCTGCGCCCGAGGGTCTGCCGATTCCGGGTGCTGCCGAGGCACAGGCCGAGGAAGCGCCGGCTCCCGAAGCTGCCGCGCCCGCCCCCGAGGCTGTCGAGGCACCTGCCGAGACGCCCGCCGAAACCGCGGCCCCCGCCGGCGACGATGCCAAGAAGGATGACGGCGAATGAAGCTCGACATAAAAAGTCTCGACAATAAAAAAGTCGGCAGCGTCGATCTCGACAAGACTGTCTTTGCGCTCCCTGGGCGTCCGGACCTGCTTACCCGTATGGTCAACTGGCAGCTTGCCAAGCGCCGCAGTGGCGACCACAAGACCAAGGGTATCAGCGAAATCCGCGGCACCACGGCCAAACCTTTCAATCAGAAGGGTGGCGGTCGGGCCCGTCAGGGCAGCCTGCGTTCGGCCCAGATGCGTGGCGGCGCGGTTATCTTCGGCCCCGTCGTTCGTGATCACAGCCACAAGCTGCCCCGCAAGGTGCGTCAACTGGCTCTGAAAACGGCCCTGTCGACGAAACAGGCCGAGGGCAAGATTGTGGTTCTCGATTCAACCAAGCTCGATAAGCCCAAGACCAAGGACCTTGTCGACCGTCTTTCCAAGCTGGGTCTTGACTCGGCATTGATTATCGATGGCCCCGAGGTTGATGCGAATTTCGGTCGCGCCGCGGCCAATATCCCCGGTATCGATGTGCTGCCGCAGCAGGGGATCAACGTTTATGACATCCTGCGCCGCGACACCCTGGTGCTGACCAAGCAGGCAATTGAGCATCTGGAGGCCCGCCTGAAATGAGCAAGGTAGATAAAACTAAAAAGACGCCCAGCGAGCGCAGCTACGACATCGTTCGTCATCCGGTCATTACCGAAAAAGCGACCCGGGCTTCGGAGCATAATCAGGTCACTTTCCAGGTCTCGGTTGATGCGACAAAGCCCGAGATTCGTGTCGCTATCGAATCCCTGTTTGGGGTCAAGGTGCGTGCCGTGAATACCCTTATCAGCAAGGGTAAGGTCAAGCGTTTCAAAGGCCGCACCGGTCGCCGGGTAGATACCAAGAAAGCCATCGTGACCCTTGAAGAGGGTCACACCATCGACGTGACGACGGGAATATAAATTATGGCACTTAAAAGTTTTAAGCCGACAACGCCGTCCCAGAGAGGACTGATCATTGTTGATCGTTCTGAGCTCTGGAAAGGTAAGCCGGAAAAAACCCTCACCGAGGGTCTGACCTCTAAGGGTGGACGCAACAATAACGGCCGCATCACCATGCGCCGTACCGGTGGCGGCCATAAGCGTTCTTATCGTCTGGTCGATTTCAAGCGCCGCAAATTCGATGTTTCGGCGACGATTGAGCGGATAGAGTATGATCCCAATCGCACCGCCTTTATTGCGCTGATCAAGTATGACGACGGCGAAAAGTCCTACATTCTCGCTCCCCAGCGTCTAGGGGTGGGGGACAAGGTCATCTCGTCTGAAAAGGCCGACATCAAGCCCGGCAATGCGATGCCGATGAAGAACATCCCGATTGGCACCATCATCCACAATGTTGAGATGAAGCCGGGTGCGGGTGGCAAGGTTGCCCGTTCCGCCGGCACCTATGTTCAGCTTGTCGGTCGCGATGCCGGTTATGCTCAGCTTCGTATGTCGTCGGGCGAAATGCGTAAGGTGCGGATGGAATGCATGGCGACGATCGGCGCCGTTTCCAACCCGGATCAGCAGAACATCAAGCTTGGTAAGGCCGGCCGTAATCGCTGGCTTGGAAAGCGCCCCTCTGTTCGCGGTGTGGCGATGAATCCCATCGATCACCCCCATGGCGGCGGCGAAGGCCGTACCTCGGGCGGCCGTCATCCGGTTACCCCCTGGGGTGTGCCGACAAAGGGCAAGCGTACTCGTAGCAACAAGGCCACGGACAAGTTTATTGTCCGTCGGCGTAAAAAGTAAGTAAGGGAGAGAGTCCTTGGCACGTTCGGTTTGGAAAGGACCTTTCGTTGACGGCTTCATGCTTAAAAAAGCTGAGGCTGCTCATCAGTCCGGTCGAAACAAGTCGGTCATCAAGACATGGTCGCGCCGTTCGACCATTCTGCCCCAGTTCGTGGGTCTGACCTTCGGCGTCTATAACGGCCGCAAGTTCATTCCCGTCCTGGTGACGGAAAACATGATCGGTCACAAGTTCGGCGAATTCGCGCCGTCCCGTACCTATTACGGTCATCAGGCCGACAAAAAGGCGAAGAGAGTTTAATCATGGGCAAGACATCCCTAGAGCGTCAGCTCAATGACAACGAGGCGATTGCCATGGCGCGTTCACTGCGGGTTAGCCCCCAGAAGCTGAATGTGGTTGCCGGCCTTATCCGTGGACTCGATGCCGAGGCCGCGCTTGCCGAGCTCGCTTTTTGTAAGCGCCGCATCGCCGACGATGTGATGAAGGTTCTGCAATCGGCAATTGCCAACGCCGAAAACAATCACCAGCTCGACGTTGACCGGCTCTATGTCGCCGAGGCCAGTGTCGGCAAAAGTATCACCATGCGCCGGTGGCGCGCCCGGGCGCGTGGCCGCGTCGCCAGCATCAGGAAACCGTTCAGCAGGCTGACCTTGATCGTCCGCGAGCGAGAGGAGACTGCCTAATGGGTCAGAAAGTTAGCCCCATCGGATTTCGTCTTGGGATCAACCGGACCTGGGATTCGCGCTGGTTTGCCAGCGACAATTATGCCGACTTGCTTCAGGAAGATTTGCGCCTTCGCAAGTATCTTGAAAAGCGTCTCGCTCAGGCCGGCGTCAGCCGCATCGTTATCGAGCGTCCGGCTAAAAAGGCGCGGATTACCGTCCACACGGCCCGCCCCGGCGTTGTTATCGGCAAAAAAGGCGCTGATATCGACAAGCTTCGTAATGACATCTCCAAGATGATCAGCGGCGAGGTCAGCCTCAACATTGTTGAGATTCGCAAGCCCGAGATCGATGCCAAGCTGATCGCCGACAATATCGGCCAGCAGCTTTGCCGTCGTGTCGCTTTCCGCCGCGCCATGAAACGCGCCGTTCAGTCGGCCATGCGTCTTGGCGCCCTGGGCATCAGAATAAATTGCGGCGGCCGTCTTGGCGGCGCCGAAATCGCGCGCATGGAATGGTATCGCGAAGGTCGTGTTCCTCTCCATACACTGCGCGCTGATGTTGATTACGGTACGGCGACTGCCTTTACCACTTATGGCACCTGCGGCATCAAGGTTTGGGTGTTCAAGGGCGAAATTCTTGAGCACGATCCGATGGCCCAGGACAAACGTGCCGCCGATACACAGCTTGGCCGATAGAAGAAAGAACGAGACATGTTAAGTCCGAAAAGAACAAAATTCCGTAAGGCCCATAAAGGGCGGATTCACGGCAAAGCCAAAGGCGGCAGCAGCCTGAATTTCGGCGCTTTTGGCCTTAAGGCTGTTAGCCCGGCCCGTGTCACCGCGCGCCAGATCGAAGCGGCGCGGCGGGCCATGACCCGCCATATGAAGCGTGCCGGTCGTGTCTGGATCCGCGTCTTTCCCGATGTTCCGGTGTCGGCGAAACCGGCCGAGGTTCGTATGGGTAAAGGTAAGGGCACGCCGGAATTCTGGATGTGCCGCATCCATCCCGGCCGCATCATGTTTGAAATCGATGGTGTGCCCCGCGATCTGGCCCGTCGTGCTTTTGAGCTGGCGGCTGCCAAACTGCCCGTTGATACCAAATTCGTCACCCGTCTTGGTGAGGAGGACTAAACAATGTCACTTGCCGATTTAAAAGCGATGAGCGACGACGAGCTGAACGCCAACCTGATCGACCTCAAAAAAGAGGCTTTCAACCTGCGTTTTCAGAGGGCCGGAGGCCAGCTCGAGAATACGGCGCGCATGCGCACGGTTCGCCGCGATGTTGCGCGGATCAAGACTTTGCTCGGCGAGCGTCGCCGTGCCCCGGTTCAGGAGAAAAGCTGATGCCAAGGCGTGTTATGCAGGGAACGGTAGTAAGTGATGGTGGAGACAAGACGGTCGTCGTCCGTGTCGAACGCCGCATCATGCACCCGGTCTATAAAAAATATATCACCAAGTCGAAGAAATACGCCGCCCATGACGAGGGAAACACGGTCAAGACGGGTGATCAGGTCAAGATTCGCGAGTGCAGCCCTATTTCCAAGCGCAAGCGCTGGGAAGTCCTGGGCGATACGCCGGCGAATGCGGGTTAGGAGAATTACCTCATGATCCAGATGCAGACAAATCTCGAAGTTGCCGACAATTCCGGCGCGCGCCGCGTGCAGTGCATCAAGGTGCTGGGCGGTTCCAAGCGCAAGACGGCTTCGATCGGTGACGTCATTGTGGTTTCCGTTAAAGAGGCGATTCCCCGCGGGCGCGTCAAAAAGGGTGAAATTCACCGGGCTGTTATCGTGCGCACCGCAAAGGACGTCCATCGCGCCGACGGCAGCACGATCCGTTTTGATCGCAACGCCGCCGTGCTTGTCGATACCAAGGGCGAGCCTGTCGGCACCCGTATTTTCGGCCCGGTTACGCGGGAACTGCGCGGCAAAAAGTTTATGAAGATCATCTCGCTTGCGCCGGAGGTTTTATAAATGAGCTCGACAAACAAAATGAAGATCAAAAAGGGCGACGAGGTGATTGTTGTTTCCGGTCGCGACAAGGGTAAGAAGGGTAACGTGTTGAGCGTTAATCCCGCCGAGCGCCGCGTTCTTGTCCAGGGCGTTAACATGGTCAAGAAACATAACCGCGCTTCGGCTGCCGGTCCCGGCGGGATCGATGAGAAGGAAGTGTCGATAGACGTTTCCAATATTTCTCTGATTGATCCGAAATTGGGTTCGGCTACCCGTGTTGGCTACAAAACCATCGAAGGTGGGCGAAAAGTTCGATTTGCCCGGGCCTCCGGTGAAATTATCGATTGATGGGATCTGAGGTTATGAATCGCTTGCATGAGCATTACGATAAAGTGGTTAAAGACCAGCTTCTCAAGAAGTTTGGTTATAAAAACCCCATGGAAGTTCCGGGGCTTGAGAAGATCGTTCTCAACATGGGCGTTGGCTCTGCCGTTCAGGATTCCAAAACCCTCGATCACGCTGTCGAGCAGATGACACATATTTCGGGTCAAAAGCCCGTTATCACCCGCGCCAAAAAGTCGATTGCTAATTTCAAGCTTCGTGAGGGCCAAAAGATCGGCTGTAAGGTCACCCTGCGGCGCGACCATATGTATGAATTTCTTGATCGCCTGGTGAATATTGCCCTGCCGCGTGTGCGTGATTTTCGCGGCCTGTCCGACAAATCGTTCGACGGCCGGGGTAATTATTCGATGGGACTGAAAGAACAGATTGTTTTCCCGGAAATTGATTATGACAAGGTCGATAAGATTCGCGGTCTCGATATTATTTTCGTAACCAGCGCCAAGACCGACGAAGAAGCCATTGCGCTTCTGCGGGGTTTCAACATGCCGTTCCCAATTGAGGAAACGGAAAAAGCGGAGATGAACGAAAATGGCTAAGAAAAGCGCCATTGAGAAAAACAGGAAACGCCAGCGGCTGGTAAGCAAGTTTTCCAGCCTCCGTGCGAGCCTGAAAGCAATCTCAAAAGACCAGTCCCTGTCGCCGGAAGAGCGTTTCAAGGCCCGTATTAAACTCGCTGAATTGCCGCGTGACGGTTCCGCCGTGCGCATACGCAATCGCTGCGAACTTACCGGGCGTCCGCGCGGGAATTATCGCAAATTCAAACTGTCACGCATTGCTCTGCGTGAATTGGCCTCCGTCGGACAGATTCCCGGCATGGTCAAGTCAAGTTGGTAAGGAGGGCAACCTAGTATGGCAATGTCTGATCCATTGGGAGATATGCTCACCCGCATCCGTAACGGGCAGCGCGCAAAGAAGGATTCTGTGCTCAGTCCGGCATCAAAGTTGCGCCGTAGCGTTCTCGAAGTCCTGATCAAGGAAGGCTATATCCGTGGCTATACGACCACGGAGAGTGAAGGCAATAAGTCCGACTTCACTATTGAGCTTAAATACCACGACGGCCAACCCGTTATTCGTGAGATTTCACGGGTATCCCGGCCCGGCTGCCGTGTGTATTCGAAGATCAAGGATCTTCCCTACAACTATGACGGATTGGGCATGTCTATCTTGTCCACGCCTCGTGGCGTCATGTCCGATGCAGAGGCTCGCTCCGAGAATGTCGGTGGCGAAATCCTCTGCAAGGTATTCTAGGGGGGGTTGAAGCATGTCACGTATTGGCAATAGCCCCGTCTCCATTCCTTCCGGCGTCACCGTTAATATTGACGGCAGGAAAGTTACGGCCAAAGGCAAGCTCGGTGAACTCAGCCTGGATCTCGTCGATGATGTCGATGTTGTGATGGAGAATGAGGCGCTTAGCGTTAAACCGAAAAATAATTCAAAGCGCGCCCGCAGCATGTGGGGAACGACAGCCAGCCGGATTTCCAATATCGTCAAGGGTGTCGATGAAGGTTTTAGCGTTGAGCTTGAAATTAACGGTGTCGGTTATCGTGCCGCGGTTAAGGGCAAGCAGCTTAATCTTCAGCTTGGCTACAGTCACGATATTGATTTCCCCATCCCTGATGGAATCAAGATCGCCTGTGCAAAGCCGACCAGCGTCACCATCTCTGGCGCTGACAAGCAGCTGGTCGGTCAAATCGCCGCGAATATCCGCTCGTTTCGTAAACCCGAACCCTATAAGGGCAAGGGCGTGAAATACCTGGACGAAACAATCTTCCGCAAGGAAGGCAAGAAGAAATAGGTGAATGGCGATGAAGACGTCGAAATCTCTTTATGCGAGGCGCACAAAGCGTACCCGCTACAAGCTCCGCAAGAGCGCCAATGCTCGCTTGCGCCTGTCCGTCTTCCGTTCGGGCAAGCATATCTATGCCCAGGTTATTGACGATTCCAAGGGTGCGACGATTGTTGCTGCTTCTTCCATCGATAAGGAGTTGCAAAGTAAAATTAAAAAAGGCACCGATGTTACCGCGGCCCAGGCCGTTGGCAAACTGGTTGCCGAACGGGCTCTGGCCGCCGGGCTCAAAGAGGTCTTTTTTGACCGGGGCGGTCGTATTTATCATGGGCGCGTAAAGGCTTTGGCCGAATCGGCACGCGAAGCCGGTCTTTCCTTCTAAACAGGTTGTAATGCCAATGGCGATGACGAACAAAAAAGATAATTCACCTTCCCGCGACAGACAGGGACAGGGACGTAACCGGGGCGAAGGCCGCGATGGTGAAGACGAGCTGATTGAAAAGCTGGTTGGAATTAATCGTGTTGCCAAGGTCGTCAAGGGCGGCCGTCGTTTCGGTTTTGCCGCAATTGTTGTCGTTGGTGACGGCAAGGGGCGTGTCGGCTTCGGGTCCGGTAAGGCTCGCGAGGTGCCCGAGGCAATTCGCAAGGCGACCGAGCAGGCCAAAACCACCATGGTTCGGGTCCCGTTGCGCGAAGGCCGCACCCTTCATCATGACGTCAAGGGTCACTTTGACGCAGGTAAGGTTGTTATGCGCGCAGCACCCCCAGGCACTGGTATCATTGCCGGCGGTCCGATGCGCGCTGTTTTCGAGGCCCTTGGGTTACGCGACGTTGTCGCCAAGTCTGTTGGCACATCAAACCCTTACAATATGATCAGGGCTACTTTTGATGGTCTGAGCCTCATCATGTCGCCGCGCTCGATTGCCGCCAAGCGTGGCAAGAAAGTCAGCGATATCGTTGGCCGCCGTGGGGGTTCTGCTGAACCTGCCGAGAGTCGGGAGTAGATACGATGGCTGATAAGAAAACCGGAAAGGTCAAAGTCACCCAGACGGGCAGCGGGATCGGTCGCAAGGCCGACCAGAAAGCGACGCTTGTTGGTCTTGGCCTGGGAAAAATGCACCGCACGCGTGTTCTCGAGGATACACCGTCGGTACGCGGCATGATCAATAAAATAAGCCATCTGGTACGCGTCGAGGACGTGGAATAGAAACGTTTCTGCGAAGGTGAGAGCGGTTATGAAGCTGAACGAATTAAAAGACAAAGTCGGCGCGCGAAAGGCCCGGACAAGGGTTGGCCGCGGTATTGGCTCCGGCAAAGGTAAGACCGCTGGACGCGGTGTCAAAGGCCAGAAGTCCCGCAGTGGCGTTGCCATCAAGGGGTTTGAAGGTGGTCAGATGCCGTTGCATCGCCGTCTGCCGAAACATGGGTTCACCAATATCTTCCGCAAAAACTATCAGGCGGTGAATGTCGGTCGCCTGCAGGTAGCCATCGATTCCGGTCGCCTCGATGCGGGTAAGGAAATTACCGAACAGATTCTCAAAGAATCCGGCGTTGTCACCCGTCTGCGTGACGGGGTTCGTCTTCTTGGCAGCGGCGAGTTGAAGTCTAAGGTCACTATTGTCGTGGCCGGCGCTTCGAAGGGCGCCATTGCTGCGGTTGAAAAGGCCGGCGGTAAAGTGACCGTTAAGACGCCTGCTAAAACCCAGGATGAGGCCGCTCCGGCAAAGAAAGCCAAGGCCAAAAAAACCGAGGCTAAAGACGCTAAAAAAGAAACCGCGGCGGAGAAGACCTCCGACGCCGCAACGGACAAAGAATAAAACCTAATGGCTTCTGTCGCCGAGCAACTTGCCGCGAATATCAACTTCGGCGCCTTTGCCAAGGCCGAGGAGCTGAAAAAGCGTATCTGGTTTACCTTAGGCGCGCTTATCGTTTACAGGCTGGGAACCTATATTCCCATTCCCGGTATTGATCCCGGGGCTCTTGATCAGATTTTCAAGCAGCAGGCCGGGGGAATTCTCGGCATGTTCGACATGTTCGCCGGTGGCGCTCTGTCGCGGATGACGATTTTCGCCCTCAACATCATGCCTTACATCTCGGCCTCCATCATCATGCAGTTGATGACAGCGGTGTCGCCACAGCTTGAGGCGTTGAAGAAAGAGGGCGAGTCCGGTCGCAAGAAGATCAACCAATACACCCGTTACGGCACTGTTTTCCTCGCCGCCCTTCAGGCTTACGGCATTTCGGTCGGGCTTGAGGGTATGTCGGGGCCAAGCGGCTCGGCGGTAATCGATCCTGGCATGTTCTTCCGGGTTACCACCGTCATCACCCTTGTCGGTGGCACCATCTTCCTTATGTGGCTTGGTGAACAGATTACCCAGCGCGGTATCGGCAACGGTATTTCCCTGATCATCTTCGCCGGCATCGTCGCCAATCTGCCCAGCGCCCTTGCCGGGACGTTGGAGCTCGGTCGCACCGGGGCGATTTCAACCCTGTTGATTATCTTCCTTTTCTTCATGGCCGTCGCCGTCATCGCCTTTATCGTTTTCATGGAGCGCGCCCAGCGCCGCATTCTGATCCAGTATCCAAAGCGACAGCAGGGCAACAAGATGTATGGCGGCGAGAGTTCTCATCTGCCGCTTAAGCTCAATACCGCCGGTGTTATCCCGCCGATTTTCGCCAGTTCCCTGTTGCTGCTGCCGATTACGGTCGCCGGGTTCAGCGCCGGCCAGGGGCCGGAATGGCTGACCACGCTCACCGCCCATCTGGGCCGCGGCCAGCCCGCCTATATGCTGGTCTATATATCGCTGATTGTCTTTTTCGCCTTTTTCTATACGGCTGTGGTGTTCAATCCCGACGATACGGCCGATAATTTGAAGAAACACGGCGGTTTTGTGCCTGGAATCAGACCTGGTAAGAATACATCCGAATTTCTCGATTATGTTCTCACCCGTCTTACGGTTGTCGGCGCGGCTTATCTGGCAGCAGTGTGTCTTCTGCCCGAGATTCTGATCTCCCAGTATTCGGTCCCGTTCTATTTTGGCGGCACCAGCCTGCTGATCGTGGTGACCGTGACCCTGGATACTGTGACCCAGATTCAATCCCATCTTCTGGCGCACCAGTATGAAGGCCTGATCAAGAGTTCACGGCTGCGAGGGCGTCGGCGATGAACATGATTCTTCTTGGCCCCCCTGGTGCCGGCAAGGGTACTCAGGCACAAAATATGGTGCGCGATTACGGTCTGGTTCAGCTTTCAACCGGCGATATGCTGCGCCAGTCTGTGGCTTCGGGCAGTGAGCTGGGTCAACAGGTCAAGACGATCCTCGAAGCCGGTGAACTGGTTTCCGACGCTATTATGATCGAGATGATCGCTGATCGTATCGACCAGCCGGATTGCAAGGCGGGCTTTATTCTCGATGGTTTTCCCCGCACCAACCCCCAGGCCGAGGCTCTTGACGCGATGCTTGATGAAAAGGGCCTTAACCTTGATCTTGTGATTGAAATGGCGGTTGATGACGCGGCGCTTACCGAGCGGATTACGGGCCGTTTCACCTGTGCCAAATGCGGCGCCGGCTATCACGATAAGTTCCAAAAGCCCCAAAAAGAGGGCATTTGCGACGCTTGCGGTGGTGCCGAGTTCAGTCGCCGTTCCGACGATAACGCTGAAACGGTGGCCAACAGGCTTAAGGAATTCCACGAAAAAACGGCCCCGATTATCAATTATTATCGCCAAAAAGGCCGCCTTCGCCAGGTTGACGGCATGGCGCCGATCGACACAGTTTCGGCCCAGATTTCGGCCATTTTAGACGGTGAGGGGGCAAGGCCATGAGTCGCATTGACTTGACCGGGAACTGCCCTATAATCGCCAACTTTCATGCCTTCCACAGACCCGGCCTGTGGCGGTGTTCCGCTGTAATCATGACTTTGAGGAGCTAGGACGTGGCGCGTATTGCTGGCGTCAACATTCCCACCCACAAGCGTGTGGAAATTGCGTTGACCTATATTCACGGAATTGGCCGGACTAAGGCCAAACAGATTTGCACCAAGGTGGGCATCCCCGATGACCGCCGTGTCAATGATATGACGGATGATGAAGTGATTCGTATCCGTGAGGTTATCGACAACGATTACATGGTCGAAGGCGAATTGCGCCGGGAAATTGCCATGAATATCAAGCGTTTGATGGACCTTGGTTGCTATAAGGGCTTGCGTCATCGCAAGGGCCTGCCGGTCAGGGGACAGCGAACCCATACCAACGCCCGTACCCGTAAGGGTAAGGCACGTCCGATCGCCGGTAAGAAGAAGGCTTAAGGGAACAGCATGGCCAAAACACCGACCCAGCGCGTTCGCAAACGCGAGCGCAAGAACATCACTTCGGGCATTGCCCACGTGAATGCGACCTTCAACAACACCATCATCACCATTACCGATGCCCAGGGGAATACTGTTGCCTGGGCCTCAGCAGGTGGTCAGGGGTTCAAGGGATCGCGTAAATCAACCCCTTACGCCGCCCAGATGGCAGCTGAGAGTGCCGGCCAAAAGGCTCAGGAACACGGCGTGAAAACGCTTGAGGTTCTTGTCAGAGGCCCTGGATCCGGCCGTGAATCCGCATTGCGCGCCTTGGGTTCGGTGGGTTTTGCCATCACCACGATCAGGGACGTGACCCCGATCCCCCATAACGGCTGCCGGCCGCCGAAGCGACGTCGGGTCTAACCTTTTTTAAGGTTTCCCGCCGCGACCGGATAAGCGGTTGGCCTAAAAGCCAGCCATCATTTTTAAAGCATGACAATTCAGGTAGGTAAATTAAATCCATGTCTGTACTTCAGAAAAACTGGCAGGAGCTGATTAAGCCGAACAAGTTGGATGTCGAGTCCGGCGTTGACGCGACCCGCGAGGCGACGATTGTCGCCCATCCCCTTGAGAGAGGCTTCGGACTGACTCTCGGAAACGCTCTGCGCCGTGTCCTGTTGTCTTCGCTTCAGGGCGCCGCCGTTACATCCGTTCAGATTAACAGCGTCCTGCACGAATTCTCTTCGATTCCAGGCGTTATTGAGGATGTCACGGATATCATCCTCAACATCAAGGGCCTGTCCCTGCGTATGAACGGTGAAGGTCCCAAGCGGATAAGCCTGAAGGCCAAAGGGCCCTGCACGGTAACCGCTGGAATGATCGAAACCGGCCATGATATCGAGGTTCTTAATCCCGATATCGTTATCTGTACCCTTGATAACAAAGCCAATATCGACATGGAAATGGTTGTTGCCCACGGCAAGGGATATGTCCCGGCGGTTCAGAATCGTCCCGAAGACGCCCCGATCGGTCTTATTCCCGTCGATTCGCTTTTCAGCCCGGTTCGCAAGGTTTCCTACACGGTTGATAACGCCCGTGTTGGTCAGGTAACCGATTACGACAAGCTTCTTCTCACGGTCGAAACCAACGGTGCGGTTTCGCCGGAGGATGCGGTGGCCCTTGCCGCTCGTATTCTTCAGGATCAGCTCCAGCTCTTTATCAATTTCGAAGAGCCTCAGGTGCGTGTTGCCGAACAGGAAACCGGCGAGCCGGAATTCAATCGCAATCTTCTCCGCAAGGTGGACGAGCTGGAACTTTCCGTCCGTTCCGCCAATTGCCTGAAAAACGACAACATCGTTTACATTGGCGACCTGGTTCAGAAAAGCGAAGCGGAAATGCTGCGCACTCCGAACTTTGGCCGCAAATCCCTCAACGAGATCAAGGAAGTCCTGGTTACCATGGACCTCCATCTGGGCATGGAAATCCCCGACTGGCCGCCCGAGAATATCGAGGAGCTGGCCAAAAAGCTTGAGGAACCCTACTAGGGTTCAAGATCAGGACCATAATGGTCCACCCTTGCCGTACATGATCCAACCGATCGCGGCGGCAGGAAATGAAATCGGCTTCGTGTGCGAGGCCCTGATGAAAAAAGGAGCATGTCATGCGTCATCGTATGAGCGGACGTAAACTTAACCGGACCCGTGAACACCGTAAGGCGATGTTTGCCAATATGGCCGCATCCCTGATCGATCATGAACAGATCAAGACGACGTTGCCCAAAGCGAAGGATCTGCGCCCGATTGTTGAAAAGCTGATTACCCTCGGCAAACGCGGTTCGCTCCATGCTCGTCGTCAGGCTCTAGCCACGATCCGCGATCCCGAGATCGTCAACAAGCTCTTCACCACAATCGCCGAGCGTTACAAGTCGCGTCCCGGTGGCTATACGCGGGTCCTAAAAGCAGGGTTCCGTTATGGCGATTGCGCGCCGCTGGCTTTTATTGAGCTGGTTGACCGTGATGCGGAAGCCAAGGGTGCGGAAGATAAGGCCCGCCACGCCGAGGAGCTCGAATCGATGGAGCTTCCGCCCGCGGAATAAAGATTTCAGTACCCCGGCGCGTTGCCGGACCAAGTTCTGAAAAGGGGCAGCCTCAGCACAGGGCTGCCCCTTTTTTTAATCGCGTGTAATATAGTTTCCTGCAAGCTTTGCAGGGAATTCCAGACGGAGTAGATGATGGCCGGATCCGACAGGTTTTTACCCCTTTTGCGGCTGCCAACGCCGGTTTACTTAGCCAGCGTAATCTTTCTGGCTGTTCTCACCCTGCCTGGTCTTGCCGATGCGGGGAAATGGACAAATCCGGACCCGGTGCCGATGCCGGCCCCGAGCGAACCATCCGGCCGGATCGCCCCTCAGAACGAACAGCAGATTCTTCTTTCATTCGCGCCGATTGTAAAAAAGGTCGCGCCATCGGTGGTCAATATCTACACCAGCCGGGTGGTCACGGAAAAAGCGGTTTCACCTCTTTTCAACGATCCGTTTTTTCGCCAGTTCTTCGGTGACAAGTTCAAGATGCAGGGGCCTGAGCGAAAGCGGGTCCAGAATTCTCTCGGTTCCGGCGTCATCGTTGACGAGGCCGGTCTTATCGTTACCAGCTATCATGTCATTAAGGGCAGTGACCAGATCAAGGTCGTTCTTGCCGACCGCCGTGAGTTCAAAGCCGAGATCATCAGCACCGACAAGCAGACTGATCTTGCCGTGCTTAAGGTTGAAACCGGCGGCGAGCCTCTGCCGGCGATCAGCTTTGGCAATTCCGATATGCTGGAGGTCGGCGATCTGGTGCTGGCCATCGGCAATCCCTTTGGTTTCACCCAAACCGTTACCAGCGGCATTGTATCGGCTGTTGCCGGGCGAAGCTCGCTGGGGGTCAGTGACTTTCGTTTTTTCATCCAGACCGACGCCGCCATTAACCCCGGTAATTCGGGCGGCGCTCTGGTCGATATGAATGGCCGTCTGGTGGGGATAAATACGGCGATCTTCACCAAAAGCGGCGGTTCTCACGGGCTTGGATTTGCGATTCCGGTCAATATGCTGAAAACCGTCATTGCCGGGGCCGCCAATGGCGGGCCGGTCGTCCGTCCGTGGATCGGCGCTTCGGGTCAGGCAGTCACGGCCGATATTGCCGCTTCGATGGGGCTTTCGCGTCCGGCTGGTGTTCTGGTTAACAAGGTGCGCCGGTTTGGCCCGGCCGAAGTTGCGGGGCTGAAGGTCGGTGATGTCATCATCGCCGTTGAGGGCAGGGAAGTGGTTGATCTCGAATCCATGCGCTTTCGCATTGCCACCCTGCCCGTTGGGGGGGTGGCGTCTCTCGATATTATCCGCCATGGCGGCAATATGAATCTTAAACTTCCCCTTGCGCCGCCGCCCGAAATTCCGCCCCGTGACATAACCCCGCTCAGTGGAAATCATCCTTTGTCCGGTGCAACGGTGGCTAATCTCTCGCCGGCCTTTAACATTGAGCTTGGCCTTGATGATCTCGCGGAAGGCGTCGTGATCACTCAAATCCAAAACGGCGCCCCTGCCCAACGCCTCGGGTTCAGGCCCGGCGATCTTGTCATCAAGCTCAATACAATCGATATAAAATCGGCCAAACAACTGGCTAATCTGCTCGACGCTCCCGCCCAGTCATTTATTTTCTCGGTCAACCGGGGGGGTAAAATCCTGACCCAGGAATATAAGCAGTGACCACACTTTTCGAGTCTCAGGCGCCGCGACCCCTTGCGGACCGCCTGCGACCCGCCTCGCTTGGAGAGGTGATCGGCCAGGACCATCTACTCGGACCCGAAGGCCCGATTGGGCGCATGGAAAATTCGGGTCGCCTCGCCTCGATTGTTTTGTGGGGGCCGCCGGGTGTCGGCAAGACCACCATCGCCCGGCTGATGGCCGAAACCAGCGATCTTCATTTTGAGCCCATGTCGGCGGTGTTTTCCGGCGTTGCAGACCTTCGGCGCGTTTTCGACGAGGCGTTCAAACGTCGTGACCTGGGTCAGGGAACGCTTCTTTTTATCGATGAAATTCACCGCTTCAACCGGGCCCAGCAGGATGGCTTTCTGCCCTTTGTTGAAAACGGCACGGTGATCCTTGTCGGGGCGACGACGGAAAATCCCTCCTTTGAACTCAATGCCGCTCTTTTGTCCCGCTGTCAGGTCCTGGTCCTCAACCGTCTAGACGATTCCGGCCTTGAGCAACTCATTGAAAGGGCAGAGAAAATAGAAGGTCGCCCCTTGCCCCTTGATGGCGATGCGCGGGCCGCCCTGCGGGCCATGGCCGACGGCGACGGACGTTATCTGCTCAACTTGGTCGAAGAACTCTATGCCCTTCCCCCCGGTCCCGACGGCCGGGCGAAGGAACTCGATACCGCCGGGCTGGTCGAAACGGTTCAGCGCCGCGCGCCGCTTTATGATAAATCCCAGGAAGGCCATTTCAATCTGATCAGCGCCTTGCACAAATCGCTTCGCGGCTCCGATACCGACGCCGCCCTCTACTGGCTGGCGCGGATGCTGACCGGCGGCGAGGACCCAAAATATATCGCCCGGCGTCTGGTTCGTTTTGCTTCGGAAGATATCGGTCTGGCCGATACAGATGCCTTGCCTGTGTCCCTGGCGGCCTGGGAATCCTATGAGCGGCTCGGTTCTCCAGAGGGTGATCTGGCGCTCGCCCATTGCGTGATTTATCTCGCTACCGCGCCCAAATCCAATGCCGCCTATAAGGCATTTAAATCCGCCATGAGTGTCGCCAGGGAAACCGGCTCGCTGATGCCGCCGAAACACATTCTCAATGCCCCGACCGATCTGATGAAGGATATCGGTTACGGCAAGGGCTACCAGTACGATCACGATACGCCGGAAGGTTTTTCCGGCCAGAATTATTTTCCAGACGGCATGGCGCGGCAAAACCTTTACCGCCCCCTTGAGCGTGGTTTTGAGCGTGAAATCGGTAAACGTCTTGCCTATTGGGAAAAGCTCCGCGCCGGGGTAAAAAAAGACACCGGACCCGATACATCGGACGGTGAGGGGGGCGAGACATGAATATCATTTTATCGATTGCCGCCGGCGGGGCGCTGGGCGCCGTCGCCCGTTATCTGGTGATGGTCCAGACCGGCTATATATTCGGTTTCAACTTTCCCTTCGGCACCTTTATCGTCAATATCCTCGGCTCCTTCCTGCTCGGGGTCCTGGTTGAAGTCTCGGCGACAATCTGGTCCATCGGCGGGGAGTTGCGCGCGATGCTGGTTGTCGGCTTTCTCGGCAGCTTTACGACTTTTTCCGCCTTCTCCCTCGATACCCTGGCCCTTCTCGAGCGGGGCCAGACGGTGCAGGCGCTCGGTTACGCCGCCGTGTCGGTCCTGCTCGGCATCAGCGGTCTTGCCTTCGGCATGATGGCAATCCGCTTCCTCTTTCACTGATCGCCAACCATGTCGAAAGTTTCCCATAAAGAGGTATCGGCGGATGAAGACGGGCTGCGCCTCGACCGTTGGTTCAAGCGCCACTTCCCCGGCCTTTCCCATGGCCGTCTTGAAAAATCCCTGCGCAAGGGCGAGGTGCGGGTTGATGGCGGCCGCGCCAAGGCCGGGCTGCGCCTTGAGGCGGGACAGACCATTCGCATTCCCCCGTTAAGCGACGAAGACAAGGCGCCCCGTGCGCCCAAGCGCCAGTGGATCGGCCGCGAAGAGGCCGACAAATTGCGCGCATTGGTTCTTTACAAGGACGACGACATTCTGGTCATCAACAAACCGGCGGGCCTCGCGGTTCAGGGCGGCACCAAGATCACCCGGCATCTCGACGGCATGCTGGAGGCGCTTAAATTCGGCGCACCGGTCCCGCCCCGTCTGGTTCACCGTTTGGATAAGGATACCTCCGGCGTTCTGGTTCTGGCCCGCAATGTAAATTCGGCCGCCCGCATGGCCGAAATTTTCCGCCGCCATGAAACCCGCAAGATTTACTGGGCGTTTGTCATCGGCGTGCCGCGTCCTGAAAAAGGCCGCATCGATCTGGCCTTGTCGAAGAAACGCGGCCATGGCGGTGAGCGGGTGGCGACCGGGACCAAAGATGCGCGCAAGGCCGTAACCTTGTACGCCACTGTTGACACCGTCGGCCGCAAGGCGGCGTGGCTGGCCCTGTGGCCGATTACCGGGCGCACCCATCAATTGCGGGTTCATTGCACCGAGATCGGCGTGCCTATCCAGGGGGACGGTAAATATGGCGGCCGGGACTCATTCCTTGATGGTGAAGACATCCCACCCCAGCTTCATCTCCACGCCCGCGAGATTGTTTTGCCCCTTGGCAAGAATAAAGAAATTAGGGTGACGGCCCCCTTGCCCGACCACATGGTGGCGACATGGAAACTCTTCGGCCTGCCGCTGGAAGACGACGGCGACCCCTTCGCCGGGGTAGAGGTGGAGCTTTAACCGAACACCCATCCCACCAGACTATACGCCGCAACCGTAATCACCATTATGGCGCCGAGATTGATTGCGAATCCGGCCCGCGCCATTTGCGGAATATGGAGAAGGCCGCTGCCGAAGATAATGGCGTTGGGCGGTGTCGCGACGGGGATCATGAATGCGCAGCTGGCGGCGAGCACCGCCGGCACCATCAGATCAACCGGGCTGAGGCCGACGAGAAGGGCGAGGGCGGCGGTCAGGGGCAGGAAGACAACTGTCGTCGCCGTGTTGCTGGTCAGTTCGGTGAGGAAAACCACCAGGGCGATCACCGTCACCACGATAACCAGTTGCGGCCATTCCTCGAAAGCCGAGAGCATGTCGCCGATGGACAGGGCCAGCCCGCTGGCGGTAACGGCTGCGGCCAGGCTGAGGCCGCCGCCAAACAGGATCATCACGTTCCACGGCAGTTTGCGCGCCCATTCCCGGTCGAGAATAAAAATGCCGCGGCGCCAGTCAACCGGCACCAGAAAAAGGGCCAGAGCCCCGATAATGGCGATGCCGGGATCGGTGAGGCCAAGGCCGGGGAAAACTTTCCCGATTAACGGCCGGGTGATCCAGGTGATGGCGACACAGGTGAAAACAAGTGCGGTCAGTTTTTCACCCCGTGAGATCGGCCCCATGGCGTCGAGCTCCGCCTTGATAACCGCCTCCACCCGATCCATTTTCTTATCCCCGAGGGAAAAGGCAAGCCTGGTCAACACCCACCAGGTAAAGGCGAGCATAACCAGGGCCACGGGCACGCCGACCAGCATCCATTGGGCAAAGCCGATCTCGAGCCCGTATTCCTCATTCATATAGCCAGCGAAAAGGGCGTTGGGCACGGTGCCGATCAATGTGCCGAGCCCGCCGATGGTGGCTGCATAGGCGATCGAGAGCAGCAGGGCGATGGAAAACGGATTGGTCCCGTCCGCCCCCTTGTTCCCGCCACTTTCACCAATGACGCCCTCGCGCTCGTTGACCAGGGCGATCACCGACAGGCCGATGGGCAGCATCATGATGGTGGTGGCGGTGTTCGATACCCACATGCTCAAACCTGCGGTGGCGATCATAAAGCCGCCGATCAGGGCATCGGGCCTGGTGCCGACGAGGGTGAGGATGGTCAGGGCGATGCGCCGGTGCAATTGCCATTTCTCCATCGCCGCGGCGATCATAAAGCCGCCGAGAAAGAGAAAGATGATCGGATTGGCGTAAGGGGTGGCGGCATCCTTGATCGAGGCAACGCCGAGCAGGGGAAAAAGGGCCAAGGGCAGAAAAGAGGTCGCCGAGATCGGGATCGCCTCGGTGATCCACCATATGGCCATCAGGGCGGCGATAGAGGCCACATGCCAGGCCGCCATCGGCATATCGCCCGGCGGCCCCATCATCAGGGCGGCGGCAAAGACCAAAAGGCCGCCGATCAGCCCGGCCATCTGATAAGGCCGGCGCTGAATGGGCTTTTCGGGCATTTGGCTGTTTTCCCCCTCCGATTCCATGCCTTCTCCCTAGCCGAGGCATAAGGCCCCGGTCAACCGGCAAGCCGTAAATAGCCTTACCTGAGAAATCCCTCGATGATGATTTTCCTGTGTTTATTCTGTAGTTTTACGCCTCTCACTTCGATAGTCTCTCCCGATGCTGAAAAACGGAATTTCTTCCGCCTCCGCCGATGCAACATCGGCCCGCGACGGGCGTTTGCGTCTGGTCGTTTTTGATTTTGACGGCACCATTGTCGATAGTCTGGAAGCCATCATTCTGGCGATGAGCGCGGCCTGGCGGGCCCATGACCTCAATCCTCCCGATCCAGCGGCGATCCGCCGGGTCATCGGGCTTTCCCTTATTGAGGCCATGGCGATCCTGCACCCGGAAGGTGAGAACGCCCTTCATCATGGGCTTTGCGAGCACTATAAAACCGCCTTTCACGATTTACGGGCCCGCCCCGACCATGACGAACCCCTCTATCCGGGCGCGGTTGAGGCTCTCGACGCCCTTCAAGGGGCCGGTTTCCTGCTTGCCATCGCGACCAGTAAATCCCATCGCGGAACCCTAAAAACCCTTCAAATGCATGGGCTTGAGGATCGTTTTATCTCCATTCAGACCCCCGATCAGGGGTTGGGAAAGCCCCATCCGGACATGCTTTTGCGGGCGGTTGAGGCGGCAGGCGTTGAGCCGGTTGACACGGTGATGATCGGCGATACAGTTTTTGATATGGAAATGGCCAGAAATGCGGCCATCACAGCCATCGGCGTCGGCTGGGGCTATCATGACGATGCGGATTTGCATGCCGCTGGTGCTTCAAGCGTGCTTTCCGGGTTTGATCAACTTCCCCCGGCGGTTTTTGAGATCATGGAGGATTAGGTGATGCGTCTCTCGACAGTATTCAAAGTGCTCGGCGTTCTGGTGGTTGTTATCGTCATCGGCGGCTATGTCATTCTTCAATCGGTGGATTTCAGCCAGTATCGCGGCCTCATTGAGGAACAGGCAAAGGCCGCCACCGGACGGGATTTAAAAATCGCCGGAGAATTCAAACTCGATCTCCTGACACTGGAGCCGGCGCTTACGGTTGATGATGTGAAGCTGGCCAATGCCCCCTGGGGGTCACGCCCGGACATGGTCTCGATCAAGGAGCTGGAACTGGAAGTCGCCCTGATCCCGCTTTTTAGCGGCAATGTGGTGATTAATCGTCTGGTTCTGGTGTCTCCCGATATCCTGCTAGAGACCAATAAGAAAGGCGAGGGGAACTGGGTCTTCGCCGCCGCCACGCCGGCCCCGGCCAAAGACGAGACGAAAGACGCCAAAGGCGCCGCCACCCTGCCGGTAATCAATGAAGCGGTGATCGAGGATGCGGCGTTGACCTATCGCGACGGGGTAACCGGCAAGGAAACCAAAGTTGTCCTCTCCAAAGTCAGCCTCGATGCGAGCAGCCTGACGGCGCCGCTTTCCCTGAAAGGAGAGGGCTCCCTGAACGGTGAGGCCTTTACCCTCGCCCTTGATCTCGGCTCGGTCGAGGATCTGACGGCGGGTGGAAAACCCTTTCCCATCAAGGCGGCGCTTAGCGCCGGAGGAGCCGACATTAACATCGATGGCACCATTGCCGATGCGATGAAAGGCGCCGGCCTCAATGTCGCGGTTTCGGCAAAGGGCAAAAATTTGTCCGGTCTCGACAAGCTTGCCGGGGCAAAACTGCCGCCCTATGGCCCCTACAGCATTTCGGCACAGGTTAGCGAGGCAAAGGGCACCTACAAAGTCGGTAATCTGGCCCTTAATCTCGGCAACAGCAATCTCGGCGGAGAAGTGACGGTTAAAACCGGCAAGGCTCTTGCGGTGGTGGCCAATCTCACATCGACCCTTATCGACCTTGAGGATTTCGACAAGGGCGGGGAGGCCGGTAAAGCCGCCCCGGATAAGGCGGCGTCCGGCGATGGGAATAAGGTTTTTCCTTCCGATCCCCTGCCCCTTGAGGCTCTGCGGGGCACCAATGCCAAACTTGCCCTTAAGGCGGACAAGATCCTTGCCGCCAAGGGCAAGATTCCGCTGACCAATTTTGACCTCAATCTTTCTCTCAACAAGGGGATATTAACTCTCAAGCCCCTCAAGACCGGGCTTGCCGGGGGCAATGTCGACGCCAATCTGACCCTCAACGCGAGCAAGGCCAAGGCGTCTCTCGCCCTCAATCTCAACCTGAAACAGCTCGATATGGCCGAGTTGCTCAAGGAAATGGAGGCGTCGGATGCGGTTACCGGAAAGCTCGATTCGACGATTTCCGTTAAAGGACAGGGAACGAGTGTCGCCGCCATCATGGCCGGGTTGCAGGGCAAGACCCAGATCATCGTCGGTAAGGGCACCATCAAGAACAGCTATTTCAAGCTGCTGTCGGCGGATCTTCTAAAGTCCATCACCCCCTGGGCGGGCAAACAGGACAATAACGCACTCAATTGCGCGGTCAGCCGGTTTGATATCAATGGCGGCAATGCGGTCAGCAAGACCCTGCTGGTCGATACCTCCAATGTGGCGATTACCGGCAAGGGATCGATCAATCTCGGTTCCGAGAAGATCAACATGACGATAACGCCGGAAACCAGGGATGTCGCCCTGATGAAGCTGGTGGTGCCGATCAGTATCGGCGGCACCCTGGCTCATCCGACGGCGCTGCCCGATATGGGGGCGCTTGCCGCCCATGCCGCGGGTGACGTCATCGGCGGGGTAACAGGCGCGGTGACCAACCCGGTTGGCGCGATCAGCGGTCTGTTGGGCGGTGGCGGCGGCGCCCCGAAAGAAAATCTTTGCGCCGCTGCGATCAGCGGCAAGGCGCCGGCCAAAACAACCACCAAAAGCGCACCGCCACCTTCAGGCACAAATACGGGCGCGACCACAGCACCAACCCAGCCGAAAGAGGAAATGGGCACAGTCGAAGGCATCGGCAAAACCCTGGAGGGCTTTGGCAAGGGGTTGAAGGGACTCTTTGATTGAAGCGTTTCTATAAGATTGCAGATGTCGATCCCGTCATAGACGGGGGGTATCAAATCGTCCTCGACGATAAGCCGATCCGCACCCCGGCCGGCAACCCTCTGGTCGTTTCCGGCCTTAATCTTGCTGTCGCCATTGCCGGGGAATGGTCGGCCCAGGGCGAGGAAATCGATACCGCAGGGATGCCTTTCATGCGTCTGGCGGCGACGGCTATCGACCGGGTTACGGGGCGGCGCTATGCCATCGTCGATGAGCTTGTCCGTTACGGTGAAAGCGACCTCTTGTGCTATCGCGCCGAAGAGCCTGCTGAACTGGTCAGACGGCAGGATGAATTGTGGCAGCCGCTTCTCGACTGGGCGGCGCACCGCTACAAGGCGCCGCTTTTGGTCACAACCGGGGTAACCCCCGTCACCCAGCCTTCCGTTGCCTTGCGTAATCTCCGCAAGGCTTTGGAAGAATTCGACGATATGGCCCTTTCCGGCCTCCATTCCGCGGCTTCCGACTGTGGCTCCCTGATTCTCGGACTGGCCCTGGCCGAAGGTTTTATTGAGGCAGAGCACGCCTTTGAGCTCTCTCAGCTCGACGAATCCTATCAGATTGAGCAATGGGGCGAGGATAGTGAGGCCTCAAAGCGGCGTTCTAGCCTTCGGGACGATATAATTGCCGATCAGCGCTTCTTGAGTCTTTGCAGGCAGGGCTAGGATAGGGTAAACCTTCACATCTTTCATTGGGCGGCGGAAATGCCGCGTTTTGCCCCCTTTCGGGGCATATCGAACAGACCATTCAGGGGCGAACATGCAGGAAATTCTCCGTCAGTTGGAAGAAAAACGGGAACGGGCTCGGGCCGGTGGCGGTCAGCGTCGCGTTGATTCCCAGCACAAAAAGGGCAAGTTGACGGCCCGCGAGCGGATCGATCTTCTGCTCGATCCGGGTTCGTTCGAGGAATGGGATATGTTCGTCGAGCATCGCTGTAACGAGTTCGGCATGGACGAACAGGCGACCCCCGGCGACGGCGTGGTGACCGGCTATGGCACCGTCAACGGTCGCCTTGTTTTTGTCTTTTCCCAGGATTTCACCGTTTTCGGCGGCTCTCTTTCCGATGCCCACGCCAAAAAAATCGCCAAGATCATGGATCGGGCGATGGATGTCGGAGCACCGGTCATCGGCTTGAACGATTCCGGCGGCGCCCGTATCCAGGAAGGCGTCGATTCACTGGCCGGTTATGCGGAGGTTTTTCAGCGTAATGTGATGGCCTCGGGGGTTATTCCCCAGATTTCGGTAATCATGGGGCCCTGTGCCGGAGGTGCGGTCTATTCCCCGGCGATGACCGATTATCTGTTCATGGTGCGCGATACCTCTTACATGTTCGTCACCGGTCCCGATGTGGTGAAAACCGTGACCCATGAGGAAGTGACCCTTGAGGAACTGGGCGGCGCGGGGACCCATACCAGCAAGTCCAGCGTTGCAGATCTGGCCTTCGATAACGATGTCGAGGCGCTGTTGCAGACCCGCCGTTTCATCGACTTTTTGCCGGCCAATAATGCAGAAGCGCCGCCGGTGCGCGAGACCAAGGATTTGCCCGACCGGGTAGAAATGTCCCTCGATACGTTGATCCCGGACAATCCCAACAAGCCCTATGATATGAAGGAATTGATCCTCAAGGTCGTCGATGATGGTGATTTCTTTGAGGTCCAGCCTGATTTCGCCGGCAATATCATCACCGGTTTCGGCCGGATGGAGGGTTCGACCGTCGGTGTCGTCGCCAATCAGCCGATGGTTCTGGCTGGTTGTCTCGATATTAATTCATCCCGTAAGGCGGCCCGTTTCGTCCGCTTTTGTGACTGCTTCAATATTCCCATCATCACTTTCGTCGATGTTCCCGGATTCCTGCCCGGAACCTCCCAGGAATATGGCGGTATCATCAAACACGGGGCAAAGCTCCTGTTTGCTTTTACCGAGGCGACGGTGCCCAAGGTTACGGTGATTACCCGCAAGGCTTATGGCGGGGCTTATGACGTTATGAGCTCAAAGCACCTTCGTGGCGATGTCAGCTATGCCTGGCCGACCGCTGAAATCGCGGTGATGGGGCCGAAAGGCGCTGTTGAGATCATCTTCCGCGACGAGTTGGGCGACCCTGAAAAGATCGAGGCGCGGACCGAGGAGTACCGCGTGAAATTCGCCAATCCGTTCATCGCCGGTCGGCGCGGGTTTATTGACGACGTCATCATGCCCCACAACACCCGCAAGCGGATCTGCCGCTCGTTGGCCATGTTGCGGGACAAGAAAGTCGAAAATCCCTGGAAAAAGCACTCTAACATCCCGCTTTAGGGGGTATCGCCCCTGCGTCGGTTCTTCTGGTCCCCTGCCGCAGGGGGGTGTAGAATTCCGGCTACAGGGGTCGAGCCATGAAAAAATTCTTTCTCAGGCTGCTTGCTGTTCTCGGAATTGTCATCGGGGTAATCTTTCTCTGGATCGCCACCGAAGTGACTGTACTGATGCTCGCCCAGTCGGATTACGAAGATGGCGACTATGACGCGGCCATGGGGAAGTGGCTGTTCCTCACTAAATTTGCCTATACCAGTCAGGCCGAGACCGAAATCGGCAAGCTCTATCTGAAAGGCGAAGGCGTCGAACAGGACGACTTTGAGGCCGTCCGCTGGTTCCAGCTCGCCGCCGATAATTACGATCTCGGGGGGATCTATTACCTCGGTCGCCAGTACCTCTATGGCGAGGGCATCGAGCAGAATTTTGACGAGGCCGCCCGGCTTTTCAGTCTTGCCGCCTCCTTTGATCATCCCGCCGCCAAATTTCATCTGGGTATGATGCATATGTTCGGCGATGGGGTTGAACAGGATTCCCAAAAATCCGAAATGCTGATCGTTCAGGCGCTCGAGAATGGCGGTTATGAAGTGCGCTATGATTTGGGGGGATTTTATTTTCTCGGCAACTGGAAATCCAGACCAGACCGCGACAATTATGATCCCTTAGAAGCGATGAAATGGCTTTTTCTCGCCTCTGCCGACGGCAATCAGGCGGCCTTTGAACGTCTTGAAGAGGTTGCCCAAACCATGACCTCCGAAGAGGCCGCCCAGGCCGCCGCCGCCGCCGCCGATTGGGTGCAAGAAAACACCGCCGGAACAGTTCAAACGCCTGATCTCGAAGCAGAGGAGGGGGAGGCCCCTGAACAGGGAGAGCCCCCCGCCGATCAGCAGTCGCCTTAGGCCATCAGGGCGATACCCCGAGCCGTTCCAAATCGCCCATGACCGCTTTGTAAGGGTCCCAGGATTTTGGTTTGTCGCTGAAGGGCGCAGGCCCGCGGGCGACCACCCTGCGATAGTCGCTCAGAGCGCTTTCCCGCATTCCCTGGGTTTCAAAAACCCAGCCTCGGTCATAATAGGCGTCGGAGAGCTGGTGATAGGTCAGCTCACCAGATTCGATGGCCCGGGAATAGAGCATGATCAGCCAATCGGCTTCTTTCCGGTTGGGTGCTTCGTCAAAGAAATCGAGTTCCATCAGGTAGAGGCCGGCTTCGTGATAATCTTCAAGCCCGCCGGCTTTGAGAGGGGTGGCAAGCCCGAGAACAGCCAGCAACAGAACAAGAAGTATTTTCATACTTTTTTCCCTAACGCCGATTTCTTTATTCTTACATCACGCCGCCAGCCTGTTTAAGCAGGTGGTATATGGCCTCCGCCTCTTCGAACTCGTCGTCGTCGGCCCACATCATTTCGAGGAAAAACAGCAGATCATCGACATTGTAGAGGGGGGTGTGGCCGTCGCCGTCCCTCATATTGACGTTGGCGCCCTGGCTTAAGAGGAAGCGGACGGTATTGAGATAGCCTTCCCCTGCAGCGATATTGAGCGGGGTTGAGGTATGGGTATAGACCTCACCACTGTCTTCGTTCACGTGACTGTCGGTAAACGAGCAATTGACGCTGACTCCCGAGGCGATGATTTGTTTTGCCCGCTGGGTATTGCCGTCCATGGCGGCTTTCGTCAGCTCAAGGCAACCGTCGCTGGCCCAGGCGGGGCCCAGGGTCATGAGTGAAATCAGGAGCGATGCAAACAGGATTGCCGGTCTTTTCATGTCGGTTCTCCCCGATATGCCAAAAATTGGGGGAAGCAAAAGACGGTCGGTTTCCAGTGCTTATGATAGCGTAATTCCGCTTTCATGCCTTGCTCTATCTCAAACATTTGCTTTTTGGGTATCAATTCCTATTGTTGTGATGCTCCCCCTTCCAGTTTCAGGAAAAGAGCAGCTGTGATGACAAATCCGTGTGTTTTTAGTGGCAAGAAGTCATGGGCTGCCTTATCAATGGGCCTGCCTGTTTCGGGCAGGCGAAGCGGCGCAGCCCTCTCTTTATTTGACAGATTTTTGACGGGAAAAAATGGCTAAAAGCAAACAGAAGTCAGGCATGTTTTCAAAAATACTGATTGCCAACCGTGGCGAGATCGCCTGCCGGGTTATTCGCACAGCAAAGCGCATGGGGATCAAAACCGTCGCCGTCTGTTCGGAGGCCGATGTGGATTCGCTCCATGTGCGCGAGGCGGACGAATATTTCGTTCTAGGCCCGCCCCAGGCTGCCGAGAGTTATCTCCTCGGCGACAAGATTCTTAAAATAATGAAGGAATGCGGGGCTGACGCAATTCACCCCGGTTATGGATTTCTCTCCGAGAACGCCGATTTCGCCAAAGCGGTGGAAAAGGCCGGGTTTGCCTTTATCGGCCCTGGTCCCCATGCCATCTCGTCCATGGGCGACAAGATCACCTCAAAGAAGCTGGCCGCAGAGGCCGGGGTCACCACCATTCCCGGTCATATGGGCATCATCAAGGATGCCGACGAGGCGGTAAAGATCTCCGGCAAGATCGGTTATCCGGTGATGATCAAGGCGTCCGCCGGTGGCGGCGGCAAAGGTATGCGTGTCGCCTTTAACGACGACGAGGCCCGCGACGGTTTCCGTTCGGCCACCAACGAGGCCAAGTCGAGCTTTGGCGACGACCGGGTATTCATTGAAAAATTCATCGAACAACCGCGCCATATCGAAATACAGGTGCTCGCCGACTCTCACGGCAACACCGTCTATCTGGGTGAGCGGGAATGTTCTGTACAGCGTCGCCATCAAAAGGTTATTGAGGAAGCGCCGTCTCCCTTTATCGATCCCAAAACCCGCAAAGCCATGGGTGAACAGGCGGTGGCGCTGGCCAAGGCGGTCAAATACCGTTCCGCCGGCACGGTTGAATTCGTTGTCGGCGCCGACAAGGGATTCTACTTCCTTGAAATGAACACAAGGCTTCAGGTCGAACATCCGGTTACTGAAATGATTACCGGGCTTGATCTTGTCGAGCAGATGATTCTCGTCGCGGCGGGGGAAAAGCTGGCCTTTACCCAGAAGGATATCAAGCTTACGGGATGGGCGATCGAGTCGCGTATTTACGCCGAAGACCCGTTCCGCAATTTCCTCCCCTCGATCGGCCGTCTCAGCCACTATCAGCCGCCGGCAACCGATGGCGATTTGCACGGCCTCGTCCGTGTCGATACGGGGGTTTTCGAAGGCGCCGAGATCAGCATGTACTACGATCCGATGATCGCCAAGCTGGTCACCAGCGGTGCCGACCGTAACGAGGCCATCGGCCGGATGCGTTCGGCCCTGGATGAGTATTTTATCCGTGGCGTTTCCCACAATATCAGTTTTCTCGCCGCCTTGATGAGCCACCCGAAATTCATCAAGGGTGAGATCACAACCAATTTCATCGCCGAGGAATATCCCGACGGCTTTCATCCCGCCGACGTGCCTCCCGACGATCCGCATTTCCTGGTTGCCGTGGCGTCCTTCATTCATCGCCGAGTGGTCGAGGTCGAGGCCGGTATCAGCGGCCAGATGCCGGGCCATGAAATGATCGTCGCCGACGATTGGGTTGTTGTCATCGGGGATGACCGTTATCCGGTTTCCATAACCGTCGAGACAGACGGTTATGATTTCAATGTTGACGGCAAGCCCTATGCCTTGCGCAGTGACTGGACGCCGGGCATGCATCATTTCCGGGCCAACCTCAACGGCCAGCCCGTCTGTGTTCAGATCGAGCGCCTTGGCGTCGGCTACAGGCTTTTCCATGGCGGCAACCAGTCGGATGTTCTCGTCCTGACCGAGCAGGGGGCCGAATTTAACGACCTGATGCCGGTTAAGGTGGCGCCGGATCTCTCCAAGTTCCTGCTTTCCCCGATGCCGGGGCTTCTTGTCTCTATTGCCGTCGAAGTTGGTCAGGAAGTGCGCGCCGGTGAAGAACTGGCCGTTGTCGAGGCGATGAAAATGGAAAATATCCTGCGCGCCGTGGCCGATGGCGTGGTGGCGACGATAGAGGCGGAGCCCGGTGAAAGTCTGGTTGTCGATCAGTCGATTCTGACCCTCGAATAAAATTGGGGCTTCCATGGCGGTGGCGGGGGAAAAAGCGATCCGGGTCACTGTCGAGGGAAGGGTGCAGGGCGTTTTCTTTCGTGCCTGGACGATGGATCAGGCGAAAATGCGTGGCCTTCGCGGCTGGGTGCGCAATCGCCACGACGGCACGGTAGAGGCCATTTTCGCCGGCCCGGATTCTCAAGTCATGGATATGCTTACGCTTTGCTGGCAGGGCCCGCCCCTGAGCCGGGTGAGGGAGCTCGATTATTGTGAGGTTGATTTAGACGGGATCGGCCAGGGGTTCGAACAGCGCCCCACCGCCTAGACTCTTATTCCTTCTGATCATCTTGCTTGAAAATTTCTTCAAAACTCTTTTGCAGGGCTTCGTCCAGTTGGGCCATTGAAATCTGGCGCCCAAGATCGCCCAGCGACGTTACGCCATGCTCGGAAATGCCGCAGGGAACGATCCCCCGGTAATGGCCAAGATCGGGGTTGAGGTTTATCGAAATCCCATGATAGGTGACGCCGCGGCGAACCCGCACGCCGATGGCGGCAATCTTGTCTTCCCGCCCTGGTTTTCCGGTTTCCGGCTTTCGGCTTACCCAGATGCCGACCCGCCCGGCCCGCCGCTCACCGCTGATCCCGAACTGGCCCAGCGTGATGATGATCCATTCCTCCAGGGAGGCGACGAATTTGTGGATATCGCCGCCGCGGCGTTTCAGATCGACCATCACATAGGCGATGCGCTGGCCCGGCCCGTGATAGGTGTATTGTCCGCCGCGCCCGGTCTTAAAAACCGGCAACAGCTCCGGGTCGAGCAGATCGCTTTCCTCGGCACTGGTGCCGGCGCTGTACAAAGGGGGGTGTTCAAGCAGCCAGACCAGCTCGTCTGCACGGCCGTTACGGATGTCGGCAACCCGTTCTTCCATTTGCCTGATGGCCTCGGGATATCCCACCAGAGAGGTTTCGATGCGCCATTCCACGTCTATTTCACCTATTTTCGCTATTTCCGGTCATTTGGCCTTATCACTGCTTGAACCGGAGCCCAACATTTGCTATTTCCCGCATCTCTTGCTGATTTAGCAAGGGATTTAGTGCGGTCGTGGCGGAACTGGTAGACGCGCAGCGTTGAGGTCGCTGTGGACGCAAGTCCGTGGAAGTTCGAGTCTTCTCGACCGCACCAAAATCCCTTAGGCCCGCCGATTTATCGCGCGGGTCTTGTTTCATCTGGGTTAAGCAAGGATAATCCAGCGTCTTCAATCTGGAAATACCTCCCGGTTAATCCTTGGGGGAGGGGGGGCGTCATGACGGCTTCCGATAAAACGCAACAAAACGATACGCCGCCCGAGACTGTTACAGCCGAGACTGTCACAGCCGGGGCCGTCACGGCCGAGGATTTTCTGGTTCTCAGTCCAGAGCGGGTGCGTCTGGTCGCCGAGTCCCTGGACGCCAACGATCCCAACGGCGTCTTCGATGTGGTGCGGGCGCTGACCAGCGCCGATACCGCCGATCTTCTCGAACATCTCAGCGTTGAGCACCGCAATGAGCTTATTGATCTATTGCACAGCTCTCTCAACCCGGAAGTCCTTGCCGAGCTCGATGAAACCGTCCGTGAACAGGTTGTTGAGCGCCTCAGTACCGAAGAGGTGGCGGCGGCGATCTCAGAATTGGAATCCGATGATGCGGTGGAGGTCATCGAAGACCTTCACGAAGATGTCCAGCAACAGATTCTTCAGGAGATTCCAGCAGAAGAGCGGGTCATCATCGAAGACAGTCTTTCCTATCCCGACGAAAGCGCCGGACGCCTTATGCAGCGCGAACTGGTTTCCGTGTCGGAAAGCTGGACCGTCGGCGAGATCATAGATTTTCTGCGTTCAGAAAAAGATCTTCCCCAGGATTTCTACGATATCTTTATCGTCGATCCCAAACATCAGCCCGTCGGCAGCGTGCCGTTAAGCCGCGTCTTGCGGTCCGAACGCTCGGTTCGGGGCTCCGACCTCATGGAAACCCAGATAAAGCCGGTCGAGGCGAACATGGATCAGGAAGAAGTGGCGCTCCTCTTCCGCCGTCACAACCTTATCTCCGCCCCGGTTATCGATCTCGAAAAACGCCTCATCGGCGTCATCACCGTTGATGATGTGGTCGATGTTATTGATGAAGAGGCCGGTGAAGACATCATGCGCCTGGGTGGCGTCAAGGAAGAGGATTTTTATTCCGCGTTTATCGATACCACCCGCTCCAGGTTCACCTGGCTGCTGGTTAATCTGGTCACCGCCTTTCTCGCTTCCCTGGTGATTTTCCAGTTTGAGAGCACAATCTCAAGGATCGTCGCATTGGCGGTTCTGATGCCGATTGTCGCCTCCATGGGCGGTAATGCGGGCACCCAGACCCTGACCATCGCCGTGCGGGCACTGGCGATGAAAGAACTCAATCCCGCGAATGCGTGGCGATCCGTTGGCAAGGAATTTCTCGTCAGCCTGGTCAACGGCCTGCTTTTTGCCGGCATTACCGGGTTGGTTTGCTGGTGGTGGTTCGACTGGCCGGAAATCGGCTTTATCATTGCCGCCGCCATGATCATCAATATCATCGTCGCCGGGCTTTCCGGCATGGGTATTCCGCTGATTTTGGATCGTCTGCGTATCGATCCCGCCATCGCCTCGGGCACTTTTCTGACAACCATCACCGATGTCGTCGGTTTCCTGTCTTTCCTCGGCCTTGCCGCCTGGTTCCTCCTCTGAGTCGAGAAATCAGGCAGGTGCCACGGCATCTAAAATGTCGGGGTTAAGAATTTGCATCGGATAAGCACCGGGAAGATATCGGCGCGTTTGAGCGCTTAGTTAATCGAGCTTGCCGATTGAGGCGGCGCGGCCTCTTCCCCGCCGATTCCAAGATAGGTGCTTACCAACCTGACAAAATCGTGGACGTTGATCGGTTTGGAAATAAACTCCGCGCAACCGGCTTCCAGAGAGGCTTTTTCGAAAAATTCCGGGGCATGGGCCGAGGTTGCGATGACCGGAATGGCGCGCATGGAAGAATCCATTTTCATCCGCTGGGTGAGGGCGATCCCGGAGAGTCTTTCAAGCTCAATATCCATGATAACCAGCGCCGGCTGGTGGATGCGGGCGATCTCAAGCCCCCTTTCGCCGTCAGCGGTCTCGATAGTGGCAATTCCATGGGCGTTGAGGACGTCGCGCAAAAGAATCATGTTCATCCGGTCGTCTTCAATGATCAGAACGACGCCGTTTCTATGATCCAGAGGCCCTGGCATTTGCCTGTTTTCACCCATTCCCACCTTCTTTCGATACTCTTGACCATCGGGCTGGTTTCATCGCCTGGTATATACGCCCAAGGTTAACTGGAATGTTTATAAACTAAAATTCTGAAGAAAATCTTAAATGCCGGCAATAAACCGGCTGCCGGATAACCCTGTGGAGGAGGGGTAGGGCGCTCGTGCCTAGAGTGCCGGCTCGCCTGGCCCGGCTTCGCTCGGCAGAGGCTCTGGGGACAGGGTTGGGGTCTCGGCTCCCCGCGGTGAAACCACCATATCGACGCTGGAACCGATCAGGGTCGAGGGCTTGATCTGGATGGTGGTGATCCGCTCGCCCTGGCTATAGGTCAGGATACTGATTTCAGAACGCACAAGGGCGATTTCCTGCCAGCCGAATTTTGGCAGTTCATTGCGATAGAAATCGAATATTTCGGTGGTCGAATGATTGCTTGAAAAGGAAAGCCGCCCGATCCAGCCGTCCTGGGCGCCGAGAATAAAGGTTCTCTCCAAATCCATCTCGGAAGAGGTGGGGATGGGAACGTCTGAAAACTGACCAAAAGTCGGCTTGTCCGGCTCTCCCTCCGCCGATGGGGGGGCGCTGGTCGCGTCCAGCGGGGCCTTGGGGCCGCAGGCAGCGACAAGCAGCAGGGTGAGGGCGGGCAAGACGATTTGATGCAGAAAGCGGCTATGGCGGCGGTAACGGCGAACGGCCATGAAATATCCCCCTGTTGGACGTTCTGGAAGCAGACATGTAAGCAAAGTGACGGTGGCACGGCGCTATTGATGCGTCAATAACCCTGATCGCTCTTTTCCCTCTCCAGAGAGGAAGATATGCATTAATATCGCCGTTATGGTCGGGGGGATATCAGATAATAATGAGGGGCGGGAGCTTGGCTGGCTCCCGATCTGCCTTTTTGCCGTTCTCGTTGGCGGGGTAAGCGGGGTTGGGGCCTGGCTTTTCCGCCTTCTTATCGGCCTTATCCATAATTTCCTGTTTCTCGGCGAATTTTCTTTTATCTACGACGCCAATATCCACACCCCGGCAAGTCCCTGGGGGGTCGGTATTATCCTGGTGCCGGTTATCGGCGCCCTGGGGGTTGTCTGGCTGGTTAAGAATTTCGCCCCCGAGGCCAAGGGCCACGGCGTTCCCGAGGTAATGGACGCGATCTATTTCAAGCAAGGGCGAATCCGTCCGGTGGTCGCGGTGGTTAAATCCCTCGCTTCGGCGCTCTCCATCGGCAGTGGCGGTTCAGTCGGCCGCGAAGGACCGATCATTCAGATCGGCGCCGCCTTCGGCTCGACCCTGGGGCAAGTGGCGTCGATGCCGACCCATCAACGCAACCTGCTCATCGCGGCGGGGGCCGGGGCGGGGATTGCCGCCACCTTTAACGTCCCCCTGGGAGGGATTGTCTTCGCCATTGAGCTGCTGCTGGTTTCGATCAGCGCCAGAACTATTCTGCCGGTGGCAATCGCGACGGTCACCGGTACCTATATCAGCCGCTTTCTGCTCGGCATGTCGCCGTCCTTCGATATTCCGGCCCTGCAGGTCCCCCCCGTCCATGAAATTTCGCCGCTGGTTCTCGTCCTTTTCCTTCCCTTCGGGGCGCTTATCGGGCTTGTCGCCGTTATTTTCACCCGCGGTATCTATTGGGCCGAGGACAAGTTCGATTCCCTGCCCGGTGGCTATTACACCCGTCATGTCCTGGGTATGTTCGGTGTCGGCCTGATCATTTATCTGATGCAGCAATATGCCGGGCATTATTACCTGCAGGGTCTGGGCTATGCGACGATCAACGATCTTCTGCGTCTCACTCTCGCCGATCCTTATTTCCTCTTGCTGCTCTTCGCCTTAAAGCTGGTGGTTACCTGCCTGACCCTGGGGTCGGGCGCTTCGGGCGGTGTCTTTTCGCCCTCCCTCTTCATGGGCGCTAGCCTGGGCGCTGCAATCGGGCATCTTCTGCTTTTCGCCTTTCCCGGACTTCCGGTGTCGCCGGCGACCTTTGCCGTCGCCGGCATGGCGGGAATGATCGGCGGCACCACGGGTGCTGTGGTAACGGCGATTACGATGATTCTGGAAATGACCCGCGACAATCATGCAGTACTGCCGGTTATTCTCACCGTTGCCACGGCCTACGGCGTGCGTAAGGCGCTGTCCAATGAGAGCATCTATACGCTGAAAATCCTGCGTCGTGGCGAGGTTGTGCCGGAGGGCCTCGAGGCGGCCGTGGATTCAGCCCAACGAGCCTGCGACCTTATGGAAACCGACTTTCAGAAAAGCGAAGAATCCGGGCAGGGGCGGAAAGACGGTGGTGCCCCGTCACCGGTTGTGCAGGTTCACGAGGGGGCGGTCACGGGGCTTTTCCTGTCCGGCCACAGGCTTTCATATGTTATTGTCTCCCCGCTGACGGGAATGGCTGAGACTCTCAAGGCGATGGCGGCGGCCAAAGCCGATGCGGCGCTGGTCAGCGAGCGACCCGAGAGTGGAGAGGCTGTGGATATCCTGGGCGTTATCACTTCGCGTGAAATAGCCCATGCCGCCTGCAAAAAGGCTGTGTTGATCTAGTTTTTAGCCAACAGTGGAATAATCTTTATGCGCTATTTGCCATTTATTCTCGCCCTTGCGCTTTCGGCCTTGTTCCTCGCTCTGTATCTGATCCATGGCGGCGGTTTTCTCTGGCCGCTTGTTGTCACCGGGCCGTTTGCCCTGCTCGGGGCCTGGGATTTATTCCAGCCCCGGCACAGCTTGCTTCGCAATTATCCGGTCAGCGCCCATATGCGCTGGTTGTTTGAGGGGATCAGGCCTGAAATCCGTCAGTATTTCGGTGAAAGCGATATCGGCGGCACGCCCTTTGACCGTGAGCACCGCAGCCTGATTTATGCCCGCGCCAAGAATACCCATGAAGAGTCCCCCTATGGCACAGACCTTGATCTCTATGCCGAGGGCCATGAATGGTTTAACCATTCCATGTCGCCCCTGCCAGTGGCGGCCGACCCGTTCCGTGTCGTGGTTGGCGGCCCGGCCTGCAAACGTCCGTATGAGATGGCGCTTTTGAACGTTTCGGCGATGAGTTTCGGGGCGCTCAGCGCCAACGCCATCCGCGCTCTTAACAGGGGTGCGAAGATGGGCGGCTTTGCCCATGATACGGGCGAGGGGGGGCTTTCCGATTACCACCTTGAAAACGGCGGCGATATCGTCTGGGAAATCGGCACGGCCTATTTCGGTTGCCGTACAAAGGATGGAAAATTCGACCCGGAAATGTTCACCGACAAGGTCAATGTCGATAATGTCAAATGCGTCTCAATAAAGCTCAGCCAGGGGGCAAAGCCCGGTCTCGGCGGGGTTATGCCTGGCGCAAAGGTAACCCCGGAAATCGCCCGGATACGCGGCGTCCCGGTGGGGGAGAAATGCGTTTCACCTTCCCATCACACAACCTTTTCAACGCCGCGGGGACTGATTAAATGGCTCGACGAATTACGCAATCTTTCCGGGGGGAGGCCGTCCGGATTTAAATTGTGCATTGGCCGAAGGTCGGAATTTCTCGCCCTCTGCAAGGCGATGCTCGAAATGGAGGTTTATCCCGACTTTATTATTGTCGATGGTAGCGAAGGCGGCACCGGGGCCGCACCTCTGGAATTCGAGGACCGCGTCGGCACGCCGCTGACCGAAGGCCTGATTTTCGTTCATAACGCTCTGGTCGGTTGTGGTCTGCGTGACATGATCAGGATCGGCGCCAGCGGTAAAATCACCAGCGGTTTTACCATGGCCCGCGCCATGGCGCTGGGGGCCGATTACTGTAATTCGGCCCGTGGCATGATGTTCGCCCTAGGGTGTATCCAGGCCAAGCGCTGTCATACCAACAATTGCCCGGTCGGGGTGGCGACTCAGGACCCCTTACGCGCCAAGGGGTTGGTGGTTGGGGGCAAGGCCCGGCGGGTCTGTCATTATCAGCAGAACACGGTCACCAGTTTCAACCAGATCATTGCCTCGCTCGGTCTTGAAACCCCCGATCAGCTTACACCGTCCCTGCTTTATAAGCGTGATGGTCAGGGTCAGGCCCTGCCCTATGACGTCGCCCACAAGTTTCTTTCTGCCGGCGAATTGCTCGCAGGCTGTGACGATAATGTTCTCAGCAAGGCCTGGGCGCTGGCCGATCCAGACGATTTTACACCGATATCATGAGCGCTCCGACACTTTCCGAAGATCCCCGCCCTGGCGACGGCAAGGGCCGGATGGTTATTTTCTTTCTCTCGCCCAGAGTGATCGATTTCGACACCTATTTACCCGTAGCGATGGAGATCAAAGCCGCCCGGCCGGATTGGGATATCCGCTTTGTCACGTTCTCAAGAGAGAATTACGACATCATCGCAAAGAATCCGACCTTGATGGCGGGGCTGCTTCGTTGCGGCAGGCTCGATTGTTTTTCCAGCAGTGGGCCGGGGGGTGTTCTTGGACGCACCCTGCGGCGACTTATAGGCCTGCTTTCCCTTTCCCTGATGATCGTTCGCCGTTCCAGGCCTCTCCTTTTTCAGGCAAGGCCATTTTCCCAGATGCCGTACAACCTGTTCTATGGGTTGTCCCGTCTGCGTGGGGGATCGGCTTTCCTGCTTTGGAAAAATCGCAGCCCGGATGTGGTCCATCACATCGTCTGGCAGAATCGGGAAAAGCCGGCCCAGCATCAAAGCTCGTTTCTCAATCGCCTTATCGGGCGCGATATTGACGGTCTGATTTATTTTCATCACGAGCAGAAAGAAAATGTGTCCCTCAGCGGCCGTTACGGGCGGATCGATAACGTTCCCTGGCAGGCTATCGGCCTCCCACATTTTCTTCCCCGCTGGCGGAAGTTGATCGATGAAGAGGTGGCTGCCTCCCGCCGCGATCTTGAGAAAGAGGGCATTCCAGCGGACACCGAAATTTATTGTTTCTTTGCCGCCAAGCCGTTCAGCTCTGTAAATTTACGCTCTCCGCAATCGGTTGAAGAGACTTTTACGCTCTGCCTGAAAACCTTGTGCGCTCTTCGCCCCAATGCTCTGGTTCTTATCCGGCCCCACCCCCTGGCTGTCGATGCCGTCCATATCAAGGCGGCGATCGAGGCTGTCGGGCCGAAACGCGCCCGCATATCCTTTATCCACCCGGAAGTTCTGATCGCCCTGTCCCGGCGGGCGATCTGCGATAATCCCACTAACATCATGTTTTCCTGTTTTCCCGGAAAGATGATCGATTGCAGTGATTACCCGGATTCTCATTACGCGGAATTCGGCCAGGTTTCCCTGGCCCACGGTTATGGGCCGGTTTTTGTAAACCCCGCCGCCGCGGATTTCAAAGAACGTTTTGCCGCGGCTTTGGAAGATTCCGCTTTCGACGATCCTGCCCTCGGATCCCTTAAGGACAAGCTTCTTGCCGACAGTAAGCCCGACCTGACGCCGCTTCTGGAAATGGCCGGATAGGGTGGGACAATGCCTGTTCTCTGGTTTATGGTGCGCTCTGTTCAATACTTCACACGGGGAATAATCTCCTGACATGGAACGGATTCTCGATCGTTTTCTGACTTTTTTTAAGGAAGGCGCGACCGGCCAAAGGTCGCTTTGGGCCGGATTGTGGTTTTTTCTCGCCCTTTCTGTCTTTCTGGTTTCACAGATTCTGAACGTCTATAGCCCCGGTTACGGCTTTGCCGATACGCCTTCGAACGACCGCATGGACTATATTCTAAAAGCCGCCCAGTTTGATGCCTGTCCATTACAGGACTGTCCGGCCCTGGAGCATTTGCGCGGGCAACTTGATCCGCTGCAGACGGGAAAGGTTTCCCTTGAGGGTGGAAAATTCCATCAGGAATCCCACCGGGTTGCCATCTCCCAGCGGCTTTTCTCGGTCTATCATCCGCTCTATTCCCTGTCCCTTTTTGGTCTTTACGAAAATGGGCTGTCCTGGACGTCGGCTGCCCAACGGGTCGAACTGGCAACTATCATTGTTTTTGTTCTGGGGATGGCATTTTGGCTGCGTGCCCTATGGGGACCGCTGGCGGCGGCTCTGGCAATCCTCGTCATGTCGGTTCACGCCACGGTTTTTCCCTATCCCAGCAATGCGGCTTTGGGCGTTGCGATGGTGGTCTGGGCGTTACTGACCGGATTTCGTGAGCGAATGGGATGGTTTGTGCCGCTGGCTATGCTGGTGATGATCGGGCTTCATCCTTTGGGCCGGGTTTATGCGGCGGTTACGCTTATTATCTATCTGGCATTTTTGCCGCGGCCCTGGAAAAAACACCACTGGCTGATCGTTTTTCTCGGTGCTGCCGTGTTTGCCTTGCCCTGGGTTTTGCCTGCCATCGTTACAGCTCCCCAGTTTTCCATTCCGTCCTATCCCCTCGCCGAGGGGCGTTCGTTTTTCTACCTCGTTGCGGCGAACTGGTGGCAGGCTATCCTCACCCTTCCGTCCTCGGTATCTATTTTTTCTTTTGCCGGAATTGGCGTTTTGCCGGGTCTGGGGGGGACCCTTATCGTCTTCGTTCTTTTTCTCGTCGGTTTGACGGCGACCGATCAGGCCCGCCGGTCTCCTCTCGTCGCCACATTGGCGGCAATGGCATTAGCGCTTGCCGCCAGCGCAGTACAGTTTCAGGGGTATTATTCCGGTGTTGCCTTCACCCGGGTATGGATCCCTGTGTTCTATATCCTGTTGGGCGGCGCCATGGCCGGATTGCTCTGGCTTTTACCGAGCATTCTTAAAACATCGGCGGCGGTGTTTCGCTCCGGATTTTATAACCTTCCCGTCAGGCCGGGCGAGGGGGTTTCCCTTCTGGCGACGGCATTGATGATGATTGGGGTGGTGGTGCTTATTGTCGCCGGGACGGTGGCCGAGCTTGCGCCTAATCTTAAGGCCAGGTTGCAACGGCCGGATGCGGCGCGCCTGACGGCGATTTTTGAGCCGTGGATGGATAAGGGCCAGCCTCAACGTCTCAGCCGGATTATGAGCGCCGATGAGTCGGTGATCTATGTCGATAACGACATCATGAACGCCTTTTTCCTTTCAGGTCTTCTGGAGCGAAAGGCCGTCTATTGGCCGGCCCTTGAGGGACGCCCGGACAAGGACCGCTGGGTCGGGCCCTCGGCGGGTGTGGCTTATGCCGCGGCCAAGAACCCGGCTCTCGCCCTGACAAATGGCAGTGGCATCCCGCTTGAGGAAGGCGTTCCCCTGGCCATTGAAGGCGACGGCGTGGCGCTTGCCGCCCCCCTCTATCTGAAGTTTCGCGCTTTAGATGAAACGGCCCAAATCACGCTGATTAAATACGCCATGCCTCCCGGCCGGGCATTGGTGGGTGAGCAGAATGTGACCCTTGCCAAGGGGGAATCGAAATGGGTGGCGTTAAGCGGACTGGCAGAAAGCTCCCTCTCTTCGGTCAGGATAAAATTTTTGCCAAACGCCGGGACGGTGTTTCTGGACGGGATCAGTGATGACCCTGAAAAAGGCCTCCTCTGGCCCTGGAACCGGCCTCTTCTTGTCACCTCGGGGCAGGCACAGGTGAAATTCGATCTTGAGGCTGTTTTTCCCCTCGCGCCGGATTGCCGGATTGGCCCGGTTTTGGAGGATGCGGGGATGACCCTTATCGCCCGGGCGGAATGCGGTTAAAACGCCCCGATCCCCTTATTTTCCGGGCATATCGGCGGGCGAAAAGTTTTCTCGGATTTATCTCTCGGGCGTGATAGAAAAAGGCCCTTCTTCCCGACCTTTCGGACGTATTTCATGCCCCTCAAGAACGATATCAAAATCCGCCAGATCGCCCTCGAAATTAACGGTGGCTGTAATTACAAATGCAACATGTGCCCCCAGGCCGATGGTCGGGAAAAGCCGTTTCTCAAGAAATTGCCGATCGATCTGTATAAGAAGATCATAGACGACGGCCTGCAATACGGGCTTGAGGTGGTCAGTCTTCAGGGATCCGGCGAGCCGACGCTTAACCGCGACATGGATCGCTACGTTGCTTATGCCAAGGAAAAGAACATTCGGTGCATCTCTGTCACCAATGGTTTTCTTCTAAATGAGGAAATGAGCTTATCCCTGATCCGGGCCGGAATCGATACTTTGCGGGTTTCCGCCATCGGTTATGACCGTGAGACCTATCAGAAATGGATGGGCCGGGACGCTTTTGATGAGGTGCGTGAAAACGTGCGTCGCTTCAGGGAACTGAATGAAAAGCTTGGCGGCCATACCGAGATTTCCCTTTATCATCTCATTCTCGATGCTGAAAAACGTGAGGAAGAAACCGCCCATTACATCAAGAACTGGGTCGAACCCACTGGCGTTGAGGGTGAAGTCTGGATGATGCACAACTGGTCGGGGGTTTACGCCGATATTCCCTATGGCCGCTCGGGCCTGGAAAAACGCAGTTGTGGCCGACCCAACGCACCCTATCTTTACGTTCGCGCTGGTGGCCTTGATGGCCATTTAGGGGCGGTTGTGGCCTGCTGTTTCACCCTTGGTCAGGACAGCGAGGCCGTTCTCGGCCATCTCGACACCCAGACGATCGCCGAGGTGGTCAATGGCCCGGAATATGAAAACCTGCGTCAATTACACCATGACAATGATTTCGATCAGCTTTCCTACTGCAAGGATTGCGATCAGCTTTATGATGCGCCCGAAAGCCTCGTCTGGACGAATATTGCGGGCAAGGAATACGGTCAATCGAAGGTTCTCAAAGACCTGGATTTCCGAAATTTCGCCGGTTAAGCCTTATTCGTATAATCAGTTATTCCGGCTTTCCGGTCCGGCAGGTCATTGATTTCGGCCTTAAATTCTCCGGGAAATACCCGTTGATATAGTTCTTGAAATAATCTTCCAGAAATTTAAAGCAACTGGCGAAGCGGAGAAAATCCTCGCTCTCGATCATCATACAGTACGAATCCTCATTCGCCGTTACCAGGCCAACGCGCAGATCTTCTTCGAAAATTACCCGTTCGCCGAAATGATCGCCCGGCCCCAGCACTCGATGATAAGCTTCGCCGCCCTCCGGGTTCTCGATATCAAGGCTGAATGAACCGGAAAGTACGGTGTAAAAACCATCAGCCAGCATCCCCGGGCGGAACACTACGTCGCCCTTACTGAAGCGTACATTGCGTACGGAGTGGCGTTCGACCTGTTGCACCTGAACGGTGCTGCGGGGGAAAAAATGATCGAGAAGCCAGTTCATCATCACCCGGACCTTGGCGGACAGGCCCGGCAACATGCCGAGATAAAGCGTGCGCCATAAAAGCCAGGTAATTGTGCCGGAAAGCTTGATTCCAAAAAGAACCGCCACCGCCTTGTGCTGCCCGATTGAGGCAAAGGATCCCATCGGTTTGAAATTAAAATTCTTTAACGGACGATCGCCTATATCGGCGACGATATTGCGGGCAAGAGTTTGCGCCTCTCTCTGGGCAAACTGGGCCGTCGGCGCCGCATAGGCGGGTTCCTCACCTTTATCTCCATCCTCACTGGCCGGCTTGTCGCCAAGGGGGATCAGGGCCGCGTCACCAACTGCCCAGATGTTTTCCTTGCCCGGCACTTTCATGGTGCCGTCAACGATGATCCTGCCCCATTTCAAATCAAGGCCGAGTTCCTTGACCAGTGGTGAGGGCGCCGTGCCGATGGTGGCGACGAAAGTGGCGGTTTCGATAATCCGCCCGTCCTCCATTTCGACAATCCGGGCCGAGGCAGACTTTGTTGCCGTGTTAAGCCAGACTTCAATTCCCCTCTTTTCAAGTTTTCTGGCCGCGTAAGTGGAAAGTTTTTCGGGTAACTCCTGGAGAATTCGATCCGCATATTCAACCAGTATGATGCGGATCTCTTGTGGATCAATATTGGGGTAATATTTCAAAGTGCGGTCGATCATGTCCTTCATTTCACCGACCGTTTCGACTCCCGAGAAACCCGCTCCGACAATAACGTAAGTCAGGAGCTTGCGTTTCAACGTCGGCACATGGGTCACATCGGCCAGCTCAAGGGTATTGATAATATGGTTGCGCAGGCGATAGGCGTCGGTCAGCGTCTTCATTGTCATCGCGTGTTCCTGCACGCCGGGAAAGCGGGTCAGGTCAACGGCCTGCCCAAGGGCGAGAACGAGATGGTCGTAGGACAGGTCGACGGGAATATGCTGGGTGTTGTCGATAACCGAAACCGTCTTATTCGAAAAGTCGATGCCTCTGACTTTGGCCTGACGAATATGAACGCCGGGCAAAAGTCTGCGTAGGGGAGAGACGGCATCCGAGGCGGTTATGTTTCCGGCGGCGACTTCGGGAAGAAGGGGCTGGAAAATGAAATAGTTGGTCTCGTTGACCAGTTCAATTTCAACATTCTTCGGCGCGTATTTGCGGAGATATTTGGCCGTGAACATGCCGGCGAAACCGCTGCCCAGAATCACTATTTTTACTTTTTCCACTTTGGGGCTTTTCCCTTTTTCTACACTGAATGCCTAATGATCGGAAAGTCTATCGATCCCCGCCAGGCGTGTATGAAAAGTTATTTGCTGGTGGCGACAAAAACGCCATCCCAATCGGCGCCGGGCGGGTCGCTCTGGAAGTGAGAGATGCGGTCCGTATACAGGTCATAGAGGTGGCTCAGTTTCTCTTCCTTGTCCAGTCCCCTGCATTGCTGCAGAAAATCAGATGCCAGTTCCCAGTCCTGCTTGCGGTAGGTTTCGAGGAAATATTTATGGCGGCTGACAAGTGATTGAAAAGAGGGTGATTGACTATATGTCTCGTCACCGAGCAGGGTAAAAATCCGCGCCGGCACCGTTTTCCCCTTAACCTGTATCAGGTCGAGCTCAAGGGTCGCCATATCGTCGATCTGGACTTGCGTGTTTTCGCCGATGACAATATCGACTCCATAGGTCTTGGACTGTCCCTCCAGCCGGGAGGCGAGGTTCACGTCATCGCCGAGCACCGAATAATCAAAGCGCTGATCAGACCCGAGATTACCGACACAGCAAGGGCCGGAATTGACGCCGACGCCGATTTTAACGGGGATATATTTTCGCCCTTCTTCGTCCGCCTGTTGCTTCCATTCGATATTCAGCTCTTCAAGCGTGTCAATCATCTCAATCGCCGTCTGGGCGCCATGGCGGGGATGATCCGGGTCTAAAATCGGCGCATTCCAGAAAGCCATGATGGCGTCACCCATGTATTTATCGACGGTGCCGCCCCGGGTCAGGATGATGTTGGTCATCGGGGTCAGGAAACGATTGATAAAGCTGGTCAGGCCCTGGGCGTCGAACTGTTCTGAAATGGTGGTAAAGCCGCGGATGTCGCAGAACAATAGAGTCATATCGCGGTCCTCGCCGCCGAGTTGCAACTGGTCCGGGTTTTCGGCCAGTTGCTCGACCAGGGCAGGGGACAAATAGTGTGAAAAGGCGCCGCGCACCTGGTTCTTTTCCGCTTCTGTCTGAAGATAGGTGATCAGCGATTCGACGATGTAGATAATCAGCCCGACCAGAGACGGGAAAATTGGATCGATCAGCCAGTGCAGGGTTGAAAAGGCGTACCAGGAAAAGCCGATGGCAGAGCCGATAATGGTAATGCCGATGATGGCCGAGATCAGGGCGCCGAACTTGGGCAGAATGAAGATCATTAACAGGCCGAGAACGATCAGATAGACGATTTCGGCCCCGGTCGCCCAGTCCGGGCGCTTGAGATAGGTGTCCGTCAGGGCCTGCTCGACCACCTGTACGTGAATTTCGACGCCCGAGGTGACCGGGTTCATCGGTGTCGGCCGCTGATCTTTCAGGCCCGACGCGCTGGTGCCGATAAAGACGATATTACCGTCAATCATCTCTGGTGCGGCGCTGCCATCGAATATTTCCCATGCGGGTACATAACGCTCCGGCACATCCTTCGTATAATAGACATAGACGCTGCCCCTGGCGTCTGTGGGAATAACAAAATTACCGACCTTGATATTGTTTATCCCTGTCTGCTCGCCGAAACTTTCCTCACCGCTGGCCCCGGACGATTTGACGATATAGGTCTTGGCCCGTTGGGCGGTGCGCAGGGCCTCGGCAGCGATTGTCGGGTAAAAGACGTCGCCCAGACGCACCAGCAGGGGCACCCGGCGCACGATCCCGTCGGGTGCTGCGACCATGTTGAAGCTGCCATTGCCGGTGGCGCCCTTTTCAATATCGGGCAGGTTGACGACGGTCCCCTTAAAGTTAAGAACGAAGGGTGTCGGGTTGTCACCGGCCATGGCGAATGTGCCCTTGACCGCCGGTTCGCGGGTAACCTCTCCGTTGGTCAGTACGAACCCGGTGGTGACGTTCGACTGAGCGATTGTGGCGCCGAGTATCTCGTCATTATCGGGAATTTTACCGGCCGCCGCCTTGATCTGCTCGAGTTCGGGAATATCCGGCCAGATTTCGACGATATTGCGTGGTGATGTGCGGTCGGGCTCGGAAAACACCATATCGAAGACGATGGCGGCGGCCCCCATATCGGTCAGCCGCGCCACCAGTTCGGCAACCTGGGTCCGGGGCCAGGGCCACTGGCCGAGGCGTTCCAGGGAAGCATCGTCAAGATCGACGATTCGCACCGGAACAGGCTTGTATTCCCGGGGGTGGAGACGTTGAAAGGTATCGAACACTTCGGCCCGGATGTTGACAATGACAGTGGGCTCGCTCAACCGCAGGGTCACGGCGAGGGCGAGAATGGCCAGGGGCAACAGAATATGGAGCCAGCGCATCAGCATATAGTGATGCTAAATGAGCCCGCGCGAAGATGGAAGGCCCATCCTCGCGCGGTTGTACGGTAAGGGGGATCGTCCTACCGCACCCGTGTCGGGTAATCGCTCTCCCATACCCGGCACGAAACAGTAAAAAGGGGTTTTTAGGGGCCTGAAAGACCTGCTTCACGGGTGGAATCGATTGCCTTACCGCTGCCGGTGAGGCCCCCGCCGTCATCATATTGAATATCGAAGACGGCCTCGTTTGCGATCACGCCGTTGGTGTTGAGAAGTTTTCCCGTTGACCCGTTGAAAAAATGGGAATCGGTGCCGGAGAGATGGTTGTTAAAGTCACCAGCAGCGAGCCCACTATCATTGTCGTAGCTGAAGGTTGTGATTGAGGCGCTCTGAGAGATATTGCCGAGGGCACTGGTGCTCTCAACGCTAATGCCTGAGTTGCCACCGCCAAAGGTGCGGGTGCCGAAATCAACATCGAGTTTGACCGTCGATGTGCCGACACAGGGGCAATCCGGGTCACCGGTGTTCTGGGTAAAGGTGCCCTGCGCGGTCCAGTTGAAGACACCGGTATTAACCAGGTACATCTGTCCGATGAAGGTCCGGTTATTGAGCAGTTTGAAAGTGTCGGCCGCGCTTGACGTTTGTACTTCTTCCGTTGCTTCATCGTCGGCCTCTTCGGTCACCTCGGCAAAGTTCTCCGTCGCATCGGCGAATTTGATCGCTCCGGCCTTGTCCTGTCCGGCCTGGTGGTTGGGATTGCCCATATTGGTGAGTTTGCTGTTGTCTTTCTTTGCGGTTTCGGGGTTGCCGTCTTTTTGGTCTTTACCGTTTCTGTCTTGATCCTCGTCATCCTGTTTCTTGGTCTTCTGGGCTTTGAACGAGCCGGTCAGGGCGGCGACTTTATTGGCCGGGATCTGTGCCGGTGAGGTCGGCGCATTTGTACCGGAAATCGTCGTTCCCCAGCCCGGTCGCGTGATCTCTACCTGGTTCCCCCCGCCTTCAATGACAATACGGCCGATCCGTGCACTGGCGTTGTTATCCTGGCCGGGGCCAAGTAGGACGACCATGGACTCGTTCCTCGTAACACGCCCGGCGACGATGGTGCCGCGGACGCCGATGACCCCGTTGGGCAGTTTGACGACCATGTCGCTGGGATTTTCCTGGGCCACCTTGCCGGTGATGAAACGAAAAGTGCCTTTAACAACCTCGGCGCTGACCGAACCGACGCCGGTTGAAGGATCATAGATGAATTTGTCGATGGACAGGGCGCTCTCCGGACCGATGGTAAAGACGGTCTCGTCCATGAGCAGAATTTGCAGACCGGATTGGGGCCCGCTTTTGATCTCGTCGCCAAGGAAAATAGGCTCACCGCTTTGAATTTGATGGCCGACCTGATCGACCAGCGAGACGATCTGTACCTCGCCGCGCACGGCCGCCGCTACGCCGGCCTGTTCTCCGTCTGCAAAGGCGGGAGTCGACCCGACATATGTCAGAACGCAAAGAAGGGCGGTGAACGATACAGATTTGTATTTTTTGCCGGTCATTCTGTTTTCCTCAATTCAACTTGCCTGAACGGGGCCCGTTAATCATGGTTGTTATTATGGAAAGTTCCGCCAAACATGAAGTGACTTTGCTCACAAAACCTTCGAATAAAAAACATCCTTCTAATGCATTGTATTTACACGATAAAAATATACGCCTCGGATAGTTAAGCAGTTTTTACGGAACGCTTTAAGACGAGCAAGAAACGTTCCACTTTTAAATTCCCCTCTATATTCCCCCTCCTAGAAATTCCAGGTCTTGGTCAGGAGAGTCTGGATCTTCTGGTTTTCGTAGTCGTAATTGCGGACGTTGGATATGGAACGGTAATGTTCGCCGGTGACGGTCAGGACGAGTTCGCCGATGCCAAGGGGCAGGGGTTTGTCGGTGATCTGGCCGTTGAAAAAGGACAAAGGCGCGCCATAGGTCATACGCGCCCGCAGGTTCCGGTCGACGCGGAATGTATTTGAAATAAAGGTATCGGCTTGCTGATAGGTATCGAGCCCGAGGACGAGGTTGGTAATCAGGAACTGGCCGCGGCCGAGAAGAAGCGTATGGCTGGCATTCGCCTCATAACGGCGATAGCCGTAATAATGCTGGTAAGCGAATTTTCTCTGATGGGTGGCGCTGAGAGCAAGCTGCTGGGACGGGGTCATGGCCCAGTTGAATCCCCCGGTGACGTTCCAGAACGGTCCCCGGCGGAACCGGGCGACCTGGCTGTCGGGGACCGGCTCGAATTTCTGATAGCCTTTTTCGCCTTGAAGATAAACTTTGAAGCGGGGATTGACTTCATGCTCGACCTTTAGGCGTCCGGTGAGCTGCCTGAGATAGGTATGTCCCGACAGGCGCATATGGCTGCCGGCGCCCGAAAGCGTAATATCGGCCCAGGGAGTCCTGTACGTCCCACCGGCGAGCACTGAAAAAGACTGGATATTGAGATTCTTCAAATCCCGCTGGCGGTCCTGATAAAAGGTGAAAGAACCGAAAATTTCATGTCGGTCCTGAAAGCCGAGATCGTGGATGAAGGAAACATTGCCGATACTGAGCACACCGGTGTCCTTGTCCGATGTCTCGGCGGCAATGACGTTGTCGAATAAGAGCTGGCTCTTGCCCTGGGGCGCGGCATTGCGGTTGGTATCAAAGTGATAGCCCATGCTGATCGAGGCGGTATAGCGGGTGGATTGACGCCGCTGGCCGATCTCGGCAAGAAAGCCGTCAACCTGTGTTCGCACACTGGCGGGAAGGTCGAGTTCGGCAACTTTGTCGAGCTCGGTTTCCGCCTCGTCGATATTGTCGAGGCGGAAAAGCACGATGGCATAAAAAAGCCGCACTTCCGGGATATCGGGGTTGATCAGCAGAATTCGCTCAAGGGTTGCCGACGCCCCCTTGAGGTTTCCTTTCGCCACCTGCTGGCGGGCGTAACGGAAATTGAGATCGATATCATCCGGGCTGGCGATGATTTCGGCGAATTTGATCGGTGCGCCGAGATCGCCGGCCTCAGTTTTCGCCGCCTCTTTGGCGGCCTTTAAGGCCTCTTTTTCAGCCTGAATTTCACGCTCAGGCTCCTCATAGAATTGATCTGTGGTCTGGGCATGGCCGGGTTTTGCCAGGCCGGGGGCGCAGACGCAAAAGACCATCAGAGCAACGGCGAAAGACCCTTTGAAGTCGCCAAAGCCTGTCGAAAATATTTTCGCTCCGTTGCGCATGAATTTATGCCGAGTCCTGCTTTTGGCCACCAAAGGGACTTCTTTGTCAATTCATCCAAAATATACGGCATATTTTTTATGCACAATATTAACCATAAACACAAGATATACGATATTTCAGGGGCGGGGATGGAAGACTGACAGGGTGGGCAGATCCGCTGTGGCGGCGGTCAGGGTGGCGCCGCGGATCGCCGGGCCTTGATTATTCTTTGTTTTTTTCGCCCGGTTGCTGAAGGAAGGCGGGAACGTGGTCGCCTAATCCGACAACTGGGCCCTGGGCGGGCTTTTTGCCTTGATCGGCAGGCTTGGAATCCTTGCGCTCATTCCGGGGCTTTGCCTTTTGTTCCTGCTTTTTGGGTGATTTATCGTCTGATTTTTCAGCCCTTTTCTCTTGCCCGTTCTCTTTCCCACCGGTTTTTGCCTCTGAAGACGGGGCGGAGGATTTCTTGTCCCTGCGTCCGCGTCCAGACCCTCCCCGGCCAGAGCGGCCCCGTCCGGACCCGTTGCGGCGGGCAGGGGCGGCATCGTCACCGCCGCCGATTTCGGCCTTGGTAATGCCGGGAATTTCGATGGTGGTGATATCCGATCCGATGAGCTTGGTAATGGCGGCGATGTAATCGCCGTCGGCGGATGTTGCCAGCATAAAGGCGCGGCCTTCACGTCCCGCCCGGCCGGTACGGCCGATGCGATGGACGTAATCCTCCGCACTCGACGGCACGTCGTAATTAAAGACATGGGAAATGGTGGTGACGTCAATGCCGCGGGCCGCGACGTCACTGGCGACCAACAACTTGATCTCGCCGTTGCGAAAGGCTTCCAAAGTAACCGTGCGTGAATGCTGTGGCATATCGCCGTGGAGTTCGGCAACCGAATGGCCGGTGGATTTCAGGCCTTTGACCAGATCGCCGATATCCCTTTTGCGGTTACAGAAGATAATCGCCTGGTCGATCTCTTCCGCATCGATCAGTTTGCGCAGGGCGGCCGGCTTGTCCCGCCGGCTCACCATTGCCATGGCATGGGTCACCGTGGTCGCCGTCGATGCCGGGGGATCGACGCTGATCTCCTTGGGATTCATCAGGAATTTGTCGGACAGGCGGCGGATTTCCGGGGCCATGGTGGCGGAGAAAAACAGGGTCTGGCGGATTTTCGGCAGTATCGTCACGATACGCTCGACATCGGGGATAAAACCCATGTCGAGCATCCGGTCGGCTTCGTCGATGACCAGAATTTTAACGTCGGAAAGCAGAATTTTTCCGCGCTCGAAAAGATCGATCAGGCGGCCGGGGGTGGCGATCAACACGTCAACGCCCCGTTCGAGCTTTTTCTGCTGGTCGGTAAACGAGGTGCCGCCGATTAAAAGCGCCTTGGAGAGTTTGTGGTATTTTCCATAGGTTTCGAAACTCTCGGAAACCTGGGCCGCCAGTTCGCGCGTCGGCTCAATGATGAGCGAGCGCGGCATCCGGGCCTTGGCCCGTCCGGCGGCAAGAATTTCGATCATCGGCAGGGTGAACCCGGCGGTTTTGCCGGTGCCGGTCTGGGCACAGCCGAGGATGTCGCGGCCCATGAGCGCGATGGGGATGGCCTTGGCTTGGATTGGCGTGGGTTCGTTATAGCCCGCGTCTTCGATGGCGCGCAGGAGATCGGGCCCAAGGCCCAGCTCGGAAAAGGTCATGTAACGGGTTTCTGACTGAGGAAATTACGGAAGAAATTAAGCTGCAAATTGTGACTCTTGTCCCCCCTGAAAATGGGAAAAAGCCTTTCGGGATGGGGGTAAACCGGGCTTTTCACGGCAGAGTTAGAGGGATTTACCCCCTGGTGTCAATCGCTAGCACCGTTTTGGTCGTGATTTAGTGTCGGGGCTGTTGTTCTCAAGCCCCGCTTTTGGCTAATCTTGGGGGGCCATGCCCGCCCTAACCCAGCCTTATATATGAGGAAAAGAGCCAAATGTTGCTCAACCCACAAGAAAGCTGCCTTCTCGTAATCGATATTCAGGACAAGCTGCTCACTGCCATGGATGACCAAGAAGGCGTCCTCGCCAATACCTCAATCCTGACGCGCGGTGCTTCGCGCCTCGACGTGCCTATTCTGGTTTCCGAGCAATATCCCAAGGGGCTGGGGCCGACAAATGGAGATCTTGCCGCCCTCACATCTGCCGGCGATGTGGTCGAGAAACTCTCCTTTTCCTGCGCCGGAGAGCCCGCCTATATGGCCCGGCTGCGGGGCCTTGGCCGCCGCCAGCTGGTGTTGACCGGCATTGAGGCCCATGTCTGTGTGCTCCAGAGTGCCTTCGATTTCGCATCCCAGGGATTTAAATGTTTCGTCGCCGCCGACGCCGTATCGTCGCGTTTGCGTGAAAACCGTGATCTGGCTCTGGCCCGTATGCGTGATAACGATTGCCAGATCGTCTCCACGGAAATGGTGCTGTTTGAATGGCTCAAGGCCGCGGGTACGGAAGAATTCAGGGAGCTGAGCAAGTTGGTGCGGTGAGGCTGCTTTTTCCGGGCTCTTGAAAGAAGGCGGACGCGGCTTATTTGAGTCTTCTCCGATTTGTTTTGAAAATTTTTTCATCGACCACTTTTCAGGGAGATCAGATCATGGCCAAGACACAGGTAAAAAAGGAAGAAAAGTCCGCGCCGCCTTCCGTGGCCGGCTCGTTGCAGGGGCTTCGCGAAGAGGTCGACCACCTCTTTGACCGTTTTTCCAGCGGCTTCAGCTGGCCGAACTTTACCCGCGGCGCCTTTGACCTCGAACCTTTTCGCCATTTCGAGGGCCTCACCCGGGGGATCGCCCCCAGCGTCGATGTTACCGAAACCGACAAGGCGATCCGCATCACCGCCGAATTGGCGGGCATGGATGAAAAGGATGTGGAAATTTCTCTTTCCGACGACGGGATTCTCCATATCAAGGGCGAGAAAACGGAAGAAAAAGAAGAGCGTGACGGCGACAGCTATCTCTCCGAGCGCCGTTACGGATCGTTTTCCCGTTCGTTCCGCCTGCCCGATACCCTGGACCGGAATAAAATCTCCGCCGATTTCAACAAGGGCGTGTTGACCGTCACCCTGCCCAAGGGCAAGAAGGCGCAAAAAGCCAAAAAGATCGCCATCAAGAAGAAATAGGCCGGCATCACAGGGTGTCGCTGCCGGAAGCCGGAAAAATCCCGGTCTAAACGTCGATCTCGCCGACGAACTTGGCGTTTTCTTGAATATAGGCGAGGCGCAGTTCCGGCTTTTTCCCCATCAGGCTCTCGACCAGTTTCGAGGTCGAGCGCGCCGCGCGGCGCTGTTTCTCATCCCCCCGGTCGGGCACGGTGACGCGCAACAAGGTGCGCTTGGCCGGGTCCATGGTGGTTTCTTTCAACTGTTTGGCGGGCATTTCGCCAAGCCCCTTAAAGCGGCTGATCTCTATTTTACCGCGCCCCTTGAAAACGGTTTTCAGTAATTCTTCCTTATGGGCGTCGTCGCGGGCGTATTCGGATTTGTCTCCCTGAGAGATGCGATAAAGGGGCGGCATGGCCAGGTACAGATGCCCGCCCTCGATCAGCCCCGGCATTTCCTTATAGAAATACGTCATCAGCAGCGAGGCGATATGGGCGCCGTCAACATCGGCGTCGGTCATGATGATGATACGCTCATAGCGCAGTTTTGATTCCTCGAACTGGGCGCCGCTGCCACAGCCCAGGGCCTGTTGCAGGTCGCGCAATTCCTGGTTGGCGTTCATCTTGTCGGCGGTGGCGTTGGCGACGTTGAGTATCTTTCCGCGCAGGGGCAAAATCGCCTGGGTTTCGCGAATGCGTCCCTGCTTGGCCGATCCCCCCGCACTATCGCCCTCAACCAGAAACAGTTCGGTGTCGTCGGGCGTCTTGCGGGTGCAATCCGACAGCTTGCCGGGCAGGCGCAGCTTGCGGGTCGCCGACTTGCGGTTCATCTCCTTGGCCTGGCGCGAGCGCATCCTTTCCTCGGCGCGTTCGATGATAAAGTCGAGAAGATCGGTGGCGGTTTCCTTGTCGCCGGACAGCCAGTGGTCGAAATGATCCTTCACCGACGCCTCGATAAGGCGCGCCGCATCCGGCATGTTGAGCTTTTCCTTGGTCTGGCCCTGGAATTGCGGATCGCGGATAAACACAGACATCAGACCGCAGGCCGCGGCCATCACATCATCCCCGGTGATCTTCGACGCCTTTTTATTGCCGGTCATCTCGCCATAGGTTTTAAGCCCCTTGATCAGGGCGCTGCGGAACCCGGACTCGTGGCTGCCGCCCTCAGGCGTCGGCACGGTGTTACAGTATGAGTTAAGAAAAGCGCCGTTGCCCTGATCCTCGAACCAGGTGATGGCCCACTCAACGGTGCCGGATTCCCGCGCCAGCTTGGCGGTGCCGGCAAAGGGCGCGGGCGTCACAATTGGCCGCTTGCCGATGGTGGTGTCGAGAAAATCGCTTAAACCCCCGGGGAAATGCAATACCGCCTTGGCCGGAATTTCCTCTTCTTCCGTCTTTTTCTTTTTCTTTGGAGCCTCGAGCAATTTGGGATCGCAGGTCCAGCGAATTTCCACCCCGCGATAGAGATAGGCTTTCGACCGCGCCATGCGGTACAGGCGCTCAGCTACGAAATGGGCGTCCGGCCCGAATATTTCGGGGTCGGGATGGAAACGGATAATGGTGCCGCGCCGCTTCGCCTTGCCGCCTTTTTTCAATTTGCCGGTCGGTTTGCCGCGGCAATAATTCTGGGTCCATAATTGCTTGTCCCGGGCCACCTCGACGGTCAGGCTGTCGGACAGGGCGTTGACCACCGATACCCCGACTCCATGCAGGCCGCCGGCGGTGTGGTACACCTTGTCCGAAAACTTGCCCCCGGCGTGAAGCGTGGTGAGAATAATTTCCAGCGCCGATTTGTCCTTGAATTTGGGGTGGGGATCGACCGGAATGCCGCGGCCGTTATCGCCGATGGTCACCGTGTTGTCGCCAGCCAGAGTTATATCGATGCGGCTGGCATGACCGGCCACCGCCTCGTCCATGGAATTGTCGAGCACTTCGGCCACCAGATGATGCAGGGCGCGCTCGTCGGTGCCGCCGATATACATGCCGGGACGCCGCCGTACCGGCTCAAGCCCCTCGAGAACCTCGATGTCATGGGCCGTGTATTTGTCTTTTTTCTTGCCCGTCCTGCCGCCCTTGGAGGCGGCGGATTTGGGGCCTTTCGGGCCTTTGACGCCCTTACTGGCCGCGGCACTGAACAGATCATCGCTCATGGGCGGCATTATAGGCTTCGCCTAACGCCGCGCAAGGCATATGCGGGGGGGCGGGGGGTTTACTTCCCCTATATGTTGTGTAATTATGGGCTTCTGCTCGGCCGTTCCGTCATTTCAAAGGGGAGTATCGTCGACATGTCCGTCCGCAATCGCCGCGCCCGCAACCTGTCTGTGTCATTGATCTTCGGCCTCGGCCTTGGGCTTGCCGCCTGTTCCGACAGCGGCAAAATTTCAGAAAAGGATTACGGCCACAAATGGCCCTTCACGGTGGCCAGCGGCACCCTGGAATGTGTTGATCCCGGCACCCTTTTATTCCACGCCGACGGCAAGACCTACGGCCTCTATAACGTCATGGCGGCAGATGGCGGCAATTACTTGCCGATCAACGATATCCGCCGCGACAATCCGGCGGTACCCCTGATGAAGATGAGCCTCGCCCCGATCATCGAAGTTGGTCTGGGCCTGTGCAAGGAGCCTTGAGACACGGCTTCTCCCTAAGCACCCCTCACACCTCCGCCGCTTCCAGCCGTTCAATTTCGTCGTGGAGGCTGACCCATTCCGCTTCCGCCACCTCCAGCGCCTTTTCAACGTTGCCCAGTTCCTTTTGCAGATCGACCGACTGGCCGTTCTCCCCGTCGTAAAGTTCCGGGTCGGCCAGCGTCTCTGAAAGCGTTTTCTTTTGCGCTTCCAGTTCCTGGACCTGTTTTTCCGCTTTGTGGAGCTTGTTCTTCAACGGCGCCAGGGTTTTGCGTTTTTCGGCCTTGATGCGGCGCAATTCCTTTTTGTCCAGCTTCGGGCGGCGCTCATTACCGTCGCTCTCCTTGCGGCCGTTGCCCCGGCGCTGGTCGATCAGTTGCTTGCGGTAATCTTCCAGATCGCCCTCGTAAGGCGCAACTTTGCCGTCTTCGACCAGCCACAGGCGGTCGGCGGTGGCCTCGATCAGGTGATGGTCGTGGCTGACCAGAACAACCGCGCCCTCGAATGCGTTGACCGCCTGAACCAAAGCCTGACGCGAGGCGATATCGAGATGGTTGGTGGGCTCGTCCAGCAGCAGGATATTGGGCTTGTCGGCCGACATCAGGGCGAACAGGAGCCGCGCCTTTTCGCCGCCGGACAGATTGCCCACAATGGTTTCGGCCTTTTGCTGCTCGAAACCGAAACGCCCCAACTGCGAGCGCGCCTGTTGCTCGGTCTCTCTGGGGCGGCGGCGCTTCATTTCAACCAGCGGCGTTGCCCCAAGGTCCAGCTCTTCCCCCTGATGCTGGGCGAAATAGCCGATGCGCAGCTTGCCGGATTTAACGGCGCGGCCGGTAAGCGGCTTCAGCTTGCCGGCCAGCAGGCGGATCAGGGTCGATTTGCCGTTGCCGTTGGCGCCGATGAGCGCAATGCGGTCGTCGTTATTCAGGGACAGGTTGAGATCGCTCAAAACAGGCGTGTCGTCATAGCCGACGGCAACCTCGTCCATGCTGAAAAGGGGCGACGACAAAGAGGCCGGTTCGGGAAAGCCAAAGGTGACGATGCTGCCGTCCCGGCGTTCGGGGATCGGCTCCATCTTTTCCAGCATCTTGAGGCGCGACTGAGCCTGTTTGGCCTTGGTCGGCTTATAGCGGAACCGTTCGACGAATTTGCGGATATGGTCGCGCTGGGCGTCCTGCTTGACGCGCATCTTGGCATTCTGCTCAAGCTGCATGCGCCTCGTGCGCTCGAAACGGTCATAGCCGCCCTTGTAAAGGGTCAGTTTCTGGTCTTCGAGATGGAGGATTTCATCGACCACCCGGTTGAGCAATCCGCGGTCATGGCTGACGATCAGGATGGTGCCGGGATAGGATTTAAGATAGCTCTCCAGCCACATGGCCGCTTCCAGATCGAGATGATTGGTCGGCTCATCGAGCAGCAGTAAATCCGGCTGGGTAAACAGCAGGGCGGCGAGAGCGACGCGCATCCGCCAGCCGCCGGAAAATTCGCCACAGGGTTTTTGCTGGGCTTCTTCGTCAAAGCCGAGCCCGGCGAGAATGCGGGCGGCTCGCGCCGGGGCGCTATGGGCTTCCTTGTCGCGCAGGCGGGCGTGAATTTCAGCCATGCCGTGGGGGTCGTGGCCGGATTCCAGCGCCTGGTTAAGGCTCACCAGTTCTTTGTCACTGGCCAGAACCGTCTCGATCAGGCTTTGTCCGCCGCCGGGCGCTTCCTGGCTGGTGGCGCCGATAACCCAGCGCGGCGGCACCGTGACATGGCCGCTATCGGTTTCAAGCTCGCCGGTGATCAGGCGCAGCAATGTCGTCTTGCCGGTGCCGTTGCGGCCGACCAGCCCGACCCGGTGGCCGGGGCTGATGGTGGCCGATGCCTGATCGAGGAGAATCCGGGCGCCGATCCGATAGGTGAGGGTGTCAATGCGGAGCATGGGGGCGGTGTAACACGCCGGCGCTGACAGTCAAACCGCTATCGAGGTCTGACAAATCCGCGGGCCGGCCCTGATTATTCTCAAAAAAATACCCCCCCGGGCCGAAGCACCGGGGAGGTAAGGGGGGGGAGGAGAAGCCGTTTCCGGCTTCATATCCAGCGCCTGATGAAGAGCCAGGCGCAGAATTTGGTTGTCTAAACCGTTAGCCCTGGGCGGCGACCACAACGATTACGGCATTCTGGCCGTTGGTGCGGGTATAGCCGACCTCAAAGCTGTTATTGCTCAGACGCTTGACCGAGCTCAGCGTTCCAAAGTCGCTCTGGGCCTTGGCGGCGCGGATCGCCTGGGCGGTCTCGACGCCGGTGGACGGCGCCTTGGCGCTCTGGGTATAGCCGGTCAGGCCGCGAACGGTCTGGGTCTGGGCCTGGGCTGTCTGGCCGAGAACCGCGGTTGCGAGGAGGACGGTCAAGGCCATGGTTTTCAGGGTTTTTGTCATTTTATTATTCCTTTCATCCAAACATGGCGGGGCGAGAAATAGGCTGATCCGTCTCGTTGCCCGCTGAATTGCGTTGATCAGTTGATGTGAACATAAGGAGGAAAGTTAAATAATGGAAATTGATCTTTTATATGGTATAAATTCATATGGTGAATATCTCTGGCGTCGATCTGAACCTCCTTGTTGTCTTCGATGCGCTCATGCGCGAGCGCAACGTCACCCGTGTCGGTGAAAAGATCGGCCTCTCTCAACCGGCGGTCAGCAACGCCCTCAACCGCCTGCGCTATCTCACCGGGGATGAGTTGTTTATCCGCGGCCCCAGGGGCATGCGTCCGACTCACCGGGCGATGGATATGGCGGGGCCGGTGCGTCAGGCGATGAATAATATCGAAACCGCGTTGAGCGACCGGGAATTCAGTCCGGCGCGGGAAACCCGTTCCCTGCGCTTTGCCCTGTCCGATTACGCGACCTCTCTGTTTTTCCCTCAGCTGGTCGCTGTTTTACAAAAAGAGGCGCCCGGCGTTGAGCTGGTCGGTCGGCCCCTGGCGCGGGAAGACGCCTTTGATCTCCTGGATAACAGTGAGACCGATTTCGTCATCGGCCCGTTTGAGGAAGCGCCCAAGCGCTTCGGGGTTCAGCATCTGTTTGACGAGGAATATGCCTGTATCGTCCGCAAGGGGCATGAGTTGGCGAAGGGCGAGATGACTTTGGAGCGTTATCTGTCCGGCCGTCATCTAGTGGCGCCGATGGAGGGGCGTCGCTCTTACTTCATTCAGCACATGCTGGAAAGCGAGGGGCTGGAACGCGACGTGGTGGTGAACATGACCCAGTTTCACGTCGCGCCGACGATCATCGCCAAGAGCAATCTCATCATGACTCTGCCCAAACGGGCCGGTGAGCGCTATGCGGAGATGGTCGATATCGTGGTGCGGCCTCTGCCCCTGCCGCGCAACACAAGGCCGATGGTGTTACTGTGGCACGGCCAGCTCGGGGTTCACCCGTTCTTCGACTGGGTGCGCGAGCAGATCGCCATTATCGCCCAAAAGCTTTAAGCCAGGGATATCCGGCGCACAAAAAAACCCCCGCCCGAAGGCAGGGGTTTTCCTTGATCGTGATGTGTAAGACCCGTTAGACCGAGTAATACATCTGGTATTCGACCGGGTGAGGGGTGTGCTCGAAATTGTACACCTCTTCCCATTTAAGCTCCATGTACCCTTCGATCATGTCGTTGGTGAACACGTCGCCCTTGGTCAGGAACTCGCGGTCGGCATCGAGCGCTTCGAGCGCCTGGCGCAGACTGCCGCAGACCGTCGGCACGTCTTTGAGTTCCTCGGGCGGCAGGTCGTACAGGTTCTTGTCCATCGGGTCTCCGGGATGGATCTTGTTGGCGATACCGTCGAGGCCGGCCATCAGCATGGCGGCAAAGGTCAGATAGGGATTGCCGGCGGCATCCGGGAACCTCACCTCGACGCGCTTGCCCTTGGGGCTGGTGTCATAAGGGATACGGCAGGAAGCTGAACGGTTACGCGCCGAATAGGCGAGCAGCACCGGGGCTTCAAAGCCGGGGATCAGCCGCTTGTAGCTGTTGGTGGCGGCATTCGAAAAGGCGTTGATGGCGCGGGCGTGCTTGATAATGCCACCGATATAGTAAAGCGCCGTTTCCGAGAGATCGGCATAGCCCGATCCGGCGAACAGCGGCTTGCCTTTGCCCCAGATCGACTGGTGAACATGCATGCCTGATCCGTTATCGCCGGCGATCGGCTTGGGCATGAAGGTGGCCGTCTTGCCATAGGCGTGGGCGACCATGTGGGTGACGTATTTGTAAATCTGCAAATGGTCGGCGGCCCTGGTCAGGGTGTTGTATTTGAACCCCAGTTCGTGCTGGCTCGGCGCCACTTCGTGATGGTGCTTTTCCATCGGCAGGCCCATCTCGTTCATTACGGTGACCATTTCGGCGCGCAGATCGGCGGCTGAATCCACCGGCGGCACCGGGAAATAACCGCCCTTGATGGCGGGGCGATGGCCGATATTGCCCTCGGGCAGGATCTTGCCGCTGACATACGGCCCTTCTTCGGAATCGATTTCATAGAAAGTGTGGTTCATGGAAACGTCGAAACGCACGTCGTCAAAGCAGAAGAATTCAGCTTCGGGACCGAAGAAAACGGTGTCGCCGACGCCCGAGCTTTTGACGTAATTCTCGGCCTTCTTCGCCACCGAGCGCGGATCGCGCTCATAGGACTGGCCGGTGGAGGGCTCAAGCACGTCGCAGAACAGGATCAGCGAGGGCTGGGCCGAGAAGGGGTCGAGCACGGCTGATTCCGGATCCGGCTTGAGGATCATGTCGGACTCGTTGATGGTCTTCCAGCCGGCGATCGATGAGCCGTCGAACATGATACCGTTCTCGAAGGCATCTTCGTCCATGGTGTCTTCGGTCTGGGCGGTATGCTGCCATTTCCCCCGGGGATCGGTGAAACGAAGATCAACGTATTTAACGTCGTTCTCCTGAATCATTTCACGAACTTTTTTCACATCGGACATGGTTTCTCGTCTTTCGGTTTTGCTGTGGAAAAATTGGTTAAAGCTTAAATTCCGCTAGGTCGGCGGGCCGGGCTAGACGGCTTCCTCTCCCCGTTCGCCGGTGCGAATTCTTATCACATCTTCGACGCTGGAAACAAAAATCTTGCCGTCGCCGATGCGGCCGGTCTGGGCGGCTTTCTGGATGGCCTCAATGGCCCGCTCGACGAGCCCGTCCTCGATCACCACTTCGACCTTCACCTTGGGTAAAAAATCGACCACATATTCGGCCCCGCGGTAAAGCTCGGTATGGCCTTTTTGGCGGCCGAATCCCTTGGCTTCGGTCACAGTCATCCCTTTCATGCCGAGATCGTGAAGGGCTTCCTTCACTTCATCGAGCTTGAACGGTTTGATAATCGCTTCGATTTTTTTCATTTCTCTGACTTGTGCCCCGTGTGGTGTGGATGGATGAAGATCCAAAGTGATCTTACGCGCGTGTTACTGCATGGGCTATGCCAAATGATAAAGGTTAGCCAAGGTCAAAGGGTTAGGCTTAATTATCGGGGGCATAGCCCCTCCAACCCCCCTGTGAATGACTAAATATTATGCACATTGCCCATAATTTAGGCCGCTTGTCTGCTTAAGAATAGAGCAGGGTGGTTTTTTCTCCTTACTCTAAAGGCAGGCCCGGATCTGTTTTAAGGCCTCGTCGATCTGTTCTTTTCCGGTGGCATAGGAAAACCGGATATAGCCCTCGCCGAAACCGCCGAAACTGGTCCCCGCCACGGTCGCCACGCCGGCTTCGTTGAGGAGCTTTTCCTCCATCATTTTGGCGCTCATGCCGGTGCCGGTGATGTTGGCGAAGGCGTAAAAGGCGCCGCCGGGCGCGAGGCAGGAAAACCCCGGAATATCGTTCAGGCCATCGACAATGAACTTACGCCGCTCGTCAAAAGCCGCGACCATTTTCTCGGTTTCGTCCTGGGGACCGGTCAGGGCCGCCAGGCCGCCGTATTGGGCCGCCGTATTGATACAGGAATGGCAGTTGATGGCGAGGCGTTCGGCATGGTCATACATGCTTTTGGGAAAAATCCCGTAAGCGATGCGCCAGCCGGTCATGGCATAGGTCTTACTCCATCCGTCGAGGAGGATCACCCGGTCGCGGATTTCCTCGAATTCGAGCAGGCTGGTGTGTTGATGGCCGTCATACAGCATGCGGCTGTAAATCTCGTCGGACAGGATCGCCACATGGGGGTGGGCGGCCAGCCCCTCGGCCAGGCGCGCGATCTTTTCCCGCGGCACGACGCCGCCGGTCGGATTGGCCGGGCTGTTGAGGATAATCAGGCGGGTTTTCGGGGTAATCAGGGATAAAAGTTCATCCGGGTCGAAGGCAAAGCCGTTTTCCTCGCGCAGATGGAGGGGAACCGCTGTCGCGCCGCTAAACGAGATCGCCGATTCGTAAGACAGGAATCCGGGGTCGGGGGTAATGATTTCAGCCCCCTTTTCACCGAACATCAGGCAGACGTAAAAGATCACCGACTTGCCGCCGGGCGCGATCAGCACTGTGCCCGGATCGACCTCGACGCCGCGGTATTTATGGATGTCGTCGGCCACCGCTGCTCTGAGCTCGGGGATGCCGCCGGCCGGGGTATAGCCGTGATGGCCGTCCCGCAAGGCTTTGCAGGCGGCTTCGACAATATGGGCCGGGGTCGGGAAATCGGGCTGGCCGATCCCCATGTGGATGATCTTGCGTCCCTGGGCTTCAAGGGCTTTGGCTCTGGCCAGCACCTCAAAGGCGCTGTCGGTGCCAAGACGGGACATGCGGGTGGCAAAAGTAACCATGGGGACTCCGGGTTTGGTTGGGCTGCCTTGCCTCGGGCAACCGGATCTTGAAGGCGGCGAAATATGCAACATGCGTTCGCCTGCCGCAAGCCCCACCTCCCTCTATTCCGTATCATCCGGTCATGTTAGAACCGACCCGTCTTCAACCACCCGCCTGGATTTGATGAAAACTTTTAATTCCGTCCTTTCCGCCTATGGCACCAGCATCTTTGAAGAGATGAACCTGCTGGCCCGCCGCTTCGATGCCCTCAATCTCGGCCAGGGGGCGCCGGACAGCGATGGGCCGGAAGATGTCGTGCGCCTTGCCGCACAGGCGCTTTGCGATAATTCCAACCAATATCCCCCTCTGATGGGTTTGCCGTCCCTGCGCCAGGCGGTGGCCGTCCATGACCGGCGTTTTTACGGCCTCGACATTTCCCCGGATCAGGTGCTGGTCACCGCCGGGGCGACCGAAGGCCTGGCGGCTGCGATCCTCGCCCTGATTGAGCCCGGTGACGAGGTGGTGCTGTTTGAGCCTTTGTACGATTCCTATCTGCCGATGGTGCGCCGGGCCGGAGGAATCCCGCGTCTGGTGCGTCTCTCGCCGCCGGACTGGTCGCTGCCACGGGCGCAAGTAGAGGCCGCCTTTTCCGATAAGACAAAGCTCGTCATTCTCAATTCGCCGATGAACCCGGCGGCGAAAGTGTTTAGCCAGGACGAATTGTCCTTCCTTGCCGCCCTTATCGAGCGCTTTGACGCTTACGCGCTTTGTGACGAGGTGTATGAACATCTCGTCTTTCCCCCCCACGCTCACACGCCGTTGATGGGTTTTCCCGGTATGGGCGATCGCTGCCTGCGGGTCGGTTCGGCGGGCAAGACCCTGTCGCTTACCGGCTGGAAAGTGGGGTATCTCATCGCCGCGCCCGCACTTCTGGCGCCGGTGACCAAGGCCCATCAGTTTCTGCTTTTTACGGTGCCGCCCAATCTTCAGACGGCGGTTGCATATGGTCTTGGGAAAGAAGACGCCTTTTTCGACGATCTGCTCGCCGGGATGACCGAAAAGCGAGACCGTCTCGCCGCCGGGCTGGAAAAGATCGGCTTTTCACTTTTGCCCAGTCAGGGCAGTTATTTTATCAATGTCGATATCCGGCCTTTAGGGCTTGATCTTGACGACATCGGTTTTTGCCACCATATGGCTGAAAAGGCGGGGGTTTCGGCGATTCCCGTCAGCGCCTTTTATGGCGGTGGGAACGCCCGCGGCGGCGGTGGGGCGCCCTCTCATCTGGTTCGTTTCTGCTTTGCCAAAACCGATCAGCGGATTGACGAGGGAATCGCGCGTATGGCCGCCTGTTATTGTGGTTGAGGGGGGTTTCTGGAATTCCATTTGGAAAACTTGACGCTTTGGGCCGACGGGGTTACAGAAGGGCTTCCTCACTTTAGGAAACTTGTGGCGGGCGTAGCTCAGCTGGTTAGAGCGCCTGACTGTGACTCAGGAGGCCGTGGGTTCAAATCCCATCGCTCGCCCCATTTTCCTTACATCTGCGACCCTCTTTTCCCCAGTTGCAGGGCTTTTGCCGGAAAACCGTCACTCATGTGACGAACCTCATAGTGAGGGGGGGTAAAAAAACCTTACGATTCCCGGTAATTCGTCTTATTCTTTGTCGTTCAAGAATATCTTGTATCGGCAGGTATCAAGGAGGCCAGTTCCATGAATCGCCCAAGGAAGTCACTTCTCGTTTTTTCCATGTCCCTGTTTGCAGGGGTTGCCCTTGCCGCCGGTTCGGCGTCGGCCGGTTCAGTTTACGCTTATCCCAATGCCGGACAGACTCAGGCCCAGCAGGACCGGGATCGCTGGGAATGCCATAGCTGGGCGACCCAGCAAAGTGGCTTTGACCCCAGCCGGGCTCAGCCTCGGCAGGGCTATTCCCAACAACAGCCTCAGCAGCAGCAGGATGACGGCCTTGTTCCCGGCGGTATGCTTGGTGGCGCTGTTGGCGGCGCCGCCCTTGGCGCCCTGGGCGGGGCTCTTGCCGGTGATGCCGGTAAGGGCGCGGCCATTGGCGCTGGTGGCGGGGCTCTCCTGGGTCTGCTTTCGCCGCGAAGAGAGCGCCGCTCTGCTCCGCCGCCGCCACCTCAACCGGTTTATGATTATCAGGGCGAGGCGAATTACAACAACGCCTTTTCCGCCTGCATGACGGCGCGTAATTACACCGTGCGCTAAAGGCGGATACTGTAATTAATCCCCTATGTTTTCTGACGGCCCCTTCGGGGGCCGTTTTCTTTATCCCCTGTTTGATGCGTCTTTCCTTGCCGAAAGATTTGCCAGTTTTAGGCTAATCGGCTATCGAAGGGGCCGGGCGTTTAGATTAAGAACTGGAAGTATTTTTATGGGCTGTTTGCGGCTTTTCCTCGCTGTATGTGTCGTTTCCGGCCATGCCGGTCCGCTTTTCGGGCTCACCCTGCCGTCCAGTAACAGCGCCGTTCTGCTGTTCTTCATCATTTCGGGCTTCTACATGACCCTGATCTGCACGGGCAAATACGCCCATGACCGGGCCGGCGTCACGCTGTTTTATGAAAACAGGCTGCTGCGTCTCTTTCCCGGCTATTTGCTGGTGCTGGCGCTTTCCGTCCTCTTTCCGTTGATCTTTGTGGGGGGTGATTTTCCCGGCTATTCAGCTATCGAAAACTCTTTCGATGGGGCCGGGTTGCCGGCGCAATTCCTGATCGTCGTTTCCAATCTGACCATGGTGTTTTCCGACGCCGCCCTGTTCTTCAACCTCGATCCCTCAAGCGGCCAGTTCGTTCCCCTCGGCGCGGCGGGCGCGACCGCTGCGAGCGGTCCCCTGGCCCATAGTTTTCTCTATGTGCCGCAAATCTGGACCGTCGGTGTCGAGCTTTTGTTCTATATTACGGCCCCCTTCGTCGTGCATCATTTCCGCCTGGTGATGGTTCTCCTCTCCGCCAGTCTGCTGCTGCGTCTGGGGCTGGCGAATTGCGGATTTGAGTATGAACCCTGGGGCTATCGCTTTCTGCCAAGCCTCTACTGGTTTTTCATGACCGGGGCGGCGCTTTGCCACGGTTATATGGCTTGGCGCGCCAAGGACAGAGGCTTTCTTAATCCCGCTAATCTGGCCCTGATCGGCCTGGCGCTGATTGCCATGGCGCTGATGGATATTTTCAGCAACGGCTATGTCCTGGCCTCGCGCTATTTGCTTTACGCCCTGCCGGTCCCGTTCATTTTCCATTTTACCCGCAATCTGCACTGGGACCGGATGATCGGCGACCTTTCCTATCCGGTCTATATCAATCACGTTCTGGTCTTTCAGGCCTCTGTCTACTTTCTCGATATGTCCCTTTTCGATCGTGGGGTCGTCATTACATTTCTTTCCGTGGCCCTGGCGGGCTTCATGGTTTTCCTGATCGAACATCCTGTTGACCGTTATCGGCAAAGACTTGCCCGAGGCAGGGGCGCGGCGGCCTAAAAGCGAAGATCGCCCTATGCTTTATTTTCCCGAATAGGTATAAAGCCCACCCATACGCTGCCTTGTGGATAAAAACTGATCACATGCCGACGCCAGAATCCAAATCCGATCCATCGAATATTCTCGGTGTTTTTCCCCTCGACGGGCTTGATGTCGAGGGTATGAACGCCCGCCGTCTTGAGGGCGGGCAGAAAATCGTGATCTTTCTTATCGACGGCGATTACAAAGTTTTTGAATCGACCTGCCCTCATATGGGCGCCGACCTTGAAGAGGGCCGTTATTGCAAGGCCGAAGGGGCTCTTCACTGCTTTTGGCACGGGTATGTCTTTGGGCTGGATGACGGAAAGTTTCTCGACAACCCGAATGTCGCCTTCATGGGGCCGATCCGTAAAAAATCGAAACATTTCGATCCTGATAAAGTTCCCGATTACCGGTTGAAGGCGTTTCCCTGTCGGGTCGAGGAGGGTAAGCTCGTTGTTCTACAGCGAGGGGGGGCACAGTGAGACACGAATTCACCATGAAATATGAGCTCGATACCACGGTGCCGGCGGCGGTGGCGGCCTATCTTGATGCCGAACATTACGTGTTCTTACACAACACTTATTTTCCCCTTTACGAAGTTCTGGAACAGGACGGCCTGAAACTGAAAATCCGCCAGACATGGTCTCTCGGCAGTCTGAAATTCGGAAATTACTGCACCACCGAATACGTGCCTCCGGCGCGGTTTTTAAATTACGACCTCAAGCCCTGTCCTGTGTGGTGGCCGAGCATTCATCACCTGATCAAGGTCTCGACGGACCAGCATTATTACCCGACGCCGGATGGGCAGAATACCTATAGTGAAATCCGCATGACCATCGACATGCCCTTTTTCATCTATCCATTCCGCAAGTTTATCCAGAAAAAGCTGGAAAAACTGAAATGGGAAAAGGATCAGGAAGACCTGGATATGGTTCATCGCCGGGCGGAAATTTTTGGGCGCGGCAACATAAAGGCCTATCTGCCGGATCATCAATTCATGCTTCACAAGGATACCTTCGTGAAGCATTTCGGAAATATCTGAACCCATAGGGCGCCTTCGGCCTGAATCTATTTTTCCGGCTTGCGCAGGATCACCCGGTGCGAGGACTGGCCGAGGCCGCAAAGACCGGCGGCAATTTCGACCAGGGTAAAGAATGACAGGCTGGGAAAGCTCGACAGATTGACCATCTCGCGCCAGTTGGTTGTTTTCGGCTGGTCCCCGAGCCCACGCCTTAAGCGCCAGCCGATGATCCAGAAAGCCGGGTTGGCGTATTGGCTGTATTTGACGATCTCCATGTCGAGATCCCCGGCCAGCCGGTCGAATCCGTTTTCCGTATAAAGGTTGAGGTGGCGGGGGCGATGAAAGCCGCCCCAAAAAACGTTGCCCTGAATTTTCCGTCCCAGGCACAAGGGGTTCGGCGTTTCGATAAACAAAAGTCCGCCGGGGTTCAGCGCTGCGCGCAAATTCGCCAGAACCTTTCTCGGGTCCCAGAGATGCTCGATGATCTGGGTCATAACGATAAGGTCGAAACGCTGCTCGCCGGGGGAAAAGGTTTCGGCCAGCCCTTTGGCGCAGACAATCCCGTGATCTTCGAGTTTGCGCTGGATACGCTCACTGGGGTCAAGATCGAGACCCTGCATCGGCGCCGAGGGGCCGAAAATCTTGCGCAACATCAACAACACGCGCCCGTCGCCGTAACCGACATCGAGAATGGCCGGGTTACGGGGCAGCATCGGCGCCAGTTCCCGGTAACGCCCCCCTTCGAGACGCTGGCGGATACGGGAGACAAAATTCTCCTCACCGGTTTCGGCGTGGGTGTAATAGTCGTCCGGGTAAATCCGTTCGGCTTGCGAAAGACAGGGGCGGGGATCGAGATATATATGGCCGCATTTCCGGCAACGCACGCTTTGCCAAATGGCCTCTCCGGTCTGATATTCCATGTCCGGGGCCTGGCCGAGCATATCCTTGTCGCTATTGGCGCAAACAACACAGTCGGTCTCTTCGCTGGCGATCTCCTGCCCTTTCGTCGCGCCGGAAATTGACATGGACCTCTCACTTTCCCTGGGTTATAGTCCGGCCACCGAAAATCCTTGACCTTATGGGCTGGCGAGACTGTTTCTTATGACCGGGCAAAATAGCTTCTTTTCCCACAATAAAACCCAGTATTTTTTATTATTCGCCTTCCTGGTTGTAAACCTGTTCATTCTGCAGGCCAAGATTCCCGACGGCGAGGTTCTGGCCGGCATGGATACCGCCAGTTATGTCGGTTCGGCGCGGATGTTCATCGAGCACGGCGCCTATGTTCAGCCGAGCAATCCTGAAATCGTTAAAACCTGGAATACGCCCTTTTACCCGCTCTTTATCGCCGCCAATATGGTTCTTTTCGGCGATGACCTGGGGGTTGATGCGGTTATCCTCTGGCAGATCGTCTTTCTCTATCTGACCGCCCTTATCACCTACCGGATTGTTCTTCCCCATTCGGGCCTCGCCGCGCTTGTCGCCCAGGCCATCGTCCTTTTCAATCCCAACAGTCTGATCACACTCCATTATACCCAGACAGAGACCCTCTTTACCCTGATCCTCATGGCGGCGGTCTATCTTCTGTTCAGGATCGGGCGGGATATTTCCCTCATGCAGGGGGTGCTTCTCGGTGCCTTGGCGGGGCTCGGCGCCATGACCCGGCCGGTTCTGTTTTATGCCCTGCTGGTGATGCCCTTTATTATCCCGGCTGTTTTGGGGGTGGCAAAAACCGGCGAGGGGGATGGGAAATGGATCAGGCGGAGTTTCGGCGCTTCCCTTGCCGCCACACTTGTAATGGCGATCATTACCCTGCCCTGGGTGTGGCGAAACTATGAGGAAACCGGTGTCGCTACTTTCGTCTCTAACGGTGGCGCCTTTTTGTGGGACCAGGTGTCGGAGCTCTATCAGGTCGCTGAAAACCCGGATTTCGCCAATTTCCACTCTCACCAGCTTGCGCTTCTTGACCGGGAACTGGGGCCGGGTTGGCAGGAGAAAAACCTGCCCGAGACAGTTATCAGCCAGGCCTTGAAAACCACAGCGCTGGAAGAGATTGGCAAGCAACCAGTTTCGGTTATGGCCAAGGCGTTTGTTTTTTCCTCCGTACGTCTTTACGGCTCAGGCGGCAGTTCGAATATCTGGAAGCTGTTCGGTATTGCAGAGGGTGAGGCAGCCACAGATTCCTATATCCATGCCCATAGTCTCTCGAGCCTGTCGCAGGGAGTATTCAGCGGCATAACCTCATCTTCCTTTGCCTATGGTCTTCTCCATGCCGTTCCGATTGTTCTGGCTGTACTGCTGCGTGTTTTCGGGGTTCTGGGTCTGGTCGAGATGGTCCGGCGGCGCGAGTGGCGTGCCTTTATTATCTGTGTCGGCGTTCTGGGGTATTTCTCCAGCGGCTATCTGTTTCTTTCGGCTTCCCGGTTCCGGGTTCCCCTGGAACCGGTGCTGGCAATCCTCAGTGTCTATGGCCTGACCATGGTTATGGGCTATTTTCAGCGGAAAAAAGGCTAAGAGGGGTTCGTTTCCTTCCCCGCATTTCCAATAGTATACTAAATAGGCGTTTTCCACTTTCCTTACTCCTGACACGAAAAGGCAGGGTCTGTTTCATGAAAGTCTGTCTGGTGCGTCCCCCGACGATTACCGACGCCAATGCGGTCGGTGTTCATGCCGTGCCGCCCTTGGGGTGGCTTATCTTGCAGCCGCCACGCGTCAGGCGGGCCATGATGTCTCGGTTGCAGATGCCCTTGGTGAAAACGTAAAAAAATATACACCGATTGATGGCGAGGAAGGATTACTCCGGCAGGGCATCGACAATGCAGCGGTTGTTGAATTGATCGAAGATAAAGTTGAGGTGATCGGGGTGAGCTGCATGTTCTCCCAGGAATGGCTTTTTACCCGCGACCTGATTAATCGGATCCGCAAGAAATTTCCCCATGCGACCATTGTCGCCGGGGGCGAGCATATTACAGCGCTTCCCGAATACACGTTAAAGGATTGTCCGGCGCTCGACGTCTGTGTGTTGGGTGAGGGCGAGCAAACTTTTGTCGATCTGCTGGAAGCGTTGACCATCGGCCATGAGTTAGAAGAAGTGAACGGCCTGTGCATCCGTCATGGCGATGGCTTTACGCGCACGACTTCCCGCAAACGTCTGCGCCAGATCGATGATCTCCCCTGGCCGGCCTGGGATCTTGTGCCGCTGGAGAGTTATCTTAATGAAGGGGTGATGCCGGGCGTTAATCTCGGTCGTTCCATGCCTCTCCTTGCCAGCCGTGGCTGTCCCTATAAATGTACTTTCTGTTCGAATCCGGGCATGTGGGGAACCTTATGGCGGTCCCGCGATGCCGAGGAAGTGTTCCGCGAGATGCGTCACTACATGAAAGAATACGGGGCCACAAATTTCGATTTTTATGACCTCACCGCGATCGTCAACAGGAAGTGGATCGTCGATTTCTGCAGGATCATCATCGAGAGCGGGGTCGAGATCACCTGGCAATTGCCGTCGGGAACCCGCTCGGAAGTGATTGATGAAGAGGTTACAAAACTGCTTTACGATTCGGGCTGCAGGTTTGCCAGCTATGCGCCGGAAAGTGGCTCGCCCGAGATTCTTGAAAAGATCAAAAAGAAGGTCACAAAACCAAGGATGCTGGATTCCATGCGTTATGCGCGGAGCAATGGCCTCAGCATCAAGGCAAACATGATTCTCGGTTTTCCCGGAGAAACATGGTTCAACGTTTTAGAGACTTATCATTTCATTCTGCAGATGGCCTGGATCGGTGTCATCGACATTTCCGTTTTTCCCTTCTCACCCTATCCCGGGTCGGCGCTTTTTCAGCAACTCCACGACAAGGGAAAGATCAAGCTCGGAGACCCCTATTTCTTCAGCCTTCTGCACTATTACACCAAGCCCAAAGAGGTCAGCAGCTACAGCGAGAACTTCACCCAAACCCAGCTCCTGTATCTGCGCCTTATCGGCATGAGTCTTTTTTACGGGGTGTCATTCCTTCTGCGCCCAATCAGAATATGGCGTCTTGTGCGTAATGTGCGCAGGGGCATGCCGGGGTCCAAACTTGAAAACTCCCTGATCCTGATCCTGAAAAAACGGCAAGAACTCAAGGCGCTGAACGCTCTCAATAATCAAGTCGCACAAGCTGATTAATAAACAAGACGTTTTTTACGCTGGGTGCCTATATAAGGTGTGACAGCGACAACAGGACGAAACAGGTTAAATCCGATGGCTAGTGCACTTCCCGCACCCGAACAAAGGAATTTTCTGCGACCGGTCGAGCCGCTGCTCGTTGCCGAGGCGCTGGAGAAATTCGCCGCCCCCGCGGTTGGTGCCGGCAAGGTTCAGATTCTGCGCCCCCCCGCCGTCAGCACTAAAAACCAGCTCAGCCTGTCCTTAAGCCTTCCCATCGGCCCGGCCTATCTGGCGGCGACGCTGGAAAAGGCGGGGTATGAAATCGATCTTATCGACGCCATCGGTGAGGGCCTGCAAACCACCCAGACGACGGATTGCGGTCGTTTTGTCCGCCAGGGGCTGACGCGGGATGAAATCATTGCCCGTATCGATCCTAAAACCAGAGTCCTTGGGATCTCGTTGCTGTTTTCCCAGGAGTGGGTCGAACAACGGGGCCTGATAAAGGCAATCCGCAGGCAATTTCCCGATCTTGTGATCGTCGCCGGGGGCGAGCATGTCTCGTCCCTGCCGGAATATGTCCTGCGGGACTGTCCCGAGATTGATTATGTGATTACCAACGAGGCCGAGATCACCTTTCTCGCCTTCGTCCATCACATTCTTTACGGCCGATCGGTGGAAGATATTCCAGGGGTCTGTTTTATTGGCCCGGACGATGACTTCGTTACCAACGGGCCGGGCAACAGGATCAAGGATTTTGCCAATCTTCCGCGCCCGGCGTGGAATTTGGTCAAGGTCGATGAATATCGTCATTCGCCCCACAACTACGGCATCGACGTCGGGTTCAGCATGCCGGTATTGGCGACCCGGGGCTGTCCCTTTCAATGCACCTTCTGTTCCAGTCCTTCCATGTGGACGACCCGCTATCTGATGCGCGATCCCGGCGAGGTCGCCGATGAAGTCGCCGATCTGGTGAAGACCTACAAGGTCGATGGAATCATCTTTACCGATCTGACGGCATTAACCCGCAAGGACTGGATTCTCGATTTTTGCCGCGAGATTAAATCGCGCAACCTGTTCCTGTCCTGGCAGATGCCCACCGGCACCCGGTCGGAGGCGCTCGATGAAGAGGTTCTCACGGCTCTTTACGGCGTCGGCTGCCGGCTTTTGACCTACGCTCCGGAAAGTGGTTCGCCCGAGACGCTGGAACAGATCAAAAAGCGCATCACCCTGGATAAGATGATGGAGAGCATCAAGCTGGCGATTGCATTGGGGCATCAGGCCAAGGTTTCTGTGATTCTCGGATTTCCTCACGAAACCCGGAAGAATATTTTCCAGTCCCTGTGGTTCATTCTCAAGCTCGCTTTCATCGGCGCCCATGACTGCTATCCCTGGATTTATTCGCCATATCCAGGTTCCGAACTTTACGAAAAGCTTCTCAAGCAAGGGGTCGTGCCGCCGCCATCGGATGCCTATTTCGATAGTCTCCATGGACAGACCGATTTCGCCAATAATTCGGATTTTACCAAGGATGGCGTGAACTCTTCCCAGATTCCCCTCAGAGAGCTCAATTTCTACCGCACCATGGGGGGCGGCCTTTTTTATCTGATTTCCTACACCATCCGCCCGGCGCGGCTGTTCCACCTTGTCAGGAATATTTTACGGCCGGGTTTCAGTGCCCAGAACATGCTGGAACAGCGGCTGTTTGAATTATTCTCACACCGCGCTCAGTAGGCGAAGAATCTATTCCCGCTAGTTGAAGATTTCGCCGAATGCCTTCCCGTCGCTGATGGCATCGGTGACGGCGCGGTGGCCTTCTGAATTCCAGTGGCTGTCGGTGGGGAATTCAAAACGCTTACCTTCAATGGCGAAACGCTCCATGAAAACCGGGTGCAGGTCGATTGTCTCAATCCCCCGCTCGGCTGCTTCGCCGATCATGTAATCCCGCATCTGCGCCCAGACACTGGTCAGGGCAAAGCCCAGTTTGTCCTCATACATCTGCGGACGGAACCCGTCGAAGGTGAGAATAATGCGCTCGGCCGGTAATCCGGTGGCTTGGGGCAGGGCGTCGAGAAAGCTGTCCACGGCCCAGCGATAGTCGGCCAGAATTGCCTCGTTACTTGTGGCCGGAATATTGGCGACCCAGCGCTTGTCATCCTTGCCCAGATTGCTCAGGGAAAAATTCAACAGGTTAGGCAAATTGGCGTTGGTCACCAGATACATGGCCAGCGCCGAGTTGCGGAAGACACGCCGCAGCAGGCTTGGTTCGTAATCCACCCGCATCAGTTCTGCGCTGCCGTCGTCCTTTTTCCTGAAGTGATGAAAGCCGGGGCTGCGTTCCCGGTGATAGAGGGATTCCGAGAAATCGTTGCCGATGATAGAAAAGATAAAGGCATCGGGGTGATAGGTGTCGCGGGCGTACTGCGCCCAGACCAGATATTGCGACAAGCCGGCACCCGAGGCGGCAAAACTGTACACCCGGCCCTTGTCCTCGACGAGCTTGGCCAGCCTTCCCTGAACGGTCTCGGTATAAGGCACGATTCCCGATTCAATATAGCTGTCGCCGATAATGGCGAGCAGCGGCGTGTCGCCTTGCGGTTGGTAATTCCGGTCGTTGACGAACCCGTCATTATTGATCCGGACTTCGTTGACGATGGCGAAATTCCATCCCTCGGACCAAGTAACGGCGCGACCGGGCTGGAACCGGAAAACAGGGGTTTGGGCGTTTACCGGCATCGCTCTGAGCCCCTGATTATAGGGCAGGAGGCGGATCAGCAGTTCAGCCGCGACCAGAGTGCCGACAATGGCGATCAACGCCGAGATCAGGGCAAACAGGACTTTCTTCTTGGTTTCCGCCTTGGTCATACTTTTCTCGCTCAGGTTCGGGCTGGCTAACGCAGACTAAGCACAGACCAGGCACAGACTAAAGGTCGATTTTCCGGCGCGAATAGGCGCGCTGCCATTTTTCTTCCACCGCGCCGTCGAACAGAATTTCTTCATCGGCGGGCACGACGATCCATGAATTGCCCCGTAATTCATGTTCAAGCTGGCCTCTTCCCCAGCCCGAATAGCCCAGGGCGAAAATATATTTTTTCGGGCCTCGGCCTTCTGAAATGGCTTTGAGAACCTCTACGCCGCCGGACATGGCGGCGATGCCGTCGAAGGTCAGGGTATCGGCGATGGCGTAATCGGGCGAATGCAGCATCAGGGTAAGATTGGGCTCCACCGGGCCGCCGTAATAAAGGGTAATATCACCCTGGGCCTGGTTGTCCTCGACACCCAGACCCTGAAGAAACTTATGAAACGGGCCGCTGCCGATCTGGCGGTTGATGACCAGACCCATGGCGCCTTCATCGTCATGGCGGGTAATAAAGACGACGCTGTGGGCAAAGCGCGGATCGGTCATCTCAGGGGTGGCGACAAGCAACTGGCCGCTGAGGTTTTTCGCTGAATTTTGTGGCTGCGCCGCCGGGCCGGATGCAAGCAGGATAAAGACGAGGCCGGTCAGGGCCCCGGTGGAAAAAAATCCACGCAGACGGCTGTAAGCAAAGCTTCCCATGAGCGTAATCCTAACAGATTTGTGATCGCCGGGGCGCTTTTCCCTCTCCCCATTCTGTCCTATGCTTATTTCCTCAGATGGAAAGGGCAGGAATGGCCAAACCACCTAAAAAGAACGTGCCGGAAAGGAAAACAGCGGAAAGAAACCGTCCGCATCAAAGCCCTGAAAAACAGCCGATTGAGGAAATCCCGGTTGCCGGCGGCGGCCTGCTTGATAGACGTCTGGTTCTCAAGGGCGGGGCGTTGTTCTCCGCTGCCGCCCTCGGCGGGTCTGCGTCGGCTCTTGCCGGGGAAAATAAAACCCCATCTCCGCCGCTTAAATCCATGCCCCCCGAAACGCCGCCCTGGATGAAAGAGCCCGGCGCGCCTTTTACCAATTACGGCCAGCCCTCTCCCCATGAAAAAAGCGTTATCCGCTGGATATCGGCCAATCAGGATGTGCCGGGGAACGGTGTTTCCTGGACGCCGCTGCATGATCTCGGCGGCACCATTACGCCCAACGGGCTGCATTTTGAACGCCATCATAACGGTGTGCCGCAAATCGATCCGGACGCCCACCGTCTGATGATCCACGGGTTGGTCTCCCGCCCGCTGATTTTTACGGTCGATGATCTGTTGCGTTATCCCATGGTCTCGAAACTGTGTTTTCTCGAATGCGGCGGCAACAGCAACGCCGGATGGAACCCTGAGCCGCTTCAGGCCCGGGCCGGTCATATGCATGGGCTGGTGTCCTGCAGCGAATGGACGGGGGTTCCTCTTTCCACCCTCCTCGACGAGGCCGGCGTGGACAGGGCACAGGGTAAATGGATTCTCGCCGAGGGCGCCGACGCGGTGGCGGTTTCGGCCAGCATCCCGCTGGACAAGGCAATGGATGATGTCATCGTCGCCCTTTATCAGAACGGCGAACGTATCCGTCCCGGCAATGGTTATCCCCTGCGTCTCATCCTGCCCGGCTGGGAGGGAATCCTCGCCGTCAAATGGCTGCGCCGGATTGAGGTCGCGGCCCGCCCCGCCATGACCCGCGATGAAACCTCGAAATATACCGAGCTTCAGCCCTCGGGGTCGGCCCGTCAGTTTACCTTCGTCATGGAGCCCAAATCGGTGATCCTCGCCCCCTCGCCGGGGATGACTCTGCCTTCCGCGGGTTTGTATGAAATCTCCGGCCTTGCCTGGTCGGGGAACGGCCGCGTCCATCGGGTCGATGTTTCCGCCGATGGCGGCAAAAGCTGGACACCGGCCGCCTTGTCCGAACCGGTGCTGCCCCATTGCTTTACCCGTTTCCGTCTGCCGTGGAAATGGAATGGCGGGCCGAACGTGCTGCAAAGCCGAACCACCGACGAGCTGGGCATGGTTCAGCCGACCCGCAGCGCCCTGGTCGGCGAACGCGGTTTGAACGGCTACTTCCATTACAACGCCATCGTCAGTTGGGAAGTCGATGAGTTCGGGGACGTCTCTCATGTTTACATATAACACCGGGCGCAATATCGCTTTCCTCGCTTTGGTCTTTGTCGGCGGGGTTTTGCTGGCTTTCGATGCGGGCTGGATCGGCGACGGGAAAAGCGCCTTTTCACCCGATGGCGGCACCGGTGGCGATATCTCTTATCCGCTCACCGGTCCCGGCCTCGGGCGCGCGGCAAGTCCTGAGCAAATCGCCGGCTGGAATATCTCGATCTATCCCGACGGCGTGAACCTGCCCGCGGGTTCGGGAAATGTCGCCGATGGCAAGGTGCTTTACATGGAGATCTGCGCCGAGTGCCACGGCGTCACCGGGGCCGGCAAGACGGCGGAAGAACTGGTCGGTGGCGTCGGCCTTGCGGCGGGGGCGGACGGCGCGCTGAATTCTCCCTGGCCGGAAAAAACCGTCGGCAGTTACTGGCCTTACGCGACCACGCTTTTCGATTACATCCGCCGCGCCATGCCGCCTTCGGCCCCCTTGTCCCTGAGCGCCGATCAGATTTACGCCCTTAGCGCCTATCTGCTTTTTCTCAATGACATTATCGGCGAGGGTGAGGTGATGAATGCCCAAACCCTGCCCGCTATTCTGATGCCGAACCGGGACGGCTTTATCCGCATCAACCCGATGTCACGATAGGGCGCGATAGGCAACTCAAGGAACCGGCGGTGGCGGTACCGGCTCAAAGGCCGTCGGGTATTTCGCTCCTGACCGCTCGATAACGTCTTTCGCATCATAGACATCGCCGAGCTGGCCGGGCACGCCGACGATCCCGCCTTCCAGCATCTCGATGGTCAGGGTCATGGTCACCTGTATCCAGACGGCGGAATAAAAATAGGGGCTGATGGGAATAAAGCGCAGATCGTAGGGATCGCCGCCGGGGAACATGTCGGGCTCGCGGCCGACGATATGCTCCCGCAAATCGCGCTCCTCCTTTTCAAGGCGAAAGGCGTCGAAGCCATTTTCCAGTGCCAGCTCGCCGGCCCGCCACAGGGCAAAATCAAAAGCCTCTTGCGACAGCCTCGCGGCCAGACGGTCACGGCGGTCGCGAAAGGGAAAGGTGCCTTCGTCGCGGCTGAGATAGGTGATCTTCCAGCGGCCCGGCGCGATCTCCTCTTCTGCGTAGCCGTAATTTTCCCAGTATCCCCGTTCAGTATCCATCGGCGACATCAAGGGGCGCTCAAAACGCGGCGCGCAGGCGCCGATCATCAGCATCAGGGTGAAAAAAAGACAGAGGGATGGAATGCGCTTCATCATCGGAAACCTTCCTTGCCCCCCATGATCCGCCTAAACCCCGATCAGTTCAAGTCAGGGGCTTTTTTCCAGGACGATGAAAAGGCGAAACCCCATCAAGGGGCCGAGGATGGGAAGCAAAATATTTTCGATCTTGAGCAGGGCCGGGACGAAGATGGTGGGGACGAGACTCCATTTTTGAAAGCCCCCCGAGAGCGGATAGGCGAAAAGGGACAGTCGCCGGGCCTTGATAATTTTTAAACCCGCAAAGCGCGCTCTGAAGCGCCCGGGGTCACGACAGAACAACAGACTCGGGATTCCCTGGTTGGCGTCGAAGGCGTCGCGGCCCGGGTCAAGCGGGCCTTGTGCCAACGGGTCGGCGCTCATATCCACCGGCTCGGGATGAAAACGGCTAAAGAAGAAATGACTCACCGGACTGATCCCCGGCTCGACCAGAACAATCCGCCCATTGGGCTTTAAAAGCCGCTCCGCCTCGTCGAAAAACCGTGCCGGGCGCTCGATATGGTGCAACACATCGAGCAGGACGATGTTGTCGAAACTGGCATCCCTGAAAGGCAGGGCCTGGGCGTCGGCCACCGCGTCGAGCCACGGGGTGGCGAGAATATCGGTGGAAACCACATCGGGGGCGAATTCCTTGAAATTGCCCGACCCGCCGCCGATCTCCAGGGTCGCGCCGGGTTTGCATTCCCGCGCCATGCGCCGGTAATAGTCGCTGTAAATTTCGCGCAACACCGGCTTTTCGCGCCAGATGAGGCGGTGTTCGGCTAGGCGGGGGTCGGTAGCCTGGGAATTCTCGGCCACTCTAAAAGGCCTTCAGCTTCCGATAGGCGAATACCACCATGCGCAGAAGCAACAGGCCGTGGCGGAAACGTGAAATCTGGGTCTCGCCATAGGTGCGGTCGGCATAGCGGATCGGCACTTCGATGATCTTGAGGTTGAGCTTGGCGGCGCCGAAGATGAGGTCGAAATCGCCAAAGGGATCGAATTCGCCGAAATAAGCCCGGTTATGGGCAATCGCCTCGTAATGTTTTTTCCGCAACACCTTGGTGCCGCACAACGTGTCGGTAAAGCGCTGGTTGAGAAGCCAGCTGAACAGCCATGAGAACACATGGTTGGCGCAATAATTCAAAAACCGCATCGCCTGTTTGTCCATCGGATAAACCAGCCGCGTACCGTTGATGAACTGACCCTTGCCGCTGGTCAGCGCCCGATAGAATTTTGGCAGATCCTCGGGCGGCATGGTGAGATCGGCGTCGAGGATCATCAGCACATCGCCCCGGGCCATATCGAACGCCTTGCGTACCGCGTCGCCCTTGCCCTTGCCGTCCTGGCGCACCGCCTTGATGTCGTATTGGGGATAGGCCGCGATTACCCGCTGAATTTCTTCCCAGGTACCGTCGGCGCTGTTGCCCTCGACATATAGAATTTCCATGTCCTTGCAGAAACGCGGGGTGCGGGTTACCGCCGCTTCGATATTTCCCCGCTCGTTCCGGCACGGCACGACGACGGTTGTGGACAGCCCCTTTTCCTCGATATTGCGGATCGGCCGGGCGATTATGAAATTGCGCAGGCTAAAGTGCCGCAGGCCGGGCAGGGTGCCGATAAAACGATTGATCAGATGGCCGATCCCGAACAGCTTTTTCGGCATCAGGAGGCGGCGTTCTTTTTTGAACGACTCGAAATCGGTAAGGGTGAGCATGTTCTCTATGTTGCCGGGCGACAGCCAGTTTTGCGGATTGGTCGGCATTTTGAGTCCAAACATTTCGGCCAGCTTCAATGCCGGCTCCCAGAGGTAGGAATAGCTCGAAATGATAATCCGCGTTTCCGGGGTGCACAGGGGGTGCAGGCCGAGGAGCATTTTCTCGCAATCATCCACCATCCCCATCACGTCGTGGATGATGATGATGTCGAAGGGGCCGCCGAGTTTCTTGATCAGCGCCGGATCCTCGATATCGCCCTGGTGGAATGTATAGGCGGGAAAGTTTTCTTTGGCGATGCGGATGATGCTGTCACTCAGATCGACGCCGACGCCTTCGGCGGGTTTTACCGCGTCAAGCATCCTGCCGGTGCCGCAGCCCAGATCGAGTACCTTTAGCCCCTCGGGCACGAGAAACCGCATATAGCTCCACAGGTCCTGATAATAGAACCGGTTGCGATTGATCCAGGCGTCACGCTGGGGCGCGATGCGATCGAAAAGCTCGCGGGTTTCGGTTTTGCGGGGCGAAGGTTGGTTTTTTTGTTTTTTGGTCATTGGCTGCTTTCGTCGGAAACGTTTGGTATAGCCCGGTTGCGTGAGAAGAGCCAGACCACCCCGCCCATCAACCCGACAATGGTTACACACAGTCCGAAGACGACGGACAGAACCAGGGCCTGCTCTTGTGATACGCCGACCAGGCCCAGGGCGGCGATCATTGCGCCTTCGCGCACCCCCCATCCGGCGATTGAGATCGGCAGGGTCATCGCCAGGATCACCGGCGGGATGAGGACAAAGCAGGTCATAAACCCGATTTCGATGTCGAGGCCGCGGGCGAGAACATAGATAGCCATAATCGCCAACAGGTGAACCAGAATCGACTGGCCGCCTATCGGCAACAGATTGCGCGAGGTCAGCACAATGGCGCGGCTGTCGGCGGCAAGGGTGGCCAGCCCGCGCATCAACCGCCAGTGGGAAAGCGCGGTGGGAAGCTTGTCGGCGGCGAGCAGTGCCGCCAGTCCGGTCAGAGCGGCGATCAGTAACAGGGGGAACCCCCAACGGGCGGGATTACCGGCCATGATCTCCATCAGCATGGGAAGGCCCAGCGCCATCATGGCGAGCAGACCGAACAGCCCGGCAAGCCGGTCGAGCAGGATGCCGTTTACCGCCTTGCCGAGATGAACGCCAAAGCGGGTCAAAAGCCACAGGCGGACGGCATCGCCGCCAACGCTCGATATCAGGGTGGCGTTGAAGAAATTTGCGATGACGATGACCCGCAGGATAGGTCGATAGGGCAGGTTGATGGCGATGGCGCGAAGAAGGCGGGTCCAGCGAACCGAAACGACGAGAATCTGCCCCATGATCAGGGCGATTGCGCTTCCCGTCGCCAGGATGTCGAGGCGCTGGAATTCGGCCGCCGTCGCGCCAAGGTCGGTTTTGCTGAGGAAATACCAGATCAGGGTGCCCGAAAACAGGAATTTGGTGCCGAGAAGGAGGCCGTTCTTCAAGCTCATCTGACTGTTCCCCTGGTCAACGATCCGCTCCGCCCGGCTTAGGCGGCGTCGGTCCGGGACTGGGGGGATGTCTCGTCTTCGCCCGGCGTGGTGAGGGGGGCGCCGATTTGCGCCAGCAGGGCCCGGTCTTCATCGCAATCGGCATTGGCGGTGGTGAGCAGTGTCTCGCCGTAGAAAATCGAATTGGCGCCGGCGAGGAAACACAAAATCTGGGCTTCCTTTGTCAACGACCGGCGTCCCGCCGACAGGCGCACCCTTGAGGCGGGCATGAGAATACGCGCCGTGGCGCACATGCGCACCAGCTCAAGGGGGTCGGTCTTGGGCCGGTCTTCCAGCGGCGTGCCTTCCACCGCGACCAGGGCGTTGATCGGCACGCTTTCGGGGTGGGGGTCGAGATTGGCCAGAATTTCCAGCATCCGGGCACGGTCATGGTCATTTTCACCCATGCCGATGATGCCACCGACGCACAGGCCGATACCGGCGGCGCGGACATGGCCGAGGGTTTCAAGGCGGCTCTCGTAATCGCGGGTGGTAATAATCTCACCGTAGAATTCCGGCGAGGTGTCGAGATTGTGGTTATAGGAATTGAGCCCGGCTTCGGCCAGGCGGCGAGCCTGATCGGCATTGATCATGCCGAGGGTCACGCAGGCTTCCATTCCAAGGTCGCGGACCCCGCTCACCATGTCGATCACCCGGTCGAATTCCTCGCCGTCGCGGACTTCGCGCCACGCCGCCCCCATACAGAATCTCGAGGCTCCCAGATCCTTGGCCCGCTGGGCGGCTTCTAAAACCTTTTCGGTTTCGATCATCCCCTCGCGGTCGATTGCGGCCTGGTTATGGGCCGATTGGGGACAGTAACCGCAGTCTTCGGGACAGCCGCCGGTCTTGATCGACATAAGGCTCGCCAGTTGGACCGAGCCTTCAGGGTGATAGGCCTTGTGGATCGTTCGCGCCTGATCGATCAGGTCGAACAGCGGCAGGGCGAGAAGGGTTTCGACCTCTTGGGTCGTCCAGTTATGGCGGGGGGCGTCGGTCATGGACAGGCGATTCCGGAGAGATAAGGTTAAAGCGGGTTCAGGGGGCGATCGAACCGGTAACCCAGGGGACGGTTCAAGGGGCGCAGAATAGGGATTTGACGCCCCGGCGGCAATCCAACAATGCAGAATGGGGCGTGTTTTTTTCGGGAAACCTTATTTGTGGAAAGTATATATGGATTTAAAATCCATAATAGTGGATATTAGATATATATCTACACCCTGAAGATTCCAAAAAAGGAAATCACGGCCAAAAGGAAAAGGCAGTTGAGGATTTTATGGCATCACCGGGCCCTCGACATTCTTGCCGCCCGAGGCTGGTCGCGGGCTGAACTGGCGCGTCGCGCCGGATTGCCAAAAGATCGCATATACAAATACCTCACCGGCGCCATTGAACAGCCTAGGGGTAATGCCATCAAGGCGATTGCCGCGGCCCTTGGGGTCAGTGAAGTATGGCTGGTTTATGGCGAGGAGCCGGGTGCCGTCGGGGTGTGTGCGGCCGGCGATGCGGACGCGAAGGGATCGCCGGTTCTGCTCACCCCGACTTTGCTCACAGTAGATGAGATGTATCAGGCCGATGCCCTGGCCGTTGAGGCCGGAGTTTCGGGGCTGGCGCTGATGGAGGCGGCAGGCGCCGGCCTGGCGCAAGCGATTATCGCCAATTGGCCGCCCCTGGCGGTGCTGGTGCTGTGTGGGCCGGGTAATAACGGCGGCGATGGATTTGTTGTCGCCCGGCTGTTGCGTGCAGCCGGGTGGGATGTCCGCCTGGCTCTTCTTGGCGGGGTTGAAAAGCTCACCGGTGATGCGGCCGCCAATGCCGCGCGCTGGGATGGAAAGGTGCTGGAGTTCAAACCCGGCCTGGTGGGCAGGGGGGGGGATGGCTGCGGATTGGTCGTCGATGCGGTGTTTGGGGCTGGTCTCGCCCGCCCGATCACAGGGGTGGTGAAAACAATATTGGAAGAAGTTGCAGCCAGCGGCTTGCCTGTGGTGGCCGTCGATGTACCCAGTGGAGTCCATGGGGATACCGGGGCTTGTCTCGGTTTTGCCCTGGCGGCAACCCTTACGGTGACCTTTTTCCGCCGTAAGCCCGGCCATCTGCTCTATCCCGGACGGCAGTTGTGCGGCCAGGTGGTGGTGGTCGATATCGGCACGCCTGAGGGCGTGCTCGATGAGATCAACCCCAAAACCCGTGAAAATGGGCCGTCTCTATGGCGTCGCGTTTTTCCCCGTCCCTCGCTCGAGGATCATAAATACAGCCGTGGCCATGGGGTGGTGCTTGGCGGCGGTGAGATGACCGGGGCGGCGCGGTTGGCGTCCCGTGGGGCGTTGCGGGCCGGGGCCGGGCTGGTCACCATCGCCTGTCCCGAGGCTTCCGTGCCGATCTATGCGCTCGCCGAGCCTGGAATACTCAATGCGCCGCTGGGTGAGGGGGAAGGATTAACCCGCCTGCTGGCCGATGAGCGCAAGAATCTCTACGTGTTGGGCCCCGGCAACGGGGTCACGGATGTGACGAAGGCGCGGGTTCTGGAGGTTCTCATCGCCGCCAGGCCCTGCGTGCTCGATGCAGACGCCTTGAGCGTCTTTGCCGATGACGCCGATAGCCTCGCCGCGGCGATAAGCGGCCCTTGTGTCATTACCCCCCATGAAGGGGAATTCACCCGGCTTTTCGGTTCCGCAGATGAAGCGGAAGGAAAGCTCGACCGGGTTCGGGCCGCCGCCGCCCGCCTGGGCTGTGTGGTGCTGCTTAAGGGGGGCGATACGGTCATCGCCGACCCGGATGGCCGTGGGGTGATCAATACCAACGCCCCACCGACCCTTGCCACCGCCGGGGCAGGTGATGTGCTGGCTGGTTTCATCGGCGGGCTGATGGCGCAAGGGATGGCGCCCTTCGATGCGGCCTGCGCCGGCGCCTGGCTGCACGGGGAATGCGCCAATGAATTCGGGCCGGGGCTGATCGCCCAAGATTTGCCCGATTGCCTGCCGGCGGTTTTGCGGCGGTTGCTTTCTCCCGCCCCCGATCGTCAATCGCCGGTTTCCGGGGCGTTATGATTTCAACGATTCTAAAATAAGTGCCAGTATCTATAGGGACTTACGGGGCTTTTTTTCTTGATTACCTGAATGTATGGGCATAGGATTCTTGATATTGGTCGGTTACGCTTTCCGACAAACTTTATCTTTTACATAAGCATTGCCTCTTAACTAACTGAATGTGTTGTAAAATGTTTAAGTCGAACCATAAAGATATTGAGATTTGTCCCGGCTCCCTTTATCGCCATACCGGCAAGGGCTAGGTTGTCGAAACGGCAAAAGTCATTGCCGTCGGTCCCGATAAACAGGGCATCACCCATGTCCGTTTCGAGGTTAGCGTCATCCGGCCGTCCTCGCGGTTTTTTAACGACTCGCGCCTTCTAGCCCTGAATTCCTTTTCGCAGCGTTATCCCGAACGGGTTTCGGCCTAGGTTTTATCCCCCTTTTCTTCTTTAATTATCCCTTGCTTGCCGCTTGTTCCGGCGAACGGGCCCATGTTATAGAGGCCTGCGTTTAGAGGCCTGTGGCGTAGACGGTGTGACGCCGGATATCCGACTAGCCGATCGCGGGCGTGGCGGAATTGGTAGACGCGCCAGGTTTAGGTCCTGGTGGCCGCAAGGCCGTGGGGGTTCAAGTCCCTCCGCCCGCACCAGGAGAGCGGATAAGTCACCGGGGGGATTTCTCCCTTGTTCCGCTCATCAGGGAAGGCTATTACCCTTTTCAGTCCGCGCGCCCCTTAAGCGCATTTTCATCAGTTGAACCAGAGATCAGAAATCCATGCAGGTTAGCGAAACCAAATCAGAGGGTCTTGTCCGCGAGTTCAAGGTCGTCGTCCCGGCCAGTGATATTGAAGCACAACTCAACACCCGGCTTGCCGAGATCGGCAAGACGGCAAATATTCCGGGCTTTCGTCCCGGCAAAGTGCCCATGACCTTGCTTAAGCAACGTTACGGGTCGTCGGTGATGGGTGAAATCCTGGAATCGACCGTCAATATCTCTTCCCAGAAGGCCCTACAGGAAAAGGACCTGCGCCCGGCCATCCAGCCGAAGATCGAGATCACCTCCTATGAAGAAGGCAAGGATCTCGAATATTCCATGTCCCTGGAATTGATGCCGGATATCCCGGAGATCGATCTGGCTTCCCTTGAGATTGAGCGTGTCTACACCGAGGTTGAAGAGCCCCAACTCACCCAGGCGCTCAACGATCTGGCCGAAAGTCACAAACGCTTCAAGCCATTGGACAAGCCCCGCAAGCTCCAGCAGGGCGATCTGGTTCGTTTCGATTTTGTCGGCAAAATCGATGGCGTGGCCTTCGATGGCGGCACTGGCGCCGACGAGGAAATAGAGATCGGTTCGGGTCGCTTCATTCCCGGCTATGAAGAACAGATGATCGGCCTTTCGGTTGGCGATGAACATGTGGTCAAAGTGCCTTTCCCCGAAGATTACCGGGAAGCCAGCGTCGCCGGCAAAGAGGCCGAATTCGATGTTACCGTCAAGGAAATCAAGGAACCCGGCGAGGTTGCCGTCGATGATGAGTTGGCCAAGGATATGGGGCTCGAAAATCTCGATGCCCTGAAAAAGGCCCTGTCCCAGAAAATGGAGTCGGACCTGCAGCAGGTTGCCCGCGTTCGCCTGCGTCGCGAGGTCGCCGACGTTCTTGAAGATAAATGTGATTTCACGCCGCCCCAGAGCATGGTCGATCAGGAATTCGAGGGGATGTGGGAACGCTATCAGCATCAAAAGCAGGATCATGTTCATGACGAAAACTGCGACCATGATCACGACGATGATGAAAATGAGGAAGAAAAGCGCAATGAGTTCAAGGAAACGGCCGCTCGCCGGATCAGACTCGCCATTCTTCTTGCTGAAATAGGGCGCCTGAACAAAGTGGTTCTCGACGAATCGGAAGTGGCCAAGTCGGTACAGCGTGAGGCGGCCGCCTATCCTGGCCAGGAAAATCAGGTCATCGCCTATTACGAAAAGAACCAGGAGATGATGAATGGCCTTCGCGCCCAGGTCTATGAGGAACAGGTTCTCAGTTACATCCTTGAGATCGCCAAGGTTACCGATAAGAAAATTACCCTTGAGGAACTGACCAAATCCCCCGACGATGCGGCCAAACCGGCGAAAAAGGGCGCCAAGAAAAAGTCTGCAGCCAAGTCGAAGGCAAAGCCCAAGGCCAAGCCCAAGGCTGAAGAAAAGGCCGCCGGGTCCAAGGCCGCCAAGGCCAAGGCAGCTAAAGCCAAGAAGTAGAAACACAAGCCTTTTCCCTTTGTGCAGGATCGTGTGTAATCACCTTGGTTTTACACGCTGCCTTGATAAAAGGGTGACCGGGGGGGCCGAATGGCTTCCGTTTGCGAAACGACAGATCTGAGGAAGACAGGCCATGAGTAATCCAGCCGACGTGTATATGAGCAACCTCGTGCCGATGGTGGTTGAGCAGACCAACCGGGGCGAGCGCGCCTACGACATCTATTCCCGTCTGCTGAAAGAGCGGATCATTTTTCTGACTGGCGGTGTCGGCGATGAGGTTTCTTCTCTCATCTGCGCCCAGCTGCTCTATCTCGAATCGGAAAACCCGACCAAGGATATCTCCTTTTACATCAATTCCCCCGGTGGGGTGGTGACCTCTGGCCTCGCCATTTACGACACCATGCAATACATCACCCCGCAGGTGAGTACCGTCTGTGTCGGCCAGGCCGCTTCCATGGGGTCGCTCCTGCTCGCCGCAGGGGCAAAGGGCAAACGCTATTGTCTGCCCCATTCCCGGGTCATGATCCATCAGCCTTCAGGCGGGATTCAGGGTCAGGCCGCCGATATCGAGATTCACGCCAATGAAATCCTCTCCTTACGCGCCCGGCTCAACCAGATTTACGCCAACCATACCAACAAGGACGTTAAGGAGATTGAGGCGGCCATGGACAGGGACAAGTTTCTGTCGGCTGAAGATGCGCTGGATTTCGGCCTTATCGATGAGGTGGTCACAGAGCGCCCGGCGGGCGAGAAAGACAAAAGCAAGGCTGGTGACGATGACGCAGAGGGCGATAAATAGCCCCTGAAAGTCTGGAATATTGCGAGTTTGCTAAAAATTAACTATTTTTCGTGTCCTATGGTGAGAATGATAATAGACGCTCAGTCATGGTCACTTAATTACAGGGAATAGCTGTTAGAGAATATTTCGGCATCAGTTTCATCGGGGGGTTTTTCCATCAGGGAAATACTTTTCCGACAGTGATGTGATCCCGGTACTATATTTATCCTTTCCGTTTTTGCCATTGTGCAGGGAGGGGGGGTCTGGGTAACATATTCACATCTAAAGAGATTGCTGAGATTTCAAGCAGCGGAAAATCGGAGAGGACATGAATAAGTCCAGCAGCGGCGACCCCAAGAACACGCTTTATTGTTCTTTCTGCGGAAAGAGCCAGCATGAGGTCCGCAAGCTTATCGCCGGCCCAACCGTTTTCATCTGTGATGAATGCGTCGAGCTGTGCATGGATATTATCCGTGAAGAGCACAAGACCACTCTGGTGAAATCCGATAACGGGGTGCCGACGCCGCGCGAAGTCTGCAAGGTTCTTGATGACTACGTGATCGGACAGGATCACGCCAAACGTGTTCTTTCGGTCGCCGTCCACAACCATTACAAGCGTCTCGACCATGGAATGAAGGCCGGCGATGTTGAGCTGGCCAAGTCGAATATACTGCTGATCGGCCCCACCGGTTGCGGCAAGACTCTGCTCGCCGAAACCCTGGCCCGCATTATCGATGTGCCCTTTACCATGGCCGATGCGACGACCCTGACCGAGGCCGGTTATGTCGGTGAAGACGTTGAAAACATCATTCTGAAATTGCTGCAGGCCGCCGACTATAATGTCGAACGGGCCCAGCGCGGCATCGTCTATATCGATGAAGTCGACAAGATTTCGCGCAAGTCCGACAACCCCTCGATCACCCGCGACGTTTCCGGTGAGGGGGTCCAGCAGGCGCTTCTCAAGATCATGGAAGGCACGGTCGCCAGCGTTCCGCCCCAGGGTGGACGCAAGCATCCACAGCAGGAATTCCTGCAGGTGGATACGACCAATATCCTGTTTATCTGCGGCGGCGCTTTTTCCGGACTGGAAAAAATCATCTCGGCCCGCGGTAAGGGCTCGTCGATCGGTTTCGGCGCCGATGTGAAAAGCGAGGATGAACGCCAGACCGGCGAAATCCTGATGGGGGTTGAGCCCGAGGATCTGTTGCGCTTTGGCCTGATCCCGGAATTCATCGGCCGCTTGCCGATCGTTGCTACTTTGGGCGATCTCGACGAGGCCGCCCTGGTCGAAATTCTCACCAAGCCGAAAAACGCCCTGGTCAAACAGTATCAACGCCTGTTCGATATCGAGGGGGTCAATCTCGACTTTGCCGAGGAGGCTCTGCTTGGCATCGCCGACAAGGCGCTGGCCCGCAAGACCGGCGCCCGTGGCCTGCGCTCGATCATGGAACATATCCTGCTCGATACGATGTTCGAACTTCCCGGCCTTTCAGATGTCGAGGAAGTCGTCATTAATCGTGAGGTGGTAGAGGGCCGCGCCAAGCCTCTCTATATCTATGCCGAGCATCAAGACGAGCTTGAATCCAGCGCCTGATCTCCTGGCTGTTTTTCGTATATTTTTTATATCCGGGTTCGCTCTCCGCCTGATCCTTGGTCGGAGGGGGTATTTTTGTCTTTGAATAGCCCCACCCCCTTGAATTTGCCTGTGTAAACGCCATTTGAGACTCTGTTGAAAGCTTGCGAAACGAGGGCTTAACTCGGGTTGGCCCTCTTCGTTTATCCTCCCTCACGGCTCTATTGGGGCGGTGTGACGTTCACCACTTGACGCAAGAGGAGGGTATGGGATTATGGGTCAAGAAATTCTTCATTTCCTTGGCCTATATTCATCCCGGTCGGGATCGCTCCCAGCCCTCTCGCACAGAGATAAAATCGCAGAGATAACCCCGGGATAAGACGACGTAATTAACAGAAAGAAGAACTAGATGTCCGGCAACGAATTTGATACCCCCGAACCGGTGAGCTCCGCCGTATATCCCGTTCTCCCTCTTCGGGACATTGTCGTTTTTCCGCATATGATCGTGCCTCTTTTCGTCGGCCGCGACAAATCCGTCCGCGCCCTTGAAGACGTCATGCGTGACGACAAGCAAATTCTTCTGGTTGCCCAGAAAAACGCTGCCCAGGATGATCCCGAGCCGGAAGATATTTATAGCGTCGGCACCATCGGTAAGGTTCTGCAACTGCTCAAATTGCCCGACGGCACGGTAAAGGTGCTGGTTGAGGGCGGTGAGCGCGCCAAGATCACCGACTATCGCGAGAACAAGGATTTTTTCCAGGTTTATGCGGAAATTCTGCCCGACGGCATTGCCGACGATCAGGAAGTGGAAGCCCTATCGCGTACGGTGATCGGCCAGTTCGAGCAATACATAAAGCTCAATCGAAAGATCCCGCCGGAAGTGATGGTCTCGATCAACCAGATCGAGGATCCCTGCAAGCTTGCCGATACGGTGGCCTCTCATCTGGCCCTGAAGATTCCTGAAAAGCAGGAACTTCTTGAGACCGAATCGGTGACCGAACGCCTGGAAAAGGTCTTTTCCTACATGGAAGGCGAGATCGGCGTTCTGCAGGTGGAAAAGCGTATCCGCAACCGGGTCAAACGCCAGATGGACAAGACCCAGCGCGAGTACTACCTAAACGAGCAGATGAAGGCGATCCAGAAAGAGCTTGGCGAGATCGACGAGGGCCGCGACGAGCTTTCGGAAATCGAGGATCGACTCAAGAAAACCAAGCTGTCGAAAGAAGCCCTCGAAAAGACGCAGGCCGAGGTTAAAAAGCTCAAGAACATGAGCCCGATGTCGGCCGAGGCGACTGTCGTGCGTAATTATCTCGACTGGATGCTTTCGATTCCCTGGAACAAGCGTTCGCGCGCCAACCGCGACCTGAAAAAAGCGGTCAAGATTCTTGATGCCGACCATTTCGGTCTGGAAAAGGTCAAGGAACGGATCATCGAATATCTCGCCGTGCAGTTGCGGATGAAAAAGATGAAGGGGCCGATTCTCTGCCTCGTCGGTCCGCCGGGCGTCGGCAAAACCTCTCTGGGTAAATCTCTGGCTCGCGCTACGGGACGCAATTTCGTCCGTATGTCCCTGGGCGGCGTGCGCGATGAATCGGAAATACGCGGTCATCGCCGTACTTACATCGGCTCAATGCCGGGCAAGGTCATCCAGGGCATGAAAAAGGCCAAATATTCCAACCCTCTCTTCCTCCTCGACGAGGTGGACAAGCTTGGCGCCGACTGGCGTGGAGACCCGGCCTCAGCGCTTCTTGAGGTCCTCGATCCTGAGCAGAACAGCGCCTTTAACGACCATTATCTGGAGGTTGATTACGATCTTTCCGATGTCATGTTCGTAACCACCGCCAATACCATGCGGATGCCGCAGCCGCTGCTGGATCGCATGGAAATCATCCGTATTTCCGGTTATACCGAGGATGAAAAGGTTGAGATCGCCAAACGCCACCTGATTCCCAAACAGATCAAGAATCACGGTCTGAAAAAGGGTGAGTGGTCAATCTCCGACAGCGCCGTTCACGACATCGTTCGCTATTACACCCGCGAGGCCGGGGTCCGTAACCTGGAGCGCGAGATCGCCAATTTGACCCGCAAGGCGGTCAAGGAAGTGCTGATGTCGTCGAAGAAGAAGGTCACGGTTACGTCGCGCAATCTCGCCAAATACGCCGGAGTCCGGCGCTTTAGTTACGGTGAGGCAGAAGAGGAGAATCTGGTTGGCGTTACCACCGGGCTTGCCTGGACTGAGGTCGGCGGCGAACTGCTCTCGATTGAGGCCGTCACCATGCCCGGCAAGGGGGCGATTTCCCATACCGGCACCCTTGGCGATGTGATGAAGGAATCGGTTCAGGCAGCGCGCAGTTTCGTCCGTTCCCGGTCGATCGCCTTTGGTATCAAGCCGACCATCTTCGAAAAGAGCGACATTCACGTTCACGTGCCCGAAGGGGCAACGCCGAAAGATGGTCCCTCGGCCGGAGTGGCCATGTGTACGTCGATCGTTTCCGCCCTAACCGGTATTCCCGTCCACAAGGACGTCGCCATGACCGGCGAAATAACCCTGCGTGGCCGGGTTCTTCCCATCGGCGGGTTGAAGGAAAAACTTCTCGCTGCCCTGCGCGGTGGAATCAAAACGGTCATTATCCCAAAGGAAAATGAAAAGGACCTGGCCGATATTCCCGACAACGTCAAGAAGGGTATGGAGCTTATTCCGGTGTCCACGGTTGACGAGGTTTTGGAGAAAGCATTGGCCGCACCTCTGGTTCCGATTGAGTGGACTGAGGAAGACCAGAAAGACGCCGTGGCTGAGGCTTCGAAGAATGAGGATCATGACAGCGTCGTAACCCACTGATCTGCTGTTGAAAAGAAGGTTGGGGTCAATTTTAGTCAATTTTACGGTCTAAAAAAAAGCTGGGGAAAACCTTGTTTCCGTGATTGACGAAACTGTTTTTTCCCATCTAAACTCACACCTCTTCACCGGGGGATACCTTACGGTGGAGCAAACCAGTTCAAGACAAACCAGTTTAATGAACATCCATTTTCATCCCGCACTTAAAAGAGGGGGGAGTACACAGTGAATAAAAATGATCTCGTCGCAGCTGTCGCGTCCAGCGCAAATATTTCCAAGGCTGATGCTGCTAAGGCCGTCGATGCAACGCTCGACGCCATTACCACATCCATGAGCGGAGGCACCGAGGTGCGTCTGGTTGGATTTGGCACCTTCAGCGTCACAGACCGTCGTGCTTCTGAGGGACGTAACCCGCGTACTGGCGAGAAAATTCAGATTCCCGCTTGCAAAGTTCCCAAGTTCAAAGCCGGTAAGGCTTTGAAGGATGCGGTGAACTAGGCGCCAAATTCGAGGTTTTATCTTCGCCCCCTGGGGGCATCAGGGACGCCGGTCGTTGAGAAACGACCGGCGTTCTTTATATTGTCCCCCTTGATTTTGCCCGGCAAGCGGGGCAGGGTCCCGGTCTTCATGGGTTGAGGGCGGTTAGCTCAGCTGGGAGAGCATCTCGTTTACACCGAGAGGGTCGGCGGTTCGATCCCGTCACCGCCCACCA
>CAZAKR010000003.1:125301-160722 GCA_964486105.1 uncultured Rhodospirillaceae bacterium | reverse complement strand
GAGCATCTCGTTTACACCGAGAGGGTCGGCGGTTCGATCCCGTCACCGCCCACCATGAACAAGGAAAAAAGAGGCCCTGGGGTGGCTTTAAAGGCGGCTTTAAGGGTGTCGATCAGAGTTTTTCACGCCAACCGCTTGACAGGTTGAAGGGGGGGCCGTAGAAGAACGCCTCCTCAGTTGTTTCACCGCAATTTTTTGCGGCCCCAACGGGGGTGTAGCTCAGCTGGTTAGAGCGCCGGCCTGTCACGCCGGAGGCCGCGGGTTCGAGTCCCGTCACTCCCGCCATTTTCCCCACCGATCTATCTATTCCTTTATTCCGGACTTGGCTAAACCCCTTGATAAATCAAGGGGTTTTTTCGTCTTTTTGATGTTGATCCGGCTTTCCTTCCGGGTAATCGCTTTCTATAATGCCTCTACAATATATGGGGGGTGACGTCGCCGGCCTGATTGGTGTTCTGGGTTCGGTGGCATTTGCTCCCATACCAGACGGGGCCAGACAGGGCCGGACAGGGATAATCAGATTGACCAGTTTTCTCGCCGAATACCTCCCGATTCTTGTCTTTATTCTGGTTGCCCTTGGCTTATCCGGGATTATCCTTCTTGCCTCCTGGATCATCGCCCCGCAGCGTCCCGATACGGAAAAGCTTTCCCCCTATGAATGCGGCTTTGAACCTTTTGAGAATTCACGGGGACGGTTTGACGTTCGCTTTTATCTGGTCGCGCTTCTCTTCATTATCTTCGACCTTGAAGTCGCCTTTCTTTTTCCCTGGGCCGTGGCGCTCGGCGACATCGGTCTTTTCGGATTCTGGTCGATGGTCTTTTTCCTCGGCGTCCTGACCATCGGCTTTATCTATGAATGGCGGAAGGGGGCTCTTGAATGGGAGTAGATTCCACTTCCTCCGGGCGTCCCAAGGGCGTGCTTCTTCCCGGCGCCGAACAGGATGTTCTTGTACGCAGCGTCACCGGTGAGTTGGCCGATAAGGGGTTTATCGTCGCCAAGCTCGATAATCTGGTGAACTGGGCGCGTACCGGTTCCTTATGGCCGATGACTTTCGGCCTTGCCTGTTGCGCCGTTGAGATGATGCAGTCGGCGGCCAGCCGTTATGATTACGACCGCTTCGGCATCGTCTTTCGCCCCAGTCCGCGCCAATCCGATGTCATGATCGTTGCCGGGACACTGACCAACAAGATGGCCCCGGCCCTGCGCAAGGTTTACGACCAGATGGCCGAACCGCGTTGGGTTATCTCCATGGGCAGTTGCGCCAATGGCGGCGGTTATTATCACTATTCCTATTCCGTGGTGCGGGGCTGTGACCGGATTGTTCCCGTCGATATTTACGTTCCCGGCTGTCCGCCGACCGCCGAGGCGCTGCTCTACGGGGTTCTGCAGTTACAGAAAAAAATCCGCCGTACCGGTTCGATCCTGCGTTGAGTGGAACTGATCTGAAAAATGGAACATTCCCTGTACGATCTCGGCGAGCATATTCACGGCGCTTTGCCGGACGAGGTGTTGTCGGTTCTTGGCGAAGGCGATGAGCTTGTCATTCACGTCAAAACCGAATCCATCGTCCATGTGCTTAATTTCCTCCGTGACGACAGCGCCTGCCGCTTTAAGGTTTTGATCGATATCTGCGGCGTCGATTACCCGGAGCAGCCGAAGCGTTTTGAGGTCGTCTATCAGCTTCTCAGCATTGCCCAGAATCACCGGCTCCGGGTCAAGATCGATACCGACGAGGCGTCACCGGTACCCAGCGTCACCGGCATTTACTCGACGGCGGACTGGTTTGAACGCGAGGTCTGGGACATGTTCGGAATTATGTTTTCTGATCATCCGGATCTGCGCCGCATCCTTACCGATTATGGATTCGAAGGCGCGCCTCTGCGCAAGGATTTCCCACTGACCGGCTATGTCGAGCTGCGTTACGACGACGAGTTGAAACGGGTCGTTTACGAGCCTGTCAAGTTATCCCAGGATTACCGCAGTTTTGATTTCCTCAGCCCCTGGGAAGGTATTCAGCATGTCCTTCCCGGTGATGAAAAGGCCGACCCGCCCGAGGAGCAAAGCTGATGGCTGAACGCCAGATCAGAAATTACTCTTTGAATTTTGGGCCTCAGCACCCCGCCGCCCACGGCGTTTTGCGTCTGGTGCTGGAGATGGATGGCGAGATTGTCGATCGCGCCGATCCTCATATCGGATTGCTCCATCGGGGCACCGAAAAACTGATCGAGCACAAGACCTATCTTCAGGCGGTTCCCTATTTCGACCGCCTCGACTATGTGGCGCCGATGAGTCAGGAACACGCCTTTGCCCTGGCGGTGGAAAAGCTGCTCGGCATCACGCCGCCGCCGCGGGCGCAATATATCCGGGTTCTCTATGCCGAGATTTCCCGCATCCTCAATCATATTCTCAATATCACCACCTTTGCTCTCGATGTCGGGGCGATGACGCCGTTCCTGTGGCTGTTCGAGGAACGGGAAAAAATGATGGAGTTCTACGAGCGGGTATCCGGGGCACGGCTGCACGCCGCCTATTTCCGTCCCGGCGGGGTGCATCAGGATATGCCCGCCGGTCTGGCTGAGGACATTCTCACCTGGGCGGAAAAATATCCCGATCATATCGACGATATGGAAACCCTTCTCACCGACAACCGTATTTTCCGCCAGCGCACCGTCGATATCGGCGCGGTCACCGCGGCCCAGGCCCTGGACTGGGGTTTTTCCGGTCCCTGTCTGCGGGCTTCCGGACTTCCCTGGGATTTGCGCAAGTCCCAGCCCTATGACGCTTACGAAAAAATGGATTTCGATATTCCGGTCGGCAAGACCGGAGACTGTTTCGATCGTTATCTCGTGCGTGTTGAGGAAATGCGCCAGAGCCTGCGCATTATCAAACAGTCGATTAAAGAGATGCCCGATGGGCCGGTGCAAAGTGAAGAGGGTAAGGTCTCGCCACCAAAGCGCGCCGAGATGAAACATTCGATGGAGGCGCTGATCCATCATTTCAAACTCTATACCGAGGGTTATCACGTGCCTGCCGGCGAAACCTATACGGCGGTCGAGGCGCCGAAGGGCGAGTTCGGTGTTTTCCTCGTCGCCGACGGCACCAACAAGCCCTATCGCTGTAAAATCCGCGCCCCGAGTTTTGCTTTTCTTCAGGCTCTGGATTTCATGTCGAAGGGGCATATGCTGGCCGATGTGGTGGCCATTATTGGCAGCCTCGACGTCGTTTTTGGAGAGATTGACCGGTGAGCACGGCAAATAACATAACCAGCGGCGAAGTGGAGGGTTTTGAATTCACGCCTGAAAACACGGCGGAAATTTCCCGCATTCTCGAACGCTATCCATCTGACCATTGTGAAAGCGCAGTTATGCCGATCCTCGATCTGGCGCAACGCCAGATGGGGGGCTGGCTTCCCCAGGCGGCGATGGACCGGGTCGCCGACATTCTCGGCATGGCGCCGATCAGGGTTTACGAGGTTGCCACCTTCTACACCATGTTCAATCTGGAGCCCGTGGGGCGTCATCATGTGCAGGTCTGCACGACGACGCCGTGCTGGTTGCGCGGGTCCGATGATATCACCTCAACCTGCAAAAGGCTGCTCGGTGTTTCCTTCGGCGAGACGACCCAAGACGGAGAATTCACCCTTGGCGAAGTTGAATGTCTCGGCGCCTGCGCCAATGCGCCGATGATAAAAATCAACGACGATTATTTCGAGGATCTGGATCCGGCTTCCCTGGAAGCGGTGATTAACCAGATCAAGCGTGGCGAAAAGCCGCGTTCCGGCTCCCAGACCAGCCGCAAGGGTGCGGCGCCGGCAAATGGCCTGACCAGTGAACACTTCAAGCCGACAGTGCTGCCGGCGATTAATCTTTTGAAACGTAAAACGAAGAAAAGCTGATGCTGCGCGACGACGAACGCATATTCACCAATCTTTACGGTCTTCACGACTGGAAGCTGAACGGTGCCGTAAAACGGGGCGACTGGGACGATACCAAGGCGATCCTGGCTAAGGGCCGCGAATGGATCATTGAGGAAATTACCCAGTCGGGTCTGCGCGGTCGTGGCGGCGCCGGCTTTTCGCCGGGAATGAAATGGTCCTTCATGCCCAAGACAATCGCCCCGGGGCGGCCCCATTATCTCGTCATCAATGGCGATGAGGGTGAGCCCGGCACCTGCAAGGACCGGGAAATTCTCCGTCACGATCCCCACAAGCTCATTGAAGGGGCGGTGATCGCCGGTCTGGCGATCAATGCCCATACCGGCTACGTCTATGTGCGCGGTGAATTTCATAAAGAGGCCGATCATCTCGAGCATGCGATCGAAGAGGCGCGGGAACGCGGTTTCCTCGGTCCCAACGCCTGCGGTTCCGGCTGGGCGTTCGATCTCTTTGTCCATCGCGGCGGTGGCGCTTATATCTGCGGCGAGGAAACCGCGCTGCTTGAAAGTATGGAGGGGCGCAAGGGCCAACCCCGGCTGAAGCCGCCATTCCCGGCCAATGCCGGTCTTTACGGTTGTCCGACCACCGTCAACAATGTCGAGACCATCGCCGTGGTGCCGGAAATTCTGCGCCGCGGCTGTGACTGGTTTGCCTCTCTGGGGCGGCCGAAAAACACCGGCACCAAACTTTTCTGCATTTCCGGCCACGTCAACATGCCGTGCACCGTCGAAGAGGAAATGAGCATCCCCTTAAAAGATCTGATCGAAAAACACGCCGGCGGCGTGCGCGGCGGGTGGAACAATCTCAAAGCGGTGATTCCGGGCGGCTGCTCGGTGCCGATGATTCCCAAATCGGTCTGTGAAACCGTGTTGATGGATTTCGATTCCCTGCGCGAGGCTCATAGCGGCCTTGGCACCGGTGCTGTTATCGTGATGGACAAATCGACCGATCTGATCGCCGCCATTGCCCGCTTCTCGAAATTCTATAAACACGAATCCTGTGGTCAGTGCACGCCCTGCCGCGAAGGGACCGGGTGGATGTGGCGGATTATGGAACGCTTCGTCACCGGCGAGGCGCGGGTCGAAGAGATCGACCTGATTGAACAAATCACTAAGAAAATCGAGGGCCATACCATTTGTGCCCTTGCCGATGCCGCCTGCTGGCCGATTCAGGGGCTGATCCGTCATTTCCGTAGCGATATCGAACACCGGATTGTCGAAAATGAGCTTTCTGTCGGGCCGCCCCAAGGTGACGGCACACCCCATTCGAACGAGGCGGCCTGAGGGCCGGAAGGAATAGTTATCCATGCCTAAAATCACGATAGACGGCGTTGAATACGAGGTTGAAGCGGGTTTGACCCTGCTTCAGGCCTGTGAGATCGCCGGTATCGAGATTCCGCGGTTCTGCTATCACGAACGGCTGCGCATTGCCGGGAACTGCCGCATGTGTCTGGTCGAAATGGAACGCTCACCCAAACCGGTTGCTTCCTGCGCCATGCCGGTTAATGAGGGCATGGTGATCTATACCGATACGCCGATGGTCAGGGCGGCCCGGGAAGGGGCCATGGAATTTCTGCTCATCAACCACCCCCTGGATTGCCCGATCTGCGATCAGGGCGGCGAATGTGATCTTCAGGACCAGGCCGTGGCTTACGGCGCCGCGGACAGCCCTTTCCACGAGAACAAGCGGGCGGTTAAGGAAAAGAATTTCGGACCCCTGATTAATACCGCCATGACGCGCTGCATTCATTGCACGCGCTGTATCCGTTTCGCCACCGATATCGCCGGTGTCGAAGAACTCGGCGCGACCGGCCGCGGCGAGGACATGGAGGTCGGCACCTATGTCGGCAAGGCGTTGTCGTCTGAATTGTCCGGAAACATGATTGATCTTTGTCCCGTCGGTGCGCTGACCTCAAATCCCTATGCTTTCTCGGCCCGCTCATGGGAATTGAAAAAAACCGAAAGCATCGATGTTCTTGATGCAGTGGGAAGCTGTATCCGGGTCGATTCCCGTGGCGGTGAGGTGATGCGCGTTCTGCCCCGTCTTCATGAAGACATCAACGAGGAATGGATATCCGATAAGACCCGCTTTGCCTATGACGGGCTCAAACGCCAGCGTCTCGACCGTCCCTATGTGCGCCGCGATGGCCGCCTGGTTGAGGCAACATGGGAAGAAGCCTTTGCCGCCATTGGTGATCGGATCGGCGAAATAAAAGGGGTCAAGGCGGCACGGGGCGATAAAATTGCCGCCATTGCCGGGGACACGGCCTGCTGCGAATCGATGCTGGCCCTTAAAGACCTGATGACGGGACTGGCTTCACCCCATATGGATTGCCGCCAGGACGGTGCCCGGCTGAGTGCCGACAACAGAGCCGGCTATCTGTTCAACACCGGCATTGCCGGCATCGAGAAATCCGATCTCTGTCTCCTCATCGGCACCAATCCCCGCCTTGAGGCCCCGATTATCAACGCCCGTTTGCGCAAGCGCTATCTTATGGGCGGGTTTACCGCCGCCATGATCGGGCCTGAGGCAGACCTTACATTCGGGGTCGAAAATCTTGGGAGCGATCCCAGAATATTGAAAAAAATTATTTCCGGTGATCACGGTTTCGCCGAATTGCTCAAGGGAGCCTCTCACCCGATGCTGATTATCGGCCAGGGTGCGTTGACCCGTCCAGACGGCGGGGCGATGCTTAACGCCGCCCGATCCATTGCCGATAAATACGGTCTCGTCAAAGACGACTGGAACGGTTTCAACGTTCTTCATATGGCGGCGGCCCGCGTCGGCGGGCTGGATCTCGGGTTTATTCCCGGAGAAGGCTCGCGCGATGTCAACGCAATCCTCGATGGGGCGATGAGCGGCGACATTGATGTGGTATATCTGCTTGGCGCCGATGAGCTGGACATGACGGCCCTGGAAAAAGCCTTTGTCATCTATCAGGGCCACCACGGTGATCGCGGAGCCCATAGCGCCGACGTGATCCTGCCTGGCGCCGCCTATACCGAAAAAGAGGCGACCTTTGTCAATACCGAAGGCCGGGTACAGCAGACCCATCTCGCCATTGAGCCGCCGGGAATGGCCCGCCCCGACTGGAAGATCCTGCGCGCCCTGCAACAGGTGCTGGGTCTGAAAACCAGGTATGACACTCTCGAAGCCCTGCGCGGATGTCTGGTTGAGGCCAATCCCGTTTTTGGTTCTCTCGACCGTCTTATCCCCGCCCCTTGGGGAGCCTTCGGGTCGAGAATGGATATAAAAGCGCCGCCGCTGGTCTATCCGGTTATCAATTTTTATATGACAGACCCGATTTCGCGGGCCTCGGAAACCATGGCCCAATGTTCGGAGACCTTTGGTCTCGTTCAGCCCAGAAAGACAGGCACCGATGGCTGAATTGTGGAGCATATATCTGCTGCCGGGGATTATCATCCTGCTTAAGATCGTCGGGATCATCCTGCCGTTGCTGATCTGTGTGGCTTATCTCACCTATGCGGAGCGCAAGGTGATCGGCGCCATGCAATTGCGCAAGGGGCCGAACGTGGTCGGGCCTTTCGGCCTGTTGCAGCCGATTGCCGACGGGCTGAAACTGTTCATGAAGGAAACCGTGATCCCTTCCGGCGCCTCTCCGCTGATCTTTCTTTTTGCGCCTGTGTTGACTTTTTCCCTGGGGCTGGTCGCCTGGGCGGTGATCCCCTTCGGTGACGGTATCGTGCTCGCCGATATCAACGTCGGCATGCTTTACCTTTTCGCCATTTCCTCGCTCGGGGTTTACGGCATCATCATGGCCGGTTGGGCCAGTAATTCGAAATACGCCTTTCTCGGCGCCATGCGCTCTGCCGCCCAGATGGTTTCTTACGAAGTATCGATCGGTTTTGTCATCATCACGGTATTGCTCTGCGTCGGGTCGCTGAACCTCAGCGCCATCGTGCTGGCCCAGGAATCCCTCTGGTTCGCGATACCGTTACTGCCCATGTTCGTCGTCTTTTTCATCTCGGCCCTGGCCGAGACCAACCGGGCGCCGTTTGACCTGCCCGAGGCCGAGGCCGAACTGGTGGCCGGTTATAACGTCGAATATGCGTCGATGACCTTTGCTCTCTTCTTCCTCGGCGAATACGCCAACATGATCCTGATGAGTGCGATGACGGTGATCCTGTTCCTTGGGGGCTGGCTGCCTCCATTCGACATTTCGCCGTTCAACCTTTTGCCGGGACCGGTCTGGTTCCTGCTCAAGATCGCCGCTGTTCTGTTTGTCTTCCTGTGGGTGAGGGCGACCTTCCCCCGTTATCGCTATGACCAGTTAATGCGCCTGGGATGGAAGGTCTTTCTGCCCCTTTCCCTGCTCTGGGTGATTTTGACCGCAGGTTTTCTGGTCGCTACCGACAGGGTGCCGCCGGCCGGTGGAATTCTCGGTGGTATTTCGGCCACCGCGCCGACGCCTGGTGTGACGCCGCGTCTGGCCCCGGCTCCGGCCCTGGTCCCGTCCCCGGAACCGGAGGCCATAAGATGAGTGTGCTTAATCGTGGCATACGAACGTTTCTGCTCGGCGAGCTTCTTGCCGGTATGTGGCTGACCTGGAAGTATTTCTTCAAGCCCAAGGTGACGATCAACTATCCCCATGAAAAAGGTTTTCTGTCACCGCGCTTTCGCGGCGAGCATGCCTTGCGCCGTTATCCTTCCGGCGAAGAGCGCTGTATTGCCTGCAAGCTTTGCGAGGCCATCTGTCCGGCCCAGGCAATTACCATCGAGGCGGGGCCGCGCGCAGACGATGGTTCGCGGCGCACCACCCGTTATGACATCGATATGACCAAATGTATTTATTGCGGTTTCTGCCAGGAGGCCTGTCCCGTCGATGCGATCGTCGAGGGGCCGAATTTCGAGTTTGCCACCGAAACCCGTGAAGAGCTGATGTACAACAAGGATAAGTTATTGGAAAACGGCGACCGTTGGGAAAGCGAGATTGCCGCCAACATCGAGATGGACACTCCTTACCGTTAGGGGTGGAATTTATGAACATGATGAGCCTTGAAAAATATAGATCAGAGTTAGCCAAAGACGTGTGGGGAACCGGAGTCTTTGTGCCGCTGGGGGGGATGAAATGATTATCTCCGGACTTGCCTTTTATCTTTTCGCGACGATCATCGTCGCTTCCGGTGTCATGGTTATTGCATCGCGCAATCCGGTCCATTCGGTGCTGTTCCTGATCCTCGCCTTTTTTAACGGCGCCGGCCTGTTCATCCTGCTCGGGGCTGAATTCCTGGCGATGATTCTGGTCGTCGTCTATGTCGGCGCTGTGGCGGTGCTGTTCCTCTTCGTGGTGATGATGCTCGACATCAACTTCGTCAAGTTGCGTGAAGGGTTTCTCGAATATCTGCCGGTCGGCGGTCTGATCGGTCTGATCGTCCTGGTCGAGCTTTTGATGGTGGCTGGTGGCTGGGCCTTTTCTTCGCAAGCCGTGCCGGGTCCCGATGCGCCGATTTCACCCCTGGCGCCCGATCCGGGCATATCGAACACCCTGGCGCTGGGTAAATTGATCTACACCCACTATTTCTATCTTTTCCAGGCTGCCGGTCTGGTGCTCCTGGTGGCCATGATCGGGGCGATCACCCTGACCCTGCGGTCGCGCAAGGGCGTGCGCAAACAGAATATTTCCCACCAGGTATCGGTCAATGCCAAGGATCGGATCGAACTTAAAAAAGTGCCGACGAGGGGAGGGGTCTAGACCATGTTTGAAATCACTCCTTCCCATTACCTGTCTGTAGCGGCGATTTTGTTCGCGCTTGGAATTTTCGGTATTTTTCTCAACCGCAAGAACGTCATCGTCATTCTTATGTCGGTCGAGCTGATGCTGCTTGCGGTTAATATCAACATGGTGGCGTTCTCCTCCTTTCTTCATGACCTTTCGGGTCAGGTTTTCGCCATGTTTATCCTCACCGTTGCCGCCGCCGAGGCGGCTATCGGTCTGGCCATTATGATCGTCTATTTCCGTAATCGCGGGACGATCGAGGTCGAGGACATCAATCTGATGAAGGGATAACCGGGTTGCTTTACGTTGCCGCCATATTCCTGCCGCTTCTCGGCGCAATAGTAACCGGCCTGTTCGGGCGCTGGATTGGTGACCGCCAGTCGGAACTGATCGCCTGTGCGATGCTGATCGTCTCGGCCCTTATCTCGGTTTTCCTGTTCTATGAAATAGCCGGCAGCGGCCAGAATATTGTCGTTGAGCTGTTTACCTGGATCGATTCTGGCAACCTTCAGGCCAACTGGGCGCTCAAATTCGACACCCTTACCGTTGTCATGATGTGCGTGGTCACCGTGGTTTCGGCCATGGTTCATGTCTATTCCATCGGCTATATGGCGAAAGACGACGCCATTCCCCGTTTCTTCGCCTATCTCAATCTCTTTACCTTCTTCATGCTGATGCTGGTCACCGCCGACAACCTGATACAGCTTTTCTTCGGCTGGGAAGGGGTGGGGCTGGCTTCCTATCTGTTGATCGGTTTCTGGTACAAGCGTCCTTCGGCCAATGCTGCGGCGATCAAGGCCTTTGTCGTTAACCGGGTCGGCGATTTCGGTTTTGCCCTGGGCATTTTCGCCATCTTCCTGCTTTTCGGTTCGGTGAATTTCGGTGAAATCTTTGCCGCCGCTCCCCACCATGCCGATGATACGATGAGTTTCCTTGGCATTGAATTCCATGCCTATACGGTCATCTGCCTGCTTTTATTCATGGGCGCGATGGGTAAATCGGCACAGATCGGGCTTCATACCTGGCTGCCCGACGCCATGGAGGGGCCAACACCGGTTTCCGCCCTGATCCATGCGGCAACCATGGTCACCGCCGGAGTGTTCATGGTGGTGCGCCTGTCGCCGCTGTTTGAATACGCCCCCGGCGTTCTCGCCGTGATCGCCGTGATTGGCGGGGCGACGGCCTTTTTTGCCGCCACAATCGCCATTACCCAGAACGATATAAAGAAGGTTATCGCCTATTCCACCTGTTCCCAGCTCGGATACATGTTCTGCGCCATTGGTGTCTCGGCCTATGGGGCGGCGATCTTCCATCTTATGACCCACGCCTTTTTCAAATCCCTGCTGTTCCTTTGTGCCGGGTCGGTCATTCACGCCATGTCGGATGAACAGGACATGCGCAGGATGGGGGGAATCTGGCGCAAGGTGCCGGTGACCTACACCATGATGTGGATCGGTTCCCTGGCCCTTGCCGGCATTCCCTTCTTCGCCGGATACTATTCCAAGGACATGATTATCGAAGCGGCCTGGGGGGCGCATTCATTGCCCGGTGGTTTTGCCTTCCTGATGGGGACGATCGCCGCTTTCCTCACCGCCTTTTATATTTTCCGCCTGATCTTCATGACCTTCCACGGTGAGCCGCGGGCCGACGAAAAGGTCATGGCCCATATTCACGAATCGCCGAAATCGATGACGATGCCGCTGATCGTTCTTGCTATAGGGGCGATTTTCGCCGGTTATCTCGGCTACGATTCCTTTGTCGGCGGGGGAGAGAAGGCTTTCTGGGGAACCTCAATTCTGGTGCTCGACAGCCATACGGCCCTGATCGAGGGACACCATGCGCCCTTTGTCATAAAGATCCTGCCCCTGGTTCTTGGGGTCATCGGCATTCTTCTTGCCTATATCACCTATTTCATGTTTCCAGGGCTGGCCACCCATGCGGCAGAGCGTTTTCCCGGCCTCTACGCCTTTCTCTATAACAAATGGTATTTCGACGAGCTTTATGACCGTCTGTTCGTCAAGCCGTCGCTGGCCATCGGCCGGGGCTTTTGGAAGTCCGGTGACGGCGAGGTGATCGACGGTGTCGGACCGGATGGTATTGCCGCCTCGGTTCTTGCCCTCGGTCGCCGAATTGCCGGGATTCAAAGTGGCTATGTCTATCACTATGCCTTTGCCATGATTATCGGCATTGCCGGAATTCTGACCTGCTTTCTCTATGGGAGCGTGGGCTAGGTCATGACAATTGAAATTCCCATTCTTTCCCTGGTTACGTTTCTGCCCCTGGTAGGGGCGTTCTTTATCTTCCTGGTCCGTGGGGAAGAAGAGCTGGTCGCCCGCAATTCGCGCAATCTGGCCTTGTGGACGACGGTGGTCACCTTCGCCCTGTCGCTGCTGCTTATTCCCAATTTCGATCCCCAGGCCGAAGGGTTCCAGTTCGTCGAGCGTTTTGAGTGGATATCCGGCGTCGGGCTTAACTATCACCTTGGGGTTGACGGGATTTCAGTATGGTTCGTGCTGCTCTCGACTTTCCTCACACCGCTTTGCGTGCTGGCCAGCTGGACCTCCATCAAGACCAGGGTCAAGGATTACATGATCGCCTTCCTGGTTCTTGAAACCCTTATGGTCGGCATGTTCTGCGCCCTTGATTTCGTGCTTTTCTATATCTTCTTCGAGGGCGTGCTGATCCCGATGTTCCTGATCATCGGCATATGGGGCGGGCCGCGGCGGGTGTATTCGGCTTTTAAATTCTTCCTTTTTACCCTTGCCGGTTCCGTGCTCATGTTGATCGCCCTGCTGACGATCTATTCGATCCATGGCACGGTGGACATTCCTTCCCTGTTGAGTGCGCCGATCCCATCGGAACTTCAGTACTGGCTGTGGCTGGCCTTTTTCGCCTCCTTTGCCGTCAAGGTGCCGATGTGGCCCGTCCATACCTGGCTGCCGGACGCCCATGTGGAAGCGCCGACGGCGGGTTCGGTTATTCTCGCCGGGGTATTGCTGAAAATGGGCGGCTACGGGTTCCTGCGCTTTTCCCTGCCGATGCTGCCCGAGGCCAGCGAATTTTTCGCGCCTTTTATTTTCACCCTCAGCATCATTGCGATTATCTACACATCCCTTGTGGCGCTGGTTCAGGATGATATGAAAAAGCTGATCGCCTATTCTTCCGTTGCCCATATGGGCTTTGTCACTATCGGTATTTTCACCCTCAACCAGCAGGGGATCGAAGGGGCGATTTTCCAGATGCTCTCTCACGGTATTGTTTCGGCGGCCCTTTTCCTCTGCGTCGGCGTCGTTTACGACCGTATGCATTCCCGTGAGATCGCCACCTATGGCGGCCTTGTCCACCGCATGCCCGCCTATGCGCTTGTCTTTATGGTATTTACCTTAGGCTCGATTGGCCTGCCGGGAACCAGCGGATTTGTTGGTGAGTTCCTGACCCTCGCCGGGGCCTTTCTGGTCAGCAGCTGGGTTGCCGTTCCGGCGTCGCTGGGGGTCATTCTCGGCGCCGCCTATATGCTGTGGCTTTATCGCCGGGTCATCTTCGGCGAACTGGTCAAAGATGATTTGAAGGATATTCTCGATCTCGACCGCCGGGAGATACTTATTTTCGCTCCCCTTGTCGTTCTTGTGATCTGGATGGGGGTCTATCCTTCCTACTTCCTCGATATCATTCACCTTTCGGTCACCGGGCTGATCGAAGATATGTCTCTTTCACGGGTCGTTACCGACGCCGCGGGCGCAATTCACTAGGGTTATGGATGCAATGAACGGTTTACCGAACTTTTTACCCGCATTGCCTGAGATTTTTCTCGTTCTGACTGTCCTCGGCCTGATCGTCTATGGGGCGATCAAGGGCGAGGCGGAAAGCCGCTTTATCGGCTATATCGCGGTTCTGGCGCTGGTCATCGCCCAGGTTATCGAGATGAGTCTTTCGCCGGCCCATAGCGTTACCTTCAGTGGCCTGTTCCAGTCCGACCGTTTTTCCATCTATATGAAATCCCTGGTTCTTCTCGGTTCGGCGCTGGCCCTCATCCTGTCCTTCGATTTCCAGGATCACGAAAAGAGCGAACGTTTCGAATATCCGATCTTCGTTCTCTTCGCCACCATCGGCATGATGATGATGATCTCGGCCAACGATCTGATCTCTCTTTATGTCGGCCTTGAACTTCAGAGCCTGCCGCTTTACGTGCTTGCCGCCATGCGGCGCGATACGGTCAAATCCTCCGAGGCGGGGCTGAAATATTTTGTGCTGGGCGCCTTGTCGTCGGGGCTTTTGCTCTATGGGGCGTCCCTGTTATACGGGTTTACCGGCACCACCGAATTTACCGCTCTCGCCGCGGCCTTTACCGAATCCAGCGGTCATCCCCCATTGGGCGTGATCTTCGGTCTTGTCTTTTTGCTTTCCGGGCTTGCCTTCAAGATCTCGGCGGTTCCCTTTCACATGTGGACACCCGACGTTTATGAAGGCGCGCCGACGCCGGTGACGGCCTTTTTTGCCGCCGCCCCGAAAATCGCCGCCATGGCTTTGCTGGTGCGTGTTTTGGTGGGCCCCCTTGAGCCGCTGACGGACCAATGGACCCAGATCATCGTTTTCATGTCCCTTGCGTCGATGATCCTGGGCAGTTTTGCAGCCCTTAACCAGACCAATATCAAACGCCTCATGGCCTATAGTTCTATTGCCCATGTGGGGTTTGCGCTGGTTGGATTGGCGGCCGGGGATGTGGACGGCGTGCGTGGCGTGCTGATCTATATGACGATCTATCTTTTCATGACCATCGGCGCCTTTGCCATCATTCTCAATATGCGCCAGCACGACCGCATGGTTGAGGATATCGGCGATCTTGCCGGTCTTGCAAAAACCCATCCGATGATGGCCGCGGCGATGGCGATTTTCATGTTTTCGATGGCGGGAATTCCGCCGCTTGCCGGTTTCTTCGGTAAACTCTATGTCTTCCTGGCGGCGGTTAATGCCGGACTTTACCTCCTCGCCATCATCGGGGTGCTGACCAGCGTTGTCGGCGCTTTCTATTACCTGCGTATCGTCAAACTGATGTATTTCGACGAATCTCACGAGCCGATCGACCGTAAGGTCGGCCGCGATAACGCGATCATTCTCACCGCCACGGCGGTTTTCATCCTTCTCTTCTTTATCTATCCCCGGCCGGTTATTTCTGCTGCAACCGTTGCTTCAACGTCGCTCTTCGGCGGCGGTTAGACAAAAGGGCCTTTTATTTCCTAAGCTTGTACACTTAACGCCCATCACCCTTGGGTTTTGGCAATGATGCATCATGTTTCAATTTTTTGAAAAAGCGTATGGAAGATAAACCCGAACTTGATGAGCTCTATCACCTTCTAGAGCTTGATGTTGTCGGCAGCACCAATGAAGAGGCTGTGCGACTGGCCAATGAGGGGGCGCCCGCGGGCACCCTTGTCTGGGCCAAGTCTCAAACCGGCGGCAAGGGGCGGCGCGGTCGCGACTGGATATCGCCCGGCGGGAACCTCTACGCATCGCTTTTGTTGCGGCCGGATATTCTTCTCGCTCAGGCGCCTCAGGTCAGTTTTGTCACCGCTGTCGCCGTTTTCAACACGCTTTGTTTCATTCTTCCCCAAACCGCCCGCATCCACATGAAATGGCCCAACGATATTATTGTTGATGGACACAAAATCGCCGGTATTCTCCTCGAATCTTCGGCCCAGGGCGATATGCTCGATTGGATGGTTGTCGGAATCGGTATCAATATCGCCTCGTCTCCCGATAAAGTATCCTTTCCGGCGACAAGCCTCCATGAAAGCGGCGCCCCCCATGCCCAGACGGCCGATGTGCTTGAGCGCTTTGCAGATGCCTTCAAACGGGTTATGGAAACCTGGATGTATGAAGGATTTGCCCCAGTGCGGAAAAGGTGGCTCGAATTCGCCTGGTGTCTGGGTGAAGAAATAGAGGTAAAGACGGAGCGTGAACTATTGCGCGGCGTGTTTACCGATCTTGATCCGTCCGGCGCCCTTATCCTGGATATGGGCAAGGGCGACAAACGTGTTATTACCGCCGCCGACGTTGTCATGGGCTTTCCCACATAAGGCGCGATGAGTTGAGGTTTTTCTAATGCTTCTGGCTATTGATTCTGGAAATACGAATATTGTTTTCGCCATCTTCGATGGCGATGTTCTGAAGGCAAGCTGGCGCAGCTCCCACGATATTCACCGTACTGCCGATGAATATGCCGTCTGGCTGACCCAGTTGATGTCACTGGACGGGCTGGCGCTCAACGATATTACGTCGGTTATTATCGCCAATGTGGTTCCCTCCACCCATCATTGTCTCGATTCGTTATGCCGCCGTTATTTCGACACCACGCCCTTGCTGGTCGGCGATGCCAAGACGGCCTTGGGGATCAAGGTGCTTATCGATCGTCCGGAAGAGGTCGGCGCCGACCGTCTGGTTAATGCCGTCGCCGTTCACGAGAGCTATAAGGGCCCGGCGATCGCCATCGATTTCGGCACTGCGACAACGCTGGATATTATTGACGGCGAGGGGAATTATTGCGGTGGCGTTATTGCGCCGGGCCTCGATCTGTCCCTTGAGGCGCTTTATATGGCGGCGGCGAAACTGCCGCGTATCGCCGTCGATCGTCCGTCCAAGGTTATCGGCACCTCCACCGTAACGGCGATGCAATCGGGGGTTTTCTGGGGCTATGTCAGCCTGATCGAAGGTCTGGTTAAACGTATTGGCGATGAATTCGGATCAAAAATGACGGTTGTCGCCACCGGCGGGCTGTCCGGCCTTTTCAGTGAGGCCAGCGATTGCATTGACCATCACGACCCGCAACTGACCCTGCGGGGTCTATATAAAATATATCAACTCAATGCATCCAAATGACTGCTAAGCCAATCCATGACAATCCGGATGGCGGCCCGGTAACGGCTGCTGAACTGGTTCCCGGTGACGAATTGCTCTTCGTGCCGCTTGGCGGTTGCGGTGAGATCGGCATGAATCTCAACCTCTATGGGACCGCCGGGCAATGGCTGATGGTCGATCTCGGGGTCACTTTCGGTGATGATTCAACGCCGGGCATAGATGTCATCATGCCGGACCCGGCCTTTATCGAGGCGGCGACGGACGATCTTGCCGGGCTTGTCCTTACCCACGCCCATGAAGATCATATCGGCGCTGTTCCCCATCTTTGGGAACGTCTGAAATGCCCCCTTTATGCGACCTCCTTTACCGCCTCTATCCTGCGCCGGAAACTCCGCGAGGCGGGGCTTGAGATGCGCGCGCCGATTACTGAAATCCCGTTGAGCGGCAAATTCGACGTCGGGCCGTTTTCACTTGAACTGATTACGCTGACCCATTCCATCCCTGAACCCAATGCGGTGGTTATCCGCACATCCCACGGTACCGTTCTTCATACAGGCGACTGGAAATTCGACCCCGATCCCCTCGTCGGCTCTAGCAGCGACAAGGCGGCTTTAAGAAAACTCGGTGATGAGGACGTATTGGCAATGGTCTGCGATTCGACCAATGTCTTTACCGAAGGCGAGTCCGGTTCCGAAGGCGATCTACGCAAAAGCCTCACCGAACTGGTTTCCCGTTATACCAGGGGAAGGGTGGCTGCGGCCTGTTTTGCCTCCAACGTCGCGCGGCTCGAAACCATGGCCCATGTGGCTGAGGCCAATGGACGCCATGCGGCGCTGATCGGCCGTTCTTTGTGGAATTTCTATGAAGCATCGAAGGAAAACGGCTATCTGACAGACATTCCCCCCTTTCTCACCGAGCATGACGTTGGCCGTCTGCCGCCTGAAAAAATCTTTCTCGTCTGTACCGGTTCCCAGGGCGAACCCCGCGCGGCGATGGCCAGGATCGCTTCGCTCACGCACCCCCGTGTTGAACTTGGCGATGGCGACGTTGTTATTTTTTCTTCGCGGATTATTCCCGGCAATGAAAAATCGATTGCCCGGCTGCAAAACCAACTTGTTCGCCTCGGCGTTGATGTGGTGACGGAAAAGGACCATTTCATTCATGTTTCCGGCCATCCGGCGCGGGACGAATTGACCCACATGTATGAAATGGTGCGCCCCCATATGGTCGTGCCGGTTCATGGCGAGCTGCGTCATCTTCGTGAGCAGGCAAAGCTGGCTAAGTCCTGCCAGATACCCGAGGCCCCGGAAATCGTAAACGGTCAGGCGCTTCGTCTGGCGCCGGGCGATCCCAATGTCGTCGCCGAAGTTGTTTCGGGCCGCCTTGTGCTGGATGGCAACCGGCTGATCGATATTCAAAGTTCCATGGTGCGGGCGCGACGGCGGATGATTTTAGACGGAACCGCGGCCGTCACCGTCGTGGTCGATGCCAAAGGATATCTGGTGGCTGATCCGGTTGTTTCGGCGCCTGGAATTATCGATGATGAAGGCGATGATATATTGGTCGCTGAACTGGTGCGGGCGGTAACCGTGGCGGTCGAGAATCTCCCCGTCCGGGAGCGTAGAAAAGACGCTCCTGTTCACGAGGCAGCGCGTCTGGCTCTGCGCCGAACCCTGGTCGCCCAGCGCGGCCACAAGCCGGTTACCCAGGTTCATGTGGTGCGGGTCTAAAGTCAGACACTTGCCATAGATCAGACGGTGGTGCGGATACCGAGGCTTGAAAAACCGCTACGCACGCCATTAGCGAAGGCGAGGCTGGCCTGAGAATAAAGCAGCGGCGAGGCAAGGGGCTGGCCGCTTCCTTCCAGGGGCAGGAATGCATTGGCGCTGAGAATGCTGCCAATCGTCGATCCATCAAGCAGCGATGTTTGGGCGGATGTCTGAATACCGATGGTTTCCGCCTCAAGCTGTCTTTGGCGGGCATTGCGGAAATTTGTGCGGCTTTCGTTGGCCCGCCGGGTTTCGTCGATATCCGTGCCCAGCCGCGTTTCTTCCACATCGATATTGCCGCCCGAGCGCAGAAAGGGATCGGTAAAACGCACCGACCTGTCGGCAATGCCCCGGTTGTTGACGCTGAACAATGAGGCGACGGCATATGGATCGGTCTCCACCGCCGCTTTGAGCACCGGCTCGCTCACTTAAAGGCGTCCGTCGGTTTGCCGGTGGATGCCGATCTGGTCCAGGGATCGGAAGGTATTGGCGGCGTTTTCAGGGGCCACGTCGCCGATAATATAGCCAAGTTCGTTGCCAAGGCCCCTCAAAACATCCTCGTCCTTGGGCGTCTCTATTTTGAGCTCCGCCAGAAGGCCGACCAGATTGTTAAAACCGGAAGCGAAATTATCGATGACGTCAAAAGTCAGTTTCGGCGGCGATGAGGTGATCGGTTTAATCGATAGCTGGGCCTTGCCGGTACCGGTCAGGTTGAGGTTCACCCCGGCAACGGCATTTTTTATTTCATTGCTGGTGCTGGAAAACGATTGGTCGCCGATGGAAAACCGGGCGTCGCGGGAATATTGTTTCTCGAACAGGCGCTGGGTGCCCCCAGGATCAAACGACAAGAGGTCGCTGATTGTCTCATCGCCGCTCACCGAGATCCGCAGGCCGTTCGCCGTGCCGCCCTCAACGGTTTCAAGCTCCAGAGCCGCACCGGTGCCCCTGTCTATGACCTTGGCCCTGACCCCGATTTGCGATTCGTTAATCGCCCCGGCGATGCCGGTGAGGGTATTGTTGCGCCCATCTATCGTGACGGTTCCGGCCACTGCCTTTTTGGCGTCAAAGGTGCCGCCTTCACCGGATTTACCGAATTGGAAAGTGACGGTGGTTGTCTCGCCGCTGCCGAGAATGGCATCGCCGCTCGCCTGTTTGGTTGAGAGAAGGATCTGGCTTTGGGCGGTCTGGGAGACATTGACCGATAACACATCTTCTTTCGCCCCATTATCGGCGGTGGCGGTAAAGACGGCGCTGTCGCTTGAGGCGGCGAATTTGAGATCCTTTGGCGAGCCGGTCTTGGCGGCCAGGGAAATATTCCGCGCCTGCTGGTTGAAAACGGTCAGGGCACTGCGCAGACGCTCCAGGGCGCTGAACCGCTTTTCCTCACGATTTTGGCGGGTTTCCGCAGGCGATTGGCTGTTTAAGGGCGCCGCGCGCGCCAAGGTGCCGGCCTCGGTCTTTTGGCCGCCGGTGGTGAAAACCGCCAGTTGAAGGTTGCTGGTGACACCGCTTAAGGACGAAACCATACCTAAACCCTCCCACAAGGGTAATTCTACGTTGCTTTTCGCACCCGGTTCAATAAATTCAGCTCAGACGGGTGCTTTGCCCGCAGCTCACATAAAATAAGTTCCGGAGGACTTCATGATCGGCAAATTCAATCACGTGGCCATTGTCGTGCCTGATATTAATGCGGCGCGGATATTATACAGGGACGTTCTCGGCGGCGATGTCTCCGAGATCGAGGACTTTCCCGAACATGGCGTGCGCGTCGTTTTTGTCAAATTGCCCAATACCAAGCTCGAATTGATGCATCCGATCGACAAGAATTCGCCGATTGCCACTTTTCTTGAGCGCAACCCTTCGGGCGGTATTCATCATATCTGCCTTGAGGTCGATAATATTATTGAGGCCCGCGACCGCCTTCGCGCCGAAGGAATGCGGGTGCTTGGTGACGGAGAGCCGAAGACCGGCGCCCACGGCAAACCGGTTATTTTTCTCCATCCCAAGGATTTTCACGGCAGCCTGATCGAACTCGAACAGGCCTGATAGCCTGTAGCACCGCAAGACCACAGGAGAGATTTTATGAACGCCTTTACCGGCAGCGTCCTTTTTATTGTTATCTGGTGGTTGACCTTCTTCGCGGTTTTGCCCTGGGGGGTCAGGCGCGAAGAGAATCCGGATGTGGGCCATGATATCGGCGCCCCGGCAAATCCGCGTTTGTTGATGAAGTTTCTCGTCACCACGGGGATATCCGGGGCACTTTGGGGGTTGGTTTACTGGATGATCGGCCTTGGAATCATGGACTTTCGGGCGACCGCATAGTTTATCGCCTGGGGCAAGATTTTTTCCCTAGACCGCGTGGCGGGTAAAGACCAAAGCCTCGGGCGTTGACTGGTCGGCCTGATAGGCATAATTGCCTTCCCGGAATTTTTTCAATGCATCGGGTTTTTCGAGCCGTTTCTCAATGATATAGCGGGCCATCATGCCCCGCGCCCTTTTCGCCATCAGGCCGATGATCCGGGCCTTGCCGTTTTTAATCTCCTTGAATACGGGGGTCAGAAACGGACCCTTTAAGGCCCCCTTGTCGAGGGCCGAAATATATTCCTGGGAAGCGAGATTAATCACCGTTTTATCGGCGTGTCTGGCGGCGGCCTTGTTGACCGCTGCGGTGACGTCGCGACGCCAGAAATCATACAGGTTTTCGCCGCGGGGATTGGAGAGCCTGGTGCCCATTTCCAGACGATAGGGCTGGATCAAATCAAGAGGCTTAAGCAAACCGTAAAGGCCTGAGAGGATGCGCAGGTGTTCCTGGGCAAAAGCCATGTCATCCTTGTCCAGGGAGGGAAAGTCGAGCCCCTTATAGGTATCGCCGGAAAAGGCGAGGCCCGCCTGCTTGGCGTTTTCAAGATTGAAGGGGAGGGAAAAACTTTTAAAGCGGTCGTAATTGAGGTCCGCCAGCTTGTCGCTGATCTTCATCAGGCGCGATAAATCGCCACGGGTCAATTTGCGCGCGCGTTCGGCCAGAATTTCAGCATCTTCGATAAACTCCGGCTGGCTGTGGGGGGGTGCGCCGGTGGAGGATGAAAAACCGGCAGTGGAAAAATCGAGTTTCTTGGCCGGCGAGATCAGGATCAGCATGATTGACGTTTTTCCAGTGTTTCTACTTGGGTGTTTTTTCTTGGTCGGGGTCTGATTTTCCCGCAGATGCTTTTAATGTAAGATGAACGGCGTGGGAATAAAGAGAGGATCTATGAGATGATATTCAGGGGTAAATTTTCAAGTCTGTATCGCCATCTGCACAGGTCGGCCCAATTTATCGGGCGCCGAAGCTGGTTGATCGGTATTTTATCGGTTCTCACCGTTGCGGGCGCCCTGGCGGCGGTCAATTATGTCAAGATCGAGACCCAGGGGGCTTACCGCATTATTCTCGCCAACGGCATTCCCAACCATCCTACGGGGCGTTTCCCCAACGCTCATAATCCCAATACCATCAGCGCCCAGAATTATCATTTTCGTGTGGCGGTCAATCCCCGCAAGGCGTCGCGCACCACCCGGCTCAACATGCAGGATTTCGGCATTGCCCTGAACGGCGTGCCTTTCGACCCCTTTACCGCCGAATTCTGGCGCCGCGACCGTTCCTCCGGCTGGAATTACGCCGCCATGACCGGCAAGACCGATCTCGGACTCGATATGAACCACGCCCATGTTCAGCCCAACGGCGCCTATCATTATCATGGCCTGCCCACCGATCTGGTCAAGGGTGACAATCCGTCCCGCCATTCCAGCCTTCTCGGCTATTCCGCCGACGGCTTTCCGATCTATGGATTGTACGGGTTTGCCAATCCGAAAAGCCCCAGTTCAGGGATTAAAAAATTAAGTTCCAGTTATCGCCTGAAAAAAGGAACCCGGCCCGGAGGGTCAAGCGGTCCCGGCGGAACCTATGACGGCACTTTCGTTCAGGATTTTGAATATGTGGCGGGTCTGGGCGACCTCGACGTCTGTAACGGCCGCGATACGGTGACGCCGGATTACCCCACCGGCACCTACGCTTATTTCATCACCCAATCCTATCCATTCATCCCGCGCTGTTACCGGGGCTCTCCCGACAGCAGTTTTGAACGGGGCATGGCCGGTGGCCTTGGGCCTCCAGGCGGCGGGAGAGGGGGGCGTCTTGGTCCGCCGCCGGGGGGCAGACCGCCGCCGGGCGGACGACCGCCGCCACGGCGATAAGCCCTAAGCCATGAACTGGTATTGCGACGCCGCTCCCGGTCATCCCTGGCATGAGCCCTATCATGATCGGGTCTATGGCTTTCCGGTGGCCGACGACAATGAGTTGTTTGAGCGCCTGGTGCTGGAGCTCAACCAGGCCGGCTTAAGCTGGCTCACCGTTCTCAAGAAATCGGAAAACTTCCGTGCTGCCTTTGACGGCTTCGATATCGATATTGTTGCCGCCTATGGGGCATCGGATGTGGCGCGCCTTTTGGGGGATGCGGGGATTATCCGCAACCGGCTCAAGATCGCGGCGGCGATCCATAACGCCCAAATAATCCAGGGGCTGAGGGGGGAATACGGCTCATTCGCCGGTTTTCTCGATCACCACCATCCTTTGGAGCTTGCCGATTGGGTCCGGCTTTTCAGGAAAACCTTTAAATTTACCGGTAGCGAGATCACCAATGAATTTCTCATGTCCACCGGCTATCTGCCGGGCGCTCACCGCGAGGATTGTCCGGTCTATGCCCGGATTGCCCGTTTGAACCCGCCATTTTTGATCGGCGCACAAACAACAAAATAAATTTGTAATAATGTGGGTTCTACAGAAATCATTGACCCATATACAAAAATGGCAAAACCGGTGAACGGTCTTGCCATTTTTCACGATGCATTTTCTGCATCTTATTCATCCGGTCAGGGGCGTAAACCCTCATGGCCACGGATGCTTCTCCTCCCCAAACTTCGGGCCGTCTGTCTTTTTAGACAGTTCGTAGGTTGGTTACTCTATGACATTAGTTATCCGTCGTCACCCTCTTTTTTGTAACTTTGACATATTTATTTACATCTATTGTTTGGAGAACTTCAAATCTGCAAATAGGCAAATTTGAGGACAAAGGCGGCGGCGAGAACAGCCATCATCAGGCTGATCTGGTGACGCTTGCCGGCGATTAATTTGATCGCCACATAGCTGATAAAGCCAAAGCCGATTCCCGATGTAATCGAGAAGGTCAGCGGCATGGCCAGCGCCGTGATGACGGCCGGCACATATTCGGTCACATCCTCCCAGTCGATCTCGGTCAGTGAGCGTGCCATCAGGCAGCCGACGAACAAGAGGGCCGGGGCGGTGGCATAAATCGGTACGGTCTGCGCCAATGGCGACAGAAACAGGGCCAGCACCATGAGGGCGGCGACGACCATGGCGGTCAGCCCGGTCCGTCCCCCGGCCTTGATGCCCGTCGCGCTCTCGATATAGACGGTGGTCGGCGAGGTGCCCAGAGCGGCGGAAACCACACTGGCGGCGCTGTCGGTAACCAGGGCCTCGCGCATGCGGGGAAGGTTGCCCTCGTGATCGAGAAAACCGGCCCGGTTGCCGAGCCCGATCATCGAGCCGGTGGCGTCGAACATAAGAACGAAAAGAAAAGCCAGAATAACGACGATCAGGGTGGCATCGAAAGCACCGGCGATATCCATCTGGAAAAATGTCGGCGCGAGGCTCGGGGGGATTGAGAATATTCCTTTGGCCGGAGAGATATCGAACATAATTCCGGCGATGGTGACGGCGAGGATGGCGATCAGAATGCCCCCGGCAATGCGCCGGCTTTCCAGGGCGACCATTAGAACAAATCCGGCAACGGCTAAAAGGGCGCTCGGTGCGGCCAAATCCCCAAGTTTGACCATGGTGATCTTGTCGGCGGTAATCATGCCGGCATTCTGCAGGGCGATGATGACAAGAAAAAAACCGATCCCGGCGGAGATCGCCATTTTCTGGGATCGCGGAATAGAGGTGATGATTTTTTCGCGCAGATGGGAAAGGGTCAAGGCGAGGAACAACAATCCGGCCAGAAAGACGGCGCCGAGCGCTACCTGCCAGTTGACGCCGCTGCCGATCACCACGTCATAGGTGAAGTAAGCGTTGATCCCCATGCCCGGGGCCAGGGCGAAGGGATAATTGGCGTAAAGGGCCATCATCAGACAGGCGATCGCCGAGGCCACACAGGTGGCGACGAAAACAGCCCCCCGGTCCATGCCCGCATCGGTAAGAATATGCGGGTTGACGAAGATAATGTAGGAAAGGGTTAAAAAGGTGGTGAGACCGGCCAGCATTTCAGTGCGGATGTCGGTCCCGTTTTCCTTCAGTCGAAACAGCTTTTCAAACATCGCTCCCCCTGATTGGTTTTTTTAAGCCTAGAGCCGTATTATTCCCTCTTCAACCTTATCTGAGGTAAACTGTAGTGATGAAAAATACGCCTTTTATATCAGCCGCCTTTTCGGCCTTCCTCGTCGCCGTTTCTCTGGCGCCTTGCGGGGCCACGGCGGCAACCAAGGCCGACCCGAACGCGCCCACGGTCACGGTGACCAAAAAGGACTGCGACCAGATGGTTGCCTATACCCAGCCCCCCGGTGTCGCCTATGAGCCCGGAATCGACGTTCACGGTCGTGCCGTTGCTCCGGCTGACCTCAACCAGCCCTTGATGATCAAGCCGCCGGAAGAGTTCTCCTTTTCTCTCGATTATTCCCTGGCAGGTAAGGTGCCGGGTGCTGCGGGCAAGGCCTATGAGCCCCATTTCAATCTCGGCACCATCACGGTCAAAAACGGCGTTCCCTATTTTAATGATGAGCCCCTGACCAGCGAAGACCAGCGCCGCTTGTCCCAAGCCTGCCAGAAAATCCAGACCACGCCCCTCCGATAGGGTTCCCATTGCCTTGGCCTGTCCCTTTGCCTAAAGTCGGGCACCGACAAACGACTTTGTTTTATTAGTTTTATCTGAGTGAATTTTAAGCCCATGCGTCTGTCCGCCTTTTTTCTTCCGACCCTGAAGGAAACCCCTGCCGAGGCCCAGATTGTCTCGCACCGTCTGATGCTTCGCGCCGGCATGATCCATCAGGAATCAGCCGGTATCTATTCGTGGCTGCCCCTGGGCATCCGGGTTTTGAAAAAGATCGAGGATATTATCCGCCTTGAACAGGACGCGGCCGGGGCCCAGGAAATTCTCATGCCGACCATCCAGTCGGCCGATATCTGGCGCGAGAGCGGGCGCTATGACGATTACGGCCGCGAGATGCTGCGCATCACCGATCGCCATGACCGCGAGATGCTGTATGGTCCGACCAATGAGGAAATGGTCACCGGCATCCTGCGGGATCATCTGCGCAGTTACCGAGACCTCCCCTTGATGCTGTATCATATCCAGTGGAAGTTCCGCGACGAGGTGAGGCCGCGCTTCGGCATCATGCGCGGGCGCGAATTCCTGATGAAGGATTGTTATTCCTTCGACCTCGATTTTGAGGGATCAAAACGCGCCTATAACACCATGTTCGCCGCCTATCTGAAGACCTTCGCCCGTCTCGGTCTCAAAGCGGTGCCGGTGGTTGCCGATCCCGGCGCCATTGGCGGCAATATGAGCCATGAATTCCATATTCTCGCTGATACAGGTGAGAGCACCATTTTCTATGATTCCGCCTATGACGAACTCGATCTTGATATGGAGAATCCCGACATTGAGGCTCTGCGCGATATCTATGCGGCGGAAGAAGAAAAGCATGATCCCGCCGACTGCCCGGTGTCTCTCGACAGGCTTAAACAGGCCAAGGGTATTGAGGTCGGCCATATCTTCTATTTCGGCACCAAATATTCCAAGTCCATGGGGCTTGCCGTCACCCGGGCCGACGGTGAAGAAGTCGCTCCCGAAATGGGCTCTTACGGGATTGGGGTTTCCCGGCTGCCCGGCGCCATCATTGAGGCCAGCCACGATAAAGACGGCATTATCTGGCCCGAGGCCGTCGCACCCTTCCAGGTCGGTCTGGTCAATCTCAAGACCGCCGACGCCGCCTGCACCGAACTTTGCGACGATATTTATGGCCGTCTCACGGCTGCCGGGATTGAGGTCCTTTACGACGATCGCGATGAACGTCCCGGCGCCAAGTTCGCCAATATGGATTTGATCGGCCTGCCCTGGCAATTGGTGGTGGGGCCGCGCGGCGTCAAGGCGGGGACGGTGGAACTCAAACGTCGCGCCAGTGGCGAAAAGGAAGAGCTGTCACTGGATTCCGCTCTCGCCCGCCTTATTCCATGAGCGCCAATACAGACGCCGGTCCTCTCAATATCGCCTTTCTCGTCTATGAAGGGATCACACCTCTCGACCTTGCCGGTCCCTTCGATGTGCTGGGCCGTCTGCCGAATGTAAACATCTCCATGGTTGGCCCAACCCAGGGTCCGCAACGCACAACCTCAGGCACTCTCGCCCTCCATGCCGACAGCTCAATTGATGACGTAACATCCGCCGATATTCTCATCGTTCCGGGTGGGCCTGGATCCGATGGGCTGGCCCTAGACAAGCGCGTGACCGACTGGGTTCGCGCCATCCACGAGACGACGCAATTTACCGTGTCGGTCTGTACCGGGGCGCAAATTCTCGCTACTGCAGGGCTTTTGTCCGGTTGCCGGGCGACCACCCATTGGCGGGCCATGGAAATGATTGCCGAACATGGCGCCACACCCGTTACCGTCAGGGTTGTCGAGGACGGCAGGATCATCACCTCGGCTGGTGTGTCGGCGGGGATCGACATGGCGCTTACTCTTGCCGCCCGCCTTGGCGGCGAAGAACTAGCCCGGGCCATCCAACTCGTGCTTGAATATGCGCCCGAGCCGCCATTTGAATCCGGCCGTATTGAGGATGCTTCCGGCGCGCTCCTCGATCTTGCCCGCAACGGGCTGGCCAAACCATGACCGTCAGGAGAAAGCGGATTTGATCCAGAATTTCGAACGCATGGTATCGATGCGCTATCTGCGGCCCCGCCGTAAGGAAGGGTTTATCTCGGTGATCGCCGGGTTTTCCTTTCTCGGTATCGCGCTCGGGGTGGCGACGCTGATTATCGTCATGTCGGTGATGAACGGTTTCCGCGAGGAACTGATGTCCCGCATTCTCGGCCTCAACGGTCACATCGCCGTTCACGACCAGCGGGGCGAGGGGATGACCGGCTTTGATCCGATTGCGGCCAAGCTGCGCGGCCTTCCCGGTATTGAATCGGTGACGCCTTTTGTCGAAGGCCAGGTGATGGCGACATCCAACGGCCGCGCCTCGGGCGCCCTGGTGCGCGGCATCCGGGCCCAGGATTTGCACGATCATTCGATCCTTGCAGAAAGCGTAGAATCCGGTTCCCTGGCTGATTTCGGCGGTGAAGATTCCATCGTCATGGGTTCCAGGCTGGCGCGAAAGCTCGGAGTTCGCTCTGGTGACAGGGTCACCCTGATCTCGCCGACGACCTCATCGACGGCCTTTGGCTCGGTTCCCCGCATGCGCGCCTATCAAGTCGTCGCCACCTTTGAGATCGGCATGTATGACTACGACAACACCTTTATCTTCATGCCCCTTAAGGCGGCGCAGATTTTCTTTCGTATGAAGTCAAAGGTTACAGCCCTGGAGGTCATCACCGACGACCCCGATGAAGTACTGGCCTTCCGGGGGTTGATCGGCAAGGCGATCGGCGGCGGCTTCCGGCTTTTCGACTGGCAGCAGGCCAATGCCAGTTTTTTCAATGCTATTCAGGTGGAACGCAACGTCATGTTCCTGATCCTGACGCTGATTATCGTCGTTGCCGCATTCAACATCATTTCCAGCATGATCATGCTGGTTAAGGACAAGAGCGGTGATATTGCCATCCTGCGCACCCTGGGCGCGACCCGCGGTGCGGTGATGCGTATTTTCTTTATGAGCGGAGCCACCATCGGTGCGGCCGGCACATTGGCCGGTCTTGCTCTTGGGCTCGCCTTCTGCCGTAATATAGAGACCCTGCGCGGCTGGATCGAGACCCTTACCGGCACCGAACTTTTTGCCGCGGAAATTTATTTCCTCTCCAAACTCCCCGCCATTGTGGATCCCCTTGAGGTCATCATCATCACCATTATGGCGCTGGTCCTGACATTTCTCGCCACCCTTTATCCGTCCTGGCGGGCGGCCCGGCTCGATCCGGTAGAGGCCCTGCGCTATGAGTGAGACTCCAATTACCCATTCCCTTGATGGTGAAGTTGCGCTTTCCCTGCAGCATATCCAGCGCGGTTTCGATCAGGGGGTTACCCGCATCGAGGTCTTGCGCGGCGCCTCTCTCGATATTCGTCGCGGTGAGATCGTCGCTCTTGTCGGGCCCAGCGGTTCGGGCAAATCGACCCTGTTACACATCGCCGGCCTGCTTGAGCGGCCCGATTTCGGCGAGATTGAAATTGAGGGAACGCCCTGCTCAAAGCTCAACGACGATCAGCTGACAGCCGTGCGTCGTCACCGGATCGGTTTCGTCTATCAGTTTCATCACCTGCTGCCGGAATTCTCGGCCCTTGAAAATATCATGCTGCCCCAGATGATTGCCGGGCTGGGTAGGGCAGAAGCCCGCCGGCGCTCAAGGGAGCTGCTGGAAATGATGCGTCTCACCGATCGGGCGGAGCACCGCCCGGCGCAGCTTTCGGGCGGCGAGCAACAGCGCATCGCCATCGCCCGGGCGATTGCCAATCTGCCGTCGGTTCTGCTGGCCGATGAGCCGACGGGTAATCTCGACACCCATACCGCCGACCAGGTTTTTGCCGAAACCGTCGCTCTTGTGCGCCAGACCGGTATTTCGGCGCTGATCGCCACCCATAATCCGGATCTGGCGGCGCGCATGGACCGCATTATCCACCTTGAGGATGGGTTGCTGATCCCGGGCTGATATCCGGTTGAGGCGGTTTTCCTAGGCCGCTATAAAAATTTCTGTGGATAACTCTGAAATTGACCTCTGCGGCTGCTGACATTGGACCTTGAATGTGAAATTCTCGGACCTGTCCAATGACCCATGCCGATTTCATTCACCTGCGTGTTCATTCCGCCTATTCCCTTTTGGAAGGGGCGATCAAGATCAAGGATCTTGTGGATCTTTGCGCGGCCAATTCCATGCCTGCGGTCGCCGTTACCGATACCTGCAATCTGTTTGGGGCGATGGAATTTTCGCTGGCCGCGCCGCCTGCCGGGGTTCAGCCGATCATCGGCTGCCAGATTGCGCTCAGGCGTGAGGATCGTGCCGGCCCGGCCAATGGCGGTCGTCAACCCGATCCCGACCAGCTTATTCTCCTGGTTCAGGACGAAACAGGCTATGGCAACCTCATCAAGCTGGTCAGCCGCGCCTTTCTTGAAACCGATTCCGGGCAGGCGCCGCAAATATCGCTGGAAGATCTTGAAAGCTTCAACGATGGCCTGATCGCCCTTACCGGCGGGCCGAAAGGCCTGATCGGCCGTCTTCTTGCCGAAGAACAGCTTGATGCGGCTAAAGCCTCATTAAAGCGTTTGGCCGATATTTACCCCGGCCGTCTCTATATCGAACTCATGCGCCACGGGCTCGATATCGAGGCGCGCATTGAACCGGCACTCCTTGATCTCGCCTATGAGCATGATCTGCCCCTGGTCGCCACCAACGAGGCGTTTTTTGCCGATGCGGCCATGCATCAGGCCGGCAATGCCCTGATCTGTATTGCCGATCGCCGTTTCCTGGCCGAAGACGATCGCCGCCATTTGACCCCCGAACACCGTTTCAAGAGCGCGAAAGAGATGCGCGCCCTGTTCGCCGATCTGCCCGAGGCGGTGGACAACACCCTTGTCATTGCCCGTCGCTGCGCCTGGTTCCCGAGCCCCCGCGATCCGATGCTGCCTTCCTTTCCGGTCCCGGATGGCCAGAGCGAGGGCGACGCCCTGCGTCAATTGGCCGAAGAGGGTCTGAAAAAGCGGCTCCAGGCCCATGTCTATACGTCGGCGATGGATGAGGATGAGCGCCAAAAGGCCGCCAAGCATTATCATCACCGCCTCGAATACGAGATCGATATCATCATAAAGATGGGCTTTTCCGGTTATTTCCTGATCGTTGCCGACTTTATTCAATGGGCCAAGGGCGAGGGCATTCCCGTTGGTCCCGGTCGTGGGTCCGGGGCTGGTTCCCTGGTCGCCTGGGTGCTGACCATCACCGATCTCGACCCCTTGCGTTTCGGTCTCCTGTTCGAACGCTTTCTCAACCCCGAACGTGTCTCGATGCCTGATTTCGATATCGATTTTTGTCAGGACCGCCGCGATGACGTCATTCGCTATGTTCAGGATAAATACGGTCAAGACCATGTGGCCCAGATCATCACCTTTGGCTCCCTGCAGGCCCGCGCCGCCCTGCGCGATGTCGGCCGGGTGCTTCAATTGCCCTATGGACAGGTTGACCGTATCTGTAAGCTTGTGCCCAACAATCCGGCTGATCCGGTGCCCCTGGCCCTGGCCGTCGATAAGGAACCACAGCTTCAGCAGGCGCGGCGCGAGGATCCGATGGTGGCCCGCATGATGGACATGGCGATTGCGTTGGAAGGGTTGTACCGCCACGCCTCGACCCATGCCGCCGGTGTGGTCATCGGCGACCGCTCTCTTGACGAGCTGGTGCCCCTTTACCGTGATCCCCATTCGGATATGCCGGTGACCCAGTTCTCGATGAAATATGTCGAGCTGGCGGGGCTGGTGAAATTCGATTTTCTCGGCCTCAAGACTCTGACCGTGCTGGCCCGCGCGGTTGATTTTATCCGTGAACGTGACGGCGGCACCGGGCCTGAGATTGATCTTTCGGTCATTCCCCTTGATGACCCGGCCACCTACGACATGCTTGGCCGCGCCGAAACCGTGGGCGTGTTCCAGCTGGAAAGTGCCGGCATGCGTGAGGTTCTGCGCGGCCTGAAGCCCGACCGTTTCGAGGACATCATCGCCGTTGTCGCCCTTTATCGGCCCGGCCCGATGGATAACATTCCCAGTTATATCGCCTGTAAACACGGCCGGGAAAAACCCGACTACATGGACGACCGTCTTGAAGACATCCTGAAAGAAACCAACGGCATCATGATCTATCAGGAACAGGTCATGCAGATTGCCCAGGTTCTGTCCGGCTATACGCTCGGCGCCGCCGATCTTCTGCGCCGCGCCATGGGCAAGAAAATCCAGTCCGAGATGGATGCCCAGCGCAAGCATTTCGTTGAAGGGGCGGTTGCCCGCGGTGTCACGAAGGCCAAGGCCAATCAGGTCTTCGATCAGGTCAATAAATTTGCCGGTTACGGGTTCAACAAATCCCATGCCGCCGCTTATGCGCTGGTGGCCTATCAAACGGCCTATCTGAAGGCTAATTACCCGGTCGAATTCCTCGCCGCCTCGATGATTCTGGATATCAATAATACCGATAAGCTGAACTTCTTCCGCCAAGAGGCGTTGCGCCTTGGCATTCCCGTATTACCGCCGGACGTTAACCGTTCGTCGGCTGTTTTCTCGGTCGAGATGAGTGACCAGCTCAGCGGCATCCGCTATGCCCTGGGCGCGGTCAAGAATGTCGGCGAACAGGCGATGGCCGAACTGGTGAAGGAACGTGACACTAACGGTGATTTTACTTCTCTTGCCGATTTTGCCCAGCGCCTCGATACCAAGGTCATCAACAAGCGCCAGCTTGAAAACCTTGTCTATGCGGGGGCGTTCGACAGCCTTGAGCCAAACCGGGGCCGGGCCTTTGAGGCGATCCCGGCGATGACCCATCTTGCCGGGGCGGCTGCCGAGGCGCGGAACTCTTCCCAGGAAAGCCTCTTCGGCGGTGAGGGGGGGATTCCCGAGCCCGAGTTTACGCCGCCCGAAGCGCGGGACTGGACGGCCAGCGCCCGGCTTCAGCATGAGCTTGAAGCCCTTGGTTTTTATCTCTCCGCCCATCCGCTGGACGTGTATACGGATTATCTGCAGCGTCTCGGGGTCATCCGTGGCGTCGATGTCGCCAGCCACCTGGCCACCCATCCCGGCGAGACCAAGCTCCGGCTGGCGGGAACGGTGACGGCCAAAAAGGAGCGCATTTCCGGCAAGGGCAACCGCTATGCCTTTCTCGGCCTGTCGGATTCAGGTGGCGGCTACGAGGTGACGGTTTTTTCCGAAACCCTGTCTTCGGCTCAGGATCTGTTGGAGGTCGGCACCCCGGTTCTGCTTTCTGTTGAGGCGCGGATGGAGGGGGACGCGCCCCGGCTGACGGTACAATCCATCGCTGCGCTGGATCACGCGGCGGCAGACGCCGAGGCGACCTTCCTTATCCGTCTGGCCGACGAAGCAGCGGTCGAAACCCTTAAAGAGGCTCTTGAGGATCAACGCAACGGGCGCGGCCGGGTCAGTCTCGTTTTCTATATTCCGGCGCCTGGCGGGGCGCCGGGCGATGCCGCGGGTGAAATCCCGCCAAGAGAGATAGAGATGGCCCTTAAGGCGCGCTATAGCCTGACCCCGGCTTTTATCGCCGATTTGAAATCAATGCCGGGAATTGCCTCGGTGGAGGAAATCACAGGCCCTTAAGGCCGTATCTCTGGTTTCCTTGTCCCTTAATAATAGGGATGGGGCGGAGATACATGGACTGGCGGCGGCGGTGTGGGCGGTGCCGCCGGCTGGATGATCTGGGCCGGAACCCCGATAAGCTCCTGCAAATTGGGCCGTCCATTTTCAGGCGCCGACTCTTTGAGCGCTGTGTCGTTGCTTAGGGAGCCGCCGTCCCAGGGATTGATTGTGATGCCTAAAATATTGATCACCGCCTGCATGCCGGTTGGAATGAGCACCGGCACGTTGGTGGTCGGCGGGGTATAGATTCCGGTTCCACTATTCACCCCGACTTTGGCGTCACCATTCCGGTCGACGACAACCTCAAGATCGGTGCCGCGGACGCCGAGAATCCCCGTCGGCAGCTTGATCGATATTTCCTCCTTGGCCATTTTTCCGGTGATGAAGCGAAAAGCGCCGATATTGAATTCAAGCGCGTTGATCCCCTCCCTGGTTGCCGGATCATAGACGAAGGTATCAATCGTCAGTTTGCTGTTTTCTCCCATGCGCAGAACCGTGTCGTCGAGAAACAGCATATGAACGCCCGCATCAGCCCTGGTTTCAAGGGTTTCGTCCTGGACGATCTTGTCGTTGAGGGTCACGGTCTGGGTTTCGCCGCCGGGATGGATGGCGGTAACGGCGCCGATAACATGGCTGGCAGCGCCGACAATCGGCGCGGTGCCCTGGGCCATCGCCAGAGTGCTTGCAACGACGAGCAGAGTCGCTGGCAAAACCCATATTTGTTTATGGTTTTTCAAAGAAAGCATCTCATCTCCGGCTCCTAGGATGAAGATATATATTTCACCCATAATAAACCCGAAAAAAAAGAGATTCTGTGCCCCGGATCACGTTTTTAGGCGGTTATTAGGGACATATTAATCTTCACAATCCATGATGTCATTTCCGGCGTGATTTTGGGTCTTCTTCCCTCGCCGGAGTGGAGGTTGTGATCGGTGGAGGTCATGGGTTGGCACCGTTTGCTTTTGCTTATGGGTTTAAGGCGGGCCATGTGGAAATGACCGGGTAAGACCAGGGAGCTTAGGGGTATGGTTTCTGAAGGCGGAAATTTATCATCCATTATCAAAGGACTAATTAGTTCTGGCCTGCGCCCGACCCGGCAGCGGAAGTTGCTGGCAAAGATCATTTTCAGCAAGGGTAATCATCATTTTTCGGCTGAAGAGATTTGCCGCGCGGTGAGAAAGCTGCGGGCCGGTGTTTCCCGCGCCACCGTCTATAATACCCTCAATCAGTTTACTGAAGCCGGGTTTTTGAGGGAAGTCGTGGTCAGTTCAGGGCAATCGCTTTTCGACACAAACCTCGACAATCATTACCATTTCTATGACGAGGTTGATGGTAAGCTGATTGATATCCCCGGATCAGAGATCAATGTCTCTTTGAGCGACAACATACCCTTCAAGGACGAGATTACCGATATCGATGTGGTGATCCGGCTTCAACCAGCCTGATTTTTCTTAAAGATCGCCTTTTTTCCTCGATTCCCCTTGCCTTTCCCCTATTGGGAGGGTAATTACCAGCGCTTGTTAAATTCACACGCGGGAACGCGGCTTTGCAGACCATAGTTTGCCTCGTCGCTCCGGTGTCCCCCGATTGGTCCTCAGGGCCGGTTTTTAAGGGACGTTCTCCCGCGGAGGTCTAACCGGAAAAGGAAACTGAACAATGTCTATTCCGACGTATACCATGCGTCAGCTCCTCGAAGCTGGCGTTCATTTCGGCCATCACACCCGTCGCTGGAACCCCAAGATGGCGCCTTATATTTTTGGCGCCCGCAACGGGATTCATATTCTCGATCTTCAGCAGACCGTGCCGATGCTCTATCGGGCCCTTGCCGAGGTCAGAAATGTCGCTGCAAGCGGTGGCCGTATTCTCTTTGTCGGCACCAAGCGCCGGGCTGCCGGGCCGGTCGCCGAAAACGCCAGTCGTTGCGGCCAGTATTACGTCAATCACCGTTGGCTTGGCGGTATGCTGACCAATTGGAGCACTATTTCCCACTCCATTAAGCGTCTGCGTCATCTCGACGAAGTTCTTGCCCAGGAAGACACCCTTCTGACCAAGAAAGAGCTTCTCGGGCTTCAGCGTGAATGTGAAAAGCTCGAAAAGACCCTTGGCGGCATTCGTGAGCTCGGTGGTCTTCCCGACCTTCTTTTCGTCATTGATACGGTGAAAGAATCAATCGCCCTTGAAGAAGCCCAAAAGCTCGGCATTCCGGTTATCGCCGTCGTCGATAGTAACAGTGATCCTGACGGGGTTGCCTTTCCAATTCCCGGCAATGACGATGCCATGCGGGCCATCGACCTCTATTGCCAACTGGTCGCCGACACGGTGCTCGATGGCCTTCAGGAGGCCCTTAGCCATACGGTTCCCGATGCCGGTGAACTTGCCGAAGCGCCGAAGGAAGACCTCTCCGCCGTGACGGCGCCTAAAGAAGCTAAAGAAGCTAAAGCCGGGAAAACGGCGGAAAAAAAGAAGCCCGCGGCCAAAAAAGCCGCCGACAAAAAGCCAGAAGCCAAGAAGCCTGCCGAGAAGAAGGC
>CAZAKR010000003.1:60051-125201 GCA_964486105.1 uncultured Rhodospirillaceae bacterium | reverse complement strand
GAAGCCAAGAAGCCTGCCGAGAAGAAGGCTGGCGACAAAAAGCCTGCCGCTAAAAAGGCAGCTGAAAAGAAACCTGCCGCCAAAAAGGCAGCTGAAAAGAAACCTGCCGCCAAAAAGGCAGCCGACAAGAAGCCTGCCGATAAGAAGGCTGAGCCGAAGAAAGAGGCGGCTAAAAAGCCGGCTGCCAAAAAGGAACCCGCCGCTAAAAAGGCTGATTCCTAAGGGGATACCCTGTCGGGTGTTTTCCGTAAACCGTTGAATTTTTAGCTGCAACACTTATTAGCGAGGAAGAATTATGGCCGAGATTACCGCCTCTTTGGTCAAGGAATTACGCGAAAAAACCGGCGCCGGCATGATGGATTGCAAGAAGGCCCTTGGTGAAACCGATGGCGTTCTTGAAGATGCCGTTGACTGGTTGCGCAAAAAGGGTCTTTCCGCCGCCGCTAAAAAGGCCGGCCGCATCGCCGCTGAAGGCCTTGTGGCCCTCTATGAAGAGGGCGGTTCCGGCGCCATCGTCGAGGTCAATGCGGAAACCGATTTTGTTGCCCGCAATGACGTCTTTCAGAAATTCGCCTCGACCACGGCGTCCATTGCCGCTGCTGAGAAGATCGACAGTATCGAGGCCCTCGGTGCTGCGGCCTATCCCGGTGCGGATCGGTCTGTCGCCGACGAACTGACCGACATGATCGCCACCATCGGCGAGAACATGTCTTTGCGCCGCGTCGCCCGCCTTGAAGTTTCAAAGGGTGTCGTTACCGGTTATGTCCATTCCGCCGCGGCGCCGGGGCTTGGCCGGATCGTGGTTCTTGTGGCCCTTGAATCAGACGGCGATGAAACCGCCCTGCGGAATTGCGGCAAGCAGATTGCCATGCATATTGCGGCGACCAGTCCTCAATCCATTTCCAAGGAAGATCTCGATCCGGCGCTGGTTGAGCGTGAGCGCAACGTTCTGGCCGATCAGGCCCGGGCCAGCGGCAAGCCCGAAGAGATTATCGAAAAGATGCTTGAGGGCCGTTTGCGCAAGTATTACGAGGAAGTCGTTCTGCTTGAGCAAACCTTCGTTATTGACGGCGAAAGCAAGGTCTCTGCGGCTCTTGAGGCGGCGTCGAAGGAATGCGGCGCACCGATCAAGATTGCCGGTTTCGTCCGTTTTGCCCTGGGTGAAGGGATTGAGCGCAAGGAAGAGGATTTCGCCGCCGAAGTGGCCGCTGCCGCCGGTTCTTAATTCTCCTCTTGTTGTTTTCCGGCGGAACATTTTTTTTGCCGGAGGGGGGGGGTGAAAATCCCGGCTTTGGTGTATGATCCTGTGAGGATCGCCTGAGTTGGCGGTGCCTCTTTTACAGGACCGGTCTTCAGATCTGAGGGGACGATAAACGTGGACGCCAGTTCAACGGATTCCGAAACGCCAAACGACAGCGATATCCAGTATCGCCGGGTATTGTTGAAAATATCCGGCGAAGCCCTGATGGGCGGCCAGGAATACGGCGTCGACCCCCAAACCGTTAACCGCATCGCCGAGGAAATTGCCAGCGTTCATAAAATGGGCGTTCAGGTAGCGCTGGTTGTCGGCGGCGGTAATATTTATCGTGGCCTGGCCGGTGCGGCCCAGGGGATGGACCGGGCGACCGGCGATTACATGGGCATGTTGGCCACCGTCATCAACGCTCTTTCCATGCAAAACGCCCTTGAAAAGGCCGGCGCGCCAACCCGCGTTCTCTCGGCCATACCCATGTCCACGGTCTGCGAGCCCTATATTCGCCGCCGCGCCATCCGCCATATGGAAAAGGGCCGGGTTGTTCTTTTTGCCGCCGGCACCGGCAATCCGTTTTTTACCACCGATACCGCGGCTTCTCTTCGGGCCTCTGAAATGGGCTGTGAGGCGCTGCTCAAGGGAACCAAGGTGGACGGGGTTTATTCCTCTGATCCTGAAAAGGACAAGACGGCCGAACGCTTTGACCGTCTGACTTATCTCGATGTTCTTTCCCGCGATCTTAAGGTCATGGACGCCGCGGCTGTTTCCCTGGCTCGGGAAAACAGGATATCGATCCTTGTTTTTTCCATTCACTCTCCTGGCGCATTCGCTGAAGTTATCCGCGGCAAGGGGACACATACTCTCATCACGGAAGAGGAATAAGCATGACTGATTTCGATTATGCGGATTTCAGCCGGCGAATGGATGGCGCCCTGGAAGTTCTGAAAAAAGAATTTACCGGTCTGCGGACGGGGCGCGCCTCGGCCAGTCTTCTCGATCAGATACAGGTTGACGCTTATGGCAGCAAGATGCCCCTTGCCCAGGTTGGCACCGTCGGGGTGCCCGAGCCGCGCCTGATTACCGTCCAGGTCTGGGACAAGGGTCTTGTCTCGGCGGTCGAGGCGGCAATCCGTGATGCCGAACTCGGTCTTAATCCGATGCCGGATGGCCAGGTTGTACGGGTGCCGATTCCTGAGCTTTCAGCCGAGCGTCGCGATGAAATTGCCAAAATCGCCCATAAATATGCCGAACAGGCCAGGGTTTCGGTGCGTAACGTCCGTCGCGATGCCATGGATCAGTTGAAGAAGATGGAAAAAGACAGCGAAATTTCAAAAGATCTTCATCACGACAAGAGTGAAGAAATTCAGCAACTGACCGATAACCATGTAAAAACGATCGATGATATGCTCGACGCCAAAGACAAGGATATCAAGCAGGTCTGACCTTGCGGTTTTAAACCATGGAACCCGCCCCCAAACATTCCGACCCCCTGCCGCCGCCGGCTCATGTCGCCATTATCATGGACGGCAACGGGCGCTGGGCGCGCGAGCGACGGCTTCCCAATATCGCCGGCCATAAGCGCGGCGCCGAGGCCCTGCGCAATACGGTCGTCGCCGCCAGGGAACTTGGAATAGGTTATCTCACGGTCTATGGCTTTTCTTCCGAGAACTGGAACCGTCCGGCTTCGGAAGTTGACGATTTGATGGGCCTTCTGCGGCTTTATCTGCGCCGTGAAATTGTCGAGCTCGGCAAAAACGGTGTGCGCCTGCGGGTTATTGGTGATTTTTCGCGCTTTGATAAGGATATTATCGACCTCATTGCCTATGCCGAAGAGCAGACCCGGACAAACACCACCCTGCATCTGACCCTTGCCCTGAGTTACGGCGGGCGGGCCGAAATTGCCCAGGCGGCGCGCCGTTGCGCCGAGCTGGTTGCCGCCGGCACGCTTGCTGTCGACGACATAAACGAAGATCATTTTGCCGAACATCTTTTTACCATTGATCTTCCCGACCCTGATCTGGTGATCCGCACCAGCGGCGAACAGCGCATTTCCAACTTTCTTCTCTGGCAATCCGCTTATTCCGAACTTGTTTTCACGCCGACCCTGTGGCCGGATTTCGGCAAGGCCGACCTGGTCTCGGCGATCGGCGAATTCCATCAGCGTGAACGCCGTTACGGCACCACCGGCGCTTGAGTAGAGTAGAGGGGGGTGGTTTGGAACGGGGGCTGAAGACGCGTTTTCATGGATTGGCGCTGCGCGCCATGTCGGGGACTACCCTGGCGGTATTGTCCCTGGCCGTGATCTATGCCGGCGGGTCCATTTTCGAACTTTTCGTCCTGCTGCTTGGCTGTCTGATCGCCTGGGAGTGGGGGTGCCTGTGCAACGGTGGCAAATTCGGCGCCAGCGGTGTCGGTCTTCTTGTGCTGGCGCTGCTTGTTGTCCCCCTTTTTAAGTCTCTTAACATCATTGATTTGTGTTTTTTCGCCCTGATCGCGGCGTTACTCATATATCTGCTGGCCGTGATGGCCCGCGAAAAAGCCCCGGAACTCCTTGCTTTCGGGGCCTTTTATATGGTTTTTCCCCTTGCTTCCCTGCTTTATCTCCGGGTCTTTTTCAATGGCGATATATGCGTTTATTGGCTCTTTGCCCTGGTCTGGGCGACCGATATCGGCGCCTATTTCTCTGGCATCCTGATCGGCGGGCCGAAACTGTTGCCCAAGGTCAGCCCCAAGAAAACCTGGGCCGGTTCCATCGGCGGTATTTTGGCTGCCGTGGCGGTGACTTATGGCTTTGAATACTATTTTCCGGTCAAATTTCTTTTTGCAAATAAAGAACTCTTTACACATATGGCAGGTTACGCTGTCCTTTTATCCATTGTTTCCCAGGTCGGAGACCTGTTTATTTCAGCCATAAAGCGCCGTTTCGGGGTCAAGGATACGAGTCAGCTGATCCCCGGCCATGGCGGGGTGCTCGACCGGGTTGACGGTCTTATTCCCGCGGCGCTGGGATTTATGTTAATCATTCTGTTCGCATTGTTATCTTAAGGTTTTTTTAGATTATGGCAGCCTCCTCTTCTTCACCGCGCAGCATCACCATTCTCGGGTCCACGGGCTCGATCGGTTGCAGTACCATCGATCTGGTCGAGCGCACCCCCGACGATTTTGTCGTTGAGGCGCTGACCGCCTATTCAAATGTTGATTTGCTGGCCGAGCAGGCGATTAAACTTAAAGCCCGTCTGGCGGTGATCGGCGATGAGAGCCTTTATCCCCGTTTGAAAGAGGCCCTTGGCGGCACCCAGATCGAAGTTCAGGCGGGGCGGGAAGCGGTGATTGCCGCCGCCCGGCGTCCGGCCGAATGGGTAATGGCGGCGATTGTCGGCGCCGCCGGTCTCGAGCCGACCCTGGCCGCCATACGCCGCGGAGTCACGGTGGCGCTGGCCAATAAGGAATGCCTTGTCTGTGCCGGCGAATTGGTGATGGCGGAAGTGGCGGCGGCCGGAGCGACGCTGCTGCCGGTCGATTCCGAGCACAACGCTATTTTTCAGGTCTTCGACGGGGAGCGCCGGGACGGCATAGAGAGCATCATTCTGACCGCTTCGGGCGGCCCTTTCCGCAGCTTTACCCTTGAGCAGATGGCCGATGTGACACCCGAACAGGCGGTTGCCCACCCCAATTGGGATATGGGGGCGAAAATCTCCGTCGATTCGGCGACCATGATGAATAAAGGCCTTGAGATCGTTGAGGCGCGCCATCTTTTCGATATCGAACCCGACCGGATCAAGGTGCTGGTGCACCCTCAATCGGTCATCCATTCCTGTGTTGCCTATGTCGATGGCTCGGTTCTGGCCCAGATGGGGGCGCCGGACATGCGCACGCCGATCGCCTATACCCTCGCCTGGCCGCAAAGAATGCAGACGCCTGTCGATCGCCTGGACTTGGCATCACTTGCTCAACTCACCTTCGAAGCCCCTGATATTGAAAGATTTCCTTCTTTAAGACTTGTCTTCGAGGCCTTGAAAACAGGCGGTGGGGCCTCTACAATCCTCAATGCGGCGAATGAAGTCGCAGTGGCTGCCTTTCTGGCGGGGCAAATCGGGTTTCTCGATATTGCGCGGACCGTCGAAAGGGCGCTTGAACTCGTCCCTAATCGGCAATTATTGGAATTATCTGATGTTCATGAGATTGACGCCCTTGCACGGGAGTGCGCCAACGCTCAGATATCACCCTCCGGAGGGGCCGACCGCGCCGTTTCGGGCTAACGCAACAATCTGGATGTATAATTAATGGATATTATTTCCTGGGATTTACTGTCCCGGGTTTGGGATTACGCTGTTCCATTCCTGTTGATCCTCACTGTGCTCGTTTTTGTGCATGAGCTGGGGCATTACCTTGTGGCGCGCCGCAACGGTGTTTACGTCGAAACATTTTCAATTGGTTTCGGGCCGGAGATTTTCGGCTGGAACGATGCCGCCGGCACCCGCTGGAAGGTCTCTGTGGTGCCGCTGGGCGGTTACATCCGTATGTTCGGCGACGAGGACGCGACCAGCCGGCCCAGTGCAGATCTTGATACCATGTCTCCGGTAGATCGTGAAAAATCATTTTATTACAAATCGTTAGGCCAAAGGTCGGCGATTGTTTTTGCCGGTCCCCTAGCCAATTTCATCTTTGCCATCGCCGTTCTCGTGATCATGTTCATGACCATCGGCCAGCCGTTCAGTTCGCCTCGCATTACCGAGGTTCTCCCTCAAAGCGCGGCCGAAGCGGCGGGACTGGCTGAGGGCGATCTGATTACCTCGCTTGACGGCGACGAAATAGAACGTTTCGAAGACATCGTTATGATCGTCAGCCAGAATCCGGATCGTTCCATGGAGGTTACCGTCGATCGTGAAGGCGGTGTCCATACCTTTATGGTGACTCCGGCTCTCGAGGAAGGCGTTGATCGTTTCGGCAACGCCTATCGCGTCGGACGTCTCGGCATCAGGGGGACGATGCGTGAATATGTCCAGCATGGTCCGCTGACCGCCGTTTACCGGTCTGTTGAGACCACCTATACCATCGTCACATCGACTTTAAAGGCGGTTGGTCAGATGATCGCCGGCACCCGTTCCGCCGATGAGCTGGGCGGACCCTTGAGAATCGCCCAGATGTCGGGCGAGGTCGCCCAATACGGCATATCGACGATTTTCTGGTTCATGGCCGTCTTGTCGATCAATCTGGGATTGATCAACCTGTTCCCGGTGCCCCTTCTTGATGGCGGGCATCTCCTCTATTTTGCCGCCGAAGCCGTGCGCGGCAAGCCGATCGGCGAGCGGGCCCAAGAGGTCGGGTTCCAGATCGGGCTGGTCATGGTTTTGTCCCTGATGATTTTCGCCACCTGGAACGATCTGTCCCAGATGGGCTTTTTTAAATTCCTACAAGGACTTGCTGGATAGAACATGGGGGGGGTTGCAAGGTATAGATCTTTGCCCGCGATGATTCGGGGGATGGGCCGGGGGGCAAAAATCGGTCGCCCGGGTTTAGGGGTGCTTGCTGTGCCCGTGGCGTCGCTGTGTCTCGGCTTTGTCGCCCTGACCGCGCTTTCGGTGTCTTCCTTCGCCCAGACATCGGGGGGCACGACATATGCCCAGACACCGTCCGGCGGTTATGTGGCGACGCCATCGCCTTACGTTGCCACGGCGACGACGCCGGGGGGGTATGCGACCACTCCGGGCGGTTATTACCCACAGACTCCTCAATATCCGCAAGCGCCGCAATACCCACAGACTCCTTCCGCCTATCCGGCGACTCCCGGCGCCTATGCGCCGACACCGTCCGGTTACGCGGCGACGCCATCGGGGTACGCAACATCGCCCAGCGCCTATGGTACGGGCATCGTTGTTCCCGGTGCGCCATTGCCGCCGCTGGCCGGAACAACCGTGCCGGCCCCGGTTCCGGTGACCACCGGGGATGTCCCCACGCCTTATGATCTCGACGGCGATGGCGGGGCCGGAGACAAAGGCAGTTACTCGACAACGGGGACGGAGATTATCGACATTCTCGTCATAGGGAATCAGCGCATCGAGGCGGTGACGATCGTCAATTACATGGGCATTAAACTTGGTGACAGGATCGACCAGACGCGGATCAACTCGATCCTGAAAAAACTCTATGCCACCGGTCTCTTCTCGGATGTCAGCATCGTACTTGACGGTCAGACCGTCGTCGCCAAGGTGAGTGAAAACCCGGTCATCAACCAGATTGCTTTCGAGGGAAATCAGGATATTTCCGACGAGACTCTCGAATCTGAAATCCAGTTGCGCACCCGGGTTGTCTATACACGAAGCAAGGTTCAGAGCGATACCAAGCGGATATTGGAGATTTACCGCCGCTCGGGACGTTTCGCCGCCCAGGTGAATCCGAAAATCATCAAATTGCCTGAAAACCGTGTCGATCTCGTTTTTGAAATTGTCGAAGGGGATGTGACCAGGGTTTCCCGCATCAATTTTATCGGTAACAACATTTTTTCCGACAGCACGCTTCAAGGGGTGATCCTGACCCAGGAGAAACGCTGGTACCGCTTTTTCTCAACCGACGACACCTATGATCCCGACAGGCTGGCTTACGACCGGGAGTTGTTGCGCCGTTATTATCTCAAAAACGGCTATGTCGATTTTCGTGTGGTTTCCGCGGTTGCCGAACTGACGCCCAATCAGAGCAGCTTCTTTATCACCTTCACATTGGATGAAGGACAGCGCTACAGAATCGGCGAGGTGGATGTCGAATCCCGGATCACGGAGCTTCAGGATAAGGATTTGATGTCCGACGTCGAAACAGATCCCGGCGACTGGTACGATTCAGGCGAGATTGACGAGACCATCGGCAATCTCACTGAAACCGCCGGCGATGCCGGCTACGCCTTTGTCGATGTGCGTACCAAGATCAAGCGTGACCGCGAGGCAAAGAAGATTGGCATTAAATATATCATCAATGAAGGCAAGCGGATTTACGTCGAGCGGATCAACATCATCGGCAACCAGCGGACCCTGGACAAGGTTATCCGCCGCGAAATGAAACTGGTTGAGGGCGACGCCTTCAATGCGGCAAAGCTGCGCCGTTCCCGGCAATTGATCCGCAGTCTCGGCATTTTCGAAAAAGTTGATATCAACAACGTGCCTGGCTCGGCTCCCGACCGCACCAATATCACCGTGCAAGTGGCGGAAAAAGCGACCGGCGAGCTTTCAATCGGCGCCGGATTCTCATCCACCGATGGCCCATTGGGTAATATCAGTATCCGCGAGCGCAATTTACTCGGCCGGAACCAGGACCTGAAACTCAGCTTTCAAATCTCCAGCCGTACTCAGGAGATCGATCTCAGTTTCACCGAGCCTTATTTCCTCGACCGTAAACTGGCCGCCGGATTCGACATTTTCCGGATTGAAAAGGACTATCAGGATGAAAGCGGATTTGACGAACGTTCAACCGGTTTCTCCCTGCGCGCCGGCTATGATTTGATCGGCGATTTGTTTCAGCTGTGGAATTACACCCTGCGCTATGATGAAATCACCGATGTCAGCAGTACCGCCTCCACCTTTATTACGGAAAAGCAGAAAAAAACCCTCACCTCGGCTATTGGCCACTCACTTCTTTACGATATGCGCAACGACCGGGTTGATCCTTCCGACGGCTATCTTCTCAAGCTGGAAACGACCTATGCCGGCCTTGGTGGGGACGCGAATTATTTCCGTAACGTCGCCACTGCCGGTTACTGGTATCCTTTCGCTCCCCAGTGGATCGGCAGTGTGAAATTTAAGGCCGGCAATATCACCGGTGTCGGCTCTGATATTGCGATTACCGAACGATTCTTTATCGGTGGTGAGGAAATTCGCGGGTTTGCTACATCGGGCATTGGCCCCAGGGACAAGAATACTCAAGACGCCCTTGGCGGAAACTCGTATTTTGTCAATAAGTTCGAACTCACTTTTCCCACGGGCCTGCCCAAGGAATTGGGGATTTCCGGCCTTATCTTTAGCGACATGGGCACGTTGACGGGTATAGACGCCGATGGTTCATCACTGGTAGATACAGGTAATCTTAGACTTTCCGTTGGCATTGGGGCCGCCTGGCGGTCGCCTTTTGGCCCGATTCAGGCTACCATCGCCCAGGCCCTGCTCAAGGATTCAGAGGATGAGGTTGAGGCTTTCCGCTTTAGTTTTGGAACGAGGTTTTAAAGAAATGATACGTTTATTCACTGTTTCGCTTTTCTCCCTTTTTGTTATCTTCAGCCTGGGTTTTGCCGCTCCGGTACTGGCCCAGGAAGAAAAGGCTCCGGCCAAGGCCGCGCCTGCCAAAAAGGCCCCGGCGAAAAAGGCCCCGGCCGCTGGTGCAAAAGTGAAGATTCCGGCACCCAACATTGCGGTTATCAATGTTCAATATATCCTTCGTGAAGCCAAGGCTTCGACAAGCCTGCGTGAACAGCTTGATGTTGTAAGGCGGAACGAACGCGATGAAATCACCAAGCGTGAGGACGAGTTGCGCGATTCTCAACAGGAACTTAACCGTCAGCGCACCGTTCTTTCACCCGAGGCATTCGATAAGAAGCGCCGCGAATGGGAACGCAAGGCAGCCGAATACGACCGCTGGGCCAAGGGGCGCAAGCAGACTCTGGATATTGCTTTCGAGAAATCCCTGTCGGTGATTCAGGCCGCTCTGGTTGAAGTTGTTCGAAAAGTGTCGGATGAAAGCAACATCAATCTTGTCCTGGCCAAAAACCAGGTTTTGCTTGTCGATAATGAAATGGATATCACCAAACAGGCGCTAGAGGGCCTCAACAAATCCCTGCCGACTGTTAAGCTGGTGCTTGGCGCGACGAAAGCCAAAGCAAAGGCTAAGCCTAAAAAGTAATACTCCCATGGCTGACCCCCGCTTTTTCAATTCTTCGGGTTCTTTCACGCTTGTGGAACTGGCCGGGATTGCCGGATCCGAGCCGCCTGAGCAGGGTGATCCAGGTCATAAGTACAAAGACGTGGCGCCCCTCGACAAGGCCGGTCCCGACGAGGTGAGCTTTTTAGACAATAAGCTTTATCTTGACGCTTTTAAGGAAAGCCGGGCCGGGCTCTGTCTGGTCCGTCCCGAACACGGCGATCAGGCTCCATCCTCGATGGCCATTCTCGTTAACGATGATCCCTACAGGGCCTATGCAAAGGTGGCGCGGGCCTTTTACCCCCTGCCACAGGCCGAACCGGGGATACATCCTTCTGCTTTTGTCGATGACAGCGCCACTCTCGGCAAGGGCTGTCAAATTGAAGCCGGAGCCGTCATCGGCGCCAGGGCGCAACTCGGCAATAACTGTGTCATCGCCCCTAACGCGGTTATCGGCCCCGGCGTCGTTCTCGGCGATGAAACCCGCGTTGGGCCCGGGGCGACGGTCACCTGCGCCCTGATCGGCTCTTATACCATCATCCATGACGGGGCGCGGGTCGGTCAGGACGGGTTCGGGTTTGCCATGGGCGGGGAGGGACACCTCAAAGTACCCCAACTCGGCCGGGTGATTATCGGCGATGATGTGGAGATCGGCGCCAACGCGACCATTGACCGGGGGGCCGGGCCGGATACGGTGATCGGTGACGGGTGCCGCATCGACAATTTGGTACAGATTGCCCACAACGTTCAAATGGGGCGCGGTTGTGTTATTGTTGCCCAGGTTGGCATTTCCGGCAGTACCCGGCTTGATGATTTCGTCATTATCGGGGGACAGGCCGGGTTAACCGGTCATCTTCATCTTGGCGCCGGGGCCAAGGTCGCCGCCAATAGCGGCGTGATGCGGGATATAGGTCCCGGTGAAGCGGTGGGCGGCTCGCCGGCCATGCCGGTTCGGGAATGGCACCGCCAGACGGTGGCGATTTCCCGTCTGGCTAAGGGTAAGGGTAAAACCAAAAAATCGGATTGATGAATATGGATGCGACAAACGAAGGCCAAGAGGTAAGCGAAATCGACGTTGAAGGTTTGATGCGGTTAATTCCCCATCGTTATCCCTTTCTGCTGATTGATCGCCTGACAAATATCGTGCCTGGTGAAAGCGCCACTGGAATCAAGAACGTGACGATTAACGAGCCTTTTTTCCAGGGCCATTTTCCTGGCCATCCGGTGATGCCCGGCGTGCTGATTATCGAATCCATGGCCCAGACCGCCGGCGCCCTGGTGATGCATACGATCGGCCTGGGCTCTGAAGGCCGGGTTGTTTATTTCATGTCCATCGACAGCGCGCGCTTTCGCAAGCCCGTTGTGCCCGGCGATACCTTGACCATCAACGCGGTAAAACAGCGCAGTCGGGGCAATATCTGGAAATTCTCGGCCAAGGCTCTGGTTGGAGAGACCCTGGTTGCCGAATCCGTTTTTTCGGCCATGATTGTCGATAACTAATGTCTGATATTCACGCAACAGCGATTATCGAACCTGGCGCCGAACTCGCGCCGGGTGTCGTCGTCGGCCCCTACAGCTTTGTCGGGTCCGGGGTTGTTCTGGACGAGAATGTCCGCCTGCTTTCCCATGTGGTGGTGAGCGGCCGCACGAATGTGGGCGAGGGGACGACGATCTATCCCTTTGCCTCGATCGGCCATCAGCCCCAGGATCTCAAATATAAGGGTGAGCCCTCGACGCTGGAAATCGGCTGTAACAATACCATCCGCGAGCATGTGACGATGAATCCGGGAACCGAGGGCGGGGGCATGGTGACCCGCGTCGGCGATGATTGCCTGTTCATGGTCGGCTCTCATGTGGCCCATGATTGCCATATCGGCAACAATGTCATCATGGCTAATAACGCCACTCTGGGGGGGCATGTGGAAGTTGGCGATTTTGCTGTTCTTGGCGGGCTGTGCGGGGTTCATCAGTTCGTGCGCATCGGGCCTCACGCCATGATCGGCGGTATGTCCGGGGTTGAGAACGATGTCATTCCCTATGGATCGGTGATGGGCAACCGGGCCTATATGTCGGGCCTTAACATCGTCGGTCTCAAGCGCCGGGGTTTCTCCCGCGAGGTCATCCATACCCTGCGCACGGCCTATCGTCTGCTGTTTGCCCAGGAGGGCACATTGTCGGAGAGGGTTGATGACGTTGCCGAGATGTATCACGAGAACGAGCCGGTGATGGAAATTGTCGCCTTTGTGCGCAAGGATTCCTCCCGCGCCGTCTGTCAGCCTGAAATCGAGCATGCCGCCTGATAACGGCTCGGGCCGAAAATCCGGAAAACTCGGGCTTTTTGCCGGTGGTGGCGAATTGCCCCGGCATATTCTTGCCGCCTGTCGGGCGAGTGAGCGCGATGTTTTCGTTCTCGCCTTCGAGGGCCAGACAGACCCCGAAACCGTCGAAGGCGTCCCCCATATCTGGACCCGTTTCGGCAATGTCGGCGGAGCGCTTGAGACCCTGAAAACAGAGGGGGTGGGCGAAGTTGTTCTCGCCGGGGCCATGGCCCGGCCCTCGCTCCTCTCTCTCAAGCCCGATGCGGCGACGGCGAAACTCGCCGCCCGCCTTCTTAAATCCGCCTTTGGCGATGACAAGCTGCTCGGGGCGGTAATGACAGAGCTTGAAAAGATGGGGTTTAAAATCATTGGCGCCGATGAACTTCTTGAACATCTTGTCGCTATTGAGGGACCTTACGGGGCCCATATTCCAGACGCCCAGGCCCGCTCCGATATTGCGCGGGGTGTTGAAGTCGCCCGCGCCCTTGGTCTTGCCGATGTCGGACAAAGCGTCGTCGTCCAGCAGGGCATCGTTCTCGGCGTTGAGGCTGTTGAGGGCACGGATGCCCTGATCGAGCGTTGCGCTGCTCTCTCCCGTGAAGGGCCGGGCGGTGTCCTGGTCAAGCTGATGAAACCCGGTCAGGATCGCCGTGCCGATTTACCATCCATCGGCCCGGCCACGGTCGTTGCAGCCGGTAAGGCCGGTCTTGCCGGGATTGCCGTGGAGGCGGGCCGGGCATTGGTTCTTGAGCACGATGAAATTGCGCGGCGCGCCGATGACGCGGGGATATTCGTTACCGGCATCAGGGCCGAAACGTAATGGCGGCCGGCACTCCCGGCCGGCGCTTTTTCCTCGTCGCCGGTGAACCTTCGGGCGATGCTTTAGGCGGCCGTCTGATGACTGCTCTTGACCATTTGTCCGATGAAAAAATCCACTATACGGGTATCGGCGGCAAGGCGATGACGGCCCAGGGTCAAGACAGCCTTTTTCCCATCGATGAGCTTTCGATCATTGGATTATTCGAAGTATTGCCGAGCCTGCCGCGTCTGATCCGTCGCCTCGACCTGACGACTTCCGCCATTAGTAACGATCTCCCCGACGCGGTGATTACCATTGATGCGCCGGGGTTCAATTTCCGTTTCGCCCGGCGGTTGAAAAAAAATCCGCGGACAAAAGATATCCCGATCATTCATCTGGTCGCTCCTTCGGTGTGGGCATGGCGCTCTGGCCGGGCGCGTGAAGTGGCGGGTTTTCTCGACCACCTGCTGGCGCTACTTCCTTTCGAGCCGCCCTATTTTGAATCCCAGGGTCTGGCCACTACCTTCATCGGTCATCCGGTATTGGAAAGCCAGGCAGGTGAGGGGGACGGAGCGGCCTTTCGGGCCCGCCATGCCATTGCGCCGGACATCCCCATTCTCACCATGCTGCCGGGCAGCCGCGGCGGCGAGATAAAGCGCCTGTTGCCGGTTTTCAAGGCGACCCTCGACTTACTGCGCAACGACATGCCGTCTCTCCATGTTGTCCTTCCCTGTGTCCCGGCGCAGGCTGAAATCATTGAGACGGAGACCGGCGACTGGTCTCTGCCCATCACCTGCCTTTCCGGTGAGGGGGAAAAATTCGACGCCTTTGCCGCCGGCACGGTGGCCCTTGCCGCTTCCGGCACCGTAACCACCGAACTGGCGATGGCCGGTCTGCCGATGGTCGTCACCTATAAAATGAATCCCCTAACCGCCCTTCTTGCCCGTGGTCTGGTCAAGGTTCCCTACGTCACCCTGGTTAATCTGGTGCTTGATAAGCCCGTGGTGCCGGAACTTCTTCTAGGGGATTGCCGTGCCGATAAACTTGCCGGCGCCCTGGTTGATTTGTTTTCCAATGCCAAGGCCAGGGCCGCCCAGATCGGCGCCTTTGGCGAAGCCCTTGATCTGCTTGGCCGGGGCGGGGAAACACCATCTCGCAAGGCGGCGCGTGTTATTCTTGATGTGGTCGGTCAGACAAAAATGAAAAAGGGAGAGACATGATGAATGACAAGACAGTAAAGGACGGCGATTTCCGTTTTCTCCACACCATGCTGCGGGTGCGGGATCTTGATAAATCGATCGATTTTTACACCCGTCATCTCGGCATGTCGGTTCTGCGCCGCCAGGATTATCCGGATGGCAAGTTTACCCTCGCTTTCATCGGCTATGGCGATGAGGCCGAACACACGGTGCTGGAATTGACCCACAACTGGGACCAGGAAGCGGATTACGATCTCGGTAACGCTTATGGTCACATCGCCATCGGCGTGCCTGATATTTACGCCACCTGCAAGGCGCTGGAGGGTGAGGGGGTAAAAATTCCCCGGCCCGCGGGGCCGATGATGCACGGCACCACCGTCATCGCCTTTATCGAAGACCCCGACGGTTACAAGGTCGAACTGATCGAGTGGAAATAAAGCGGTTTCAGCGGCGCTTTAAGGATTTGGCGCTGCTTCCACCCTGTTTCTCCCGTCTTTTTTCGCCTTGTAAAGGGCTTCGTCGGCCCGCCTGCAAAAACTCTCCTCGTCTTCTTCCGGGCCGGCCTGGGAGATGCCGATGCTGGCCGTCACCTTGCCCACCTCGGGAAAGCTGTGGCCCTCGACAGCGGCGCGAAGGCGCTCGGCGACTTTCAGGGCGTTTTCCAGATCGGTCTGGGGCAGAAGACAGGCGAATTCCTCGCCACCCCAGCGGCAGGGTAGATCGCTGGAGCGACAGACATCGCGGAGGATATCCGCCAGATCACGCAGGACGGCATCCCCGATATGATGGCCATAGGTATCGTTGACCGACTTGAAATGATCGAGATCGATCATGACCATGGACAGGGTATGGCCGTGGCGGTCGCGCAGTGAAAGCTCACGGTGCATCAGATCATCAAAGGCGCGGCGGTTGAACAGGCCGGTCAACAGATCATACATGGCCTGGCGCCGATCTTCGGTTGTTCGCAGACCGGCATTGACCTGGGCGATCAACTCGTCTGGCTCGAACGGCTTGGTGAGATAGGCGTCGGCACCGGTATTCAGCCCATCCACCTTGTCGCTTGTTTCTCCCCTGGCCGACAGCATGATCACATAAACAGCGGCGCAGGCCGGATCGGTGCGGATCTGGCTGCATGCCTCCATACCGTCCATTTCAGGCATCATGACATCGAGAATGATTAGATCCGGGTGATGCTCTATTGCTGTCTCAACACCCAGGCGGCCGTTCTCTGCCTCTATGACCTCGTGGCCGGCCATGGTGAGGTGCATTTTGACGACCTCGCGTATTCCGTCATTGTCATCAACAACAAGAATTTTAGCCATGGGAATCGCCATCCCTTTTTATTGGAATTGAAAATATAAAAGTTGAACCGACATTATCGATGCTGAACACACCGATCCTGCCGCCGTGGAGCTCGACAAGACTCTTCGAAATGGCCAGCCCGAGTCCGGTTCCTTCCGCAGAACGGGTTGAGGAACTATCGGCCTGTTTAAAGCGATCAAAGATTCTTTCCTGATCTTCCATTGTCAGGCCGAGACCTGTATCGGTGATGGAAAAAACGGCTTCATTCTTTTTAGGATCAACCGCCAGAATGAGAATGATGCGACCGGTTTCCGTAAACTTGATCGCATTCCCCAGAAGGTTGATCACTATCTGGCGCAGGCGAACCGGGTCGGCCTCAATTGTGCAGTTCTCGGCCATAACATCGAGTTCAATATGTTTTTCCCCGGCCCTGGGGGCGAGCTGGGCGGCGACCTCCCGGACGATTTGCGATGGGTCAATGGTTTCAGTCTTAAGATTGAATTTACCGCTCTCAAGTTTGGATATGTCCAGAAGGTCGTTCAGCATTTCCAGAAGATGTTTGCCCGAAACTTCCATCTTTTTGGCAAAATCCGCCACCATCTCAGGGGCTGGTATTTTTTCCTGATCGGTCAAAAAGGGCAGATAGCCGAGAATGATGGTCAGCGGTGTGCGCAATTCGTGGCTGACGGTTGAGACCAGCTGGTCTTTCATCCGTTCGATTTCCTTGCGTTCGGAAATATCCCGCACGATTCCGGTAAAGGTTATGTCGTCTCCAACCTTTACTTCACTCACCGCCAGTTCCATGGGGAAAATATGGCCATCCCTGCGCAGCCCCTCAACCTCGCGGCCGATACCGATGATTTTCTTCTCGCCGGTGCCCATAAAATTCGCCAGGTAAGTGTCATGTTCGCTCTGGTACGGGTCGGGCATCAGTGTCTTGATATTCTGGCCGATCACTTCATGGGGGAAATAACCGAATATCACCTGGGCTCTTTTGTTGAAGGAGAGCACGCTTCCCCTGGTATCGATAGTGATGATGCCGTCGACGGCGGTATCAAGGATCGCCTGTAGCCGCTTTGCGTTCCCTAGGGTTTCTTTCTGGGCTGTGATGAGCTGATGTACCGTGTTGTTAATGCTGTCGGCCAGATAGCCGAATTCGTCATTGCGGTGAGATTCAATTTTGAATTCGAGATTTCCATCGCCGATTTCCTGGGCGCCCTGAACAAGCCCCCGGACTGCGCCGACGATGTTGCGGCTGGAGAGGAACATAAAAAAGACGGCCAGGGCGCTGACAAAAATCGTTAAGATCAGCAGGGCATCCCTGAATTTATTAATCGGTGCTGTAATGTCGTCGAGCAGGGCGACGGCGATGATGCTCCAGTCCAGGGCCTGATTGATTCCGAACTCGCTCATATCGGAAAATCCCGCCATCACCTCATCGCCCGATTGATCGGTGTAAATGAGACTTCCGTCATGGCCCTGGGTCGAAAAATTATTAAGAAGTTGCGGATGGGCGGCCAAATCCGGGAAGGGGACTAAAAGCCCCAAATCCGGGTTGCCGCTAACGATGACCCGACCGTCATTGTCGACCAGATAAACGTGCTTGTCGCCGATAATCCGCGCGTCAAAATCAGAGACGATTTTTCTCATCACGTCGAGATTGACCTCGGTGAGAAGTGTCTTGATGACGATGGTGTTGGTATCGTCGGTGATCGGGGTCAGAAAGGCCACTCCGGGGCCGTTGTCCAGCTCCATGACTTCCGAGACGAAAACATCACCCTGCTTTCCGTTCTGCGTATCCATCCATATTTTCTCCAAAGCGGGGCGTATGGAGAGAATAGAAATGCCCTTTTCATCATTCGATCCGGAACCGGCAATGATGAGGCTGTCCTTGCCGATGACCTCGATGTTATTGAGATAGGCGCTTTCCTGATGAACTTTGGACAGATAGCTGGCGATGGCTGTTTCATCGTCGTGCTCAAACACGTCTGCCTGGGAGAGCACGCGGATTTCGTGTTCCCGCTGGCGCAGCAAGCGATCGATATCGGCGCCGACGAGGAATGATTTTTCCTGAAGGTCCGCCCTCAGACTGTCGACCAGGGCGTCTGATGCGGTTTTTACCGAAAAGAAGTAAATGAAGAAAAGCGGCGCCAGGGTGAACAGCACGGCCATGGCGACAAATTTGCTGGTCAGTCGCCGATGCAGGGGGATGTGGCTCGGTTGCTGGCTCATTTATTTGGTTTCATGGTTCTTCCAGGCAATTACCATGCAAAACCGCAGGCGCAGCTTTATTGGCATTGCTTCAATAGTCGAACACGAAACCGGTTAATAAAATTTCAATATCATTCCGGTTTAAGAGTAATTTATCGCCGGAATAACCCTAGAATTTATCCGGGACAATACCGGGAAAGACATGGCGAATACGCTTTTTCTTACGGCCTTCGATTTCAACGAATTCGCGGTGGGTATAGCCTGTATAGAGCTGGCGCGGGCGGCCAATGCGCAGGTTCTTGTCCTCGTTCATTTCCTTCCACTGGGCGATCCAGCCGACGGTACGCGAGACGGCGAACAGAACTGTGAACATTGAGGTCGGCAGGTTAAGGGCGCGCAGAATGATGCCGGAATAGAAATCAACATTGGGGAAGAGTTTTTTCTTGATGAAATATTCGTCTTCCAGAGCCACCCGCTCAAGCTCCATAGCCAGTTCAAGCAAGGGTTCGTTGACATCGCCCATTTCATCGAGAACATCGTGACAGGCATCGCGCAGAACCGCCGCCCTGGGATCGTAATTCTTGTAGACCCGGTGGCCGAAGCCCATCAGCCGGAAGGGATCACTCTTGTCTTTGGCGCGCTCAATAAACTCGGGAATGTTTTTCTTGTCGCCGATGGCGCGCAGCATGTTCAAAACCGCTTCGTTGGCGCCGCCATGGGCGGGGCCCCAGAGTGAGGCGATACCCGCTGCAATGCAGGCGAACGGATTGGCGCCCGACGAGCCGGCCAGACGCACCGTTGAGGTAGAGGCGTTCTGCTCATGATCGGCGTGGAGGATGAGAATCTGGTCGATGGCCTTGGCCTGGATCGGGCTCACCTTGTATTCCTCACACGGCGTGGCGAACAGCATATGCAACAGGTTCTCGGAAAAGGAGAGATCGTTTTGGGGATAGATGAAGGGCTGGCCGATTGAATATTTATAGGTCATGGCGGCGATCGTCGGCATTTTGGCGAGCAGACGGCTGACCGCGATCCAGCGCCCTTCAGAACTCATGAAATCATAGTCGTGATCGCTGTAAAAGGCCGATAGCGCCCCGACCATACCGACCATTACCGCCATCGGATGGGCGTCGCGGCGAAAGCCCTGGTAAAACTTGATGATCTGTTCATGGACCATGGTGTGATGCCCCAGGGCCTCGAGGAAACGTTCCTTCTGGTCAACGGTCGGCAATTCGCCGTTCAAGAGCAGATAACAGACCTCCGGATAGTCGCTTTTCTTGGCCAGGTCCTCGATGCGGTATCCGCGATGCATAAGGATGCCTTTTTCACCATCGATATAGGTGATGTTGGATTCACAGCTCCCCGTCGAGCCATAGCCGGGATCGAAGGTGAAAAGACCGGTTTCAGCATAAAGTTTGCGGGTGTCAACCACACTCGGCCCAAGTGAGGCGTTAAGGATTGGGAATTCGACGCTTTTGCCACTGCGGTTATCAGTGAAGGTGACGGTTTCCCGGCCTGACTTGGGGTTTGAAACAGGTTTTTTCTGGGCTGGAGTCACGTTTTTATTCTCCTTCATTGGACAGACATAGCGACCGCTTCCGCACGGCGGACGGGCACAAAGTTCAAATTGTTCGTGTCGTGTCGCGTTTCAACTTTGATTGATTTTAAGATTATAGCAGGAAAATCGTTAATTTGGGCCAAATATGACCTTGAATTATGTTCCCCCGTTGGTGACATCGGAAATTCGCCCCAGGCTCTCTTCGCGCCCCAGAACCGCCATCACCTCGAAAATCGGTGGCGAGGTCTTCGAACCGGTTAAGGCGGCGCGCAGGGGCTGGGCCACTTTCCCCAGTTTGGTCTCGATTTTTTCCGCATAGACGCGGACAATTTCTTCCAAAGGTTCGGCCGACCACTCATTGCAGGCCTCAAGCTGGGGGACTAATTCGGCCAGCAGGGCGCGGGAAGAGGCATCGAGCAGCCTGGCTGCCTGATCATCCAGATCAAGGGGTCTTGATTTTACATAAAATAGTGCATTATCAGTAAGTTCATTAACATTCTTCGCGCGCTGCTTCAACCCGTTCATGGCCCGTGTAAGGCATCTTTTTGGGCCGTCGCCCAGGGGGCCGCCGAGGCGCTCGGCGATCTTTGGTGTAATCAATTCGACCAGCCCCTCGTCGTCGCTCTCGCGCATGTAATGACCGTTGAGATTTTCAAGCTTGGCGAAATCGAAGCGCGACGGGGCGCGTCCCACGCCCCCCAGATCGAACCATTCGATCGCCTGGGAATCGGAAATAATCTCATCGTCGCCATGTCCCCAGCCCAATCTGAGCAGGTAATTGCGCAGGGCTTGCGGCAGATAACCCATGTCCCGATAGGCCTCAACCCCGAGCGCCCCGTGGCGTTTCGACAGTTTTGCCCCGTCGGCGCCGTGAATGAGTGGAATATGGCCGAATTCCGGGACATTCCAATCCATCGCCAGATAAAGCTGGGTCTGGCGGAAGGCGTTGGTGAGGTGGTCGTCGCCGCGGATCACATGGGTAATGCCCATATCGTGGTCGTCCACGACAACCGAGAGCATATAGGTCGGGGTGCCGTCGGCGCGCAGCAGAATCATGTCATCGAGCTGGTCGTTGGCGATTTTGACCTCTCCCTGGACATGGTCGTTGATGATCGTCTCGCCGTTCTGGGGAGCCTTGAAACGGATCACCGGATTTACCCCTTCCGGCGCCTCATCAGGGTTGCGGTCGCGCCAGCTTCCGTCATAGCGCATCGGCTTTCCCTCTGCCTTTGCTGCTTCGCGCATGGCCTGCAATTCTTGCGGGCTGCAATAACAGTGATAGGCCTTACCATTGGCCAACAGCTGATGGGCGATTGCGCTGTGGCGCTCGGCGTTTTTTGACTGAAAGACGGGGGCCTCATCGGCATTAAGCCCCAGCCAGTCGAGGCCGTCGAGAATGGCGTCAATCGCCTCTTCTGTTGAACGCTTGCGGTCTGTATCCTCGATTCGCAGGAGGTAACGCCCTCCGTGATGGCGCGCAAAGAGCCAGTTGAAGAGCGCCGTGCGGGCGCCGCCGATATGGAGAAATCCGGTGGGCGAGGGGGCAAATCTGGTAACGACGGTCATCTGTGGTGGTCGGGCTCCAGGAAAGCGGGGTTTATTGGCAAAGACGCCGGAATGCGGGGATCAGTGTTTAACACAGGCTTAGGTCTCGGGGCAAAGGGGATTGCGCGGTGAACCCCGACGACGAAACTCTGCCTCATGGCTGGTCTGCCCGCTTTTTTGCGGCCCTGAACCGTGAGCGCCCTCAATGGGCCTTGTGGTCGCCGGTGGCCATGGGGGCCGGTATCGCCGTTTATTTCGCCCTTGCCTATGAGCCCTCCCTTTTTTCCGTCCTGATCCTGATGGCCCTGGGGCTGGCGGGATTGCTGTTGTCTTACCTTGGCCGGGTGCCGCTTGTGGCGGCGCTGGTTCTTTTTCTCATCGCTTTGGGGTTTGGCGCCGCATATCTTCGTACCGCCGAGGTTAGCGCCCCGGTTCTAGAAAAGCGCCTCGGCCCGGTGATGCTTGAGGGGCGGGTGGTTTCTTCTGAGCCGCGGGAAAAGGGTGTGCGGCTGCTTCTCGACGGGCTTGAATTTCCCGCCTATGTAAGCGGGATTATGCCCCAGCGGGTACGGATCGGCGGCCGCGGCGAGGCGCCTGATCTCAGCCCTGGCGACCGGGTCCGTCTCCGCGCCGTGCTTATGCCGCCGCCGGGTCCGGTGATGCCGGGCTCGTTCGATTTCCAGCGCTGGGCCTGGTTTAAGGAGATCGGCGCTTTTGGCTACAGCCTCGGGCCGCCGCGTTTGATTGCGCCGTCACAAACCGCGGCGGCGGGCGACATCGACATTCCTGCCGATCTGGCGTTGTCGGGACTGCGAATGCGGCTCGCAACACGCATACGCGACGCCATTGGCGGTGAGGCGGGGGCCATGGCGGCGGCCTTGCTGACGGGATTGCGCGGCGCCATTCCAGAGCCGGTTCTCCTCGCCATGCGGCAATCCGGCCTGGCTCATCTTCTCGCCATCTCGGGCCTCCACATGGGATTGGTCGCCGGCTGGATGTTTTTCGCCAGCCGCGCCGGTTTTGCCGCTGTTCCCGCTCTCGCCCTTCACTATCCGATCAAGAAATGGGCGGCCATTCTCGCCGGGCTCGGCGCTCTCGCCTATCTCTTCATCTCCGGGGCGTCGATCCCCACCCAGCGCGCCTTTTTGATGACAACCCTGGTTCTCCTCGCCGTTCTCATCGACCGCACCGCCATTTCCATGCGCCTGGTGGCCCTGGCTGCGATGATCGTCCTTCTTTTTGCCCCCGACAGTCTGCTCGGGGCGAGTTTCCAGATGTCCTTTGCCGCGGTGATCGCCCTGGTCGCGGTTTATGAGGCCGGGCGGGGAAAATTTTCGGTCCTGCGTGAGGCCGGGGGTAGTGATCGCCGCCTCTCACGGGCGTCTCTGCGGGTGGCCGGGTTTTATCTCGGTGGCGTCATGGTGACGACCCTGGTCGCCAGCCTCGCCACCTCGCCCTTCGCCCTTTATCATTTCAACCGTATCGCTCTTTTCGGGCTCGCCGCCAATATGATCGCGGTGCCGCTCACCGCGCTCTGGATCATGCCCTGGGGCATTCTCGGTTTTCTGCTGATGCCCTTCGGACTCGAATTTCTGGCGCTCATCCCCATGGGCTGGGGGATCGATCTGGTGATCGCCACGGCGCGGGAAGTTTCGTCCTGGCCCGGCGCCAGCCTCAATATCGCCGCCATGGCCGATTGGGGCTTTGGCCTTATCGTCATCGGCGGCTTGTGGCTTTGCCTGTGGCGTCATCGCTGGCGGCTTTTCGGCCTGCCGCTGATTGTTCTGGGGCTTGTCTCGCCTCTCGTTACGACGCCGCCCGATATTCTGATCTCCGGCGATGGCCGGTTGATGGGTGTGCGGGGCGCCGACGGTGACTGGTTGCTTAATTCCTTAAAGCGTCAGCGCCGCACGGCCGCCGACTGGCTGGAACTGACCGGGGCCGACGGCGCCGTCGCCTGGCCGAAAAGCGGATTAAGCGCCGATGGCCGTCTTTCCTGCGGCGCTCTGGGTTGTCTTTACCGGGCAGGCAAGGCGGCAGGACGGGCGGGGGATCTAAATGTGGCGCTGGTCAAGGGAGAGGGGGCGTTGATGGAAGATTGCCACATCGCCGACATCCTGATCGCGCCGGTGCCGGTGCGCATAGACTGTCCAGGCCCAAGCGTTGTCATCGACCGTTTTGATCTGTGGCGCAACGGCGCCTATGCCATCTGGATATCGGATATGGGGCTTGATGGATCGCGGGTTGAAAACGCCCGCCAGATGCGTGGGTCGCGCCCCTGGGTGCCGCAACGGGGCTTTAAGAAGGAGAGGGCGAGGGAATAAACCTCAAGGCTTACTCCTCACCAGAGATCAATTGGCCAGTTCCAGATCGTCGATCAATTTGCGCACATGGCGCAGATCGCTTTCGGGTTCCATGGCCATGGCATTGCCCGGCGCGAATCCGGCGGGGTCGGTTAAGAACATGGTCAGCCTTTTGCGCGACCAGACACCGCCGAGTTCTTTCATCGCGGTTGAATATTTATCGAACTGTTTATCCGACGCCACTTTCCGGCCGACGATATTGCTCAGGCTGGGTGCCGGGTGGGACGGATTGGTGGGGCCTAGATGATGGCACTGAAAACATTTATCGAGTTTAGTGCTAAAGACCGGCACGCCGCCGAATTTGTTATCGGCCAGTTGTTCGCTGTCGATGGTCAGGAAAAGTAATTGGGTCTGGTCGGTCCACAGCACGATCGTGCCGTCGGGCAATTGCGCCAGATCGCGGATCCGCTGGCCGATCCAGATCGGTTCGCCGTAGGTGATCTTTTCTCCGTTCAGGCGCAACCGGTAGAGGCTGGCGGCCTTCAGGGAGCCGACCAGCAGATCGCCGTCCCAGCGCTCGCTGAAATTCTCGATATCTATCAGATTGGAAACGCCGACCGACGGCACCCAGGCAAAGACAGGTGCCTCATATCCTTCATGGCGGCCCTGGCTTTTATTATTGGGCCAGGCATAGGCCGGGTAATCGACGCCCAGACTGACATGGGGCCAGCCGTAATTGCGTCCGCGAACAATGATGTTCAACTCGTCGCCGCCCCGCGGCCCGTGTTCGGTTGAAAGAACCATGCCATTGGGGGTGATCGTCAATCCCTGGGGATTGCGGTGGCCGAAGCTGATATTTTCCCGCGCCCCGGTTTCGATGTTGAGCCTGACAATCCATCTCAAATCGGAGGTTTCAGCTTGCGACGGGTCGGCCGGTGACATGGGCAGAAACACCCCGTCATGGTTATAGTCACCGATGGTCAGGTAAACAAAATCGCCATAGACGGCCAGACGCCCCCCTCCGCCATGGGCGAAATAATCGTCACCCAGGGGGAGGGGCCGGGTTTGGAAAACCAGTTCCCACCCGCCGATGGCCGACAGGGTATCGGGATCGATTTCTAACCGGTGGACGGCCAGCCGCGTGGATTGGACTTCCCCGTCGAAAGTTTCGTGAGAGGCGATCAGATAACCCTTGCTCCCGGTTTCGGCAAATTCAACGTCGTGGAGACGGAACAGTTCCGAGCGGCCGAATTTCCCCCAGCTGAAAAATTCTTCACGAAAGCTCGGCAAGGGCGGGTATTTGGCTTTCCGCGCGATATTTTTTTGCCGGTTGTAAATAAAGAACCGGTCGAGCCGGTCGCCGATGACCACCTGGTCGCCGATAACGGCGATCCCGCCGCCCCCGGCGGCTATGGGAAGGTCGGCGTTGAGCTGAACCCCCGACAGGGTCAGGGGCAGGAGAGAGGAGGGAATTTCCCGGGTCGCGATTTCAAAATCCGCCTTGGGGGGGGACGGTTTGGTGAGTTCCTTTTCCCCAATGCCCAGGGCCTTTTCGGCTTTGGCCATATTGCGTTCATAGAATTCCAGCACCCGGTAATAGGGAAAGAACTTGTCCCGTTCAATCGCCACCCCAAACGCGGTCGAAGCCGAAACCAGGATCAGGAGTAAGAGAATTCTTTTGGCGGTTCTCATGGTGGGGTGATCATAATCGAAGCCGCTCGGCGGGGGAACCGGCAACCCTTAATCGCTTACGGCTCCCCTGGCCGCCCGCCTGTCAGTAATGGGGCGGCGGGGCATCCTTGGCCTCGGGGTTGCGAACATCGTCTTCCAAAGCCAGCAGACGCTCTTTGAGGCGCTCGACCTTATCGCTCAAAGCGGAGATGGTATTACGCTGCCCGGCAATAATGTCGCTGAGGTCCTGTATGGTGCCTTCCTGATGGGCCAGATGGGATTCCATTTCCAATAGGCGTTTCTCAAGCTCGGTGTTGTCGCTCATCTCTATCCCTCAAATGTCGGCTCTCTCCTAATGGCCGCCGCCCAGAATACCGGTTTTAACCGAGTAATCGACCGCCAAAGCATAATCGGGATCATCGTCTGAATCCTCCATAAGCTGGCCGGCGCGCTGAAGAAGCCGGTGGCAATCGGGGGACAGGTGGCGAAGATGGAGGGTTTTGCCCAGCCCCTCGTATTTCAACGCCAGGGCCTCAATGGCCTGCAGGGCCGATTGATCGACAACCCGGCTGTTCATGAAATCGATAATCACCTGATCGGGGTCGTCTTGAGGGTGAAAAATTTCGGTAAATCCATGCACCGAGCCGAAAAAGAGCGGCCCCTCGATTTGATAGATCTTGTCGCCCTGGGGTGTTGTCTGGGCGGTGGCGTGGATGCGGATGGCGTTGTTCCAGGCATAGGCGAGCGCCGACACAATAACCCCGACCACAACCGCGATGGCGAGATCGCTCATCACCGTCACCACCGTCACCAGCCCCATCACCAGAACATCGGTTAAGGGAATGCGGCGGATGATGGTCAGGCTCTGCCAGGCGAAGGTGCCGACAACCACCATGAACATGACACCGACCAGTGCCGCCAGCGGGATCTGTTCGATCATGCCCGAGGCGACAAGGATAAAGGCGAGCAGGAACAAGGCCGCCGCAATGCCGGAAAGACGGGTGCGGCCGCCCGATTTCACATTAATCATCGACTGGCCGATCATGGCGCAGCCGCCCATGCCGCCGAAAAATCCGGTGACCGTATTGGACAGGCCCTGGGCGATGCATTCCTGGGACGCGCCGCCGCGTTTTCCGGTCATCTCGCCGACCAGGTTCAAGGTCAAAAGACTTTCGATGAGCCCGATGGCGGCAAGAATCAGGGCAAAGGGAAAGATAATTTCCAGGGTCTCGAGATTTATCGGAACCATGGGAATGTGAAACATAGGCAAGCCGCCCTCAATCGAGGCCAGATCGCCGACCCTGGGCACGTCTATGCCAAAGAAAATGACGATGGCGGCGACGATGGCGATGCCGGCGAGGGGGGCGGGAATGACATTGGTAATTTTCGGCGCGGCCCAGATGATGGCCATGGTCAGGGCCACCAGCCCCAGCATGGTGGCGAGCGGCCAGCCGGTCATCCAGATTTTGACGCCGTCGGGCCCGGGGATTTGAAACTGGGTGAGCTGGGCGAGGAAAATGACGATCGCCAGCCCGTTGACGAAACCGAGCATCACCGGGTGGGGGACCAGGCGGATGAACTTTCCAAGATGAAAGACGCCGGCCAGAACCTGCAAAATCCCCATCAAAACAACCGTGGCGAACAGATATTCAATGCCGTGAAGGGCGACCAGCGACACCATGACAACCGCCAGTGCGCCTGTGGCGCCCGAAATCATTCCCGGACGCCCGCCGATCAGCGCCGTAATCAGGCCGACGATAAAGGCGGCGTAAAGACCGACAAGGGGATGAACCCCGGCAACGAATGAAAAGGCCACCGCTTCCGGCACCAGCGCCAGGGCGACGGTCAGGCCGGAAAGAATCTCGGTCTTGATGCGCCCCGGCGTCATGGTGGTGAGATCGGAAGCCTTGCCGGCGCCGAATGAAAGGCGCTCGGCAAAAGCTGAAAACAGGAGCTTTTTCAAATGATCTGGTCCGTTTTGGAGATGGAGGTGAATTTGAGGCCTTCTTAAAGCAAATTGGCCTTAATGCATACTTAATCGACAAAAGATTTTTCAGGCGGGTGGGCCGACCTCTATCTGCTTTGCGCTTGCCCGCCTAAATCTATAGCCTCTCAAGACTGATCGTTCTTAAAAAGGGGGGCGAATATGATCGATGGTATGTTGCTGCTCTGGTATCTTTTGACCACGGGCTGTCTGGTTTTTCTGATCTATGACATGTTCACCAACACGCCGCTGATGGGGGTGATGAAACTGGCCTGGTTTCTCATCGTCCTTTATTCCGGCCCCATCGGATTGCTGGTCTATCTTCTCTCCTGCCGCCAGCCCTTGCCCGGCACCCATGACCAGTTTATCGCCGTCCACTGGAAGCAAACCGTCGGCTCGATCATGCATTGCGTGGCCGGAGACGCCACCGGCATCATCGTCGCCGCGGCGGCGCTTTATTATTTCAGCTATCCCAACGGCATCGACCTCGTGGTCGAATATCTCACCGCCTTCGCCTTCGGGCTTTTTATATTCCAGGCGCTGTTCATGAAGGACATGATGGGCGGCGATTATCTCAAAGCCGTGCGCAAGACCTTTTATGCCGAAACCGTCTCCATGAACATGGTGATGACCGGCATGATCCCGGTGATGGTCATCCTGACCCAACATGTGCCCGGCAGCGACGACCCGACCTCGCCGCGTTTTTGGGCGGTGATGTCGATCGCCGCCACCGTCGGCGCGATTGTCGGCTATCCGATCAATTCCTGGATGGTCGGACGCGGCCTTAAACACGGCATGATGTCGCCGGATATGGGGGGCATGGATATGGATGGCGGCGATATGGGGGATATGGAGATGGATGGTGGCGGTTCCGCTCCGGCGGCCACAAGCCACGATCACGGGGCAGCGGGAGAGGCGGTCGCCAATGTCCCGCAAAGCACCCTCGCCGCGGTCTTCGCGTTGACTGTTCTGTGTCTGCTCGGGGGGGTCTGGCTGGCTTCAAACTTCGTCGAGTTGAAGTTTTAGGCGCGCCGCCCGGCTTGGTTACGCGCCCTAGTATTTACGCATCAACCCGATGAGCTGACCCTGGATTTTGACCCGGTTGGGGCCAAAAATGCGGGTTTCATATTTCTTGTTGGCCGGTTCCAGGGCCACCGATTCGCCCTTGCGGCGCAGGCGTTTTAAGGTCACTTCCTCATCATCGACAAGGGCGACGACGATGCTGCCGTTATCGGCCGCCTCGCAGCGCTGGATCAAAACCATATCGCCGTCGAGAATACCGGCGTCAATCATCGAATCGCCGTCAACCTCAAGGGCATAGTGCTCACCCCGGCCGAGCAGGCTGGCCGGCACATCGACCCGGTTGGACTCGTCGCGCAGGGCCTCAATCGGGGTGCCCGCGGCGATGCGCCCGTAAAGGGGCAGATCCATCGATTCGACACTGCCGCCGGTCTCAGCGCCCGAGAGCGATTTGAAATCCCCATGGATCACCTTGGCGTCAAAACCGGTATCCCCCGCCAGACCCCTTTGGGGAGGGCCGTCCTTGCCCTCTAAGCTGGCGGTTTCGGGGAGTTTGAGAACTTCCAGCGCCCGGGCCCGGTGGGCCAGGCGGCGGATAAAACCGCGCTCTTCAAGGCCGCCGACAAGGCGGTGAATGCCGGATTTGGATTTCAGGCCCAGGGCATCCTTCATCTCGTCGAAAGACGGGGAAATGCCGTCTTCACCAAGGCGTTTGTTGATAAAAAGGAGGAGTTCGTGCTGTTTTCGGGTAAGCATGTCGAAAATCCTGAATAATGCCAAAGCTGCGGCGCGAATCCGGGCAAAGCCGGAATGGAACAAAACACAAACGTGCTCTCATGTTCTACTTTGGTTCGCCCCCCCCGTCAAGCCCGTTTTCACTCAACCCGGTGAGGCCAGCCCGCCTTTTAAGGGGATGATGGAAACCATTGTTCCCGCCGCCGCGGCTGGTGCATGGGGGGGACGCCTGATCAGGGCGTCCGCCGCGCCGAGCACCGAAATCATGGCGCTGTCCTGGCGATCGAACGGCGTCGCGATGAGAGACCCGTCATGATCGAGGGCGAGGCGGGCCCGCATATAATCTTCCCGGCCGTCGTTTTGCCGCAAATCGCAGGAAATTTTCGCTGCCAGAACCGGGTTTGCGACGGTTTTTGCCCCGCAAAGGGTGGCGATGGCGGGGCCTAGATAAATCACCGCGCAGACCATGGTCGAGACCGGATTTCCGGGAAAGCCGAGGAACGGCATCTCTCCAATATGGCCGAAAAGCAGGGGTTTTCCGGGGCGCATGGCGACCCCCCAGAAATTAACCTCGAGTCCGGCTTTGGTCAAAACGTCCTCGATAATGTCGTGATCGCCCACCGAAACGCCGCCGGTGGTGACGAAAAAGTCGCAATCTTTGGCCCCCTTGGCCATTGAGCCCAGGGTTTCCGGGTCGTCGGGGGCAATGCCGAGATCAATTGCTTCTCCCCCGTTATCGGCGATAAAGGCGGCGAGGGCCGGGCCGTTGGAGCCAATAATCTGGCTTTCCCCCGGCGTTCCGCCCGGCTCAACCAGTTCATTGCCGGTCGAGAGAATGGCGATCCTTGGCCTTCGATGGACGCTGAGCTCATCTGCGTTCATGGCCGCCGCCAGACCGATATGGCGCGGCGAGAGTACCGTTCCGGCCTTAAGGCAGGTATCGCCGTGTGAGAAATCCTGGCCTTCGGGGCGGATATTTTTCCCCGGCCTGATGGTTTTTTCGATGGTGACGAGGTCGCCGTCCCTCGATGTCACCTCCTGGATCACTACCGCGTCGGCGCCCTTGGGAACCGGTCCGCCGGTAAAGATCCGCACCGCCTCGTTTGCGCCGACAGCGCCTTTAAAAAAGCCCCCGGCCGGGGCCTCGCCGATGACCTTCAGAGTGGCCGGAACATCCGCCGCATCCTGGGAGCGGATGGCATAGCCGTCCATGGCGGAAACGGCGCTCGGCGGATGGTTGACCCGGGCCGTCACATCTTGCGACAGAACCCGGCCCAGGGCCTGCTCAAGGCCGACAATTTCACTTTTTGTCGCCTTCAGGGAACCGGTAATGCGCCCCAGCGCTTCTTCAACCGATGTAAGCATTACGCCTCATAAGTTCCTGATTTACCACCAGATTTATGGGCCAACTTTACCGCTTCAATGACCATGGCCCGGTCAACCGCCTTGCACATGTCATAGATGGTGAGGGCGGCGACGCTGACCGCGGTCAGGGCCTCCATCTCGACCCCGGTGCGGCCGGTGAGGCGGCAGGTGGCGGAGATCAAAACGGCGCTGTTTTCCCGATCGCATTCAAGTTCAATCGTCACCGAATTGAGGGCCAAAGGATGGCACAGCGGGATTAAGTCCGGGGTCCGCTTGGCGGCCATGATCCCGGCCAGCCGGGCGACGCCGAGAACGTCCCCCTTGCCGATCCCCCCGGCCTCGATTTTGGCCAGGGTCTCGGGCGCCATGACGACACGCCCGGTGGCGGTGGCGACACGCTCTGTTTCATCTTTGGCCGACACATCGACCATCACCGCCTTGCCCTTGGCGTCGAAATGGGTGAAATCATCGCTCATCTGCTTACCCTTCCGGTTTCCTCTCACCTGTTTTGACCGATGGAGCCTCACCGATCAGCGCCCTGGTCGCTTCCGTCACGTCATTTTGGCGCATCAGGGACTCGCCGACCAGAAAGGCCTTCGCCCCGGCACTGGTCATGCTGGAGATATCGGCATTTGTATAAAGGCCGCTTTCACAGACCAATATACGGTCGGGGGGAAGGAGAGGGGCCAGTTTTTCGGTTGTCGCCAGGTCTATCTCAAGGGTTTTGAGATTGCGGTTGTTGACCCCGATCAGCCTTGATTTGAGACGGATGGCGCGCTCCATCTCGGCGGCGTTATGGGTCTCGATCAGGACATCCATGTTGAGTTCCCGGGCCGTGTCTTCCAGTTCCCGGGCCTGATCGTCTGAAAGGGCGGCCATGATGAGGAGTACGCAATCGGCCCCCAGGGCCCGTGATTCGATGATCTGGTAGGGGTCGAGCATGAAATCCTTGCGCAGGACCGGCAGACCGACGGCCCCTCGCGCCGCCACAAGATAACTGTCATCGCCCTGGAAATAGGGAATATCAGTGAGCACCGAAAGGCAGCTCGCACCGCCCAGCTCGTAGGCTTTGGCAAGGCTGGCCGGGTCGAAATCGTCGCGGATCAGGCCCTTGCTGGGCGACACCTTTTTGATCTCGGCGATCAGGGCCACCCTCTGCTGGTCATTGGTGGCAAGCAGGGCCTCGATAAACCCGCGGGGCGCATCAGCTGCCTTCGCCGCATCCATCAGCTCCACCTCGCTGCGTGCGGCCTTGCATTCTTTGATATGGGCGAGCTTTTTAGTGCAGATTTCGGCCAGAACGTCGCTCATCGCCTTACCCTGCCGTTTTATTGGTAATCTCGACCAGACGCGCCAGGGTTTCCTTTCCCTTGCCGCTGTCAATCGCCTCTTGCGCCATTCTCGCGCCTTGCCGCAGATCTTCAGCCTTTTCGGCCACCACCAGGGCGGCGGCGGCGTTCAAGACCACGATATCGCGGATCGGGCCTTGTTCGCCATCGAGCAAGGCATGCAAAATTTCGGCATTTTCCTGAGCTTCGCCACCCAAAAGATCGGCCTCTTCGGCGAGGGGAAGATCGGCATCGCCTGGGCCGACTTCAAAGGTCGTCACTTTGCCGTCTTTAAGCTCCGCCACATAGCTCGGCCCGGTGGTCGTGATCTCGTCCATGCCGTCGGAACCATGGACCACCCAGGCCCGTTCCACCCCCAGACGGCCCAGCACCTGGGCCATCGGTTCGATCCAGGCACGGGAAAAAACGCCGATCAACTGGCGCTTGGCGCCGGCCGGATTGGCCAGGGGGCCAAGCAGGTTGAAGATGGTGCGGATACCCAATTGGCCCCGGGCATTGGCCACATGTCCCATCGCCCCGTGATGGCGCGGCGCCATCAAGAATCCGATCCCGGCCTCAACCATGGCCTCTTCGACAATGGCGGTATCGGCGTCGAGATTGACGCCCAGCGCGGCCAGAACATCCGCCGAACCGGATTTCGACGTCTGGGCCTTGTTGCCGTGCTTGGCGACCGGCACGCCAGCCGCCGCGGCGGTGATGGCGGCGGCGGTCGATACATTAAACGTGCCTTTTGAATCGCCGCCGGTGCCGCAGGTATCGATCGCGCCTTGCGGTGCGGTGACCCTAACCGCTTTTTCACGCAGGATCAGGGCGGCGCCGGTAATTTCGTCAATCGTTTCGCCGCGCATCCGCAGCGCCATCAGAAAGCCGCCGATCTGGGCGTCGGTGGCTTCGCCGGCCATGATCACCGAAAAGGCGTCACGGGCCTGGGTCTCAGACAGCGTCTTGCCGTCGGCAACCAGGGATAAAAAGGGTTTAAGCCCGGACATGGCGGCCTCCGATCCGGCTCAGGAGGTGGCCGCAGGGGAAGCAGACGCACTGAACCCTGCCGCATCTTCCGGGATGTGGTGGGGCAGGCCGCCGGTCACCATCTCGATAAAATTGGCGAGGATGCGGTGGCCATGCTCGGTGGCGATGCTCTCGGGATGGAACTGGACCCCGTGGATCGGCAATTCCTTGTGCTGAAGTCCCATGATCAGCCCGTCCGATGAGGTGGCGGTAATTTCCAGGCAATCGGGCAGGCTGTCTTTATCGACGGTCAGGGAGTGATAGCGGGTCGCCTCGAAAGGTGAGGCCAGCCCCTTAAGCAGGCTTTTGCCGCTGTGGGTGATCTCACTCACCTTGCCGTGCATGGGGGCCGGGGCGCGGACGACCTTACCGCCATAGGCCTGGCCGATGGCCTGATGGCCCAGACACACCCCCATCAATGGGACTTTTCCGGCATTCGCCGCGATCAGATCGAGACAGATGCCGGAGCGGTCCGGGTCGCAGGGGCCCGGCGATATGACAATGCCCTCGGGCTTGAGGCCTAAGGCCTCATCGACGGTAAGGGAATCGTTACGATGGACCACCACATTCGCCCCCAACTCACCCAGATAATGAACCAGGTTATAGGTAAAGCTGTCGTAATTATCGATAAGCAGAATCATCGGGGCACCGGGGGCTTGAGGACATACCAAAGACAAGCGCCGCTTATATCACGGGGGCACACAAGGGGAAAGCGGGGCGTCGCCCTTCACTCGACAATCAGTTTGCCGCGCAGCATCCCCATCTGGCAGGCGAATTCGTGCTCGCCGGGTTTCTCGGGCAGAAATTCGACGGCCACGGTCTGGCCCGTGGGGAGGTTTGAACTGATGTTGAAATCGGGGATCAGCACCATCTCCGAGCATTGGGCGGTTTCGATCCGCCTGAAATTGAGCCGCACCGGCTTGCCGTGGCGCACCACAATGGTATCGGGCGTATAGCCGCCCTTGACCGTGATCAGCACTTCCTGAAAGCCGCCATCCCCGCTGACGGCCCGCGCCCCCGCCGATTTTTTCAGCCAGAAAAACCAGATGATAAAGCCGATCAGGATAAAACCGCCGAGCGTCACAGCGTATTGGTCGGGGGCAAGGGCGCTCATTTCCAGGTCTCCTTTGGTTTATAAAACCGCAGGCGGTTGGCGTTGGAAACCACGGTGACGGAAGAAAAGGCCATGGTCAGGGCGGCGATCATGGGTGAGAGCAAAATCCCGAAGAAAGGATAAAGCACCCCCATGGCCACCGGAATACCCAGGGTGTTGTAGCCGAACGCCCCCACAAGGTTCTGGCGCACATTGGTCATGGTTGCTTTCGAGATATCGATGGCGGTGGCAATTCTGGTCAGACTCCCCTGGATGAGTGTAATATCGCTGGCCTCGATCGCCACATCGGTGCCGGTGCCGATGGCCATGCCGACATCAGCCTGGGCGAGGGCCGGGGCGTCGTTGATACCGTCGCCGACCATGGCGACGATTTTGCCTGCATCCTGAAGCTTCCTGATCTCGCCGGCCTTGTCCTCCGGCAGCACGTCGGCCAGCACCCGGTCAACCTCGACTTGCCCGGCCACGGCCTGGGCCGTGCGGGCATTGTCGCCGGTTATCATAATGACTTCGATGCCCAGATCGTGGAGGGCTTTGATCGCCGGTTTTGAATCCGCCTTGACCGTATCGGCGACGGCGACCAGCCCGGCGGCTTTTCCCTCGCTGGCCACGTAGACCGGCGTCTTGCCTTCATTTGCAAGGCGCTCCCAGTCGGCGGTGAGGGCAGAGACATCGATACCGCGTTCTTCCATCAGGCGGGAATTGCCGAGGAGGACGGCATGGCCGTCTACCTTTGCGCTGACACCGCGCCCGGCGATGGCCTCAAATCCCTCGCTGGCTGGAATATCGGTTCCCCGTGTTTGCGCCCCCTTAACGATAGCCTCGCCGAGAGGATGCTCTGAGCCTTTCTCCAAAGACGCGGCGATGGTCAGCAATCCGGTCTCATCAAAACCGTTTGCCGGGACCAGATCGGTCAGTTCCGGCTCGCCCTTGGTGATGGTGCCGGTTTTGTCCAACACCACGGTGCTGATTTTCTGGGCCGTCTGCAAGGCGTCGCCGGAACGGATGAGAATGCCGTATTGCGCCCCCTTGCCGATACCGACGGTGAGCGAGGTCGGGGTGGCAAGCCCCAGGGCGCAGGGGCAGGCGATAATCAATGTCGTCACCAGAACGATGACGCTATAGACGATGTTGGGCTCGGGGCCGAAATCATACCAGGCGATAAAGGCGAGGATGGCGAGGATCATCACTGTGGGCACGAAATAGCCCGAAACCTGATCGACGATGCGCTGGATCGGCGCTTTCGATCCCTGGGCATCGCGCACCATGCGGATGATGTTGGCCAGGGCCGTGTCCTTGCCGACCTTGGTGGCGGTGAGGTGAAAACTGCCGGTCTTGTTTATGGTGCCGCCGATCACTTCCATGCCGGGGGTTTTTTCGACCGGAATCGATTCACCCGTAATCATCGATTGATCGACCGAACTCGCCCCTTCTTTCAGCACTCCGTCGACGGGAATTTTTTCACCCGGACGGACGATAACGATATCGCCGGTGACAACTTCCTCTACCGGTAAATCGATCTCTTTGCCGTCGCGCACCACCCGCGCCGTTCTGGGTTGCAGTCCAATCAGTTTGCGGATGGCTTCCGAGGTGCGGCCCTTGGCCTTGATCTCCCGCGCCATGCCGAGAACGACCAGGGCGATGACGACGGTGGCAACGTCCCAGAAGGCTTCGGCCAGCGCCTGTTCTGGAAAAAGCTGGGGGGCTACGGTCGCGGTAACCGAATAGGCGTAAGCGGCCGTAACGCCGACGGCGATCAGGGTGTGCATATTTGCCGAGCGGTGTTTCAAGGCCTGCCACATGCCGCTATAGAACTGGCCGCCGGACCACAGCAGAACCGGCAGGGTAAGAAGGCCGAGCACCGCCCAGACAAAGTGCCGGTTGGCGCTGCCCATGGGCATCCATTCGCCCAGCGCGGGAAGAACATCGGGATACATCAGCATCACATTGGGCACCGAAACGGCGGCGGCGAACCAGAATTTCCGCATCAGGCTTTGGTATTCGGCCTCATTTGCGGCATCCTCGCGGCTGATCCCTTCTTCGCTGGCGCTGGTGGCTTCCTTGACTTCATAGCCGCTCGATTCCACGGCGTCTTTGATGCCCAAGAAATTCACTTCATCGGGGCGGTACGTGATGTCGGCGCTGGCGGCGGTGAGATTGACGCTGGCGGTATCAACGCCGGGCAGGGCGGTCAGGGCGCTCTCGATCTGGTTGACGCAGGAGGCGCAATGCATCCCGCCGATGCCGATCCTGAGCGCCGTGAGGCCGGGATGGTATCCTGCCTCTCTTATGGCGAGAAAAAAATCGTGAACGCCGATTTTTTCGGGCTCATAATCGACGCTGACTTTGGTGGTGGATAGATTGACCTGCACATGGGTGACGCCGGGCAGATCACCCAGGGCCTCTTCGACCTGTTTTTTGCAATGGTCACAGGTCATGCCGCCGACCTTAAACTCGATATGGCCGTCACTGCTCAAAGCGGGGGAATTCGTGCTATCATCCATGACGGATGAATTATCGTCTCTCCAGCGGCCAAATAACAAATTAATTTATAAACCATCGGGATGGAGGCGCCACAGGGCACGGGATGTTTAATCTGACCTTCATGGGCGCCGTCGGTACGGTGACCGGTTCGAAATATCTCGTAGAGGCGGGCGGTCGCAGGGTTCTCGTCGATTGCGGTCTTTATCAGGGCTATAAACAGCTCCGCCTGAGAAACTGGGAGCCGCTGCCCCTTGATCCGTCATCCCTTGATGCGGTCATCCTGACCCATGCCCATATTGATCACTCGGGATACCTGCCGCTCTTGATTCGCAATGGATTTAATGGCCCGGTTCTGGCGACGCCGGCGACTGCTGATTTATGCGGATTGCTATTACCCGACAGCGGTTATCTGCTCGAAAAGGATGCCGACTTCGCCAACCGTCACGGTTTTTCAAAGCATCATCCGGCGCGGCCGCTTTACACCCTGGCCGAGGCTAAACACGCGCTCGATTTTTTCAAGGCGGTGGAATTTCATCAGCTTTTCGATATGGGCAGTGGGCTGGAATTACAATTTCTGCGAGGTGGGCATATTCCGGGTGCGGCCATGGTCCGCCTTTCATGGTCAAAAACGACACTCCATTTTACCGGCGATTTGGGCCGTCCCCGCGACCCTCTCATGGTTGCTCCGGAATCGGTTTTGAATACGGATTATCTGGTTGCCGAATCGACCTATGGAAACCGCATTCACGACCCGGTTGATCCTGCCGACAGGATTGCCGATATCGTCAACCGCACGGTGAAAAGGGGGGGCGTTGTCGTGATTCCCTCTTTTGCCGTCGGTCGGGCACAATCGCTGCTTTATTACATTCACACGCTCATGCAATCGGGGCGGATACCTGAAATTCCGGTTTTCCTCGATAGTCCGATGTCGATCGAGGCCAGCGAGCTTTTCTGCAAGCATCATGCGCAAGCGAGGCTTCCTAAAGCCGAATGCCGGCGTCTTTGCGAGGTCGCCCGTTATGTGGAATCTGTCGATGAATCGAAAAGTCTTTTAACGATGTCGATGCCGAGAATCATAATTTCAGCCAGCGGCATGGCGACCGGGGGGCGCATTCTCCACCATCTCAAGGCCTTCGCCGGGAACAGGAAAAACACGATTCTTTTCGCCGGTTTTCAGGCCTCGGGAACCCGTGGCGCCCGCATCGTGGCCGGTGAGGAAAGGATCAAGATCCACGGAGCCTATATCCCCATTCTTGCCGAAGTTCACAATCTTGAGATGCTTTCGGCCCATGCCGATTGTGTCGAGATCATGGACTGGCTCGGCGGTTTCAAAAAGCCGCCGCGCCGCACCTTCATCACCCATGGCGAGCCCGCCGCCGCCGATGGGTTGCGCCGCCGCATCGAAGAGGACCTGGGCTGGGCCTGCCGGGTTCCGTCCCTGGGAGAAAAAGTCGCCCTGGAATAGCGCCGCTCTCAAGAAGGATAGCCTTAACCATCGGCGGTGTCGTAAAATGGACCCATGTTCAAATTTAATCTCTTCAGTAAAAAGAAGCCGGGGAAGGGCGAGACCTTCGAAACCGAAGAAGGGGATTTCCCGCAAGATGAATTCGTCGATGATGATGAAAGCCCCGGTTTTGACGAAGACGGGACCGATTTTGAAGACCGGCGCGATCCCGACAGCGCCGATCGCCGCAAAGGGGGTAAGAAAAAGCCGCCCTTCTGGTTATCGCAAAACGGTATTCTTCTGATCGTCACGGCGACCTTTCTGGTTGGCACCACGCTCGGCGTCGTCGTCGGTAATCTCAACAAACCTCCACCCCGTGAAGAGGTCTATCTGCTGCCCTCTCAATCCGAGGCGAAAATCGCCCCGTCGCGTCAGGCCACGCCGTCCCGCGAGCTGCCTAAAATCCGCTCCAGGCCGTCGCCCGGACAGATACTCGAAAAGATGGAAAAGGAGGGTTTCACCCTCGATGAGCCGGATGGTGATCCGCCGGTTTTTTCGACCGAATACGGAGAGGAAATTCTTCCCGAGCCGGGGATGAAGGCCGGTGCCGGCGTCCCTGAACCCGTCGGGGAAAAAGCAACGGCACAAATCGATGGCCAGCTTCGTGGGGCGCTGGGTAAGCCCAATAAGCTGGCCTGGATCCGCAATGCTGTAACCCCGCCGAAGACCGGCAAACGACCGGTTATCGCCATCGTCGTTGACGATCTCGGCTTAAGCCTCGCCCGCTCGGAACGTATTTTTGCCCTCAAGCCGCCACTGACGCTGGCCTTCCTGCCCTATGCCGACAGACTTTCCCAGCAAAGCCGACAGGCCCTTGAGGACGGTCACGAACTTCTTCTCCACTTGCCGATGGAACCTGAGAACGGCGATTTTGATCCCGGCCCCAGGGCATTGATGAGCGATTCAGAGCGCAAAAAAATCATTAGCGATCTGCAATGGAATTTGGGGCGGTTTTCCGGCTATGTGGGGATCAACAACCATATGGGCAGCCGTTTTACCGCCGATCGCAAGGGCATGAAGACGGTCATGGGCGAGATCAAGAAACGCGGCCTGCTGTATCTTGATTCCCTGACCACCAATTCTTCCAAAGGCCCAATGCTGGCCCGCCAGATGGGGGTGCCTTATGCGGTGCGCCATGTCTTTCTCGATAACGTCATTTCCTACAACGCGATCCGCGACCGTCTCAATGATCTCGAAAAAGTGGCAAGGGAACAGGGTTTTGCCATCGGCATTTGCCATCCCCACGACGCCACCATCCAGGCCCTGAAAAGTTGGCTTAAAACCCTCGATCAGCGGGGCCTCGTGTTGGTGCCCCTAAGTTCGATTGTTCTCCGCCGGATAGAAATCAGCCAGGCCAAGGCAAAAGGCTAGGGCTCTTTTTCTTCGCCCCGGCCGGGATGTTCCTGTTTGGGACAAATATACAGTTTCTGATTGTGACCACCGTCACTTACCTGCTACATCCCAGAGAAATATAAAATTTAAACTAAATTTGCTTTTCTGGGGCGGTCCGGGCGATTCGTTAAGTTTTTCTCCATCCGGAGGGATTACGATCGTTCCGGGTTGGTATTTAAGCGAGGTAGGAAGAAATGAAGCGGGTGGTTGATCTCCACTGGGCCCTTTGGCTTGTCCTGCCGGTGGTTTTTTTTGGTGCGCTCTGGGGCTTTGCAGCCCTTGACGCGGAAGGCTATCTGGCCTTCTTCGAGGGCAAATCCGCCACCTTCGAGCTCCTCGTCGCCCTTGTGCCGGTATTGGCCGCTGGTTTCGCCTTTGGGATGCTGCGTTTTCCCGTTGTCCGCACCGACAAACGGCTGGTGGCCTGGCTGCTGCTGCTTTTGATCCTGTCCCTGCTTCTGGCTGCCGAAGATATCGGCTGGGGCCGCGACATCCTCAATATTGCCTTTCCCGAGTGGTGGCCCGGCGCCAATGGAGAGCCCGTTGATGGCGGTGAACCGGCTGCGGGTTTTGATAAAGAAGCCGTCCGCGCCTTGTTGCAGGCGGCCGCTGTCGGTATTGGCATTTTGTTTCCGATTCTCTCCTGGATTTTGCCCCCAGGCACCGGACAGGTCACCTTTTTCCGCCTCATCTGGCCGACCTTTGTCTGCATTCCTGTGCTTATCTGTTCGGTTTTGAGCCGTCTGCCCCGCGAGATCGCCTAGGCCAAGCTGGATATTCCCGAAATTGAACAAGTCAGCCACTCGGAAGTGGGTGAGATGTTCATCTATTTCTTTCTTTTCTATTATTGCGCGTCGCTGTTCTGGCGGCTGAAACAGATCCAGCAGGGGTAGGGAAGAGCTTCCTACTCTTCGTCGGTGCCGTAGCGGACGGCTTCCTGGGCGGCGCGGATGATGGCCCTGGCCTTGTTGCAGGTCTCCTGGTATTCGGCTTCCGGATCGCTGTCGGCGACGACGCCGCCACCGGCCTGGACATAAAGCGTGCCGTCCTTGATCACCGCCGTGCGCAGGGCAATGCAGGTATCCATGTTGCCGTCGCTGGAAAAATATCCCAGTGATCCGGCATAAACGCCGCGCCGGGCTTTTTCCAGCTCATCGATAATTTCCATCGCCCGCACCTTCGGGGCGCCGGAAACGGTGCCGGCGGGAAAGCCGCCGATCAACGCATCAACCATGTCATAGGCCGGGTCGATCTCGCCCTCGACGTTAGAGACGATATGCATGACGTGAGAGTAATATTCGATGACGTTGCGCGAGGTGACGCGGACGCTGCCTACCTTGGCCACCCGGCCGACATCGTTGCGCCCCAGATCAAGCAGCATCAGATGTTCGGACAGCTCCTTGGGATCATTGAGCAGGTCTTCCGCCAGCGCCCTGTCCTCGGCCGGGGTTTTGCCCCGCGGCCTGGTGCCGGCGATGGGACGGATGGTGACCACATCGTCGCGCAGGCGAACCAGAATTTCGGGGCTTGAGCCGACAACGGAAAAATCGCCAAAATTAAAATGAAACAGGAAGGGCGAGGGGTTCAACCGCCGCAAGGCCCGGTAAAGGGAAAAGGGCGGCAGCTTGAAGGGCAGGGAAAAGCGTTGCGAGGGAACAACCTGAAAGATGTCACCGGCGCGGATGTACTCTTTCGCCTTCTCGACGATGGCGTGATATTCCTCGCGGCTGGTGTTTGAATCCGGTTCAATCGGTAAGGCGTCACCGCTTAAAGGTTTCAAAACATGATGGGGCGCCAGATCGGCGTCGAATTTGGCGAACGTTTCGGCCAGCCGCGCCTGTGCCGCCCCGTAAGCGTCCTTTGCTGAAACCCCGTCCTGCGCCCATACCGGGGTGATGACGAAAACACTGTCCTCGATAGTGTCGAACACCGCCATCACCGTCGGGCGCAGGAACACGCCTTCGGGTACATCCAGCGTATCCGGGTTGTTGTCGGGCAGGCTTTCCATCTGCCGCACCATGTCATAGCCCATATAGCCGAACAGTCCGGCGGCCATCGGCGGCAGGGGGTCGGGAATATCGATCCGGCATTCCGCGATCAGGGCGCGCAGGGAATCGAGCGGCGGTTCCGGGCATTGGCTGAAATCATCTGCTTGGGTGAGGCCGTTGCGGTTGATCTCTGCCTTGCCCTGTCGGCAGCGCCAGATCAGATCGGGTTTAAGACCAATCGCCGAATAGCGGCCGCGAACTTCGCCGCCCTGAACCGATTCGAGAAGAAAGCTGTATGTCGGATCGTCGGCCAGTTTAAGCATTGCCGAAACCGGCGTTTCCAGATCGGCGACAAGCACCGTCCATACCAGTTGCGGGGAACCGGAATTATATGTGGCCGCGAAGTCATCGAAATTCGGCAAGGTTTCCATGGGGACCTGCGTCATGATCTTCGATCCCTGGTGATCAGAGGTAGGAGTCCAGGGCCTTGTCGTTAATGTTGATCTCGTAGTGTTTGTATAAGGACTTGGAATATTGCTCGACCAGATCGCTGATAATATCGCCCTCAAGTTCTTCGGCGACTTTCTCCAAATCTTCTTCTGAATCGGGGCTGGCGGGAACGATCTCGGTGAGAACGCCGACCGCATAGCCTTCTTCGACGGTTCCCATCGCCGTGCCGCCAATTTCGGCAGTGAACAACTTGTCCAGCATTTCGGCCGGGAATCCGGTGCCGGTGGTGTCATCCCGGGTAAAGGAGATTTTCTTGGCCACGTCGAACCCAAGGTCCTTGGCGATTTTCTTGAGTTTCTCGCCGCCCTTGACCCGTTCGATAATCAAATTGGCCTGGGCCTTTGCAGAATCCTCCTTGGCCTTTTTCCGCCATACGCTCTTTATCCTGTCGCGGGCCTGATCAAAGGAAAGCTGTTCGGGCTCGATGATCCGGTTGACTCGCGCCACGTAAAAGCCGTTTTCCTCGGTCTCGACCAGGTCGCCCTGTTCGCCCTCGCCGAGACGAAAGACGGGGCCGATAAATTTCTTTTTGGGAAGGTTGGCGATGGCCTTGCCGTCGATATCATTGCCGTCGTCGTCGATCGCCGTAATCTCGATCACCTTGAGGTCGAGGCTTTCGGCTGCCGCGTTAAGGTCGGCGCCGCCGCCGAACTCGTCCTCGACCTGCTTGATGAGTTCGTACAGGGCATCGAGTGATTCCTCGGCCACCAGTTCCTTGCGAATGTCATCCCTGACTTCCTCAAAGGGCTGTATATGCTCTTGCGATATTTCCTTAACCCGGATCACATGCCAGCCGAACGGGCTTTCCAGCGCCGGGGTGATTTTGCCCTCAGGGGCGGTGAAAACGTCTTCGGCAACTTCCTCGGGCAGATCTTCCTTTTGGGTCCAGCCGAGATCGAAAAGGTCTTTTTCCTGTCCGGCGAGGGTGGTCGAAATCTCACTGAAGTCTCCGCCCTCGTTGAATGCTGCGACAACCTTGTCTGCGGTCTCTTTATCGCTGACCAGAATTTGCTCGAGATAGCGCTGCTCGGATGCAAAATAACTATCCTTACGGTCTTCATAGCTGGCCTGAATGGTTTCCTCGGCAATCTCGATTTGCTCGTTAAGGTCGGTGTCCTTGACGAAAATCAGACTGATATCCCGGTATTCGGGGGATCTGAACTTTGCTTTATGGTCGTCGAAATAGGCTCTCAAATCGTCATCGGAAGGATCGTCGAATCCGGGAATTTCGTCGGTGACGATGAGAACCGAATCGGTGCTGCGCCTTTCCTGAAGATAGCGGGTCAAGGGTTTAAGCATCACCTCCGGGGGTTTTATCCCGGCATTGATCGGATCGAGAAGTTCGGCCCGCGCCACCTCACGTTTGAGTTCGAGAAGAAAGGTCTCTTCGGAAAATCCACTTTCAAGAAGCTGCATACGGAATTTGCGCTCGTCGAACAGGCCGTCGCCGTCGCGAAAGGATTCATCCTCGAGGATCTGATTGCGCAACACCTCGTCACTGACGGCAATGCCGATATCGTTGGCGGCGTTATTATAAAGTGCGCGGCTGATCAGGGTCGCGATCGCTTCGTCGGGGAATCCCATTTCCTTGGACTGTTCGACGGTAAAATTCGCCCCCAGGATGTCGCGGATGCTTTTCACCTGGCGCTGGTACTGAAGGGCAAAGGCGCGGCCGGAAATTTCAATATCCCCGACATTGGCAACCACCACTTCGCGGGATGGCCCGCGGAAGATGTCTCCGATTCCCCAGACGGCAAAACTCAGAACCAGAACCGCGAACAGAATCTTGATGACCCAGGAACTGGCGTGTTTTCTCATATATGTCAGCATGGCGAACGGGTAACCTCGGTTGGGGCGGGTCGAAAAATACGGACCCGCTGGGTCGGGAAATAAAAAACAGCGCACTTAAAGGGCGATATCCTAAGCGCGCGGCATCATAAAAGCGCATTGCCCCCCCCGCAACAGGGGATTTAGCTTATCCAGCGATCATAAGGACGGGGGCAAGGACGCTGGATTTAACGGCCACGACCGTGTTAAGGGGGGATATGACCAAAAAATCAAAGCTGATCGCCGGAAACTGGAAGATGAACGGGCTGCGCGCCGACGGTGTGGCGCTGGCGTCCGACCTTTGCGCCCTTGCCGGAGAGGCGCCGCAAGGGGCTGAAATTCTGCTCTGTCCCCCGGCCACTCTGCTCCACGAGATCGGCGCATTGCTTAAAGGCGGGGCGATTGCCCTTGGCGCCCAGGACTGCCACGCCCTTAAGAGCGGCGCCCATACCGGCGATATCAGCGCCATGATGCTCAAGGATCAGGGCTGTACTTACGTCATTGTCGGCCATTCCGAACGCCGCGCCGATCACGGCGAAAGCGACGAGACGGTTCGCGCCAAGGCGAGCGCCGTGCTTGAGGTGGGGATGGCTGTCATTATCTGTATCGGTGAGACCGAGGCCGAGCGGGATTCCGGCCGCGCCGTCGAAGTGGTCAGCGGCCAGCTTTCCGGCTCGTTGCCTGAGGGGGCAAACGCCGAAAATACCATTATTGCCTATGAGCCGGTCTGGGCCATCGGCACCGGGCGCACCCCGAGCGTCACCCAGGTGGCTGAGATTCACACTGCTATTCGCGCCGAACTGGGCAAAAAAATCGCCAATTTTGATAATCTGCGCATTCTATACGGGGGCTCGGTAAAGCCTGAAAACGCCGCCGAATTGATGGCTGTGGACAATGTGGACGGGGCGCTGGTCGGTGGCGCCAGCCTCAAGGCGGCGGATTTTTGGGCGATCATCACCGCCTGTTCCTGACCGGTTCCACCTTTTTCGTCCATCTATATGCAACTTGCCTCTGGTCTTCTCGGCCTCAAGCCATTAAAAAGCCACTTGTCCCGGCGCATTTTACCGGGCTGTTAACCGTTTTGTTGAAGTGAGAAATCTTTCATGCTGACAATTCTTCTGGTCATTCATCTGATCCTGGCCATTTCTCTGGTTGGTATCGTGCTTATTCAGCGCAGCGAGGGCGGCGGTCTTGGTATCGGCGGCGGCGGCGGTGGTGGCATGGGTGGCCTCATGTCTTCCCGCGGCACGGCCAACCTTTTGACCCGGACCACGGCCATTATTGCGGCCTGCTTCATGGTCTCCAGCCTGCTCTTGTCTTATCTCACCGGCCAGACGGTCAAGCCGTCGTCGATTCTCGATGATCCCGACGAACTGCCGCCGATCGAAGGCCCTGTCGAGGCCGGGACCGTTCCCCAGGCTTCGGGTGAAACCGATGCGACAAATGGCGAGGCCGGCGACGGCGCCGTGGATCAACCGGCAGCCGGGGACGAAACCCCCAGCGTCCCCCTTGACCACTAAGGGACAAAATAAATCCTTGAGGCGGCTTTCCAGCCGCCTCTTTTTCTTTGTCTCAGTTTCTTGTGGCAATAACGGTTTATTGAGATAGATTAGACTTCCATGACGCGGTTCATTTTTATCACCGGTGGCGTGGTCTCCTCTCTTGGAAAGGGTCTGTCCTCGGCGGCACTCGGCGCGGCGCTTCAGGCCCGCGGCTATAAGGTCCGCCTGCGCAAACTCGATCCTTATCTCAATGTCGATCCCGGCACCATGAGCCCGACCCAGCACGGCGAGGTCTATGTCACCGACGACGGCGCCGAGACCGATCTCGACCTTGGTCATTACGAACGCTATACCGGTGTCGCCTCGCGCCAGAGCGATAATGTCACTACCGGGCGCATTTATTCAGACGTCATCTCCAGGGAACGCCGGGGTGATTATCTCGGCGCGACGATCCAGGTCATTCCCCATATCACCGACGTGATCAAACAATTCGTGCTTTCCGACATCGAGGACGAGGATTTCATCCTCTGCGAGATCGGCGGCACCGTCGGCGATATCGAAAGTCTGCCGTTTTTGGAGTCCATCCGCCAGTTGCGTAACGAACTGGGGGTTGAACGCTCTTTGTTCGTCCACCTCACATTGCTGCCCTATATCAAGACCGCCGGTGAGCTGAAAACCAAGCCGACCCAGCATTCTGTCAAGGAACTGCTGTCGGTGGGAATCCAGCCCGATATTCTGCTGTGCCGCTGCGACCGGGATATTTCCGAGGATGCGCGGCGCAAGATCGGCCTGTTTTGCAACATCGCCACCGAGGACGTTATCGCCGCTTTGGACGTAGACACCATCTATCAGGTGCCGATCAGCTATCACGAACAGGGTTTCGACACCCGGGTTTGTACCCATTTCGGCCTCGATACGGCGACCCCGCCCGATCTTTCCCGCTGGCAGGATATCGTCAATCGTATCCGCGAGCCCGAGGGCGAGGTGACGATCGCCGTGGTCGGCAAATACACCGAGCTGATCGATTCCTATAAATCCCTGGCTGAATCCCTGACCCATGGCGGCATCGCCAATAATGTCCGGGTCAAGATGAACTGGATCGCCTCGGAAATATTCGAGCGCGAGGATGTGGTGCAGTATCTCGACGGGGTGGACGGCATTCTCGTTCCCGGCGGTTTTGGCGAGCGCGGGGCCGAGGGCAAAATTGAGGCCGCCCATTTCGCCCGCGAGCGCAAGGTGCCTTATTTCGGCATCTGTTTCGGCATGCAGATGGCGGTGGTTGAGGCGGCGCGCAATCTCGCCGGGCTTAAAGACGCCGGATCGACCGAATTCGGACCTTCCGATGATGCGGTGGTTGGTCTGATGACTGAATGGGCAAAGGGTGAAGACATCGAAAAACGCCGCGCCGGGGGTGAACTCGGCGGCACCATGCGCCTTGGCGCTTATGACTGCGACCTTAAGAAAGGCAGCCGGGTATCGGATATTTACGGCGCCGCCTCGATCTCCGAGCGCCACCGTCACCGCTATGAGGTCAATATCCAGTACAAGGAAAAGCTGGAGGCCGCCGGCCTCGTCTTTTCCGGCATGTCGCCCGACGGTATCCTGCCGGAGATTGTCGAGATACCCGAACACCCGTGGTTTATCGGCGTCCAGTTCCATCCCGAACTGAAATCGAAACCGTTCGAGCCCCATCCCCTGTTCACCTCGTTCATCGCCGCGGCGATCGATCAGTCGCGGTTGGTTTAGGTCTTTTTTGGAAAAGGGAAAAGTCATGGCCGATCCCCGTCACGTTTCTATCGGTTCGCTGACCATCGGCAACGATCTGCCGCTTTTCCTGATCGCCGGCCCCTGCGTCCTTGAATCCCGCGCCCACGGGGAAGAGATGGCGGCGGCCCTGGTCGAGATTACCGGCAAGCTGGGCTTAAAGCTGATTTTCAAAAGCTCTTACGACAAGGCCAATCGCACCAGCCTTAAGGGCGAGCGCGGCGTCGGCATGAGCGAGGGCCTCTCGATCTTGCGCGACATCGCCGAAAAATACGCCATCCCGGTGCTGACGGACGTCCATGAGCCCGAACATTGCGCGCCTGTGGCGCAGGCCGTCGATGTATTGCAGATCCCGGCCTTTCTCTGCCGCCAGACCGATCTCATCCTTGCCGCCGCCGCGACGGGCCGCGCGGTCAATATAAAAAAGGGACAGTTTCTCGCCCCCTGGGACATGGCTCATGTGGCCGCCAAGGCGGCTGCCGCCGGCAATCAAAATATTATGCTGACCGAGCGCGGGGCGTCGTTTGGCTATAACACCCTTGTCTCCGATATGCGGGCGCTGCCGATCATGAGTGATACCGGCTATCCGGTGATTTTCGACGCCACCCATTCGGTCCAGCAGCCGGGCGGCCAGGGGGCATCAAGCGGCGGTCAGCGTGAATTCGTTCCCACATTGGCCCGGGCCGCTATTTCTGTCGGTGTGGCGGGGGTCTTTATCGAGACCCATGGCGACCCGGATTCCGCCCCCTCCGACGGCCCAAATATGGTGCCTTTGAAAGCCCTTCCGGGGCTCCTCGAAGACCTCATGGCCTTCGACGCTTTGGCCAAGAAACACCCGGTCACACGGCTCTAATTCACCCTTAAACATTGCCAAAAGCCGCCATAAGGCTTAGGTTCCGGGCCATTCAGACAAGACAGTGACAATTTATAAAAAGAAGGCGATGCCATGAGTGCGATTATTGATATCACCGCCCGCGAAATCCTCGACTCCCGGGGCATGCCCACCGTTGAGGTGGATGTTGAGCTTGAAACCGGTGCCATGGGTCGCGCCGCTGTGCCCTCGGGTGCCTCGACCGGCAGCTTTGAGGCGGTTGAGTTGCGCGACGACGATGCGGCGCGCTTCGGCGGCAAGGGGGTGCAAAAGGCTGTCGATAGCGCCCAGGGTGAAATCCTCGATGCCCTGTGCGGCCTTGAGGCCGACGACCAGGGGCTGATTGATCGCTCGATGATTGAACTCGACGGCACCGAGAACAAGGGACGGCTCGGGGCCAACGCCATTCTCGGCGTTTCCCTGGCCGTCGCCAAGGCTTCCGCCGAAGAGGCCGGTCTGCCCCTTTACCGCTATGTGGGGGGGGCCCATGCCCATCTTTTGCCGGTGCCGATGATGAACATCATCAATGGCGGCATGCACGCCGACAATCCCATCGACATTCAGGAATTCATGATCATGCCGGTCTCCGCCGACAGTATGGCCGATGCCGTGCGCATGGGGGCGGAAGTTTTTCAGGCCCTGAAAAAACGTCTCAAAGACGACGGCCTGTCGACCAATGTCGGTGACGAGGGCGGCTTTGCGCCCAACCTTTCCAGCGCCGACGAAGCCCTGGCCGCGATCATGAAGGCGATTGAGGCGGCTGGCTACAAGCCCGGCGAGGATATCAAGCTGGCCCTTGATGCGGCGTCCACCGAATTCCACCATAAGGGCAAATACGAACTGGCCGGGGAGGGCAGGACGCTGGATGGGGACGCCCTGGTTGCCTATTACGCCGATCTGGTTTCCCGTTATCCCATCGTCTCAATCGAAGATGGCATGGCCGAGGACGACATGGGCGGCTGGGCGGCGTTGACCGACGAGCTGGGTAAAAAGGTCCAGCTGGTCGGTGATGATCTGTTCGTCACCAACCCGGTGCGTCTTTCCGACGGTATCAAGCGTGGGCTTGCCAACTCTATCCTGGTCAAGGTCAACCAGATCGGCACCCTGACCGAGACCCTTGCCGCCGTCGAGATGGCCCATAAGGCCGGTTACACCGCCGTCATGTCCCATCGTTCCGGCGAGACCGAAGATTCGACCATCGCCGATCTGGCGGTGGCGACCAATTGCGGCCAGATCAAGACCGGCTCCACCTCGCGCTCCGACCGCATGGCCAAATACAACCAGCTGATCCGGATCGAGGAACATCTCGGTCCCGCCGGGCGTTATGGCGGCCGGGCGTTCGTCGAGAAATGGGGCTAGCGCCGCTTTACATAATACTGACAGGAAAAAGGCCCCGGAAACGGGGCCTTTTTTATCGGCTGACTGCGACGGACCGTATTTCAGGTCAGAACCGCGACCACGACGGCGGCCACATCGGCAGCGACAGTGGCGTTGACTTCGGCGGCGGCATCGACAGAAGTAACGAGTTCAACCGCCTCCACAGTCTCAACAACAGATGAAGTCGAGACCACAACGGTGCTGGATGTCGTGTTGATAATGAAACTCTTGCCGGCGGCGATCTGGTCGAGCTGGTCGTCGCTGAGCTCGGCATTGGCCTTTTCATCGATATAGGCCTTGGCGTCATTCACAGTGATGTCATAGCCCTTGGCATCAGCGAATTCGACTACATAGGCAAGACCGGTTGAGCCCTCTTGCAGCTCCGCCAGCATTTCCTCATTGGCTTTTATATCGGCGATGAAGCGTTCGACTTCAGATCGGCTCATGGGTCTATCCCTATTGGGTGGTTGTAAATAACTCCCACGGCGGGCATTCAATCACAATTAATGTTCCTGAGTCCAGAAATAGCCTTAAGTAAAAGTCAGAAATCCCGTCAATTTCAGGTATTATGGAAAATAATTTCTAATAAAATATAATTTATACTTAATATTCACATGCTTGCCGCTATATCCAGGTGTTGTCTTTTCGATCAAATCCTTTAATCCGCTCAAACGTTTAGTTCGTGGAATGTTCTTGACTTATCCGGGAAATGGACTATATGAGGCGCGTTGTTACGTTACACAGTCGTCTTGTGTGTGCCCTGATTGATCCCCGCTAAGGCGCGGTCGGCCAAGTTACTTTCCTGACATTGTGAGCGTTTAAACCGCGAGATCGGCATGTCGCCGGACCGCGAATCTTTCTATGTATAAGGAAACTTAAGACTATGGCTAACGGTACAGTTAAATGGTTCAACGCCACCAAGGGTTACGGCTTTATTGAGCCCGAAGAAGGCGGCAAGGACGCTTTCGTTCATATCTCCGCCCTTGAGAATGCCGGTATTGCATCGCTCAACGACGGCCAGAAGGTCTCTTACGACCTGGTCGCCGGCCGCGACGGCAAGGAAGCTGCTGAAAACATTCAGCTTCGGGACTAATCCACATTTGTGGACCGGGGGGCCTTTGGCCCTCCGGCTTTCCTCTGTTCGCCGTTTTCGCGGCGTGAAAAGAGACATAATTTATGACTGATTTTTCCGGGCTCGACTTGATCGAGCCCTTGGGGCGGGCTTTGTCCGCCGAGGGCTATTCGGCGCCGACGCCGATCCAGGCCCAATCCATTCCTCATTTGTTGGGGGCCCGAGATCTTCTTGGCGTAGCGCAGACAGGCACCGGAAAAACCGCCGCTTTTGTTCTGCCGATGTTGCAGAATCTCGCCAAAACCTCCAAAGGCCGTCCCAATCCGGGCCGTCCGCGCGCTCTTGTTCTTGCCCCGACCCGCGAGTTGGCGGTACAGATCGGCGATAGCGTGCGCGCCTATGGCAAATTTTTGAGGCTCACCAGCACCACCATTTTCGGTGGCGCTCCCATGGGTAAGCAGATCAGGGCTTTAAGGGGCGGTGTCGATATCATCGTCGCCACGCCGGGCCGCCTGATGGATCACCTCAACCAGAAAAACCTGCGTCTTGAAGAAGTCGAAGTGTTCGTTCTCGACGAGGCCGACCGCATGCTCGACATGGGTTTTGTCCCCGATGTCCGCAAGATTGCAAACCTGATTGGCGGCAATCGCCAGACCGTGATGTTTTCGGCCACCATGCCCAATGCCGTTGGCAAGCTGGCCGAAGGGCTTTTGACCGATCCGGTCCGGGTTGAAGTGGCGCCCCAATCGACCACCGCCGAGCGTGTCCGCCAAAAGGTCATGTTCGTCGCCAAGCCGAAGAAGCGCGAGCTTCTTAAATCGATCCTTGAGGATGACGACATTTCCCGCGCCCTGGTCTTTACCCGCACCAAGCACGGTGCCGACCGGGTGGCGAGACAGCTTGAACAGATCAATGTGCGTACCGGCGTCATTCACGGCAACAAGTCCCAGAATGCCCGCCAGCACGCTTTGAAGGGTTTCAAAAACGGTCGTCTGCGCATTCTGGTGGCCACCGATATCGCCGCCCGCGGCATCGATGTCGATGGCGTCACCCACGTCATCAACTTCGATCTGCCCAATGATCCTGAAACCTACGTTCACCGCATCGGCCGCACGGCCCGTGCCGGAACCGAGGGCCAGGCCATTTCGTTCTGTGATCTCGATGAACGCGGCTATCTGTTCGATATCGAAAAGACCATCCGTAATGTGGTCGAGGTTCATGAAGATCATCCTTTCCATGCCCCTGAGATCGCCAATGCCAACGTTAAATCCGGCGGTGGCAAAAACAAAAAGCACCGTGGCGGTAATCGCAATGGCGGCCGTAACGGTGGTGGTAATGGGAATGGTAAGCCCCATTTCGCTTCCAAGGGCGGCAAGGGCTTCAAGCCCCGCAATGGTCAAAAATCCAGGCGTCAGGGCCATACGGGGAATAACAACAATAAGTCCAGGGCGGCTTAACGCTGGTCCCCTCGTAAATTTGATCGAAGAAAAAGGCCCCGGAGACGGGGCCTTTTTTGTTGAGGATCGTTTAGAAACCTAAAGGTTCAGGTCAGGACAATCACCGCCACCGCCTCGGCGGCAACCGTTGCCGTGGTTTCGGCGGTGACAGCCTCGGTGGTGGCTGTGGCGACGGTTTGCACGGTCTGGACGTTTGTCGCCCCGGTATGGCTACCCTTGCCCCCGGCGACCGCATCCAGCTGATCGTCGGAGAGGTCCTGATTGGCCTGGCTGCTGATATAGGCTTTGGCTTCGTCCATGGTGACGTCATAGCCCTTGGATGTGGCGTAATCGACCACATGGGCGAGACCGGTAGAGCCCTTTTGCAATTCGCCCAGCATCTCGGAATTGCCCTTAATGTCTCCAATGAAACGTTCGATATCGGCTTGGCTCATGGGTTTCCCCCCTTTAATGAATGGTTGAAATAATTTCCCCGAAGAGCGCATTCAATCATAAAAAATATGGACATGTCTACAAACAGACTGAACTAAACGTCAACAATTCAGCTGATTTCAGGTGTTATGGAAAATAATCGCCGGAAAAAACGTAGATGGCCTGAAGTATTTATTATTTCCTCACCCTGACCGGGCATTTTCCCAGGCCGCTTTTTTCCCTCAGAGACGGGTGGAGGCTGACGAGCCTTGAGTCTTTTTTACAACAGCTATGTACAAGTTTTTGATTCTTCGCGTTTTTTTGTTGACCAGGTACAGGTTCGTGTGATTCGATTCGGTTTATGGGACTGCTTTACGAAGTTCGGCGCAACGCCGGTAACATCCTCATCCCGGTCATATTACTGGCGATGGTCGGCTATTTTACCTATCACCTGCTCAACGGTGAGCGCGGTCTCATCTCTCTGGTTCAACTCGATCAGCAAGTCGAGGACGCCCGCGTCACGGCCCAACGCTTCGCTACAGAGCGTCAAGCCCTTGAGGCCCAGGTCGCCTTGCTCAGGCCCGAGCATATCAACCCCGACATGCTGGATGAGCGCGCCCGCTTGACTCTCAATGTCGGGCGCATCGACGAAGTGGTGATCCTGGACTAGCCCTTAAGTCCTTTCTCCCCGAATTTAACGAAGCTCTAACCCTCAAAGGTTAGAGTTAATCCCTTGAATGCACTATGAATCCGGGATAATTCTAGACCTTGAAACCCTGTCCGGCTTTTTTACTGAAGACGGCATCCGGGACCGGGAAAAATAATCGCCGTCACCCTAGGGAGACCTGAAGCCCGATGGTGAAGAAAACCACAGGCAAGACCACGGGGTCCAAATCCGCGTCCCCTAAGGGCGGCAAGGCGGCGGCGAAGAAACGCCCGGCCGCGAAATCGGGCGCCAAATCGACGGCTAAACCTGCCGCCAAATCCACATCAAAACCAAAATTCGACGCTGAAAAAGCGCTCTATTTTTACCGTGAAATGCTGCTGATCCGGCGCTTTGAGGAAAAGGCCGGCCAGCTCTATGGCATGGGGCTGATCGGCGGTTTCTGTCATCTATATATTGGCGAGGAGGCGGTGATTACGGGCATGCGCGCCTGTACCACCGATGATGACGCCATCGTCACTTCTTACCGCGATCACGGCCATATGCTGGCCTGCGACATGGACCCCAAGGGCGTCATGGCTGAGCTGACCGGGCGGGCGGGGGGCTATTCCCGCGGCAAGGGCGGCTCCATGCATATGTTCTCGAAAGAAAAGAATTTCTATGGCGGCCACGGCATCGTCGGCGCCCAGGTGCCGATCGGCACCGGCTTGGCGTTTTCCTTCAAATACCGCAACGAGCCCCATATCTCTCTGACCTTTCTCGGCGATGGCGCGGTCAATCAGGGTCAGGTTTACGAATCCTTCAACATGTCGGCTCTGTGGAAACTGCCCGCTGTTTATGTGATCGAGAACAATCGCTATGGCATGGGCACTTCGGTGGACCGGGCGGCGGCCCACGGGTCGGAACTGTTCCTGCGCGGCGAGGCCTATGGTATTCCCGGCGAGCCGGTGGACGGCATGGATGTCTTTGCGGTCGAAGAGGCGGGCAGGCGCGCCGTCGCTCATGCCCGCTCAGGCAAGGGGCCTTACATCCTCGAGATGAAGACCTATCGCTATCGCGGCCATTCGATGTCCGATCCGGCCAAATACCGGACCAAGGAAGAGGTCGATAAGGTCAAACATGATCTCGACCCCATCGCCCATGTGCGCCAGATCCTGCTCGATAAAAAAATCGCCACCGAGGATTCACTCAAAGACATCGACCGCGAGATCAAGGAGGTGGTGGGTGCTGCGGCTGATTTCTCCCGTGAAAGCCCCGAGCCTGACGTGGCTGAGCTTTACACCGACATTCTGGCCGAGGGATAGGCGAGATGACCATCGAGATTCTCATGCCCGCCCTCTCACCCACGATGACCGAGGGGGCGCTGGCCAAATGGCTGGTCAAGGAAGGGGATAGTGTTTCCTCTGGCGATGTGCTGGCCGAGATCGAAACCGACAAGGCGACGATGGAACTTGAGGCTGCCGATGAAGGGGTTTTGGGTAAAATCCTTGTCGAAGGCGGAACCCAGGGTGTCGCCGTCAATACGCCGATTGCCTTGCTGCTCGAAGAAGGCGAGGACAAAAGCGCCCTGAAAGGGGCTGCTTCCACCACCGCTCCATCGCCATCACCACAACAATCTACGCCACCCGCCGCCGCCCCATCTGGGCCGGTCGCGCCACAACAATCTGCTCCGCCGAAAGCGGCCCCTCTCGCCGCCGAGAGTGAATGGAGCGGCAAAACCGTCACCGTGACCGTGCGCGAGGCCCTGCGCGACGCCATGGCCGAGGAAATGCGCCGCGATCCCCTGGTCTTTTTGATGGGCGAGGAAGTGGCCCAGTATCAGGGCGCCTATAAGGTCAGTCAGGGACTTCTCGAAGAATTCGGCGATCGTCGGGTGATCGACACCCCGATTACCGAGATGGGATTCGCCGGGCTCGGTGTCGGCGCGGCTTTTGGCGGTTTGCATCCGATCATCGAATTCATGACCTTTAACTTCTCCATGCAGGCGATTGATCAGGTGATCAATTCCGCCGCCAAGACCCGCTATATGTCCGGCGGCCAGATGCATTCCCCGATTGTTTTTCGCGGCCCCAACGGGGCGGCGTCACGGGTCGGGGCCCAGCATTCCCAATGCTATGCCAGCTGGTATGCCCATTGTCCGGGCCTAAAGGTGGTATCGCCCTATTCGGCAAGCGATGCCAAGGGCCTGCTTAAATCGGCAATCCGCGATCCCAATCCGGTGGTGTTTCTTGAAAATGAGCTTCTCTACGGCCACAGCTTCGAGGTTCCCGATACGGATGATTGGCTGGTGCCCATCGGCAAGGCCAAGATCCTGCGGTCGGGCAGTGACGTCACCATCACTGCATTTTCACGCATGTGCGAGATTGCGCTTCAAGCGGCCGAGCAACTAGCCGGTGAGGGCATCGAGGCGGAGGTCATCGATTTGCGTACCCTGCGGCCCCTCGACCTCGACACAATTGTCACCTCGGTCCGGAAAACCAACCGTCTGGTGAGCCTGGAAGAAGGCTGGCCAGTGGCCGGAATCGGGTCGGAGCTTGCCGCAATAGCGATGGAAAAGCTGTTCGACGACCTCGATGCGCCGGTGGTGCGGGTTACCGGTGAAGACGTGCCGATGCCCTACGCCGCCAATCTCGAGGCTCTGGCCCTTCCGACGGCGGAAAAGCTGGCTGGCGCCGTTAAATCAATCTGCAACCGGGGCTGAGCCATGCCGGTGCCGATCCTCATGCCTGCCCTGTCGCCGACGATGACCGAAGGCTCTCTGGTGAAATGGCTGAAGAAAGAGGGTGAGGCGGTCAATGCCGGTGATGTGCTGGCCGAGATCGAAACCGACAAGGCGACGATGGAACTTGAGGCCGTTGACGAGGGGGTGCTTGGGCGCATTCTGGTCGAAGGCGGAACCCAGGGTGTGGCCGTTAATGCGCCAATCGCCCTGCTTTTGGAGGAGGGTGAAGACGAAAGCGCTTTAAAGAATGCTGAAATCCCCGCCACGCCCGCCCCGGCACCTGCGGCCCCACCACAACCCACGCCTGCACCCGCACCCGCACCCCAGCCGGCCCCACAACCTGCTTCGCAACCATCCCAATCAGGACGGGTGATCGCCTCTCCCTTGGCCAAACGGCTGGCCCGGGAATCGGGGCTTGATCTTCATGCGGTGACCGGCACTGGCCCCCATGGGCGTATCGTCAAGGCCGATGTGGAAGGGGCCCTGGCCGCCGGCCTCGCCCATACCACCGCAAGCGCCATTGCCGGGGGACAGGCAGGCGATATTCAGCGGGCCTCGCTTCCAGCCCTCATCTCCGCCGACGGCTTGCCGCCTTATGAGGAAATTCCCCATAGCGCCATGCGCCGCACCATCGCCGAGCGTCTTTCGACCTCGATGCGCCAGGCGCCGCATTTTTATCTGACCATCGATTGTGTCATCGACGAACTGCTTTCCGCCCGCAAACGCCTCAATGCAGGGGCGGGGGAAGGAGGGCCGAAAATTTCGGTTAATGATTTCGTGCTGCGCGCGGTGGCCCTGGCCCTGGAGAAAAAGCCCGATGCCAACGTCTCCTGGACCGAAAATGCCCTGCGCCGCTTTTCCCGCGCCGATATCGCCGTCGCCGTCTCAATACCCGGCGGGCTGATCACGCCGGTGATCCGCGATTGCGGCAATAAGGGGCTGGCGGTGATCGCCGCCGAGGCCGCCGATCTGGCGGCAAGGGCCAGGGAAGGCACCCTCGCGCCGTCTGAATATGAGGGCGGCACCTTTACCGTGACCAATCTCGGCATGTTCGGCATCCGCCAGTTCGATGCAGTGATTAATCCCCCCCAGGCCTGTATTCTCGCTATTGGCGCCGGCGATCTGCGCCCTGTGGTCAACAAGGAGGGCGAGATCGTCCCGGCCCATGTCATGACCTGCACCCTGTCGGTCGATCACCGGGCCGTTGACGGGGTAACCGGGGCTAAATTCCTCGCCGCTTTCAAGCGCTATGTCGAAGACCCCCTGACGATGCTGCTTTGAGATGGCAAACTGATGGCTAACCCGGCGACAGAGAAAAATTTCGATCTGGTCATCCTCGGCGGTGGGCCGGGGGGCTATGTGGCCGCCATCCGCGCCAGCCAGTTGGGAATGAAGGTGGCATTGGTCGAGGCGGCCGATCTCGGCGGCATCTGCCTCAACTGGGGCTGCATTCCCACCAAGGCATTGCTGCGGACCGCGGAAATCTACCATCTCGCCAAACGCTCAAGTGAATACGGTATTAATATCAAAGGATTATCATTTAATATTAAGAAAATAGTTGAACGTTCACGGGCGGTCGCGGGGCAACTCAGCTCAGGTGTCACCTATTTGATGAAGAAGAACAAGATCACCGTTATCAGTGGTTATGGGCGGCTGGAAGGCAAAAACACCGTGGCGGTGGAAAAGGACGGCAAACCGGTGGCCAAACTCACCGCTCCCCATATCATTCTCGCCACCGGGGCCAGGGCGCGAACTCTTCCCGGCTTGGAACCCGACGGCAAGCTGGTCTGGACCTACCGCGAAGCCCTGATGCCCGATCAGGTGCCTGAACGTTTGCTGGTCATCGGTTCAGGCGCTATCGGCATCGAATTCGCCAGTTTTTTCCATCATCTGGGGGCGAAAGTCACCGTGGTTGAGGTGATGGACCGTATTTTGCCGGTTGAGGACGCAGATATTTCGGCGCTCGCGCGGAAATCTTTCGAGGCCCAGGGCATGACGATCCTCACCGCCACCACGGTCAAGGGGCTGAAACGTGGGAAAAACACGGTTTCCGCCACTTTTGAGGGGCCGGATGGCAGTCAAACCCTGGAATTTGATCGCGCCATCCTCGCCGTCGGCATTACCGGCAATGTGGAGGATATCGGCCTTGAGGGGAGTGCCATCAAAGTCGATCGCGGCCATGTAGAGGTCAACAAATGGCTCGAAACCAATGAGCCCGGCGTTTACGCCATCGGCGATCTGGTCGGTCCGCCCTGGCTGGCCCATAAAGCCAGCCACGAGGGGGTGGTCTGCGTTGAACGCATCGCCGGAATAACCGGCGTTCACCCGGTCGACTACGGCAATATTCCCGGCTGTACCTATTGCCTGCCTCAGGTGGCCAGTATCGGTCTGACCGAGGCGGCCGCCATAGAGGCCGGGCATGAGGTTAAAGTCGGGCGTTTTCCGGCGATTGCCAACGGCAAGGCGATTGCCCTGGGTGAAACAGAAGGAATGGTGAAAACCGTCTTTGACGCCAAAACCGGGGCCCTATTGGGGGCCCATATGTTCGGGGCCGAAGTGACCGAACAAATTCAGGGCTTTGCCATCGCCCGCACCCTGGAAACCACCGAAGCCGAGCTGATGGCGACCATTTTCCCCCATCCCACCCTGTCGGAAATGATGCATGAATCGGTGCTCGACGCTTTCGGCCGGGTGATCCATTCTTAAATGAGCAAGATCCGCGACATACACGGCGCAACGGCCCCCCTGCCAAAGCCCGACTGGATCAGGGTCAAGGCCCCCAACCCCAAGGAATTCGCCGCCACCCATGGCCTGATGCGCGCGCTTTCCCTCAACACGGTCTGCGAAGAGGCGGCCTGTCCCAATATCGGTGAATGCTGGGAAAAAAATCACGCCACGGTGATGATCTTGGGCGCCGTATGCACCCGCGCCTGCGCCTTTTGCAATGTCCGCACCGGTAAGGGGGAGGCGGTCGATGAAGACGAGCCGGCCCATGTGGCTGAGGCCGCCAGGCGCCTCGGCCTCGCCCATATCGTCGTCACCTCGGTGGACCGGGACGATCTCGACGATGGCGGGGCGGGACAGTTCGTCGCCGTTATCAAGGCTCTGCGCGCCGCCACGCCTGAAACCAGTATTGAGGTTCTGACCCCGGATTTCCTGAGGAAAGACGGTGCCCTGGAAGCGGTGATCGCCAGCGGGCCGGATGTTTTCAACCACAATCTCGAAACCGTGCCCCGGCTTTACCCTTCCGTGCGCCCCGGCGCGCGCTATTACCATTCCCTGCGTCTGCTGGAGCGGGCCAGGGAGATGTCGGGGGATATTTTCACCAAGTCGGGCATCATGGTGGGTTTTGGTGAATCTCCCGACGAGGTTTCCCAGGTGATGGACGATCTGCGCTCGGCGCAAGTCGATTTCCTCACCATCGGCCAGTATCTGCGCCCCACAGAGCGCCATATCCCGGTGGCCGAATATGTGACGCCGGAAAGTTTCGACGCTTACGCCGATCTGGCCCGGGCCAAGGGTTTCGCCCTGGTCTCAAGCACGCCGTTGACGCGTTCATCCTTTCATGCCGGAGAGGATTTCGCCCGCTTGCGGGGTTCCCGCCTCAAGGCGTCGAAGGCTCTCTAGACCGTGCCGACTCATGCCGAAAAGCGCGACCTGCCCCATACGCCGCGCCAGCTCTATGATCTGGTCGCCGATGTGGAGCGTTATCCCGAATTCCTGCCCTGGTGCCGGGCGGCCAGGATCATCCAGCGCAAGGACAACGAGTTCACCGCCCAGGTGGTGATCGGCTACAAAATGGTGCGCGAAAGCTTTATCTCCAGGGATGTCCTGATCCCCCCCGGCGGCGGGCCAAATGGCGATGGATCAGGCCGTATCGATGTGACTTATGAGCAAGGGCCGTTCCGTTATCTCAACAACCACTGGATTTTCGAGCCCAGGGAAGTGGACGGCAAGCCGGGCTGCCGCATCGATTTCTTTATCGATTTCGAATTCCGCTCGGCGTTCTTGCAAAAAATCATCGGGGCGCTGTTTAACGAGGCCGCCTTAAAGATGATCGACGCCTTTGAGAAACGGGCGAAGGAACTCTACGACGCAGAGTAACCGGGCGCTTCTAGAGACAAGGGCGAGGGGGGAATTCCCCGCTTTCGCCAATTTTCCGGCCATTTTGTGACCTGCATCACAACGTATTGATATTCCTAGTGATTTTCATCACTGACCTGTCTCAAGGGGGGGCATAGGGTGAAGGCATAAAAACAGTTATGCATTCACTTTTGCCGACAGGAGATTTAGCCATGAAAACTTTCACCACCTTTTCCTTAACCGGAATGTTCGCCGCCTTCTTTCTCTTTACCACCCAAGCCAACGCCACTTCGGTCAGTGTCACCGCCATGGACGGCTTTACCTCGGTCGAAGGCGCCACCGTCACGGTGCGCGACTCTAACGGCAACGAAGTCGCCACCGGCACCACGGAACGCGGTCCCAACGGCGAGAGCCCGAGAGTTGAATTCGATCTGCCGGAAGGCGATTACACCTTCGATGTCGAATATACGGATGCCAGCGGCACCGATAAAACCGGCACCGAGAACGGCAATGTCGGCGACAGCCACACGGATGTCGGTGTTTTCGTTGATCCTGCTTCGATGCCGAACCGCCACGCCGCCAACATGCAGCTCAGGGAAACCGGCGACAGCACCGGTATCTTCACCCAGGTTAGCGCCGTCGATGCCTCGCTGATGATGGCCGCCGCTTCAATGAACAACGCCATGGCTTCCACCCCGGTTGAGGTCATGGGCCCGCCGCCGATCTGCCACTAGGCCGGGTGAGCCACTCGACCGAGACGAAATGACTTAAAAAGCCTCTTCATCAACTTCCAGCCGCCGGGCCCATAACCCGGCGGTTTTTTTATCCACGACCCACCGACAGCCAATAGCGAACGATCATTATAATCACCAATAAGTGCCGATTAAACAGCACCTTACCTGTTGCATGGGGGCATGGAAGGGGCCACCAGCGTGATGTGGATGGAGATTGATGAGGCGTCGGCCAAGATACGTCAGGGCGGTCCCAGTGATGATGAGGCCGATTATGGTCTGCCGGTCTGGGCGGGGGTGCTGCCGATAAATACCGTTATCGGAAAGCCGGAACCCTGTTCGCGCCTGCTCGAAGGGGTTGGGGAGCCGGATTACCTGAGTTCAATGAAAGTCGAATGAATTGTGACGGCGGCCTATCTCGACCGCGCAGCTCTTCTTGTCACGCCGCCGGTATTGCGGCTGTTGGGATTGGCGCCGGGGCTTGAGATGGAAGCCGATCCCGGATCGAACTGCCCCGGCCGGGTTTTCTGTTCAGGCTGTCCGGCGCCGGCTTTTCGTTTTATCGCTTTTTGCAGCGCCTTGGCCTTTGCCCGTTCCCGGGCCTTTGCTTTGGTCATTTTTTCCTCGTCTTTCTAATAGCGTTGCCTTCCATATTACCTTTAAAGCTTGACCGACAGCACTAAATTTCAGGAAGAGCCCCTAATCGGTGGCAAAGGCGAGGCTGCCGAACAGGACGCTAAAGGCGATCAGATTATTGGTCACATGGAGGAGGATGGCCGGATAGATCGAGCCTGAACGCTCGTAAAGCCAGGCCATGACAAGCCCGAGGATGAAAATCTCCGGCATCACCGCCGGGATAACGTGAACGGCGGCGAATACGGCCGCACTTGCAATCATGCTTAAAGACAAGTTCCAGTGCCGCCGCAGCCAGGCGAAAAGCACCCCGCGAAACAGGATTTCCTCACAAAAGGGCGCCACCAGACCCCCGATGAAGCTGATTCCAAGGGCACTCGTCCAGGTAAAGCCGTAAGGGGCGTAAAGTTTCATCAGCAACTCATCGAAGGAAACACCCCATTGGCCCTCGATGACGGCCTCGATCCCCATCGAGACCGGCAGCCATAAAATCGCAATGGCAAGGGCTAGTTTGAGCCATTTTGCTTTCGCCGGGCGCATGCCCAGCGCCGACCAGGGCAGTTTTTGCAAGCGGATCAGCACCAGATAGACGGCGATCGCAAAGGCGGCGTTCTGGGCCAGAAGCAGGGCGATGATGCCCGGTTCGCTGAATATCGGCCCATTCACCCCATCGGCCACATCAATATCCGGCGTGGCAGCGGCGTCGAACAGGAAAACCAGCAGGCCCAGCCCGACTCCGAGAGACATTATGAGCAGCCCAATGACGATAAGGCTCCAGATATTAATCTCCGGCGCGATCAAGGGGCGCAGGGAGGATTTTTCCGGATTAATGGAACTGGCGGGGGCGGCCGTTTCAGGGGCGCTCATCGGGTCGGGTCGCCCAATTGACCGTCTTGGGCCATAAAAATCCCCAGTTTCAGCGCCGCTTCGACGGTTGCCAGGCGGATTTGATCCCGGTTGCCGGGGAAAATCTCCTCAATCTGGCGGCTCTCAATGGCATTGGCGTTGTGCCGCGCCGCCGCTATATGAACCAGGCCGACCGGCTTTTCTTCGGAGCCGCCGCCGGGACCGGCAATGCCGGTGACGGCCAGGGCCAGATCGGCCCGCGCCGCCTTTAAGGCGCCTTCGGCCATGGCCAGGGCGACCGGGGCGCTGACCGCGCCATGGGCTTTCAAAAGGTCGATATGGACACCCAGCATCTCAACCTTGGCGTCGTTGTGATAAGTGACAAACCCGCGGTCGAAAACCACCGAAGCGCCGGGCACGGAGGTCAGGCAGCCGGCGAGCAATCCGCCGCTGCAGGATTCGGCGCAGGTGACATGCCAGCCACGCCGTTGCAGGGTTTTAACAAGCCGTTTCGCGAGTTTATCTAAATCATTAGAAAACACTGATAGGCCACTGATATAAAACAGAATAAAGTGCCAATAATATAGCCGCCAGAATGCCGGCGACCATATCGTCGGCCATGATCCCGAGCCCCCCCTTGATCCGCGCTTCACACAGGGATATGGGCCAGGGTTTAAGGATATCAAAAAGCCGGAAGAGAACAAAACCGACGAAATAAAGCATCAGATCCGGCGGCACGACGCAGAGCGTCAGCGCCTGTCCCGCCACCTCGTCGATGACCACCAGGCCGGGGTCGGCGTTCTCGTCCTTCATCTCGCGCACCACCACGTTGGATGCCCACAGGCCGGCTCCAAAGGCGACGGCGACAAAGATCAAAAGGCCGTTGAGGCCGAAATCGCGCATGATCAACCAGGCGCAGGGCAGGGTGGCGAGGGAGGCCAGGGTGCCGGGAAATTTACTGATCAGCCCGGTGCCGAACCAGGTGGCGATCAACGCTGCCGGGTGTGAAAAAGGCAGGCTTTCCGGGAGTTCTGGCGAGGATTTTTCTGTATTTGGCATGGTAGCGGGTTTGCCAGCCGGTTATTTGGCGGTTGCCGGAGCCAGAGGGGGCAGGGCCAGCGTCGCTGTGGCCTGGGCGGCAATGCCCTCTTTCCTGCCGGTAAATCCCAGCCCCTCGGTGGTGGTCGCCTTGACGCTGATCCGCGCCGGCTCAATTTCGAGAATTTCGGCAATGCGCGCGATCATGGCGGCGCGATGGGGGCCGATCTTGGGGGCCTCGCAGATCACGGTCAGATCGAGGCCGAGGATTTGGCCCCCATGCCCGGACACCAGTTCACCGGCATGGCTCAGGAAAATATCAGAGGATGCGCCTTTCCATTTGGCATCATCGGGCGGAAAATGGTGGCCGATATCCCCCGCACCCAGCGCACCCAGAATAGCATCGGTCAGGGCGTGGAGGGCCACATCGGCGTCGGAATGGCCGGCCAGTTTGGCGCTATGGGGTATTTTGACGCCGCACAGCATGACCTCGTCACCGGCCTCGAAACGATGCACGTCAAAGCCGCTGCCGACCCGGATTTCCCGGTTGCCGGTGATTTCCATCATTATTCTTTCTCCCCGGGCCAGATCGCCGGTACTGGTGATTTTGAAATTATCTTCGCTGCCCATGACCAGGGCAACCGGCAGTCCCGCCTGTTCGGCCACTGCCGCATCGTCGGTCAGCTCTCCCCCCTCGGCGCAAGCGCGGTGGGCGGCAAGAATTTCGGCATATCTGAACCCCTGGGGGGTTTGCGCCCGCCATAGAGAGGTGCGGTCAACGGTTTTGGTGATACAGCCCTCTTGTCCCCGTTTCAATGTGTCGTTGACCGGCATTGCGGCAATGGCGCCGGGCATTTCGTCTAAGGCCTCAAGCACATGGTCGATGGTCGCGGCATCGAGAAAAGGCCGCGCCCCGTCGTGGATCAGCACCTTGCCGGGGGGCTGGGCGGCGAGGCTTTCCAGCCCGTTGCGCACAGAATCCTGACGTCTCTCTCCGCCTTCGACCGGGGGTTCCAGATCGAGTCCGTCCACTGCGGCCTCATAAAGCGCCTTGTCGTCGAAATTAATCACCGCGGTGACGGAGGAAATATCGGGATGGGCGAGGAGGGCGCGCGCCGTCAGCCGCAGGATCGGCTCGCCGCCCAGTGTCAAATATTGCTTGGGAATATCACTTTCCATGCGGTGGCCGCGGCCGGCGGCGACGATGATAGCGGCGGTATGGGTCACAGTACGGACGCACTCCTTGGTGGGGGTGTTTTCAACAGAGGTTGAATGGCGCAAACCCTAGACCGCGCCGCGGCCTCTGCCAAGAGGGAAAGGCCGGAGGCAATGAGCCGGATCAGACGGGTTTAGTCCCCTTCCTCCAGTTCCATCTTCAAGGTGAGGAATTTAAGCAGGTCTTTCAGGGTTATGATACCGACCAGCCGGCTCCCCTCGGCCACCATCAGGCGGCTTTTGCCGGTGGTATTCATCAGTTTTAACGCCGCGAGGGTGTCGGTGTCGGCCTTAACCGTGTTTTCGCCTGTCGGCGGGGCCATGATCTGGCGCACGATCCGCCTTTCCCATTCGGACCTGGGAACGGTTTTTACTTCGCGGGTGGAAACACAGCCGATCAGGCGGTCGTTATCGACCACCGGAAAAAACTCGTGGTGGTGGTGATAAATATAATCCTCAACCAGTAATTTGATACTGAGATCCGACGGTACCACGATCGGTTCGGCGGTCATGAAATGGCTCACCGGCTCGCCTTCGATGAATCGTTTGGTCATCACCTGGAGGTATGAGGCTCCGGCGGCATTTTTGAGGAACAGGCCGATCAGGAGCCACCACAAGCCGCCGATGATATTGCCGGTGAACAGGCTGACGACGCCGAGGATCATCAAAAAGACAGCGAAGAAGGCCCCCAGATTTGCCGCCTTTTTGGTCGCCTGGCGAATATCGCCCTTCCAGGCCCACAGGGCGGCGCGAAAGGCCCGGCCGCCGTCCAGCGGAAAGGCAGGCACCATGTTGAAAACCGCCAGAATGCCGTTGATCCACGACAGATAATGCACCACCGCCTGAAAAGAGGGCGGCCACTGGGCCAGTTCTGAAAAGCGGAAGATGCCGTAGAGCACCAGAGAGAGAAAGGCGCTGGCGATGGGGCCGGCGATGGCCATGCGGAATTCCGCACCGGCGCTGGGCGGTTCGCTTTCCATTTCGGCGACACCGCCGAAAATGAACAACGTAATCCCCTTAATCTCAATTCCCTCGCGCCGGGCAATCAGGGAATGGGAGAGCTCGTGAAAGACGATGGAAACAAAAAGCCCGATGGCCCCGGCAATTCCCATCCACCAGTAAAGCGAAGGTGCAAGATCGGGGGTAAGGGATGGAAAGACTCCCCGCGCCAGCGACCAGGTGATGAGCATCGCCAGCAACAGCCAGCTTGCGTCTGCCTTTACCTCAAAGCCGAGAAGGTCAAACCTGAAAATCGGTTGGCCGAACATGGGGGTGCTCCCGGTTTAATCTCAGCCCTCAGAGTTTCATATTTCTGCGGTGACATAAACCACTGCTTTGGCCGGTGAGATTGAAAGCGACGTATTTGAAGGCGATGCCGGGTTATTTCTTGTGGAAGTCGGGGGGCAGATAGGCGCCGGTAAGAATGGCGTC
>CAZAKR010000003.1:0-59951 GCA_964486105.1 uncultured Rhodospirillaceae bacterium | reverse complement strand
CGGGTTATTTCTTGTGGAAGTCGGGGGGCAGATAGGCGCCGGTAAGAATGGCGTCCTTGAAGTTGCTGTTGTCGATCCGTGCCTTGGAAAGGTCGGCGTCCTTGAGGTTTGATTTTATGAACGTCGCATCGGAAAGGTTGGCGCCGCGCAGATTAGCACCAATAAGAATGGCGTCGGTGAGATCGGCTTCGGTCAGATTTGAAGGCCACTGACGGCCCGTGGGGTTGCCTTTGGCGTCCTTGATGTCCGTCGGGCCGAGATTGACCTTGCGCAGATCGGCCCCGGCCAGAATGGAGCCGTGCAGATTAACGCCGGCCATATCGGCGCTGCTGAGATCGGCGTTGCGCAAATCCGAGCCGGTAAAATCGACCATCACAAGCATGCATTTCGATAACCGTGCACCGGTCAGATCGGTCATCCGGAAGGTGGCGCCGGAAAGATCGACGCCGGCCAGGTTGACGTGGTTGAGATCAACCTTGTCGAGAACCGCCCTTTCGCCCTTTGCTCCCGATGAATTGATCCAGTCGCGATGATTTTGCAGGGCCTTTCTTAAGTCGGCGGTCAGGGTTTCGGGGTCGCGCACCAACGGATTATGTTCGATGATGGCTTCCTTGAGATTGACATTGTCGAGCTTGGCGCCGGTCAGTTCGGCATCACGCAGGATGGTGTCCTTCATAATGGCATCGGTGAGGGTGGCGCCGACGAGTTTCGCCCCGGCGAGCTTTGCTTCCGTCAAAATGGCTCCGGTGAGGTCCGCGCCCATCAGGTTTGAATTCGACAAATCGGCCTGGGTAAGGTTGGCATAGCGCAAATTTGCGCCGCGCAGATCGGTTTCGGTGATGATGGCGGTACTCAGCTTGGCACCGGCAAGGTTGGCGCCGATCATGCTGGCGCGGTTGATCTCGAGGTCGGTTCCAAGATCGGTCCGCAGCATTTTCGGCCCTCCCTTGCTTGATTCAATAAGCGTACCTTCGCGCATATCGGCAAAGGCGAGATCGGCCCCCTCGAGGTTGGCGCCGCGGAGCTGGGTGCCGCGCAAATTGGCCTTGCGGAGCGATGCTCCCTGAAGGTCTGCTTCCTGCATATTGGCGCCGAAAAGATCAGCCTCGTCGAAGCGGCTGTTGAGCAGAATGCAGCGGGTAAAGGTCGTGCCGACGAGTTTGGCCGAGCTCATATCGAAGTTGCTGAGATCGAATCCGGTCAGATTGCGCAGGGTCAAATCGCCCCGCACTCCGTCGCTGCCGGAGCTGTTTACCCAGCGCAAATGCTTTTCTAGTATCGAAAGGACTTCTGCCGGAGTCATCTTATTCTCTAAGTTGGAGCTGTGAACGCATGGCGCATTAAAGAGAAAATCAAATTTTCTATCTTTGGGAGATGTAGTTCATTTCTTCTGTTTTGAAAAGGCAGGGCCTGAATATTTAAAAAACAAATTTCCCAAAATTTTACCTATAGAGATTTATCCATTTATGCCGTTCAACCCCCTGTTTCACCTTATCCAGGTGCATTATTCTCCATCTGCTGTGGCTCGAAGGAACTGTTTTTTTTATAGGGTCTTTTTGTGATGCTGTTCGTGTTCTCAGGTTCGGTGCTATAAGGGCGCCATGTACAACGCCTCTTTCATCTATACGGTTCTTATCGCTTCGGCCTTTCTGGCCCTGGTTCCGGCAATGATTCTGTCTTTAAGGGAAAGGCCGGCGCCGGATACAAGCTTTTGGGCGGTGATCGGGGTGGCCCTCGCCGGGCCTCTGGCTTTGACGGTTTTTCAGCTTTCCGGGCCCTGGCATACGGGCTTTTCCTTCACCTTGTGGCTCATTGTCACCGTCAGCATGGTTCTTTTCGCCGTGGTTTGCCTGGTGACGGCGAATGGCTGGCGTCTCTCGGCCCTGTTGCTGCCTTATCTCCTTGTGTTGAGCTTTCTTGCCGTCATCTGGGCCCATGCCCCCGAACATCCGATGGCCGGCGGTGCGCCGCCGCTCTGGATCGTGCTCCATATCTTCCTCTCGGTGGCGGCCTATGGCTTGCTGACCATCGCTTCTGTCGCCGGTCTCGGGGTTTTTCTTCAGGAGAGGGCCTTAAAGTTAAAACAGCGCCACCGCATCAACCGGCTCCTGCCATCGGTAGCCGACAGCGAATATCTGGAATTTGTGCTTTTGGTGGCCACCGAATCCCTGCTTGCCCTGGCTATTGTTTCGGGTATGGGAACGCTCTATTTCGAATCCCATCATGTGCTTATGTTTGACCATAAGACGGTCCTCACGGTTATCGCTTTTCTCCTCATCGGCCTGCTGCTGATCCTGCGTTGGCGTAGCGGGGTGAGGGGACGCCGCGCGGCGCGGCTTGTTCTGCTGGCCTATCTCCTTTTAACCCTTGCTTATCCAGGGGTTAAATTCGTTACCGACGTCCTGGTTGGCTAGAATTTAACTAAAACCCCTTTCGTTAATGCTTGATTTATCTGCTCCCACGGAGATATTGTGCCTAATAACTACTCAATTCATGTTGGTGATTAATTAATGGGCATTCATATCGGCCCCATTGCTTTGGAAAACAACGTTGTTCTGGCTCCCATGTCGGGGGTCAGTGACTTGCCGTTCCGCCGCCTGGCCAAACGATTCGGTGCCGGTTTGGTGATCTCCGAGATGATCGCCAGCCAGGCGATGATCCGCCACAGCCGCCGCACCCTCAAAATGTCGACCAATTGCGCCGAGGAATTCCCGATGGCGGTGCAACTGGCCGGCTGCGATCCGCAAGTCATGGCCGAGGCTGCCCGGCTCAACGTTGATCGGGGCGCCGCGATTATCGATATCAACATGGGCTGTCCGGTGAAAAAGGTGGTCAATGGCATGGCCGGTTCGGCGCTGATGCGCGATGAGGCCCATGCGGCGCGTATTCTTGAAGCCACGGTCAAGGCGGTCGATGTGCCGGTGACCCTGAAAATGCGTACCGGTTGGGACGAGGCCAATCGCAATTCCCCCGAGCTTGCAAAGATTGCCGAATCCTGCGGCATCCAGATGGTGACGGTTCACGGTCGCACCCGTAATCAGAAATATAAGGGCCGCGCCGATTGGGGATTCATCGCCCGAGTCAAGAATGCGGTTTCGATTCCCGTCATCGCCAATGGCGACGTGACGTCTTATGAAGATGCCCGTGACATTCTCGACCAGTCGGGCGCCGACGGGGTGATGATCGGTCGCGGCAGTTACGGCCGTCCCTGGTTTCCCGGTCAGGTCGCCCATTTTCTTAAAACCGGCGAACAGCTTCCCGATCCCGCCATTGAAGACCGCCTGGAATTAATTCTCGGCCATTTCGAAGATTCCCTGATCCATTACGGCGAGCGGACAGGATTACGCATCATGCGCAAACACCATGCCTGGTACAGTCGCGGCCTGCCGCGTTCTGCCGAGTTCCGCGATGTGGTCAACCGGCTCGACGATCCGCCGGCTGTTCGCGACGCGGTGCGGGAATTCTACCTGCCGCTGATCGACAGGGTAGCGGCCTGATGGCGCTTTCCGCACTTGCCAGTAACGGACGCAATAGCGGAAATGGCGGTTCGGATAAACACGGCCACGACAGCGAACATATTCTCAACGCCTTATCCGACACGGTGCTCGTTATTACGCCCGAGGATACGATCGCCTATGTGAATATGGCCGGCGAACAGTTTCTTTCGGCCAGCGCCGACTATCTTCAGGGCCAGCCTCTAAATACGTTCATATCCCATGACAGCCCGTTCTTTTCGCTTCTTTCCAGTGTCCGTGAACGCGGGGTCAGCCTGTCGGAAAGCGGGATCAATCTCAGTTCTCCCCGCTTCGGCGAAAAATTCGTCGGTCTTCACCTGACCACGGTGCCGGAATGGAAGGGTATGGTTCTGGTCACTATTTCCGAACGCTCACTGGCCGAAAAAATCGACCAGCATCTGACCCATCGCGATGCAGCGCGCTCTTTGACCTCAATGGCTGCGGTTCTCGCCCATGAAGTGAAAAACCCGCTTTCCGGCATTCGCGGCGCGGCCCAGCTTCTTGAGCAGAATGCCGACACCGACGACAAGGAGCTGACCCGTCTCATTTGTGTTGAGGCGGACCGGATTTGCGCTCTTGTCGATCGTATGGGTTTCTTTTCTTCCGATCAGCCGCTTTCGATTGAGCCGCTCAATGTTCATGAAATTCTTGAGCATGTCCGGCGCATCGCCCAAAGCGGATTTGGCCGCCAGATAACCTTTAAGGAAAATTACGATCCCTCGCTGCCGCCGATCCGTGGAGACAAGGATCTGCTGATCCAGGTGTTTTTAAATCTGGTCAAGAACGCAGCTGAAGCCGCGCCCGAAAAGAATGGCGAGATTATCCTCTCCACCGCCTATCAGCACGGGGTACGGCTTGCCGTGCCCGGCTCCGATTCGCGGGTCGAATTGCCCTTGGTGGTTTCGGTGCAGGATAACGGTGAGGGGATATCCGATGATCTCCATTCCTGTCTTTTCGATCCTTTCGTGACGACGAAAAGCACCGGCACCGGCCTTGGCCTCGCGTTGGTGGCCAAAATTGTCAACGATCATGGCGGAATAATCGACTTTGAAAGCCGTCCTCACCGTACTGAATTTCGTGTGCGTCTGCCTTTCTATTCCGGTCCCGTCTCAGCCGGGTTTGATAAAGGGGAGGTGGCCCAATGAATTCCGGCATCGTCCTTGTCGCCGATGACGATCAGGCCATCCGTACCGTCGTCACCCAGGCCCTTGGCCGCAAGGGGTATGACGTCCGCACGACGGGAAATGCGGCGACTCTCTGGCGCTGGGTTTCCGACGGCGATGGCGATATTGTCATCACCGATGTCGTCATGCCGGATGAAAACGGGCTTGACCTGATTCCCCGCATCCGGAAAATCCGGCCCGACATGCGCATTATCGTCATGAGCGCCCAGAACACTCTGGTGACGGCGGTCAAGGCGACAGAGCGCGGCGCTTTCGAATATCTTCCCAAGCCTTTCGATATCAACGAACTGACCCAGGTTGTCGAACGGGCTCTGAAAGAGCCCCGGCAAATTCAGGGAAGCCAGCCCGAGGCTGTCGAAGACGAGGAAGACGCGCTGACTCTGATCGGTCGTTCGGCGGCGATGCAGGAAATTTACCGCGTGCTGGCGCGCCTTGTCGGCACCGATCTGACGGTTCTTATCAACGGCGAATCGGGAACCGGAAAGGAACTGGTGGCCCGCGCTCTGCATGATTTCGGCAAGCGGCGAAACGGTCCCTTCATCGCCATTAATATGGCGGCAATTCCCAAGGAGTTGATCGAAAGCGAGCTTTTCGGCCATGAGAAGGGGGCCTTTACCGGCGCTACCCAGCGCAGTTCGGGGCGCTTCGAACAGGCCGAGGGCGGCTCTTTATTCCTCGATGAAATCGGCGACATGCCTCTTGAAGCCCAGACACGGCTTCTGCGGGTTCTTCAGGAAGGCGAATATACGACCGTCGGCGGACGCAAACCGATCCGCGCCAATACCCGCATTATCGCCGCCACCCACCACAATTTGCGTCAGCTCGTTCGTCAGGGGCTTTTTCGTGAAGATCTTTTCTATCGGCTCAATGTTGTGCCGATCCGTCTGCCGCCCCTGCGCGAGCGGATTGAGGACGTGCCGGCGCTGATTAATCACTTTTTATCGATTGCGGCCCGCGACGGTCTGGCGACGAAAAGTATCGATTCCCTGGCCATGGAAAGGTTGCAGAGCTATCGCTGGCCGGGAAATGTCCGCGAGCTGGAAAATCTCGTCCAGCGCCTTTGCGCGCTTTATTCCCAGGAAGATATCGGGCGCGATATCATTGAGGCCGAACTATCGGATTCATTGACCGGCGATAGCGATTCCAGCGACCTTCCGGCTGAATCCCAATCTCTTTCCGAGGCCGTTGAACTTCATCTTTCCGAATATTTCAGGGCCCATGACGGCGGTCTGCCGGCGCCTGGCCTCTATGACCGCATTCTACGCGAAATCGAGAAACCGCTGCTTACCCTGTGCCTTGCCGCGACCAGGGGAAACCAGATCAAGACCGCCGCCCTTCTCGGGATTAACCGCAATACCCTGCGCAAGAAAATCCGGGAGTTGGACATTGAGGTGATGCGGGGCGTAAAATAGGCGTTATGCTGGCTTTTTATGCTGGTTTAACGGTCATTAACCCCCAGCTATCATCCGACATTTTCCAATGACACCCGAAACCGCCGAGGCGACCATGAAAGACGAGACACCTGGGGTGAATAAATCCCCGCCTCTCGGTTTCCTGCCGTATTTGAAGGCCCTTGTCCTTCGCCTTGGGCGGTCCCGTAAGCTCGTCTATCTGCTGATAATCGGCGCCGCGCTTTCCGGTGTCGTTACCTATGGCGCGCTCACCGGCCTTACCCAGATCGGCGGTGATCCAACAGCCGTCCTTATTCTTTTTATCGTCAATCTTGTGTTCCTGTTGTTGCTCGGCATTGTCGTTATGCGGCAGATTGTAGCCATATGGGTGGCGCGACGCCGGGGGTCGGCGGGGTCGAGGCTGCACATTCGGCTGGTCGTTATTTTCGGTCTGGTTGCCGTTACACCGGCGATCGTCGTGGCGGTCTTTTCCGTGCTCTTCTTCAATCTCGGTATTCAGGCCTGGTTTTCCGATCAGGTCCGCACCGCCCTGGATGAGTCGAATGCCGTGGCCCAAGCCTATCTGAAAGAACATCATCAAAATCTGCGCGTCGATATCCTGGCTGTTGCCGCCGATGTCAGTCGCGAAGGCCGTTTTATCTTTACCAATCCAAACCTCCTTAACGAGGTTATTGCCGCCCAGGCGGCCTTGCGTTCCCTGTCTGAAATTATTGTCTTTGAAGGCAGCGGAAAGGTTCTCGGCAAGGCTGGAACAAGCTTTGTTCTTGAATTCGAAAGCGCTCCGCCGGAATGGACTTTTAATACCGCGAATGAGGGAAAGGTGGCGCTTTTCACCACCGACAGTGGTGATCGGGTGCGCGCTTTGGTCAAGCTCGACCGTTTTGACAATACCTATCTTTATATCGGCCGCTTCGTTGATTCCCGGGTGCTCAATCACATGGAATCCACTCAGCGCGCGGTGCAGGCTTATGAACAATTAGAGGGCCGGCGCTCTGGTCTCCAGGTCACTTTCGCCATGGTCTTCATTATCGTCGCCCTGTTGCTGCTTCTGGTTTCGGTCTGGATCGGGCTGGTCTTTGCAAACAATCTCGTCCGTCCGGTCAGCCAGATGATCGATGCGGCTGAAAAAGTGCGGATCGGCGATCTGACGGCACGGGTTGACGAAAGCAATAATGATGACGAGCTCGGCAGCCTGTCCCGGGCCTTTAACCGAATGACGTCGCAGCTCGATAGTCAGAGAGGGGAGTTGGTCGAAGCCAACCGGCAACTTGAACTGCGCAACAGGTTTACGGAAGCCGTGCTTGCCGGTGTCTCGGCCGGTGTGATCGGCCTTGACGACGATGGGCGGATTAATTTGCCCAACCGGCCGGCTTCCGATCTTCTTGACCGATCCCTGGAAAGTTTTATCGGCCAACCTATAGCGGAGGTCTTTCCAGAGGTATGTGACCTCATTTCCCAGGCAAAGGCCCGCCCTGAGCGCCTCGCCGAATCACATATAAAGCTCACCCGGAGCGGCCGTCAGGTCACCCTGCTGGTAAGGGTGGCAGCCGAAGAGCTGGGCAAGAAAGTTCTGGGTTATGTTGTCACCTTTGATGATATTTCAGACCTGCTTTCGGCTCAGCGCAAGGCCGCCTGGGCGGATGTCGCCCGGCGTATCGCCCATGAAATCAAAAACCCCCTTACGCCCATTCAGCTCTCCGCCGAGCGCTTGAAGCGTAAATATCTTAAAGAAATCAAAACCGATCCCGACACCTTCGCCACTTATACAGACACGATTGTCCGTCAGGTTGGCGATATCGGGCGGATGGTGGACGAATTCTCGGCATTTGCCCGGATGCCCCAGCCGGTAATCGAACGGATGGATGTGGTGCGGCTGATTAAAGATTCCCTCTTCCTGCCCAAAAACACCTATCCGGATATCGCCTTTACTTTCGATAGCCCCGATCATGTGGAGATCAATTGCGATGGACAGCTGATCGGTCAGGTTCTGACGAATATTTTCAAGAATGCAGCCGAAGCCATCGAAGGCCGTGAAGGCAAGAAGAGCGATCTGCCGCCTGGGGAAATAAAAACCCGTGTTATGATCGAAGATGGCGGGGTTGTGATTGAGGTGGCCGATAACGGTTGCGGTCTGCCTGCCGAAGAGCGCGATAAATTAACCGAGCCCTATGTGACGACCCGGAAAAAAGGTACTGGACTGGGGCTGGCGATTGTAAAGAAAATCGTAGAAGATCATCAGGGAAGCCTGACCCTGGAAGACAACGACGGCGGCGGCGCAAAGGTCAGGCTGGTTCTTCCCCTGGAGGGAGCATAAATTGCGGTTAGTGATGGTGACTTACCTTAAAAAACGGCGGTGTGTTTATGTCTAACGAAGTCCTCATCGTTGATGACGAGGCGGATATCCGGGATGTCCTGTCGGATATTCTGACCGATGAGGGCTATGAAACCCGCACCGCCTCCAACAGTACGCAAGCGCTGGAATCTATCCATACGCGCCAACCGTCCCTCGTCATACTCGATATCTGGCTTCAGGGCAGTGAACTCGACGGCATGGAGATACTCGACGTCTTAAAGGGCGAATACCCCGACTTGCCGGTGGTGATGATCAGCGGTCACGGCAATATTGAAACCGCCGTCAGTGCGGTGAAAAAAGGCGCTTTCGATTTTATCGAAAAGCCCTTCAAGACAGATCACATGATGGTCATTCTCGAACGCGCCGTTGAGACGGCCCGCTTGCGTCGTGAGAATGTCGAGTTGCGACAGAAAGTCGTTGAGGATGAAGAAGCCGATCTGATTGGCAATTCTGCGGCTGTTGCCCAGTTGCGCATGGCCATCGAAAAGGTCGCCCCAACCGGCAGCCGGGTGATGATTTCCGGCCCACCAGGGTCGGGTAAGGAGGTTGTGGCAAGACAGCTCCATGCTCATTCAAGCCGTGCCCAGGATCCTTTTGTCGTTCTCAATTGCGCGACCATGCATCCGGAAAGACTTGAGATGGAATTGTTCGGGGTCGAGGCCGGCTTTGACGGCGAGGGCAGTCCGGCCCGGCTCGGCACTTTCGAAAAGGCTCATGGGGGCACGTTGTTTCTCGATGAAGTCGCCGATATGCCTCTCGAAACCCAGGGCAAAATCGTTCGGGTTCTTCAGGAGCAAAGCTTTACAAGGGTCGGCAGCAGCCATCCGGTCGAGGTCGATGTGCGTGTTCTGTCCTCGTCAAATAAAAATCTTGAAGAGGAAATGTCGGCGGGTCATTTTCGCGAAGACCTCTTTTTCCGGCTTAATGTCGTGCCTCTGAAAATTCCCTCCCTGGCCGAACGCGCCGCAGATATACCGGAGATGGTTTCCCATTTCATGGAAATTGGGGCGCAAAAGGCCGGTCTTCCGGTGCGAATTCTGCGCGAGGATACGCTTGCCACCCTGCAGGCTTATGAATGGCCGGGAAATGTCCGCCAGCTCCGTAACCTGATCGACTGGTTGCTCATTATGGCGACCGGAAATGCCGAGGATAAAATCAAGCCCGACATGCTGCCGCCTGAGATTACCGGCAAGATTCCGTCTGCCGCGGGTTTGGAAAAAGACGAGGATCTTCTCGGTCTCTCCCTTCGCGAGGCCAGGGAATCCTTTGAGCGCGATTATCTGATGGCCCAGGTGACGCGTTTTCGCGGCAATATTTCCCGCACCGCCAGTTTTATCGGTATGGAACGCTCTGCCCTGCACCGTAAGCTCAAGTCTTTGGGCATTAAAATCAGTGACCGTCAGGTAGTTGAGGACTCACCGCCGGAAAATACATCCGATACCACCCGTCAATAGGGCGGCTTTGCTCCGGATTTAAAAACCGGGCCTTGCTCTTGCGCCTTCAATCGGCAAGACTTGCGCCAATCGTGAGAAGAGGGGCAGATGAAAGTAATTGTTTGTGGCGCCGGTCAGGTCGGTTCGAGCATCGCTCGCCATCTGGCGTCGGAAAATAACGACATTACTGTTATCGACAATTCGCCGGAGCTGATCCGCAAATTGAGCGACAGTCTCGAGGTGCGCGGCATCGTCGGTTTCGCCTCCCAGCCCGATGTGCTTGAACAGGCCGGGGCCGAAGACGCCGACATGATCGTCGCCGTCACCTATGCCGACGAAGTGAATATGGTCGCCTGCCAGGTTGCCCATTCGATTTTCAAAGTGCCGACCAAAATCGCCCGGGTTCGTGAGCAGAGTTATCTCAATCCAATCTGGGCCGATCTTTTCAGCCGCGACAATATGCCGATCGACGTCATTATTTCGCCTGAAATTGAGGTTGCCCGCGCCATCCTCCGTCGGCTCCAGATTCCCGGCGCTTTCAACTCGATACCTTTTGCCGACGGCAAGGTGCGCGTTATCGGTGTTAGATGCGACGAAAACTGTCCGGTCATCAATACGCCCTTAAAGCAATTGGCCGGTCTGTTTCCTGATCTCGATATTCTGGTTGTCGGAATTATGCGCGAAGACAAGCTTATCGTTCCCGATGGCGCCGAACAGATGCTGCCCGGCGACGAGGTTTATTTCGTCGCTGCCGACAATCACGTCGCCCGCGCCATGCTGGCTTTCGGCCATGAAGAAATAGAAGCCCGCCGGGTTCTTATCATCGGCGGTGGAAACATAGGCATTTATCTCGCCAGATTCATCGGTGAAAACTATCCCGGCATGAAGCTCAAGATTATCGAGATCGACGAGGGACGGGCAAAGAATGCCGCCCAGGCGCTCAGCGACGCCCTTGTGTTTCATGGTGATGCACTTGATCCGGAAGTACTGAGCGAGGCCCATATCGGCGATACGGAGGCGGTGATTTCGGTCACCAATGACGACGAGATCAACATTCTCTCGAGTCTGCTGGCCAAACGTTACGGAGCCAGACGCGCCCTGACACTGGTTAATAAAATGACCTACGGCCCGTTAATTACCGATCTTGGAATCGATGTCGTCATTGACCCCCGCGCCACCACCGTTTCGACAATTCTCCAGCATGTCCGTCGCGGTCGTGTCATGTCCGTCCATTCCCTGGGCGAGACCGTCGGTGAGGTTATTGAGCTTGAAGCCCTGGAAACGTCCCCCCTGGTCGGTCGCGCCATCAAGGATATCGAATTGCCCGATGATGTTATGATCGGGGCGCTGGTCCGTGAGGGCGAGGTGATTATCCCCACCGGCGCCTCCGAGGTGAAGGCGGATGACCGGGTGATCCTGTTCGCCGCCACCGCAGCGGTGAAAAAAGTTGAAAAGATGTTCTCGGTGCGGCTGGAATTTTTCTAGGGCGTATTCCCGCCCGGCCCTTTACACCGGCGTTGTTCCTTTATATCTAAATCAAACCTCGTCTTTCTCTCTGCAAAGGATTTCAGATGCCCCGCATCGCCTATGTAAATGGCCGTTATCTGCCCCGTGATCAGGCGGCGGTTTCTATTGAGGACAGGGGATATCAGTTTGCCGACGGGGTTTATGAAGTCATCTGGGTACGCTCCGGCCGTATCATCGACCTTGAGGGACATATGGAGCGTCTGGAGCGCTCCCTTGATGAATTGTCGATCAAGCGTCCTTTCTCCGGTTCGGCTTTCGGCGTTATTCTCGCTCAATGCTTGAGACGGAACCGGCTCACCGACGGCTATCTTTATATCCAGGTCTCCCGCGGGGTGGCGCCGCGTAACCATGTCTATCCTGATGATGCGCGGCCGAGCGTGGTGGTAACGGCGTCGCGGGCCCGGCCCTATGACCGACGAGTGATGGAAAAGGGTGTCCGGGTCATCACTATTCCCGATATCCGCTGGCAACGCTGCGACATCAAGACGATTGCCCTCCTTCCCAATGTGATGGGTAAACAACGGGCAAAAGAGGCCGGCGCTTTTGAAGCCTGGCAGATCAACGCTTCGGGCGAAGTAACCGAAGGCTCGGTTTCTAACGCCTGGATTGTTACCGGTGAGGGTGAAATCATTACTCACCCGGCCAATAATTCCATTCTTTCCGGCATTACGCGCCGCGCGGTTCTCGCCCTGATCAGGGAACAGGGGTTAAAGCTCGTCGAGCGGCCCTTTACTTTGGAAGAAGCATTGGGTGCCGATGAAGCCTTTCTTACCGGCACCACCAACTTTATCGTGCCGATCGTCAAGATCGACAAGACCCCCGTCGGCAATGGAAAGCCCGGCCCGGTTACCCTCGATCTGCACCGGGCTTATCTTGCTTATATGGACCTTCAAAAAGAGGGTAACTGAGTTCGGATTACGGGCGAATTCGCTTAGGCGGGGCAGAATTTCTCACTTTAGAGATTGTCTGATTTTCAGTGATTTCACTCAACCTCTAGGAATTTCATACAAAATGCATATATAGTTGTTGATTGTGCTTGGCAGCCGGGAGGGCTGTGTAAGTTCCTGATCGGGGGATCGGGACCAAAAAAACTGACCCAATAAAGAATAATAAGATTGGGGGGAGGTAAAAATGACTGCGGATAAAACGCAGAACGTACAGGATGTGTTTCTAAATCACGTCCGTAAAAACAAGACAGCGGTTACGGTTTTTCTCGTAAACGGCGTAAAGCTTCAAGGTATAATCACAAGCTTTGACAATTTTTCACTTCTTCTGCGGCGTGACGCCCATTCGCAGCTTGTTTACAAGCATGCGGTGTCGACCATCATGCCGGCCGCGCCGGTGCAGCTTTATGAGCCCGAGGCTGGTGAGGAGAATGAAGGCGAAGACTGAGCTGAAGACTCTGTCCTTCGTTAAGCCCCTTGTTTTTGCTCCTGCCTTTGGTGGGAAGGTTTCCCCTGTGCCGGGCTTTGGGTTAGGGCGGGTTCAATGACCTCGCGCGCCCTCGCCCTCCATCCCGTTATTTTCCGTAAGCCTGCCGAAAAAACGGCTGACATTTCCCGCATACTGGCCGATCCGGAGGCCCGTCTGGCTGAAATTGTCGGCCTCTCCCATGCCATCAATCTCGATGTTATTAATGTCCAGACTATCCGTCTGGACAGGCCGCGCCCGGCAACCCTGTTCGGCAAGGGGGTGATCGAACGCCTCGCCAATGTCATCAAGGTTGAAAAAATAGATCTGACAGTGGTCGATGCGGCACTCACCCCTATTCAGCAACGCAATCTTGAAAAGGCCTTAAGCTGCAAGGTCATCGACCGCACCGGCCTTATTCTGGAAATCTTCGGTGAAAGGGCGCGGACCAAAGAAGGCGTGCTTCAGGTCGAACTGGCGGCGCTCAGTTACCAGAAAAGCCGCCTCGTGCGTTCCTGGACCCATCTTGAGCGTCAGCGCGGCGGCTTTGGTTTCATGGGCGGGCCGGGGGAAAGCCAGATCGAGTCTGATCGCCGTCAGATTTCCGAGCGCATAACCCGTCTTAAACGCGAACTGGAAGAGGTCAAGCGGACCCGCGCCCTTCATCGTCAGGCGCGAAAAAGGGTGCCCTATCCGGTGGTCGCTCTGGTCGGCTATACCAATGCCGGAAAATCAACCCTGTTCAACCGCTTGACCAAATCCGAGGTCTATGCCGAAGACCTGCTCTTCGCCACTCTCGATCCGACCATGCGCGGATTGCGTCTTCCCTCGGGTCAGGAAATCATCCTTTCCGATACGGTGGGATTTATCTCCGATCTGCCGACGACCCTGGTCGCCGCTTTTCGCGCCACATTGGAAGAAGTGATCGCGGCCGATATCGTCGTCCATGTGCGCGACATCGCCCACATTGAAACCGAAAGCCAGAAATCGGACGTGCTTGCGGTTCTGGCCGATCTCGGTCTCGATCCTCAAACCGAAGACACTGAAAATTCCAGGGGCTGGATCGAGGTCTGGAACAAGACAGATCTGATCGAGGACAAAGACGAAAAGGCGGCCATCGAAACCCGCGCCGCAAGATCACCGGAATCGGTGGCGCTTTCGGCATTGACCGGGACCGGGTGCGACGATCTTCTGGCCCTCATCGATAGCGCCCTGGCCCAGCGCAGGCATCTCGGTGAATTCACGATTTCCCTTGCCGAGGGGGCGCCCATCGCCTGGCTTTACAGCCATGGCCGGGTTGAAACGCGCTTTGATACCGAAGAACACGCCCATCTTACGGTGTCCCTTGAGAACGCCGATCTGGCCCGTTTCGCCAAAAAATTCCCCGGCTGTTTTGCCGCCATTGAAGGGGAGGGGGAAGAGGGTGAGGACGAGCCCGCCTCACTCACGGACAAGGCCGTCGGCCACTAACTTAGATTAGTGGCCGAATTTTTCCCAGTGTTCGCCGAACAGATCGTCTTCGAGCGGCTTGTCCATGGGGATTTTCGTCACCAATCTTGTGAGGTTGAGAAAATGCCGGTAGTTGAGATTTTCCGAAATTGAATTGCCGCCCCAGGTGCCGCAGCCCATGGATTGGGTAAAGGGCAGGGCGTTCTCGAAACTGCCGCCATGGGAGAGCGCATGGGGCTGGTTGACCAGCACTCTGGCGACCGGGATGTGCGCCGCCAGTTTGCGGGCGTGTTCCGGGTCGTTTGTGTGAATGCCGCAGGAATGTCCCTTGCCCTGATAGGCGAGGATTGAATCGACCCGCCCGATGGCGGCGTCGAAATCCGCTGCCCGGTAGACGGTCAGGATCAGCGACAGTTTTTCGCCCGAATAGGGATGGCCCGGCCCGCTGTCGCTTTCCTCGACGAGAAAAAATTTAGCTTTTGAGGCCTGCTCTCCAAGGCCGGCGGCCTCGGCCAGGGTGGTGACGTCCCGGGCGATGAGGTCACGGTTAAGGTTTCCCCCTTGCCAGAGGACATTTTCCAGCGCCTTTTTTTGTTGCCGGTCGAGAAGATACCCGCCTTGCCCGGCAAGGGCGTCCAGGGTGGCGTCATACACCTGGTCGAGAACGACAAGGGCGTTTTCAGACGAGCATGAGGTGGCATTGTCATAGGTTTTCGAGGCGCTGATGGCGGCGGCGCTGGCGGTGATGTCGGCGCTGGCGTCAACAATGACCGGCACGTTGCCGGTGCCGACGCCGATATCGGGTGTGCCGGAGCGCGCCGCGCGTTCAACATTATCCGCCGATCCCGTAGCAACCACCAGATCGCAGGCCTCCATCAGGGCGCCGGTGCGGGCCTTGCCGACGGGCAGCGGCAGAACCTGCACCAGATCAATGGGGAGGCCGATTTTTTCAAGGCCCAAGCGCATGAATTCAGCCGCCTTTGCGGTGGTCGTATAGCCCAGGGGCGAGGGGGCGAGGATGACGGCATTGCCGCCTTTAAGTGCCATCATCGCCTTGTTGCCGGCGGTCGATGCGGGGTTGGTGCTGGGACAGATCGCGGCGACAACGCCCACCGGCTTGCCATAGGTGACGGTCCCGCGCTCTATGTCTTCCTCGATAATGCCGGTTGAGCGCACGCCCATGAGATCGCGCAAGGCGCCGAATGTCTTGCGCCGCACCTTGTCGATCTTGTCGGGAATATTGCCCAGCTCGCTGTCGCGCAGGGCAATCTCGGCCAGCTCCCGGGCGTGGTTTTCGTCATAAAGCGCCCAGGCGAGGGCGGTCACCGCTTCGTTGAGGCGCTCCTGGCTGGCGCTTGAAAACACATCCATGGCGATGCGGGCCCGGTCCACCAATTCGGCAATGCATTTCAAATCATCGTTTGAGGGCGGCTTGTCGCCGCTGTAAAGGGCCTGCACGGACATGGCTTATTTTTTCCCGCTCGATTGTTTCCGGTTCAGGCGTTCGATGAGGCTGGACGTATCCTTACGGCCGCCGCCCATTTCCTGAACCTCCTTGTAGAACTTATTGATCGTTTCGGTGATCGGCAGTTCGGCGCCGTTGTCGGCGGCTTCGGCCAGACAGATATCGAGATCCTTGCGCATCCAGTCGACGGCGAATCCGAAATCGAATTCACGCTTCAGCATGGTCAGGGCCCGGTTATCCATCTGCCAGGAGCCGGCAGCACCCTTCGAGATCACCTCGACGACTTTTTCACCCTCCAGCCCGGCGCATTCGGCGAAGGCCAATCCCTCGGCCAGACCCTGCAAAAGCCCGGCAACACAGATCTGGTTGACCATCTTGGTCATCTGTCCGGCCCCGACGGGTCCCATATGCGTTACGGCCCGGGCATAGGCCTCAATCAGCGGCCGGGCGCGGTCGAAAACCTCTGGTTTTCCACCAACCATGACGGTCAGGGCGCCGTTTACGGCCCCGGCCTCGCCGCCAGATACCGGGGCGTCGAGAAAGCCGATATCCATCTTGGCCGCGGCGGCGTCAATTTTACGCGCCATCCCGGCGGACGCCGTGGTGTGATCGACCAGCACCGCGCCCGAGGCCATGGCCGAAAGGACACCGTTTTCGCCCAGGGTGACAGCGCCAAGATCATCGTCATTGCCGACGCAGGTAAAGACGAACTCGGCGCCTTTGGCTGCCATTTGCGGTGTATCGGCGGTCCTGCCGCTAAATTCGGTGATCCATTTGGCGGCTTTTTCGGCGCTGCGGTTACAGACGCAAACCGGGTAACCGGCGCCGGCAAGATGGCCGGCCATGGGATAGCCCATGGTGCCGAGACCGATAAAAGCGAGAGATGGCTGCGACATGTCTGCTCCCTAGGCGATGTTGCGGCGCAACAATAACCGCCGGGTGGAGCCGGGGCAAGGGGTGAGAAAAGGGGGGCCTTGGGGCTTGGAAAAGAGAAGGGTGCTTTAAGACTTCTCCTCGCCTTTGGCCTGGTTCCACAAGCCTTCCATTTCTTCAAGACTTGCCTCAACCGGGGTTTGGCCCTGCTCTTTAAGCAGGCTTTCTATACGGCGAAAGCGCCGCTCGAATTTGGCATTGGTGCGTCTGAGCGCCGATTCGGGATCGATTTTCAGGTGCCGGGCAAGGTTGGACAAGGCGAAGATAAGGTCGCCGATCTCGTCTTCCTGGCGATCGATCTGGCCGTTTTCACCGATTTCGGCCCTCAATTCGGCTACTTCCTCTTCAATCTTGTCGAGCACTTCGCCAGGGTTGGGCCAGTCAAAGCCGACCCGTGCGGCGCGTTTTTGCAGTTTTTCAGCCCGCATGAGGGCGGGCAGGGCCGCCGGCACATCGTCGAGAAGGCTTGGTTCGCGTCCCTTCAGCTTCATTTTATCCTGGCGCTCGGCCGCTTTCTGGGCCTCCCAGGCCTGGGTCTGGGCCTCAATGTCGGCATGGGTGGTATCGCCAAAGACATGGGGATGGCGGCGGATCATCTTGTCGGCGATGGCCTCGGCAATGGTTTGAAAGTCAAAAACCCCTTCTTCACGGCCCATCTGGGCATAGAAAACCACCTGAAAAAGCAGATCGCCGAGTTCTTCCTTAAGGGCCTTGGGGTCGCCTTCCTCGATCGCTTCGGCGACCTCGTAGGATTCCTCGATTGTATAGGCGGCGATGGTGCGAAAGGTCTGTTCCCTGTCCCAGGGACAGCCGGTTTGCGGGTCGCGCAGCCGCGCCATCACCTCGACCAGCCGGTCGATAGCCGATGAGGCTGGTGATAAGGCGGAAACAGGGCTGGAAGAGGGAGAGGGGGGTGGTTTTTGGTTGGTCACGGCAGGGCCCCGTCAGGCAAGGATTGAACAGGCCCCATTCATCGCCCGGTGGGGTGGGAAATGCAATTGGGAAGACGGCCAATGACGAAGCGGACAATGAGAAAAAACGCCATTCTGAATTGCTAAAACAATACCAGCCCCGGTCAGTTGCCGGGTTTTGGCGGCGAAAGTTCGGAGCTTTTCGTTTCGCCGGCGTCACATTTGGCCGGGAAAAATCTGCATAAGCAGTTTGCGAATGAGGTGAGACAGATATAAACCCCATGTAAAGGCTTGAAACGGCAGGGTGAATACATATGTAATCACTTAAAGCTGCTGTTTTATCTCATTGGGCATATCCGGGTGCCGGGTGCCGATGAAATTCACTTTAGAGGAAAATTCTGCAACTTATGGTTTTGCAGATGACGTCAAGTGAATTGATTCGAGCCCAAAACGTGGTAAAAGAAGTGTTAATAGGGGCAGGCAAACTAGCTGACGGTGCTTTTTCAAAAGCCTTTTAGAGGGTGGCTTTTGGGGCGGGCGCTGTGCGCTTATTTCGGGGATTGGCTTTTAATGAAACCTGTTGTGTTCGTGGCTTGGGTCTTTGTCGGCCTTGGCACCCTGGGTGCGGGGGCCAGCTACTATAAATTCGCCACTTATACGGATGATTATCAAGTCCAGAAGGAGGCGGCCGAGAAGAAGAGGGCTGCCGTCTATGCCTATGCCACTGAACCGTTTCAGGTTCAGCAGATCAAGAACGGCAAGGTTTTGAATAAATCCCTGATCAAGGTCACGTTTACCTATCGTAAATCGGGCGATTTGCGTAAAATCAAGAAAATGGAACCGCGCATCCGCGACGCCATTTACACCGAACTTCACAAGCGGATGTCGTATCTCGACAAGGGGGACGTCTTCAAACCTGGTCAATACAGGAAGAAACTGCTCGCCCTGACCAATGCCCAGTTTAAAACTCCGCTTGTTACCGGTCTTCAGGTCGTCAATGTGAGCAGCGGCGCAAAGGCAAAGACGCCCCAATCCGCTTCGAAAAAATAACATCGGCGATATTTTTCCGCCCTGGCTTTCATTCCGGCTTCAATTACCCGCAACCTGAGTTGTCCCAATGGTGCGTGGCTCATTATCTTTTCCCGACCGAATTACACGCGGCTCAGGTTTTTTACGCGGCCGAATTTTTAAAGGGGCGGAGTATTCGCCATCGCGGGGTGGCGCCAATGCGGGGTGGCGCCATCACGTGGTTCCGCCAGCTTTTGGCTGCCTTACGCAACCAACCTAAAAAACGCATAATATATATTATGGAAAATAATGACGCAACATAAGATAATTATATTAAACAATGAATTATGCTGTATATATGATGTATGGGGTTAAAAAAATAAGGAAAACCGGGGGTGAAAAATGACCAGCGATAATCGGCATGATGAAGATTTCGGGGGAAACATGGCATTGATGATGCGTCGCCACTGGCGGATGTTTTTTGTCGAGGGAATGGTTTTTATGCTCATCGGGGTGCTGGCGATTATGCTTCCCGGCCCCTTCTCCATCGGCATTGAGCTGGTTATCGGCTGGTTGATTACCCTGGTCGGCATTGTCATGGGCCTGCGGGCGATTACCAGCCATACCGGCCCTGAAATCGCCTATTCGGCGATTACCGCTCTTTTCGCCCTTTTTATCGGGGTGTGGATGCTGGTCTTTCCCCATCAAGGCGTTGTGACGATCACCGTGCTGCTGATTTTCTTTTTTCTGATCGGCGGTCTGTTCGAGGTGGCGCTGGCCTTCATGATGCGGCCGTTTCCAAGCTGGAAATGGATATTCGTCAGCGGCCTGACCGGCATTCTGGTTGGCGTCATCCTGCTGTCGGCCTGGCCCGAGGCGACCGCCTGGGCAATCGGCCTGCTGTTCGGCGTCAACATGATGATGACCGGCATGTCGATGGCGATGATGGCGCTTTCCCTCAAGCAATCCGCCCGGACGGTTTAGACGGCTTAGGCTGTTTACCCTTAAACCTCGACCACCAGACCGTCATAGGCCGGCTCGACACCGGCCGGCAGGCGCGCCTTGAAGGTCTGGTAATCCACCTCATGGTTCATATGGGTCAAAATGGCCCGTTTCGGGGCGACCCGCTCAATCCAGGCCAGGGTCTTTTCAAGATGGGCATGGGTGACATGGGGGCGCTCGCGCAGGCAATCGACGATCCATACTTCAACCCCCTGCAAGGCTTTAAAGGCGTAATCCGACAGCTCCACCACATCGGTCGAATAGGCCGCCGGACCGAAGCGGAAACCCAGGGTATCCATAAAGCCGTGGCCCTGGGTGAAGGGCACGATGTCAATCCCGTTAACGCTAAAAGGCCCGTCGATCTCATGGGGCGCCAGACAAGGCTTGTAATAAAAGCCCTTTGCCTCAGGCGCTAAGGGCTCAAGGACATAGCCAAAGCGCTGACCGATGGCGTCGAGAGTCGCCCGGTCGGCGTAAATGTCGATATCACGCTCCATCAGGCGGTTAACCGGCCGCAATTCATCGATGCCGTGAATATGGTCGGCATGGGCATGGGTATAAAGCACCGCGTCGATGTGGCGGATCCGATGGTTCAGAAACTGTTGGCGCATGTCCGGCGAAGTATCGACGAGCAGGGCCGTATCCTCCGCTTCGACCAGAATCGAGGCGCGCAAACGGCGGTTTTTGGGGTTTTTCGGGTCGCATTGGCCCCAGTCGTCGCCGATCAGGGGGACCCCGCCCGAGCCGCCGCAACCGAGAATGGTGACCTTCATGGGGATGCCGCTTCGTCTGCGGGAATGATGTCTCCGGGTATCCGCTCGGCCTTGGTGAAGAGGCGGAAAAAATTCTCCGTCGTCGCGGTGGCCAGGTCGGCGGCGCTGATACCCTTAATCCCGGCGACCAGCGCTGCTGTATGGGCGGTAAAGGCCGGCTCGTTGCGCTTGCCCCGTTTGGGCATAGGGGCGAGATAAGGGGCGTCTGTTTCAACCAGAATCCGGTCCAGAGGCAGATCGGCGGCGATGGCGCGCAATTCATCCGCATTCTTGAAGGTGACGATCCCGGAAAGGGAAATATAAAACCCAAGTTCTATAGCTTTTTCAGCAAATTCCCGGCTTGAGCTAAAGCAATGGATGAGGCCTGTAAGGGGCCCCTTTGCGACCGCCTCCTGGAGTATTTTGATGGTGTCCTCATCGGCCGAGCGGGTATGGACGATCACCGGCAGACCGGTTTCCCGGGCCGCCGCCAGATGGTTTCTGAAACTCTCCTGCTGGCGGCCGCGCTCGCTGTGTTCGTAATAATAATCAAGCCCGGTCTCGCCCAGACCGATCACCTTGGGGTGGTTTGAGAGCTCAACCAATCGTTCAGGTGTGGCGGCATCGGCCTCCTTGTCGGCCTCATGGGGGTGAACGCCGAGAGAGCACCAGATACCGTCATGTTCCTCGGCAATGGCGCGGACACCGGGAAAACGCGACAAGTGGGTGCTGATGGTCAGCATATAGGCGACACCGGCATCCCGCGCCCGGTTGATGATCTCTTCGCGTTCCTCTGCAAAATCGGGGAAATCGAGATGGCAGTGGCTGTCCACCAGAATACCGGTCATTTACCGCCCTCTTCCCCTTCTTCTACGAAACGCGGAAACACCCCTTCCGGTTTGGGGAGGCTGGTGCCGGGTTTCAAGGCGTGATCGGGACAAACAGAGGCGAAATCGCGGGCATTCTCGGGGATAGCCAATTGGTCGAGCATTTTGGCCGTGGATTCGGGCATGAAGGGCTGAAGCAGGATGGCGATGTGACGGATGGTTTCGGCAAGCACATAAAGAACGCTCGCCATACGCGCCGGGTCGGTCTTTTTCAGCCCCCAGGGGGCCTGATCATCGACATATTTGTTGGCCATGCGAATGATGACCCAGACCGCTTCCAAAGCCTCGTGAAAGGCCTGATTGTCCATTTCCGTTCTAAGAGGGTTGATCAGGCCGGCCGCGGCGTTGAGAAGATCACTGTCTTCCTTGGTAAATTCCCCATGTTCCGGCACTTTCGCGTCGCAGTTCTTAAAGATCATCGAGAGCACGCGCTGGGCCAGATTGCCCAGATCGTTGGCCAGTTCGCTGTTCATCCGACCCACCAGAGCGGCATGGGAGAAATCGCCGTCCTTGCCGAAGGGGACTTCGCGCAGGAGGAAAAAGCGTACCGGGTCCAGCCCGTATGTCTCGATCAGCTCGAACGGATCGATGACGTTGCCCAGGGACTTTGAGATTTTCTCTCCTTCGTTGGTCCACCAGCCATGGGCAAAGACGCGCTTGGGCGGCTCAATCCCGGCGGCCATCAGGAAGGCCGGCCAGTAGACGGCGTGAAAACGCAGGATGTCTTTCCCCACCATGTGCAGGTCGGCGGGCCAGAAGGTCTGGAATTCGGCGCTTTGCATATCGGGATAGCCGATGGCGGTGAGATAGTTGGTCAGGGCGTCGATCCACACATACATCACATGGTCCGGATCGTCGGGCACGCCGACCCCCCATTTGAAGCTGGTTCTTGATACTGAAAGGTCGCGCAGGGCGCCTTCGCCCTCGCCTTTGACGAAGCTTTTAACCTCGTTCATGCGGCTTTTGGGCTGAACGAAATCCGGGTGCTTGTCATAAAAATCGAGCAGACGCTCCCGCCATTTCGACAGCCGGAAGAAATAGCTCGGCTCTTCCACCCATTCCACTTCCGCCCCACTCGGTGCCAGTTTTTTGCCGCCCTCGCCGTCGACCAATTCACCTTCGCCGTAAAAAGCCTCGTCGCGCACCGAATACCAGCCGGCATAGCTGTCCAGGTAAATCTCGTCTTTTTCTTTCAACACCCGCCACAATTCCTGAACCGCCTTTTTGTGCCGCGGTTCGGTGGTGCGGATAAAGTCGCTATTGGTAAAATTCATCGCCTGGGCCAGATGGCGGAAATTGGCCGAAACCTTATCGACGAACTCCTGGGGCGGAATACCGGCGGCTTCGGCGGCTTTTTCGACCTTTTGGCCGTGTTCGTCGGTGCCGGTAAGGAATTTGACCTGATAGCCGTCGAGACGCTTGAAGCGGGCCAGCACGTCGCAGGCCAGAGTCGTATAGGCATGGCCGATATGGGGCGCATCGTTGACGTAATAGATCGGGGTGGTGACGTAAAAAGGCTTGTGGTCGGCCATATTTTCTTTAACGGCGACGCATTTACTCAAGACCGCTTCAGGCCCTGGGGCGCGCCGCCTTCTCCAGGGTGGAAAAAGCAGAGAGAACGACCGCTCGGCGGTCGAGATAAACGCTGTCCGTCTTGATGAACAGACGTTGCAGGTTTTCCCATACCTCTACCCATTGATCAAGGCTGCGCGCACCGGCAAGCCGGGCCATCAAACGCGCTTCCTGGTCCTCTCTCGCACCACTTCCCAGCGCCCCGAAGCGCACCAGCCGCCCCAGCCACTCACTGAGCAGCGTGGTCAGGGTCCTGAACGCCGCCTCGCCTTCTTTACGGGACACCCGATCGGCAAGAGCAAGGAGGGCGGCGCTATCCGTATCAGGCAGGGTTTCGATAAGGTCGATCATCTCGCCATAAAGCTCAATTCCGCCTTCCTCCATCAGGCACAGGGCCTCGCCGGGACTGCCTCCCGAAATCCGGTGGAGATCGGTGATCTGGGTCTTTGAGAGGTCCGGATCGAGGGCCGATACGGCTTTTGCGAAATCGGGTTCATTGAGGGGTGAGAGCCGCAGCATGCGGCAGCGTGAGCGGATTGTCGGCAGCAACCGCCCCGGCGCATGGCTGGCCAGCAGCAACACGGTGTTGGGCGGTGGTTCTTCAAGGCTTTTTAAAAGGGCATTGGCGGCGTTGCGGTTCATCTCGTCGAGGGTATCGACGACGACCACCCGATAGCCCCCTTCCCCCGGCGTCTTGTGGAGAAAATCACTGACCTTTCGCACATCATCGACGGTGATGGTGCTGCGCATCCGTCCGCTCTTGGGGTCAAGTCCGCGCTCGACGGTTTTCAAATCCGGGTGACCGCTGGCCGCTATGCGGCGAAAGATCGACGTCTCGGAATCAATGAAAAGACCGCTATCGGCAGCTTGATCCTCCCCGGCGAAAAGGTCCGCACCTTCGACATTCCCCCCGGCGAGGATGAAACGGGCAAAGCGATAGGCCAGGGTCGCCTTGCCGATCCCCGGCGGCCCGCCGAGAATCCAGGCATGGTGAAAGCGCCCGCCTTCAAACTGGCTGCGCATCAGGGCTTCAGCCTTTTGATGGCCGAAAAGCAGGGGATTGCGGCGCGGTGGCGGGGGAAATTCCTCGCCCGGTTCCGGTTCGGCGCTCATTCTACGATCCTTCCGGAGAAGGTGCCGGGATGAGATCAACCTTCAGGCGGTCGGCAATGGCGGCCAGAATATCCCGGTGAATGTTGGCCACCGATCCCTCGGCGTCGAGGACTGCGCAGCGTCCGGGTTCGCGCTCGGCGATGTCGCGGAACCCCTGGCGCAGACGGTGGTGAAAATCTTCGCCCATGCGCTCATATCGATGATCGTCCCCCTGCCTTTTTCCGGCCCGGGCCAGCCCTGTCTCGACGCCGAGGTCGAGAATAAGGGTGAGGTCCGGGCGGATATCGCCGAGAACCATGTCCGAGAGGCTTTGAACAACGTCGATGCCGAGACCCAGACCGACGCCTTGATAGGCGATGGTTGAATCGGCAAAGCGGTCGCAGATCACCCAGGCGCCTTCTTCTAAAGCCGGGCGTATCTTGCGGGTCAGGTGGTCGGCGCGGGCGGCCAGCAGAAGAAGGGTTTCGGCCATCGGCGTCCAGCGGCCGATCTCGCCTTCAACCAGCAGTTTGCGGATATCCTCGGCGCCTTTTGAGCCGCCGGGTTCGCGGGTAGTCAGAACTTTGATGCCGGTCGCTTCAAGGGCCTGGGCCAAGAGCGCGACCTGGGTCGATTTGCCCGCCCCCTCGCCGCCTTCCAGGGTGATGAAAAGCCCCCTGCTCATCGCATCCGGGCCATCAGTTGCTTCCTTGCGGTTCACTCATGACCAGAGAACCCCAGAGCAGATAGCCGAGTGCCGCCTGGATCCGGCCCAAAGGCCCCAGACGGGCGACATCGGCTCCGGCATAGAGGGGAATTTCGATGGTCTCGGAATCCGGGGCGGTGATGACCAAACGGGCGAGCCTGTCACCGGTTGCGACCGGCGCCGGCACCGGCCCGTCATAGATCACCTTGGCGACCATGCCCCGGCGTGCCTTGCGGGGAAGTGTAATGACCAGATTCTCATCGATCACCAGCGGCACCGTTGGCGAAGAGCCGAGCCAGATGTCGGCCTGGGTAACGCTCTCTCCAGCGGTAAAGAGGGCATAATTGTTGAATTCGCGGAATCCCCAATCGAGAATACGCTCTGATTCCCGCGCTCTTTCCTTGATGCTGGACATGCCGTTCAAGACCATGATGAGGCGTCGCCCGTCCCTTTCCGCCGAAGCGGTAAGACCAAAACCACCGACTTCCGTATGACCGGTTTTCAGCCCGTCGGCATTCATGCGGGGCTTATAGAGAAGCGGGTTACGGTTGGGCTGAGGGTCCATTTTGCCGTATTGAAAGCTCTTTTTGGCGTAAAAATGATAATATTCGGGAAATTCGCGGATCGTCAGTTCGGCCAGTCGGGCCAGATCGCGGGCGGTCATTACATGTTCGGGATGGGGCCAGCCGGTGGAATTCTTGAAATAGCTGTTCTCAAGACCCAGTTCGCGGGCGCGCAGGGTCATGGCTTCGGAAAAGGCCTCCTCGCTGCCGGCCAGTCCTTCGGCGATAACGATACAGGCGTCATTGCCGGAATGGACGATGACGCCATTGATGAGATCCTCGACCGTGACATTGTCGCCTTCGCGGACGAACATTTTCGAGCCCCCCTTGCGCCAGGCCTTGACGCTGACCGGCAGTTGGTCGTCAAGGGACAGGCTACTGTCGCGGAGCTGTTCGAAAACCATGAAGATGGTCATCATTTTACTCATCGACGAGGGCGGCATGGGAGTGTCGGCGTTCTTTTCAAGAAGCACGGCCCCGGTTTCAAAATCGACCAGAAAGGCCTCTTTGGCCGCGGTTTCGATGGCCCTGGCCTGGTGTGGGGCGAGCAAAAATGCGGTGAGCGCCAGCAGCGGCAACAGGTGGCGGCAAAAACGGGAATAAATGAAAAACATCTTCAAGGGTATAATCCTGTCCGCGTCGGGGGTTATGTCTCGGTGAAGAGACGGCCTGAATGAATCCCTATTCGACGATCAACCGGGCATTCTTGTACCCGGCATTGATGACGCTGTCGAGGACACCGTCGGCCTGTTCTACGGTTCGAAAGGGGCCGACCCGCACCCGGAAATAGGTTTGAGCACCGACCCTGGCCTCGGTGATCTGGGCCGGACTGATCTGGGATATCTCGGTTTGTATGCGATAGGCATTTTCGACCTTGGTAAAGGCCCCGGCTTGGATATAGAGGTTGGTCGGCCTGACATATTTTTGGGTAATCTCGGGTTCACTTGGTTTTTCTTCCACTGCCGCCAGGGTTTCGCCATCACCCATTTCGGGCAGCGCTGATTGGAGAACCGGTTCCGTCTCATCGGCAATTGTTTCAGGTGCGGCGGCTTTGGCGCCCGGCGGCGGGGCCAGGGATTCGCTTGTAACCACCCCCCTTTCAACCGCGGTGACTTTGATTTTCTCTTCTTCCCGCAGTTCTTTCGGCGCACTTTGATAGGCGGCCAGACGGCTTTCCTCGGCCAGAATCTGTACCCGTACCCGGGCCGTCCCCTGTTTCTCAAAGCCGAGCAACTGGGCCGTGCGCCGCGAGGCGTCGAGGATGCGTCCATTGATGAAAGGCCCACGGTCATTGATCGTCAGCTTAATCGAGCGGCCGTTTTCAAGGTTAGTCACCTGCACAATACTGGGCATGGGCAGGGTCTTGTGGGCCGCCGATATGGCGTTCATGTCGAAGGTTTCACCGTTGGCCGTCATGCCGCCGTGAAACTGTTCGCCGTACCACGAGGCGATCCCGGTTTCGTCATATTCGTAATCAATGCTGGGGTAGTACCAGACATCGTTGACCTCATAGGGGTCGCCGACTTTGTAAACGCCGGTTTTCTTTTCCGGCTTGTACTGGAGCTTTTTGGTCGCGTGAACCACAAGCTGGGTTTCCGCGCAGGCGGTGATCAAAAACGCCGAAAAGAGGACGAAACAAAGCCCGGCGCGGGGAAAGGCACAGGCGAAACGGCGGGGAAAACGACCGGAGAAAAAGCTTTTAAAACACATCATCTAGTCGTGCTTATCCTGAATGACTGCTGGATATGGGATTTTACCGGGTTTTTATCTGGTCGGCAAGCTGGCCGACGGCGATGGCGAAGAAATTCGAGCGGTTCCAGTCGAGAATGACGTCGAAATTATCATAGACCAGAAAGGCCCGCCCCTTCCCGTCTTTTGGCCCCCTCTTGCTTTCGGGAAGGACGATGCGGCCCTTGATGCCGTCACGCTGGGGAAGCGGGCTGCCGTCGACCCTGGTTACGCCGAGCGCCTGCCACTGGGCCAGGGTCAGGCGGTTGGTTTTGCTCGCCAGTGTCGCATCAAAGTTTTCGGGCAGGCGGACCTCCCGGCCCCAGGTGAGGTCTGGATTCCAGCCTGCTTTTTTCAGGTAATTGGCCCCCGAGGCCAGGGCATCGGCGCGGGTATTCCAGATATCGATGCGGTCGTCGCCGTTGTAATCGGTGGCATGGGAAAGAAAAGTCGACGGCATGAACTGGGTCTGGCCCATGGCCCCGGCCCAGGAGCCGGACATCTTGTCCGAGGTGATATGGCCGTCATCGATAATTTTCAGGGCGTTCATCAACTCTTTACGAAAATAGGCGCTCCGCCGCCCGTCATGGGCGAGCGTGGCCAGGGCGGCGATCACCGAAAAGCCGCCGGATATGCGACCGAAATCGGTTTCGATTCCCCAAAAGGCGACGATATAGCGTCCCGGCACCCCGTATCGCGCTTCCAGAGCGGTGAGCAGTTCAATGTTTTCAGCCAGTTTTGCCCGTCCCTTTTTAACCCGCGAGGCGGGCACAACGCGGTTGAGATACTGGGTCAGGGTGAGAGTGAATTCAGGCTGTTTGCGATCAAGCTCGATGATCCGTGGAATCGGCTTCAAATCGCTCAACGCGGTCTTGACGGTGGCCTCGGAAATCCCTTTTTCCAGGGCCTCGGCGCGGACCCCGGCAAGCCAGACATTGAAATCACCAAGGTTGCTTCTGTCGCCGATTTCAGGCGCGTCGGCGGCCTGGGCCAACAAGGTGGCTGCCTGGGCTGTGGCGAGAAAACCCGGCCCGGCAAGAAGAGCGAGGGTCAGGACGAGGGCGGCGCGCGGAAAATTCGGCATCAAAAGAGCACTTAAGGCAGTTGGCGGGGTGTTCTGGCGGCTTAGTCTTCGGGCAGGTCCATGGACAGGATCGCCATATTGAAGGCGTAGGAAACCTCGCCGTCTTCCTCGTCCCTGTAGATGACGCCGATAAATTCATCGCCGACATTGACCTCGACGGAACCATCCTTGCTGGCCTCGGCCTGAAGGTTGATCTGGTTCGAGCCGAACAGGCCGCGCAAATATTTCTGGACGCGGGCGATTTCTGACTGGTTCACGGGGCTCTCCTTTTTTAGGTATTCTTTTGGTGGTGCTGTGTTGATATTTCTTTTGCCACAGCCCGGCCTCGGGCGCAATCACGGCTGCTGGCGAAAGAAAGTCCGGGTCAGAGTGAAGACGATGGGCGAGAGCAGCAACAGGGCGAAGAGGTTGGGCAGGGCCATCAGGCCGTTCATAATATCGGCCAACAGCCAGACAGTCTCCAGGCTGGCGACCGCGCCGATGAAGATGAGGATTATCCAGATCGCGCGGTAGAGGGGAATGGCCTTGATACCGAAGAGGAATTCGACCGCCCGCTCGCCGTAATAGCTCCACGCCAGAATTGTCGTGAAGGCGAAAATCACCAGTCCAAAGGTGACGACGAAATGGCCGAACCCCGGCAGGCCTTCGGCAAAGGCGATGGTGGAAAGCGCGGCGCCGGTCTCGCCGCTTGCCATGGAGCCGGTGACGAGAATAACCAGCGCGGTGATGGTGCAGACCACGAGGGTATCGAAAAAAGTGCCGAGCATGCCGATCAGCCCCTGAGTGATGGGGCTTTGGGTCTTGGCGGCGGCATGGGCGATTGGGGTGCTGCCCAGTCCGGCCTCATTGGAAAAGACGCCCCGGGCAACGCCAAAACGGATGGCAAGCCACAACCCGCCCCCGACGGCCCCGCCCCCGGCGGCTTCACCGGTAAAGGCGGCGGCGAAAATGCTTGAAAGCGCCGCCGGCACCTGGCCCGCATGAAGAAAAAGAATGATCACGCCGCTGAACAGATAGACCGCTCCCATCAGTGGCACCAGATGTTCCGCCCATTCGCCGATGCGCCGCACCCCGCCGATGACGACGGTGAATATTAGAGCGGAAAGGCCGAGGCCCGTCACCCAGGTCGGCAGGTGGAGGGATTCGTCAATGGCATGGGCGAGCGAATTACTCTGCACCGTGTTGCCGATGCCGAAAGCGGCAAAAGTGGTGAACAGGGCGAAGAGAAAGGCCAGCCAGTGCCAGCGCGGGCCCAGTCCGTTGCGGATATAATACATCGGCCCGCCGACATGCCTTCCCTCAATGTCCCGTTCGCGGAAATGCACGGCCAGCACGGCCTCGCAGAAGGTCGTCGCCATGCCGACCAGGGCCGTCACCCACATCCAGAAAATGGCCCCCGGCCCGCCCAGAGTCAGGGCGGTGGCGACGCCGGCGATATTGCCGGTGCCGATCTGGCCGGAAATTGCCACGCTAAGCGCCTGAAAGGGGGTGATGTCCCCAGCCCCGCGCTGTTTGTCATGGGCCATACCCCGAACCATGAACCGGAAGCCGGCGGCGATCCGGCGCACCGGCAAAAGCCGCAGGCCGAGGCTTAAGTAAACCCCGGTGCCGAACAGCGCCAACAGCATCAACGGCCCCCAGATGATTCCGTTGATCTGTTCAAGAAGGGCGTCTAAGGATTCCATAGGACTGTGTCTCTCTGTCTCCGGCTTGCATGGGCCGAAATCGGAAAAAAATCCATTCCCATCAAACGTCAATCGGCCTTAAATGAAAACAGGGAAAGACTTTTCTCAATTCAGGGAGTTGCTCGCATGATCGCCGCCAGCCGGAAACATCTCATTGAGGCCGGGAAAAGCTATTGGCCCCATTGCATTTTCGCCGTCAAAAACGGGTTCTTGCTGGTCTGGGTCGGTCTGATCAGCATTATCCACGGAATCTGTCCGGCCTTCATGCCGTTTTATACGCGCCACACCGTCTTGCGGATGAGTGAAGAGGCGCAGAAACGGCAAGCCGGGGTTGAACCGGGCTGAATTTTCAGGCCGTCTCCGCCAAGCCCTTGAGAATGTCGAGAAAGCGCGCGATTTCCGCCTCGCTATTGTAATAATGCACCGACGCCCTGAGCAATGGGGGCAGGTTGCGCTGCGCCGAATCGGTCCAGGTGCTGGCGGGGTGAGAGACATGCACATTGACCCCTTCCCTCGCCAGGGCCGCGCACATTTCTTCCGCCCCATGCCGGACATGGGAAAAACCGACGATACCGCACAGGACGGCACCGTGATCGTGAACCTTGATGCCGGGAATGGCATCAAGCCCGCGGCGCAACAGCTCGCCCAGTTCCCGGGTCCGTTCGGCCAGTACCGCCACATCCCAGTCCATGGCGTAATCCAGCGCCGCCTTGAGTCCGGCCTTCGCGGCAACGTTGGTTTCCCAGGCCTCAAAGCGCCGGGCGTCGGGGTGGATTTTATAGGTGTCGGCGGATGTCAGGGGGGCGGCGTGAAGATCGAGAAAGGGCGGCTCGATGCGCTCCATGAAATCGCCGCGAATATAGAGAATACCGGTGCCCCGCGGGGCGCGCAGATATTTGCGTCCGGTGAAGGTCAGAACGTCACAGCCGATTGCCGCCACATCAAGGGGGATTTGCCCCGCCGACTGGCAGGCGTCGAGAAAATAGGGAATTCCGGCTTTTCGCGCGATCCTGCCGACACCGGAAGCCGGATTAACCAGCCCCCCGTTGGTCGGCACATGGGTCAGCGAGATCAGCCGGGTGCGCGGGCATATCATCGCTTCGAGGTGCTCTAGGGAAATCTGGCCGCTTTCATCGTCGGGCACCGGGACGATTTCAACACCACAACGTTTAGCAACCTGCAGAAAAGCGATCTGGGTGCTGGCATATTCGGCGCTGCAGGTGAGAATCCGGTCACCCGCCTTCAGGCCGAGACCGGTGACGGCGCCGTAAAATGCCATGTCCCAGGCCCGGGTCGCACTTTCGGCGAGGGCAATTTCCTCTGATCCGGCGTTGAGAAAGCGCGCTGCCGCACCGTGAATATCAAGCCGCCCGTCGGTTTGGGCTTCTGCCGCCGCCTCATAGCCGCCGATTTCCGCTTCCCGCTCAATATGGCGGGTCATGGCGTCAATGACCGGTGTCGGCATCAAGGCGGCGCCGGCATTGTTGAAATGGATACGGTTTTCACATCCGGGAGTTTCGCGGCGCGCGCGATCAAGATCAAACTTCATCGGATGCGGCCGTTTCAGGCCACTTTAAGATAGTGAACCGAGAACATCGACTTGTTGTCCATCCAGGTCTGGAGAGAGGAAAAGCCCGCGCTGGAGGCCAGATCGAGGAATTCATCGACATGGTATTTATGCGAGGATTCGGTGTGGATCGTCTCACCCTGGGTAAAGTCAAATGGCTGATCCATGATATGGGCGGTCTGGGTGCACTGGCTGACCAGGTGCATTTCGACCCGTCCGCGATCGTCGTTATAGATGGCGTCGTGGCGCCACTGGGAAAGGTCGAAATCCCCTTTCAGTTCGCGGTTGATGCGGTTGAGAAGGTTGATGTTGAAGGCGGCGGTGACGCCTTCCCGGTCGTTATAGGCGGCGCGCAGGATCGATTCGTCTTTCTTGACATCGACACCGAGCAGGAATTCTCCCTCAGAGCCTAAATCATTGGCCACGGTTTCAAGAAAGCCGACCGCTTCATCGGGGGTGAAATTGCCGATTGTCGAACCGGGAAAAAAGCCGACTTTCTTGGCTTCCGGGTTACTGCTCGGTTGTGGCAGGGGGGTTGGTGTCGAAAAATCGGCGCAAACCGGGAGAATTTCGACCTGCGGATATTCTTCGGCGAGAACGTTTGCCGAGGCCATCAGGTGTTCACGGGAAATATCGAGCGGAATCACAGCCGCCGGATCTTTCATGGAATCGAGCAGGATACGTACTTTTTGCAGGGACCCGGCCCCGTATTCGATCAACTGCGCCTCGGGGCCGATCAAATCGGCAATCTCACGGCTGTTGTCGCGCAGGACCATTTCCTCGGTGCGGGTCGGGTAATATTCCTCCAACTCGCAGATGGCATCGAAAAGCTGTGACCCCTTTTCGTCATACAGGTATTTGCAGGGCAGGGTTTTAGGCGCCTGTCCAAGTCCGGCCAGAACTTCATCCAGAAACCCTTCTCCACCCATATCTCTCTTTAAGTTTTCTTTATTATCAATTTGTTCTGCTTGATTTATCATTTATTGAATTAACTTTCATCGATGTTGGTTTCAGGAATTTTCAGCCAATCGGATGCCGGAGAACTGCCAGCGGGCTTTGGGATAGAAGAAATTGCGGTAACTGGCGCGCATATGATTTTCCGGGGTGACGCAGGAGCCGCCTTTTAAAACCATCTGGCCGCACATGAACTTGCCGTTGTATTCACCGGCCACGCCGGGGGCGGGTTTAAAGCCGGGATAAGGGGTAAAGGGACTGGATGTCCATTCCCAGACGTCGCCGAAAAACTGGTTTGAATTTGCCCCCTGCCCGGCGGTCGGTCCAGGGGCCGGCAAAGGGCGGAAATGACGGCTGGCGGCAAAATTTCCCCGGCATGGGACCCCGGTGGCGGCGACTTCCCATTCCGCCTCAAGGGGCAGACGTTTACCGGCCCAGCGGGCAAAAGCATCGGCTTCATAGTAACTGACATGACAGACTGGCTCTGCCGTGTCCAGCGGTTGCAGGCCGGAAAGCGTCATCATTTGCCAGGGCGCATCGGGGGCCGGGCGTTGCCAGTAGAGAGGCTTGTCCCAGTTCTCGGTGTTAACCGTCGCAAAACCGTCGGAAAACCAGAATTCATGGCGTTCATAGCCGCCATCATTGATGAATTCGAGGTATTCCCCATTGGTAACCAGCCGGTCGGCGATGCGGAAAGGTTCAAGCCAGACCTTATGGCGGGGGCTTTCCAGATCATAGGCAAAGCCGGCTCCCTGATGGCCGATCTCGACCAGCCCGCCCTCAAAGGGAAGCCATCCGGTTTCCCGCACATGATCGATTCCATGAGGCCGATATGACCCATAGGCCGGGCGCGAGGGATTGCAGGAAAAGACATGCTTGATGTCGGTCAGAATCAACTCCTGATGCTGCTGCTCGTGATTGAGGGCCAGATCAAAAGCCCAGGCGTGTGATTTCCAGACCTCTTCCGGCACGCTGTCGATGGCTGAAAGCACGGCGTCGTCCACATAACGGCGATAAGCCATCACCTCTTCATGGGAAGGACGCGAGAGCAGGCCACGCTTGGCCCGTTCATGGCGCGGGCCAACCGCTTCGTAATAGGAATTGAAAATATAGTCGAAGGTCGGATCGAAAAGGCTGTAGCCGATCCCCCCTTTCTCGTTCAGCGGTTCGAGGAAAAAGGTCTCGAAAGCCCAGCTTACATGGCCAAGATGCCATTTCGTCGGACTGACATCGGGCATCGACTGAATGTTCTGGTCTTCATCGGACAGAGGCGCGGCGATATCCAGGCTGGCCTTGCGTAATGCGAGAAAAAAATCCCGCATAGCGGCGCGATCCGTGGCGTGGTCCGTGGCACGGTCTGTGGTTTTATGTGCGGAACGATTGCCCAATGACGGTGTCGATCTTTGTGGCGTCGGTCTCTGCATGTTCCCCTCCCCCCCCTCGGGGGCTGTGAACTGGCCGGAATGCGGTTTCCGGCGCTGAAGCCGTGCCCGGAAGCCTAAAGAGTCGGTCACATCAAGTAAAGCGCAGGCTAATAATTCGGGCTCTGTAACCGGGGCTCGTATGGGCGGTGTCAGGACACTTTTTCGACCCGGTTTCTGGTTGCCGGTTTTTCCTCGATGGCGACATCGGGGGCGTAGGCCCGTTTTTCGAAGCCGTCGTTATCGGGCTCGATGACGTCCGTCCAGCCGTTGTTCCAGGAAATAATGATGCGATTGCCGATCGGCGACCATTTGCCGTTAACGCCCTGGTCGGCAATGGCGAGGCCGCTTTGATCAAGGGTGAGACAAAAAGTGTGGCCGTTCTCGTTGGTGATCTGCCACACCCCGCTCCAGGTAACACTCATCTTGGAATCCTTTCGGTTAACTTGCCTTCTTCTAGCCGCTTGGGCTTATTGCCGCGGTGATTGCCGTCACAGGCTGATTCTAAACCGATAATTGTTTTAAGGCGACGAATTGATGTGTCTCAATGCCTTTCCCCGTTATCCCGGCTACCTTCCCCCAACTTGAACGCCCCAGGGGAGATATGAAGAGCCGGGCCTGCTATCCGGTTTGGGAGTGGGAGATCATGGAATCGACGCATTATTTTGCCGCCGATTGGATGGGCGGCGTCTTGTGTGATCAGGGAAAAAACGGAAAAACCGAGGTACTTCTCGATTATAAGATCGGCTTTTCTTACCGCCGGATGATGGAGCGGCTGGGGATCGACATTCAGGATATTTCACCCCCCCTGCTGCGCCAGATCACCCACAATTGCATCATGTGCCGAACCTGGCGGGCGTGCCAGCAATGGTTCGATGAAAGCGGCCGGCTTTGCAGCCATGAAGACGGCTCCGGTAGTGAGGGCTATCGCGCCTTTTGTCCCAACGCGGTGTTTTTCGATTGCCAGTTACAGCGTTGCGGAAGCGTTGCCAAAAAGGCGGCGGCCTAGGCGGGTTACGTTTTGGCGTTGATTTGCCGATTGACACGGTTCTTGTCGCCGGAGATATTCCTGCCTCCTGATCCGCGCCCGCGGGCCTTGAGAAATGCCGGGGCGGTTCCCATAACGGAACAGTGAGCAGGAATTAAACAACAAGAAGGCGGAAAACCCTCAAGGCCCCAAGATGGAAAACTTTACCCCCTATAGCGCCCTCGCCGGCGGCGCCCTGATCGGCGCGTCGAGCGCTCTTCTGCTGTGGCTGACCGGCAGGATTGCCGGGATAAGCGGTATCCTTGGCGGTCTCCTGTCTCCGTCGCGCGGTGAATTCGTCTGGCGCGTCCTGTTTCTCGCCGGACTTGTGCTGGGCGTCGTTTTATATCGCGCCGGCGGCGGCCCGCTGACCGGGATCACGATTACCTCGTCAACCCCGCTTCTCATTATCGGTGGCCTTCTGGTCGGTTTCGGTACTGCGCTGGGGCGTGGATGCACCAGCGGCCACGGCATTTGCGGCCTGGCCCGTCTGTCGCCTCGCTCACTCGCGGCGACCCTGGTCTTTATGGCCAGCGCGGCGGTGACCGTTTTCGTCCTTCGTCATCTGGCGGGGTCCTGAAAATGGCCGGCCTCATCGCATTTTTTATCTCAGGCCTGCTTTTCGGCCTTGGTCTGGCGGTCTCGCAGATGGTCAATCCGGCAAAGGTGCTGGATTTTCTCGATGTCGCCGGAAACTGGGACCCGAGTCTGGCCTTCGTCATGGCCGGGGCCCTTATGGTCGCCCTGCCCGCCTTTCACTTTATTCTCAGGCGCGAGGGGCCGCTTCTGACACCGAAATTTTCCCTTCCCCTGCGCCAGGAAATCGACCCGCGGCTGCTCCTCGGGGCGGCGCTGTTCGGCATCGGCTGGGGACTTGTCGGCCTGTGCCCCGGCCCGGCGGTGGCCTCATTGGCCTATCTTAAGGACGAATCGGTGATCTTTCTGCTCGCTCTTGTGGCCGGCATGGGGCTGCACCGCTTTTTCCTCACGCCGCGGGACTGATCAAGAGCCCCGGTTCCTTATCCCCCTGTTTTCCGGCCCCCTCTCCCGGTCCTCACACCAGCGGCAATTCGTTCCAGTCGGTGGTATAGCGCGGCGAGCGATGGGTCTGGCGCATCTGCCAGCTCTTGTGAATGCCGGTATTGGCGTAATGGACGGCGCCCGGTCCGAGACGACGGTTGACGGCGTCGATCGCAGCCATAATACGCATTCCGCGATCCTTCCGGTTTTCCCCGCCGTCTTTTTCCCCGCCATCAGCAAAAAGATCCGGCTGCATCTTTTCCGCCGCCGTCAGGTCGAGCAACAGCACGCCTGCCTTCTTGTAGCGGTAGCCGGGGCGGAAGTCGCCGCCAGCCCGTCAAGGGCGGCACGGGTAATGCGGCCGGTGTGATTGTCGGGCCCGGCCAGCGAGATGGTGGCGGCGTTCCTGTATTGGGCCTGGGTGGAGGCAAAGCCGCCGGTGCGGATAAAGACCGTTACCCGGTTGGCGACCAGCCCGTCCCGGCGCAGTTTTTCGGCCGCCCGCGCGGCGAAGGCGGCAACCGCGTCGGCGAGCGCGCCATGGCTTTCGACCGCCGAATGGAAAGAGCGTGAAACCGTCGTCGTCTTTTTGGCCGGCGGCCGGGTTTCAAGGTCGATACAGGACAGGCCCCGCAATTCGAAAACCGTGCGCAGGCCGACCACTCCCATGCGTTGTTTGATCCACTTATCGCCCGCCCCGCGCAGATCGTATGCGTTGAGTATGCCGTGGCCTTCGAGCATCGCGCCATAGCGCCGGCCGATGCCCCATATGTCGCCGACAGGGACGGCGTTGAGGGCTTTTTCCAGATTGCCGCCCTGGGTCAGGTCGAAAACGCCGTCACTGTCGGCACGGGTCTTGGCCAGATGGTTGGCGAGCTTGGCCAGAGTCTTGGTCGGTGCGATGCCGACCGAAACCGGAATCCCGGTCCAGCGTTTAAGGCGGCGGCGCATTTCCCGGCCATAGGCGGCAAGATCGCGGTTGCCAAAGCCGGAAAGATCGAGAAAGGCTTCATCAATCGAATAGATTTCAATTTTCGGGGTAAAGGCGTCGAGGAGATCCATGACCCGTTGCGACATGTCGCCGTAAAGGGCGTAATTGGAGGAATAGACAGCGACCTTATGTCGGCGGATCACTTCCCTGGCTTCAAAAAATGGTGTTCCCATGGCAATCCCCAACGCCTTGGCCTCTTGCGAGCGGGCGATGATACAGCCGTCATTGTTGGAGAGCACGACCACCGGCCGGTTCTCAAGGGCCGGGTCGAAGACCCGTTCGCAGGAGACGTAAAAATTATTGCAATCGACGAGGCCGAAAATACGCCCCTGGCCGGGCGTTGCTTTTCTCACCGCGCGGCTCTTCGGGGATTTCTGGTGATACGGCGGACAAGACCGGTGACGACTCCCCAGACGGCCTTTTCCCCCGCCGCGTCTTCATCTTCACCATCAAGCGCGATATCGGAAAAATCGGGGTTTTCCGCGTGCAGGACCCATCCGCCGCGCCTGCGGCAGAGTCGTTTGACCGTCAGCTCATTATCAAGGGCGGCGATCACGATGTCGCCTGATCCGGCTTCCTGGCTGCGGTCGACGATCAGGAGATCATCGGGGAGGATTCCGGCCCCATTCATGGACAGTCCGGCGACGCGGACGAAAAAGGTCGCCGCCGGGTGGCGGATCAGGTGGCTGTTGAGGTCGAGGCGGCCCTCGACATAATCCTCGGCCGGCGAAGGAAAGCCGGCGGCGACGGTGCAGGCATAAACCGGCAGGCTCTTGCCGTGGGCGTCCAAGGCGGCGTCCAAGGCGGCGTCCAGGGCGCTTTCCGTTGCCGAGATTGCGGTTTTTTTTGAGGTTGTTGCGACCACCCGTTCTCCCCTTTTCCGTTTTCCTTCCCGTTCTTCCCGGTTCTTTTCCGGGCGGAACAAAAACAGAACACTAGGGGGAAATCCGGCCCGATGCAATAGGCCGCGCACCGCTACAGGCGGTTATTTCTTGCCGGCGACGGTACAGGGCAGATAATGGCCGCGGGTGGAGCCGCTGTTTTCCTCTCCGGCCTTGTCCTTGTCGACTTCAATGATAATCAGGTAGGACCGGAATTCTTCCTCAAAGAGTCCGAATTTATGAAGACGGTGGCCGCGTTTGGATTTGCTTTCGGCGATCAGCGCGTATTTAGCCTTGCCGAAAGGCGTATTTTCGTCCCGTTTCAGGCCGATCAATTTGTCGATGAAGGGTCTCTGGGTCGGTGATTTGCGATAAAGCTTATCCTTGTTGATAAGAATAAAGGTGGTGGCGCAGTCGCCCACAGCCAGAATATGCCCGTCCACACTCCCGGCCGGGGAATAGCGGCCGCTGATGGCGGCTATGGCTTCGTCCTCAGCCGCCTTAAGGACGGCTTCCTGCTGTTCTGGAGTCATCTCCTCGAAGGGAATCTCAACCTCTTCCTCTTCTTCCGGCTTCGTTTTTTGCGCCTTTCCCTTATCGCCTTTTTTGGCTACGGCTTCAGTGGCCGGAGGCCCGCCGGTAAAAAAGAAGAAATAGACGACGCCGCCGGTAATGCCGAGGACAAAAACCAGAACGATGAGAATTGTCAGGAGCTTGCCTTTACCCTTACCCCCCTTTTTGCCGTTCTTTTTTTTGCCGCCCTTTTTTTTCTTTTTCGGCTTTTCATCCCCGGATTCCGCAGCTTCTGCGGATTCGGGATCGTCTTCCGTTTCACTCATTTTGGATTCTTCCCAGCACGCTTTTCCGGCACGCCCACCCCCCACGGGAAAAGAGATTGCCTAGGAGACAAAGGTAAAGCCGAGTTCTTAAGTTTTTCGTAAAATTTTTGTGATTTTCAATTTTTGAGTCGGTTTTGCCGGCGCCGTAGTAGGCTTAAAGAAGATACATGACGGGGGAAGGATGAGGGCTGAAAAATATCCATACCGAGAGCGCTGCCGGGAGCGTTTTTCAGGCTGCCTGACGGGCTGTCTTTTTGGCGCAATATTACTGCTGGTTTTGTTTCCGCTTCGCGCCGAAACACTCGGTGCCGAGACACAAGGTGCCGAGATACTCGCTGCCGATCCCCAAAGGACGATGCTGATTCTCGATTCCTCGGCCAGCATGACCGAGGCCGTCGCCGAGGGCCCCAAGGTTGATATCGCCCGCCAATCCGTCGCCGATCTGATGAAGGATTGGGACCCGGGCAGGGAAATTGGCCTCATGGCCTATGGTCACCGCCAAAAGGAGGATTGCGCCGATATTGAAACGCTGCTGCCGGTGGGGCCGGCCGACCCGGCGGCGGTTGTCGGGGCGGTCAACAGAATGACGCCACGGGGAACCACGCCGCTGGCCGCTGCCGTCTCCCTGGCCGCCGAAGAGATGAACTTTACACAGGACAAGGCGACCATCGTTCTGGTCAGTGACGGTGAGGAAACATGTGGCGTCGATCCCTGCGAGGTGGCGCGGGGGTTGAAAGAGTTCGGTCTTGATACGACGGTTCACGTTATCGGCTTCGACCTCGATCCCAAGGCCCATCCGGGCCTGAAATGTCTGGCCGACGAGACCGGCGGGCTTTTTCTCACCGCCGGCAATGCGGCTGAACTCACCACCGCCCTGACGACGGTCCGTTCTGCGGATGGCGCCGATATCGATTCCGGCCTTCCTGACGATGCCCTGGTGAAAGACGATGCAGGTGAAATTGTCGAGATGGACTTATCCCCCCCTTCCCTGGCCGATCCGGCGGGCGATCTCGGCGCGGTCCGTCTCTCCGCCTTCATGGGGATTGGCGACCGTGAGGTCGTCGGAGCCTGTTACCGGATTTACGAGATCGCGGCGATTAATGACGGGACTGAAAAAGAGGTTGCCGCGACCTGCGATACGGCGCCGGTTATCGATTTGCCGCCGGGCCGCTATCGGGCGCAAACCTGGTTCGGCCAGAGCAGTGTCAGCGATGATATCGAGATTATTGCCGGCGCCACCCTCGATCAGGCCTTTATCCTCAATGCCGGCAATTTAAGACCGCATGCCTATGCCGTCGAGGGGGGCGAGCCCATGGCCAGGGCCTGTTACCGGATTTACGAGAAATTGGAGGACGGCGGCGAGAGGGAAATTGTCGCCTCCTGCAAATCCGCCCCGACCTTCGTTTTGGCCGAGGGCAGGTACCGGGTGGTGGCCTGGTCCGGTCGCGCCACCTCGACCCTGGATGTCGATATTGTGACCGGCGAAACCCTCGAAGCGGCGTTTATCCTTAATGCCGGTTATCTGGCCCTGAAGGCCGTTCTGGGGGAAAATGAAGAACCGCTCAAGGGGATCTGTTTTAAGGTCTTCGACGCCCGGCCCCTGGCCAATGGCAAGCTGAGGGAAGTCGTCGCCTCTTGCGCTCCCGCGCCGGTTTTCGTTCTCCCCGCCGGGGCCTATCAGGTCCATGCCGAGGGGGGAAAATCGCTTCCATTCGCCGATATCGAACTTAAACCCGGCGAGGCCAAGGAAATGGCCTTTGAGCTTGCGCCTTGAGGCGGCGCGCGCGATGTGGCTCGCCTGTGGTCAAAGTGATCCTCCCGTTCCTATCATAAGGGGTGGACCAATTCAGTGGGGGAGGATCAATCCCCGTTTTTATAGCCGTCACTACAGGGCTTAGAAGGGGTGAAATACTCGGGCTGCGTTGGTCAGATGTAGATCTGGAGAAAGGTGTTCTCTCCGTAAATCAGGCTATCGAATCCACAAAGGCCGGGCTTTCCTTCAAGCCGCCGAAAACACTCAAGAGCCGACGCAGCGTTGCCCTCCTGCCCCTTACGGTCCAGGTCTTGCGGGAACATGCCTTGAAACAGAAAAAGGCGCGTCTTGCGGCTGGTCCCGCCTATAAAAATTCAGGACTGGTCTGCACCCGTGCAGATGGAAGCCCGATGAATCCCAGGCAGCTCTCAAAAGACTTTCTCAGCTTCATCCGGCGCCATAAGCTCAAACGGATACGCTTTCATGATTTGCGCCATACTCATGCTTCCCAAATGCTTCGCCAGGGCATTCACCCGAAGATTGTTAGTGAACGTCTGGGGCATTCCTCCGTTGCCATTACCCTTGATACCTATTCTCAGGTTTTACCGGGTTTGCAGGAAGATGCGGCCCTGTCCCTGAATGCGGCTCTCCAGATTGCAATAAGTGAACGAAAAGAGAAAGAATGACCTTATTTTCAAAGACTTGTTAGCAATCGGTTAGCAAAAAGGCATATCAGGGTAATTTTTGAGGGTCGCAAAAACTCCTGAAACCCTTTATATCCCCTGCACCGGATGGGTGCCTGAGTGGTTGAAAGGACCGGTCTTGAAAACCGGCGTGCGTGCAAGCGTACCGTGGGTTCGAATCCCACCCCATCCGCCAATATCCAGACCGCCTCTTTTGAGAGGGCTGCTCATATAAAGTGCGGGGCGCGTGGTGCGGGGCCCGGCCAATTATCGAGCGAACAGGGACAACCGGTAAAATGATCAAAAAAATACTGGAATCGAATAACGGTTTCTTGTGGTTTATCTCGATCTATCTGCTCGTCCTCTATGCCTCCCGGAGCTTTCTTTTTTCCGGCGCCGGCTATGTCGATTCCGAACAGATTCTGTTTTCCCAAATCCTCACGCCGGGTTACGTCATCAATAATCCGCCGCTTTTCACCTGGCTCGTCATTGCCGCCCAACAGATTGTCGGGGTGACCACCCTGTCGGTCGAGGCGGTAAAATTCACCCTCGTTCTCCTCACATACATCCTGTTTTTCAAGACCGCCTGCAGGGTCCTTGCCGACCGTCGTCTGGCGGTTCTTTCCTCGCTTTCCCTGCTCGGGATCTATTATTACGCCTGGGAAGGGGTGATGAATTTCAGCCATTCCCTCATCCTCGTTTTGTGCTGCGTCGCGATTTTCTATCTTCTTCTCCGCCTTGAGAAGAAAAAGAACACCCTCTCATACGTCCTCTTAGGCTTGGTTATCGGGCTGGGTTTTATTTCTAAATATAATTTCCTGCTGTTTTTAGTGACCATGATGGCAGCCTCTTTGTGTGACCCGGAAATACGTAAACGCCTGGTCAACCCTAAAATAGCCCTGACCTTTATCGCTGCCCTGCTGGTTTCCCTTCCCCATCTGGGGTGGTTTCTCGACAGCCCGCTGGGCATCGTTTCAGTGCTGACCTCGAAACTTCGGGGGGATGGCGCGGTAATAGACAGCTATTGGCCCCATGTGGGGGCCGGCCTGGCCGATCTGACCAAAGCCTTAAGAAATTTTCTTTTGCCCCTCATCGTCGGCTATGTCCTTTTCTTTCTTGGCGCCTTCAAACCGCTTCGCTCCTCTTCCGCCGGCTCTGTCGCCACCTCTCATATCCGCTACCGCCGCTTGCTCGGGCGCCAGATTCTCTTTGTTCTTATGATCCTGATTGGCGCCGTGTTCGGCTTTGGCGCGACACAGATCAGCACCCATTACCTCCTGGTGCTGATTCTTTTTCCGATCTATTTCTTTTCCAGGGTCGAGGCCGCGGGTTTTAAGGAAAAAGCCCTGACACGGTTTGCCACCTTCATGATTGTCCTGGCTCTTCTGGTCGAAGCGGTTCTGGTGGGCAAGTTCCTGTTTGACCCAATGCGCTGCAAGAAATGTTATTACCACATCCCCTATGCCGGTTTTGCCGATGACTTGCGCCACGCCGGCTTTGTGCGCGGCACCATCGTGAGCTGGAGCTATCCCTATCGTATTGGTGAAAATCTGCGGCGTTATTTTCCTCAATCGCGGATCATCAGCAATCGGGCTCCCGATTTCACGCCGCCTTTGAGCGAGGACGCGGCGCCGGGCCAGTGTCTCCTGATCTGGGATCAGGACAGGGCCGATAAGATCGGCGGTATCGAGGGTTTAGCGACTGCTGAAGCGGCGAGGCATCTTGGCGTGGCGACGGATCACGGCTTGCCGGTCCACACAGTCAGCCGCCCCATGGAGATGTCCGATGACCGCCAGGTCCGGTTCAGTTACATCCTTTTTCCCCAGGGAAGCGGTAACTGCCGCTGAGGGGAAAAAACACAAAAAAGCGATTGAAAACCGGCCAGCAAAAAAGCCCCGCTATCGTGGATTGGCGGGGCTTTTTTCCGATGGCTGTCGCCGCCGGGTCGCTCGGGCTAGCGCAGCCCTAACCTCTAAATACCTTGGTTGATCCGAAACTGGCAGGCGTCGTGACAGGCGCAATCCTCAGAGCTGTTGCAATCGAGGAGAACCTCTCTCAGGGCATCGGCGGTATCGGTCTTGCCTTCCTGGCGAACCTTGTCAATGCCGTCCATCAGGGTGAGACAGCTGTCATAAATCTTGTCCCTGAAGTCGAAGCCGAGCCCACGCAGGCCGGCTTCGGATGATCTGGCGATGTGTTTGAACAGGCGGCTGGCGGATTTTGTCTCAAGGCCCGGCTCTTCTTCTCTCATATCGTATTCGACAGAGGTGCGACGCGCTTTCGCGGCGTTGCTAAGCAGTGATTCCTGAATTCCCATGACGCCCCTCACCCATTAGATTCCCCAACCGGATGTCTGATTATACAATCACTTGGCGACGGTGCTGTGACGGACATCACAGAAAAAATTGTCTAAAAAGAGGCCTTTTTCGTCCTTACGCTTGGCCCCGGCGATGCCTATGGTTAGGATAGGCAGTGCAGATAAACGGACGGGGAAAACGGCAAAAATTTCATGGCCAATGATCCGAAAATGAACGATCCGGCGATGGTCAAACAGGCCATTGGGGTCAACGCAAAAGCCTTTAAGGAAATTTTGCCCGGCCTGCTTGAAACCGACCGTGACAAATTCGCTCTGCTACGCGAGGGAAAGCTGGTCAAACTGTTCGAAAGCCCCGGTGAAGCCGTGAAATTCGCTGTGCGGACCTATCCCGACGGGCTGTATCTTACCCTCAAGATCGACGAGCAAAGCCTGGACCTGCTCAAGGAATTTTAGAGGCGTCAGCGCTCTTTCCGACCTTTCCCGGTTCTCTACTTGGCGGCTTTTTCGCGATCAATGCCTTCGCGGATCAACTGAGTCGCCTCTTCGGTCTCGCCCCAGCGTTTGACTTTCACCCATTTACCCTTTTCCAGATCCTTGTAATGACTGAAGAAATGAGTGATCTGCTCGATCAGGATATCGGGGAGGTCGCGGTACGAGCCGATATCCGAGAAAAAGGGGTTGAGGTCGTCAACCGGGACGCAAAGGACTTTCTCGTCCACCCCGGCCTCGTCCTCCATGATCAGAACGCCGATCGGCCGTGAACGGATGATCGAGCCCGGTGCAACGGGGATTTGCCCGACCACGGCGGCATCCACCGGATCGCCGTCTTCCGACAGGGTGTGGGGAACGAATCCGTAATTAAAGGGGTAATACATGGCCGTATGCAGAAAACGGTCCACGTACATGGCGCCGGATTCCTTATCCATCTCGTATTTTACCGGGTTTCCACCATAGGGAATTTCGATGATGACGTTGACGTCATAGGGTGCGTTTTCCCCGATTTTCACTTTTAAAATATCCATGGGCTCGGCTCTGGGTTGCTGAAACAGGGCCTCTGATTAACCGATTGAGGCCGCGGAAACAAGCAATGGGGCAAATTGTTGTGGATGGCGGTGTTTTCAGGCCGGGTTCTGGGTCAGCAGCAGGTTGATTTTTGACTTCAGTTCCTTGGGCAAAATCGGCTTGGCGAGGATCTCGTCGGCCCCGGCTTCAATCGCCTGTCGCTGCTGTTCGGCATCCTGATTTGCGGTGACCATAAGGATCGGGGTCGCGCGGATGGTCTGATCGGCGTCGGCGCGTACAGAGCGGCAAAATTCAAGCCCGTTCTGGGGCAGCATCATCCAGTCGCAGATAACCAGATCAGCGCCGTTGTTGCGCAGGGCGGAAAGGCCTTCGCTGCCATCGGGTGCCGAGGTGATTTTTTCAATCCCCAGAGAGGCCAGAAAGGTCTTTAAAATCCGCACGATCATATCATCGTCATCGATGACCAGAATCTTGAGTGATGAATAAGAAATATCCGACATCTGTTTGATAAACTCGGTATTTAGTGAGACGTATATATAAAGTATATGAAGTTGCTAGTTGCTTAACTGGGGTTGAAAGCGGTTTTTTCAAGTGCCTTGAAATCGGAAAATTGTTCGCCCGGACAGGGTGATTTTGCCATTATTAACCTCTTTCGGATAAAATTATGGCAGCTGTCGGGGGTTTAGCAGGAAGGAGCAATCTCTTTGAAGCGGTTTGATCTCCTTGCCCAGCTGTCCCGCCTGTCTTTGCGCAGGCGCTATGAGTTCGGCCTGTTCATGATCATTGCCCCGATGGCGGTGGTGGCGATCGCCGGTTTTTTCTACGTCTATATACCTATGATCGCGGCCACGGATTCCCTTATCCACACGGTGAGACATGAACTGGACCCGGTGGTTGAACTTCAGATCAAAATTACCCAAAGCGCAATGCCGGTGAACGACTATCTCATTCACGGCGGAAAAGACGAAATCAGCAATTTTCGTTCCCAGAGCCAAGAGATAGAGGATTACTTTCTAAAAATTCGCAATGAGCTTGTCGGTGAACAAGCACAGCTTTTGATCAATCAAGCCCTGAAAAGCTGGCAGAAGGCCCAGGGGCTTGGCGAGGGAATTCTCGGCATTGCCAACCCTGTCGGCAACGCCTAGGGCGCCAGGACGATGGAGATTTTCGACCGGGAAATCACAAAAAGCGCGTCCGCCATCGCCGCTCTCGACGAAACATCCCATTTAAAGATCGATCAAGCCCTGGTCGATCTCTCAGAGCGTAACCAGACCGCCATTCTGGTTATCGGGATTGGTTTCCTGATCGCCCTGGGGCTTGCCGTTATCAGCGGCGTCGCCTTTGTCGTCACTGTCATTAACCCCCTGCGGCATCTTTCCGAGGTGGCGTCACAAATGGGTGAAGGGAACCTTTCCATCCGTATGAAGGTGGTGGGCAAAGACGAGATCGGACAGCTTGCCCATGTGATGAACAACATGGCCGTGCAGCTGGATCTCGACCGTCGTGTTCTGGAGGAAATAGCCACCCAGGACGCCCTGACGGGGCTTTATAACCGGCGCAGTTTCGATGAACGGATGGCCGAGGAAATAAGCCGCTCACAACGCTTCAGCCATTCCTGTTCCCTGCTGATGATGGATATCGACCATTTCAAGAACGTTAACGATACCTTCGGCCATCAGGCCGGCGATAAAGTTCTAAAGGATATGGCGGTCCTTATCCGCGGCCGCGCCCGGGCCCAGGATTTCATAGCCCGATACGGTGGCGAGGAGATGACCGCCATTCTTCCCGAAACCTCCTTTGACGACGCCCTTTTCTTTGCCGAACAATTGCGCGAACTGATCGATAAATTCCCCTTTCGCCTGGGAGGTAAGAAAATTCCCGTCACCATCAGCATCGGTGTGGCGACCTATCCCGGACACGGAACTGAGGCGGCTGGTATTATCGGCAAGGCCGACGCGGCCCTCTATGAAGCCAAGGGAACGGGCCGCAACCGGGTCTGTGGAGCCAAAGACATTGCAGATTTGAAGTCTGGTCAGGGCTGAAGCGGTTTTTTCGCCGTTTCCGGCATTCTCAACAACACCAGCAGAGACACGCATGCAGCGGCCATCAGGTAAAAGGCCGGGGCGAAATCGTCATGGGTGCGTGAGATCAGATAGACCGCAATCATCGGCGTCGTGCCGCCGAGAATGCCGAGAACCAGATTGTAACCCATGGACATGGCGCTGACCCTCACCTTGCTCGGCAAAAGCTCGGCAATGGTCGCCGGATAGACGCCGAAAACCATGGAGATCAAGACCGCAAAACCGCATTGGCCGGCGAGGATCATGGTGAAGCTTTCGTGGTGCATCAGGCGGAACAGGGGATAGGCGAAAAATAAAATTCCCAGTGTTCCGGCGATCATCAGGGGCTTGCGGCCGATCCGGTCCGACAATGCCCCAAAGCACGGCGCCAAGACCAGCAACACCCCCATATTGATGGTGTTGATGTCGAGGGCTTGCGCGGCGCTGATATGAACCCGATCCCTCAGCCAGGTCGCCAGATAGATAAAGATCATGTAAAAGCCCACCGCGTTGACGACGTTTATCCCGGCGATGGTCAGCATCGCCCGCCATTGCTCGCGAAAGGCGATGATCACCGGCGAATGGGTGACCAGTTCATCGGCAAGGGTTGGCGGCGGTTCTTGTATATGGCGACGGATGTAGAGGCCGATGCCGCCGATGCCGATGCCGAGCAGGAACGGGATGCGCCAGCCCCAGTCATTGACTGCTTGTTCGCTCATCAGGCTGGTTGTCGCCGCGCCAATGGCCGAACCCAGCATGATCCCGCCGATGGCGCCGAAAATGGCCCAGCTGGCCATGAAACCGCGGTTGTTTTCTTTCGCGTGTTCAACCAGAAAGGTGATTGAGCTGGTATATTCGCCACCCACCGAAAGCCCCTGCAGAAGTCTTAAGGCGACGAGGACCAGGGCCGCCGCCGCCCCCCATTGGGTGTAACCGGGAAGAAGGCCGATCATAAAGGTCGGAATGGCCATCATTGCCACCGAGATGACCAGCGCCTTTTTGCGACCCAGCTTGTCGCCGATATGGCCGAAGACGATACCGCCGAAAGGCCGCGCCAGGAATCCGGCAGCAAATACACCGAAGGCGGCGATCAGCGAGGCCGTTGGATCGTCGGAGGGAAAAAACTGTCGGCCGATGATCGGGGCGAAATAGCCGTAAACGGCGAAATCGTACCATTCCATCACATTGCCGGCGATGCCGGCGATGATCGTCTTGTTGCGGGCCTTGTCACTTACATCAGACATGATTCCCCCCCCCAGGGTTTTCAGGTTTCTAGTTTCCGAGCAGGCCTTTTAAGGCCTTTCCGGCTTCTCCGGCGCTCTCGCCAATTGACTCCGCTCCCTTGGATATGGTTTCGCCCATTTCCCCGAGCTTGGAACCGGCGACGGCGAGGAGAGTTTTTTCCTTCAAACTGTCAAATATTTTCTCAGCCACTTCGCCCGGCGTGGCGCCACCGCCCTTGCCGATGTCTTTTATGTGAATATCAGGCAGCGGCGCGTCGATTCCCTTATCCCCCAATGCATCGGCCTTGATGCTGACCGTGCCGTTACGGATGACCAGGGATTCGATGATGAGTTTTGTATCGGGGCCCTGATCGGCTTTTTCGGCATTGCTTTTGTCGGAGGCATGGGCGGCCATATAGCTATCGACGTTGCGTTGCAGGGCGTCGAGATTGCTGCCCCCCTCGCCCAGTTCATAGGTCAGGTGAGGTGCGTCAATGACGATTGAGCTGACCAGAACCGTGTTCTCGCCAATAGTGCCGGTATCCAGATTCAACGAGATTTCCTTAAACGATATGGCCGACCCGTCACTAAACCCCTCAGGGTTGGCGATGGTCAGCTTTTTCAGCGCTCCGCTGCCCGATTTCGGTGAGACCTCGGCTGAACTTAAGGCGACTTCAGTGCCGATAATCTGGGTGCCGAATGTCTCGATGGCTGCCTTCAATATCCTGTCGAAAGACATGAAGAAATAAACCGTGACGATGAGGATAACGCCGAGAATGATGGCGATAATAAGTGGCGTGCGTTTCATGTTCTTTCTTCTTTCAAATGTTTTCGACGTTACTGCAGAGGTTTATGGGCGGTTTCCCTGATCGTCAGGATGACCAGAGTGGTCACGGCGGCAACCGCCATAACCATCTCGACCAGGGCCACCGGATTGACACCGAAGGAGAGCCCGATAAAACCGGCAATGATGGTCTTGCGGTGGGCCCCGGAATTCACGGCGCTATGCCCGGATTCCGCGCCCCCATGAGGGGAAGATACGCTATTTTCGCACCCCTAATCGCCGGTCGGCGCCAAGGTGCGATAAGTCAGCGCGAGAAAACTCGACAACAGGGCGATTAAGGCCATGAAAGCCGTTACGATGACGACATCGGTGAGAATGGCAAGAAAGAAGGTTAAATAGGTGCCGGTTTGCAGCAGATGCGTCATCAGCCTCTGAAGGACGGAGATGACGATGTTGAGAGGCACCAGACAAAGAAGAATGCCGATAAAAATCTGGATTCCGTGTTGCCGGGTCGCTTGCCAGGAAAGTTTCAGGGTCATTTCCTTGTTCTTGATGGCTGTCGCCGGAAAGATCAGCACGAAGCGATAGAGAAGAACGGCCATGGCAAAGAAAAAGAGCACGATGACCACGGTTACAGTGGCCATTTCTGACGGGGTGGAGCCATCGGTTACCTTGTTGCTGAGAACCGAAAGCAGATAAGTCGGCAGGGTCAGGGCGAGGATAAAGAGGATATAAAACCCCAGATAACGCCATTCAACGGCCCCGAAATGGAGTTTGCCCGGGGTCGATTCGAGAAGTATTTTTTTCTGCCAATCGACGGCGAAGGCGATGCTGGCGACGATCCAGATGATGACTGAGGCTGAGGAAAGAATCGGCAGGTTGAGAAGACCGGCAAAAAAACTGCCGAGAACGGTAAAGGCCAGGAACAGCACGATCCATCGCCAGGCGGCGTTGATAAATCCCCTTATGTCGGAGAAAACATTACAATAACTTGCTTTGGTTATGTCCCATGCATTGTACGATGACATCTCCACGACCCCCTTTTACCCCCTGAGGTTGGATGAAACTCCGGGGGTAATTCTGGGTGATAACACTTACAGTGTCAAAAGGTATCGCGGCAGAGCGGCCGGACCTGTATTTTCTTTTCCAAAACACCGGTCACGGTAAAAACCACCGGTGGTGGAAAAAGCCGTTTACGGAATCAGGATAAATAGAAATATTATTTTAAACTCAATAAATTAGACAGAAAACCTAAGAGGAAAGATCAGATATGAAAGTAGCAATTATCAGAGCCATCAAACGGGCATTGTCCCTTGGTCTGGCCTTCATCATTTTCGGCTTTCTCGATAATGCCATCATGCTCATTTCGGGCGATCTGATCGATAAGACCCTGGCCGTTACTCTCGGCGTTTCAACCCTGTTTGCTGCCGGGCTGGGCAATACCATTTCCGACGCCCTGGGCATTTCCGCTGGCCGCGTTGTCGAACAATATTTCGAGGCGCATCTGCCCAAGGGCGATCCACCCAAAGCCCTTGTCATTTTCGCCGAAACTTTGGGTATCATTATCGGTTGTCTGTGCGGGTTGGCGCCCCTTGCCTTTCTGTAATGCCGGAAATGGTTTAAACCGGTTTGAAGGCGCAAAACCGTTTGAACGGAAACGCGCTTAAATCTAGGCTATCGAGAGTCCTTTTAACCTCGCTGGAATGAATATTTACCGCCCATGACCCAGTACACCGCCCGCGTTCTTATCCTCGGATCCGATAGTGCCGGTACCCGGACTCTGGCCAAATTCTTCGGCCAGAAAGGGTTTCATGCCTCTTGCGACGATTATGCAGTCGCCTTCGACACCATCACCGACGATCACAATCCGGATCTGGTGCTGATGCTCACCACCAGTGACTGGCATGGGGCGAGTGATCTTTTCGAGATGTTAAAGGATGAACAGAAAACCAGCCGTATTCCGATTGTCGTTCAGGCCGAGAATCCCGATGCCTCGTTCCGCCGCCGGTGCTTTGCCTTTCATATCGATGATCTGGTCACCGGCAAGCCTTCCAACGAGCTGCTCTTTGCCCGTACCTGGCCGCTGGTGCGGCTTTCGACCATGTATGAAGAACTCCGCCTGCGCGCCTTGACGGCGAAAGAATTCGGTTTGGATATAAACGACCGGCCTGATTTGTCCCGCGAGGCCCGCGCTTACAGAGTGATGATCGCCGGGGTCGAGGGTGACGAACTGGGGGTTTTCAAGAACGCCCTGGCCTCGGGCTATGAGGTGACCCGGATTACCGACCCCATGGCCGCCCATAAAAAGCTGGGAGCCGGAAAATACGACGCCTTCGTTATGGCTGTGAACGACGACGGCAAGATGGCGCTTAAGCTGTGCGCCAACATTCGCAACAATCCACGGCTGTTTAACCTGCCGGTCCTGTTGATTGCCGATCAGGCGACCTTTCCCAACCAAATGCTCGCCTATAACAGCGGCGCCAGTAACATCCTCACCCGGCCGCTTTCCCATGACGATTTGCAAATCGTCATCCTGACTCTTGTGATGCGTCAAAAAGCGCGCTGGGATTTGCGCGAGAGCCTTCTCCAGACCATGCAAAAGGCGACTCTTGATGTGCGCAGCGGCCTCTATTCAAATCAGTTTTTCGACGCCCATCTGATCCGCCGCACCAGTGAGTCCGTACGCTGGAACAAGTTCCTCTCCCTGGGCCGTTTCCGCATTGAAAATCTGCAGGGTATCGCCGAGCAGTACAGCCAGGACGAGGCCGACAATGTTTTCAAAAAGTTCAGCGAAGGGGTTGTCGTCATGCTGCGCGGCGAAGATCTGCCCGGTCTTCACGGGGAGGACTAAATAGCGGTTCTGCTGCCCGAAACATCCATTGAGCATGCGCAAAACGTCGCAAGGCGGATTCACAACACCCTCTCCAAACACGAGTTCAAGCTCAATCCGGCCGATTCCGGGTCAAAGACCGTCAATATCCAGATGCAGTCCGGGGTCGCCGCCCTGCGCACCGACGATTCGGGTCAATCCCTTTTTGAGCGGGCCGAAAAGGATTTCGCAACACCCAAATCGTAAGCGGCCCCGCTGGCCCCCTGTTTCATCTTGGTTTAAGCAGGAAACCCGTTATCGCCAGAGGGATCCCACGGGGCGGCAGGACGCCTGCGACCGCCAGAATCTTGTTCACCAGGCCGGGAACAAAAGTTCTCTGTCCCCTTTTCATGGCGCGATAGCCTTGCGCCGCAACTTTTTTGGCGGTCGATAAATTGTGGGTGAAAAGCAGGGTCTTTGATAGATCACCGCTGTAGTCGAAATCGGTCTTGGTCGGTCCCGGACAAAGGGCCGTAACCTTGACGCCGGTGCCCCGCAGTTCAGCCGACAACGCCGTCGAAAAAGGCAGAACGAAGGCCTTTGAAGCGAAATAGGCCGCCATACCCGGTCCGCCGGGCATAAAGGAGGCGACGGAGGCAAGATTGAGAATATGGCCCCGCCCCTTTTCGATCATTGAAGGCAGGAACAGGCGCGTCAGTGCGGTCAGCGCCAGCACGTTGACCCGCAGCATGTCGAGTTCATTGTCCAGGTTCTGGTCAATAAAGGGGCCGAAATTTCCAAACCCGGCATTGTTGACCAGATAATCAATGGTAATTCCCTGCCCCTTCAACTCGTCGTAAATTTCTTCAGGTGCGGTCTCAACGCTCAAATCCCTGGCAATCACATGGGCCTTGATGGCGTATTCCCGTTGCAGATCATCGGCCAGTTTTTCGAGCTTGGCCTTGCTGCGGGCGACCAGCACCACATCGATACCGTCGGCGGCGAACTGGTGGCTCAATTCTGCCCCTATGCCGCTTGATGCGCCTGTTATCAAAGCCGTTTCGTTGTTTTTGACTGTCATTTTCCCACCCTTTATGTGTCCGCGATAAATCAATGTTGTGAAGCGATCCCGATAAACCAGTCTGGGCTATACTTCTCACTTCTTAATACAAAAAATATAGTGACTTGTCAAATTATATTCACTAGTCTTTCATCATTGACCATGATAAATGAGGGGCTATGTCCAAACCCTATGACATGACCTGTCCGGTGGCCCAGGCCCTGGATATTATCGGCGAGAGATGGTCGCTGCTGATCCTCCGCGACCTCATTCTGTTCGGCCCGCGCCGATTTCAGGACTTTCAGGACTCTCTGGACGGGATCGCGCCCAACACCCTGTCGAAGCGCCTCAAGCTTTTGGAAGAAAAGGGCGTCGTCATGCGGGAATATTACGAAAAGCATCCGCCCCGGGCCGAATACCTGCTGACCGAAAAGGGGGCGGCTTTAAAGCCGGTGCTGAATGCCCTGAAGGATTGGGGCGAAGCCCACGGGGATTGTTGATACAAACTGCTGATCCCCTCCCCCTACGCCGCGCTTTCAGCCCCGCCTGCCTGCACGATTTCACACAAGCGGCGCATCAGATGGACGACCCCTTTCAGGCGTACCTTTTCATCCACCCAGTCGCGGCGGTAAATCAGTTTCTGATCGGGGCGCAGTTTCACCGTCCCCGCCTGAGAGGTAATGTACTCAACCAGTCCGGCGGGGTTTGAAAAGCTGTCCTTGCGGAAAGAGACGATGGCGCCCTTGGTGCCGGCCTCAACCTTTTCAACCCCGGCGATCCGGCATTGCTGTTTGATCGAGACCAGATCGAGCAGATTATTGACCTCTTGGGGCACCGGGCCGAAACGGTCCGAGAGTTCAACCGCGAAGGCGTCGATTTCGTCATGCTCAGTCAGATGGGCGATGCGGCGATAAAGGCTGAGGCGCACACCCAGATCGGCGACATAGTTTTCGGGGATCAATGTCGGGCTGCCGATGGCGATTTGCGGGCTCCAGACATCTTCGCCTTCCCTTGCCGCCTCTCCGCCGCCATCGCCGATATCGCGCGCCGTCGCCACCGCTTCTTCGATCATGTGCTGATAAAGCTCAACCCCAACCTCACGGATGTGGCCGCTCTGCTCGTCGCCGAGCAGATTTCCCGCCCCCCGGATATCGAGGTCGTGGCTGGCCAGGGTAAAGCCGGCGCCCAGGGTGTCGAGATTGTGCAGCACTTCGAGGCGTCGTTGCGCCGCAGTTGAAAGAATACGCCCCGGCGGCAGGGTCAGATAGGCATAGGCGCGCATTTTGGAGCGCCCGATGCGGCCCCTGATCTGATAGAGCTGGGAAAGGCCGAACATATCGGCCCGGTGGACGATCAATGTATTGGCGCGGGGAATATCGAGTCCCGATTCGATGATCGTCGTCGAGAGCAGCACATCGAAACGGCCGTCATAGAAATCCTCCATCACGCCCTCAAGGGCGGCCGGGCTCATGCGGCCGTGGGCGGTGACGACTTTGACTTCCTGCACCAGTTCTTTCAGACGTTCTCCCACCTTGTCCAGATCCTCGATACGCGGGCAGACGTAAAAGGTCTGGCCGCCGCGAAACTGCTCGCGCAGGATCGCCTCGCGCACCACCACCGGATCAAAGGGCAGAACGAAGGTGCGCACCGCCAGGCGATCGACCGGCGGCGTCGCGATAAGGCTCATCTCGCGGACCCCGGACAGCGCCATCTGCAAGGTCCGCGGGATCGGCGTTGCGGTCAGGGTGAGGATATGGATATCGGCCCGCAATTGTTTCAGGCATTCTTTCTGGACGACGCCGAAATGTTGTTCTTCATCGAGAATCAGCATGCCGAGATGGGAAAAAGCGATGTTCTTGCCGAGCAGGGTATGGGTGCCGATGACGATGTTGACGTCGCCGCTTTTCATGCCGTCGCGGATGTCGGAAGCCTTTTTGGCCGGGGTCAGGCGGGAGAGTTGTTCGATCCTTAAGGGCAGACCGGCGAAACGCTCGCAAAAAGTCTGGAAATGCTGACGGCACAGCAATGTCGTCGGCGTCACCACCGCCACCTGAATACCGCTCATGGCGGCGATAAAGGCGGCCCGCAACGCCACCTCGGTTTTACCGAAACCGACATCGCCGCAGATCAACCGGTCCATCGGGCGGCCGGAGTTCAAATCGGCGATCATGTCGTCAATGGCCCGGTTCTGGTCTTCGGTTTCGGGATAGGGAAAACGGGCGCAGAATTCTTCGTAGAGTCCGGCCGGCGGGATTATTTCCTCTCCTTCGCGGAGGGCCCGGGCGGCGGCGATCTTGATCAACTCGTCGGCGATGTCCTTGATCCGTTTTTTGACCCGCGCCTTCCTGGCCTGCCAGGATGCGCCGCCGAGCTTGTCGAGCCGTCCCGCGCCTTCCGAGCCGTAGCGCGAGAGAATTTCGATATTTTCCACCGGCACGAAGAGTTTATCACCGCCCTCATAGGTCAATTGCACGCAATCATGGGGGGCGCCGCCGACATCGATCGTCAACAAGCCGTCGAAACGTCCGACGCCGTGATCCACATGGACGACCAGATCGCCCTCGGTGAGGCTCGAGGCTTCGGCGATGAAATCCTCTGCCCGGCGCCGCTTTGCCGCCGGCCGGGCCAGCCTTTGGCCGAGGATGTCCTGTTCACTGATAAACAGTGCTTGCGGCGACCGAAAACCCTTGTCCAGAGGCAGGACAGCCAGCCCCGCGCCCGAGGCCGGCAGGGCCTGGACGGCGCCCCAGTTTTCAACATCGACCAGCTTTTCGATGCCGTGGTCCTTAAGAAGACTGGTCAGGCGTTCGCGGGCGCCGGGCGAATAGGCGGTAATGACGACCGGGCGTTTCTCGCCCTTGATAACCTCGCTCACCGCATCGAACAGATTGGCCCCGGGCTGGGTGCGCTCAGTCGAAAAATCGCGCCCGCCACGGCCGCCGGCATCAATACTGGCTATATAATCATCCGGCGTTGCGTCCTCGGGTGTCTTAAAGGGCGAAAACACGCCGACCGGGCGATCAAGGGTCAGGGCATCCCATTCCTTCGCATCGAGAAACAGATATTCGGGCGGCAGCGGCTTATAGGTCAGTTCCATGGCCTGACGGGCGGCGGTCATGGCTTTGCGGGCTTCATAATAATCGTCGATCATCTCAAGGCGCGCCGTGCGGGCCTCAATCGCCTGATGATCGAAGGTCACCGCGTGGCCGGCAGGCATATAATCGGAAAGCCGCGCCATTTCCTGGTGAAACAGGGGCAGCCAGTGTTCCATACCGTCGAAGCGGCGTCCGGCGCTGATCGCCTCGTAAAGCGGGTCACTGCCCCCGGCGACACCGAAAAGCTCGCGGTATCGCGTGCGAAACCGGGTGATCGACTCCTCATCAAGGGTCATTTCGTTGACCGGGATCAGGGACAGGCTGTCGCGCTTGCCGGTGGTGAGCTGGGTCATTGGATCGAAGGCGCGGATATTCTCAACTTCGTCGCCGAACAGATCGAGGCGCAGGGGCTCAAGGGTGCCGGGGGGGAAAATATCGATCAGCCCGCCGCGCAGGGCGTATTCACCGGGTTCGCGCACGGTTTCGGCGCGGTGATAGCCGTTTGTAACCAGAAATGCGGTGAATTCGTCTAGATCAACCCGTCCGCCGGTTGAAATATCAACCATTGCCCCGGCAAACAGGCTTTTCGGTGGCACCTTTTGCAGAAAGGCGCTGACCGTGGTGATGACGATAAAGGGGGCCGACCCGTTATCCTTTTTTCCGGCCAGCTTCGAGAGGGTTTCTACGCGCCGGGCCACCACCTCGCTATGGGGTGAAACCCGGTCATAGGGCACGCTGTCCCAGGCCGGAAAGCGCAACACCTCAAGACCGGGGGCGAAAAAAGCCATCTCCTCGGCCAGGGTCACCAGATGGCTTTCGTCGCGGGCAATATGGAGAATCGAAACCGGATCGATGCCGCTTAAACACCTTTGGGCAAGGATCTGGCTGTCAAAACCTTCCGGGCAGCCGCCGATCAGAACCCGGCCGGGCTTGCTTAGAATGTTATCAAAATTATTCATATTATTCAGTTTATTGCTGGCCTAAATTAAAGTTTAACATCATCTTCATGACGGGCCCTTCAAGACGGGATGGAACCGCTTCCCGCTTAATGAGCCAGGTGTAGATATCAGGCGACGGACAAGCGAGGATGGCCTCGAATTCATCCAGCGCCGCACTGTCGAAGGCAGCGACATGGGCCGCCGCGAAACCGCCGAGCAGGGCGTCGAGTTCCTTGGTGCCGCTATGATTGCAGCGGTAGACAAGCCGTCGGCGGCGTGTCGCGACGTCCAAATCATTGTCTTCAGGTTTTCCGTCCGTGCGGCTTTGGCCGGGCTTGTCTGTCACCGGGTTTGTGTCCCTTATCATTGCGTCATTTGGCGGTTGCCTTAGGATATAAAGCCCTCTTTGCTGTCTGTCAGCCCCGCCTTTCGTATAAATCAGGGAATTTGAGCCTTAAATGTCGAGACCGGAGATCCTGTTCCCTCTTTTCGCCCCGGTAAGCGCCCTTTCGGGCGTTGGTCCACGGATCGCCAAGCTGATTGAAAAGGCCGCCGGCCCCCATGTGGTCGATCTGCTCTGGCACCGCCCCGTCGGCATCATAGACCGCCGTTTTGCGCCGCTTATCGGTGATGCCCCCGACGGCGTTATCGCCACCATCACCGTGACCGTCGGCGCCCATGCGCCGTCCCATAACAAACGCATGCCTTACCGTGTTTCCTGCCATGACGATAGCGGCGAGATGCAGCTGGTCTTTTTTCACGGCCGCGAAGATTATTTGCGCAAAACCCTGCCCGAGGGTGAACAGCGGATCGTCAGCGGCCGGGTCGAGCATTTCCGTGGCGACGTGCAGATGACCCATCCCGACCATATCGCCCCCCTTGATGAGCGCGAAAGCCTGCAGGCGGTTGAACCGGTCTATCCCCTGACAGCCGGGCTCACCCATAAGACCTGCGCCAAGGCGGTGCGGGCGGCACTGGATCGCGCCCCCGACCTGCCCGAGTGGAACGACAGGGAATTGTTTTCCCGTCAGGGCTGGAGCGATTGGCGGAGTTCTCTGAAAACCCTTCACGCGCCGCAATCGGAACCCGATATCGGTTTTGAGACCCCCTCCCGCCGCCGTCTGGCCTATGACGAACTCCTCGCCAGTCAGTTGGCCTTGGGCCTGGTCCGCGCCCAATACCGCCGCCGACCGGGCCGGGTGACCAGGGGGGATGGTGTTTTGCGTCAAAAAGCGCTGGCCGCCCTGCCCTTTTCCCTGACCAATTCGCAGGTTCAGGCAGTCGACGAAATGCTGGCCGATATGGCCGACCCGGCGCGCATGCTGCGTCTGCTTCAGGGCGATGTCGGCAGCGGCAAGACGGTGGTTGCCCTCCTCGGCATGCTGAATGCGGTGGAAGCCGGTTCTCAATCGGCCCTGATGGCGCCGACGGAAATTCTCGCCCGCCAGCACATGGCGACCATCGAACCCCTGGCGGCGGCGGCCGGGGTCACCGCCGTTCTACTGACCGGGCGGGAAAAGGGCAAGGCCCGCGAGGCCGTGTTGGCGGGTCTGGCCTCCGGGGAAACGGCGCTGGCGATCGGCACTCACGCATTGTTCCAGGAAGACGTGGCTTTCCATGACCTGGCTTTTGCCGTGGTCGACGAACAGCACCGCTTCGGCGTCCATCAACGGCTCATGCTGGCCGAAAAGGGTGAAGGAGCGGACGTTCTGGTGATGACCGCCACACCCATTCCCCGCACCCTGACCCTCGCTGCTTTCGGTGATCTCGATGTCTCGCGGCTGACCGAGAAACCACCCGGCCGCAAGCCGGTTGAAACCCGCGCTTTGCCTCTGTCCAGTCTCGGTAAGGTTATTGAACGGGTGGCCGCCAAGTGCGCTTCGGGCGAGCGGGTGTACTGGGTCTGTCCCCTGATCGAGGAATCGGAGGTTCTCGACGTGGCGGCGGCAAGCGAACGCTTTGAAAGTTTGAAAAAAATCATCGGCGATCGCGTCGGTCTGGTTCACGGGGCGATGAAGGGCAAGGACAAGGATGCGGTTATGGCGCAATTCGCCTGCGGAGAGATTACGGTGCTGGTGGCGACGACGGTGATCGAGGTCGGCGTCGATGTGCCGCAAGCGACGGTGATGGTGATCGAACATGCCGAACGCTTCGGCCTTGCCCAGCTGCATCAGCTTCGCGGCCGCATCGGCCGGGGCGGTGAGGCTTCGGTCTGCATCCTGCTCTATGCCCAGCCCTTAGGGGTGACCGCCAAGGCGCGGATCGACATCATGCGCCAGACCGATGACGGTTTCCGTATCGCCGAGGAAGATTTACGCCTGCGGGGTGCCGGTGAAGTTTTAGGCACAAGGCAAAGCGGCCTGCCCGAGATGCGTCTGGCCGATCTCGCCGTTGACGGCGAGTTGCTGGCAATCGCCCGTGACGACGCCCGTCTGGTTCTGGAAAAAAATCCCGGCCTCGAAGGCGAGAGAGGCAAGGCCCTGCGGGTTCTGCTTTATCTTTTTGAGCGCGACAGCGTGGTCAAGTACGCGCGTTCGGGATAGCCCATTCGCTTTTAAGGTGCGTTAATTCTTTTCCTTAGGGGTCAGAACCGGGATCCGTTCACCCTCGCGCAACAGATCAACTTCCTCATAGGTGGCGGCGGAGACGACGGTTTTTTCCTGCTCATCCGCCGGGCGGTGATCGTCCGGGGTGACGATGCCGCCGGAGATAACCATCTTGATCGCCTCCTCAACCGACATCGACAAGGGCGCTAAATCCTTTTTTGGCACGAACAGCAGAAAGCCCGATGTCGGGTTGGGTGTGGTGGGAAGAAAGACGTTAATCACCTCTTCTTCGGTCATGTTTTGAACCTCGCCCTGGGTGCGGCCGGTCAGAAAAGCGATGGCCCAGACTCCGCGGCGGGGATATTCGACCAGAACCGCTTCGCGGAAGGCGCTCGACTGGCCTTTGATGACGGTCTCGAAAATCTGTTTAATGGCGCCGTAAATACTGCGAATAACCGGCATGCGGTCGACCAGTTTTTCACCCGTACGCAGGAACATGCGACCGAGAAACCCAGCCGCCAGCCAGCCCACCAGGATCATGGTCATGACCAGTATCACCAGGCCGAGACCCGGAATATCGAAAGGCAGATAGGTTGAAGGACTGTATCGGGCCGGGATCAGCGAGGTCACAAGATCATCGACGAAGGAGACGAACAGCCAGGCCGCGTAAAGGGTGATGGTAATCGGGGCGGTGACCAGAATGCCGGCAAGAAAATAGTTGCGCATCCGTGCGCTCAGACCTAGGCGGCCGGCCTTTGGGCTGGCATCGGCGCCAGGGAGATCGTCCTTGTCAATGGGGTCGGGAGAGGTCATCAGCACTCTTTGTTTAGCGGTTAAAAACTATTTTTTCAGTTGGCGCCAGTCAATCACCACCACCAGATTGATATTATCCCCGTCGGCTTCCAGGGACTTGTGGGCGGATCGGGGCAAGGGAATTTCCTTGACCTTGCATTGCATGATCAGGGCCGCCCCGATTTCGTCCTGATGGAGGGTAATATCCTTGGCGTTCCCCGGATCGTCAAATTTGAATTTCAGCGAAATTCCTCTATCGGAAGTTTCTTTAATATCGAAACCGGTAATCCGCGCCCGTGATGGCATCACCCGTCTGGTTCGCTGGGTATAGTTCAACATTCCTTCTACCATATCCTGCTGATCGAAAATAATTTTGCGTACTTCTTTGACCATTGGTTTTTCCGTTGGTGGTTCCGGGGTGATTAATTTTTTCGCGGGGTGCTGACCTGCCCCCATTGACTGGTCCGGTTTCAATGTTAGTGCATGAACGGTCTCCG
>CAZAKR010000002.1:0-215496 GCA_964486105.1 uncultured Rhodospirillaceae bacterium | reverse complement strand
AAGGGCGTCAATTTCCAGGGCGCCAATCTGGCGGGCATGGATATCAATATGACCAGCCTCGAAGGCGCCGACCTCAGCGGAGCTAATCTGATGAGTGCATTCATGTGCGGCGCCAATCTATCCAATGCCAAACTGGTAAAGGCAAACATGCGGAATGTGTATGCTTCCCCGAAGGAAATTCTCGGCCGCGACGGCTCCCGAAAAAAGGCGACGGACAAGAACGGAAAGGCCATTGCCCAGTCATGGCCGAGTAATTTCGTTGATGCCGACTTGAGTGGCGCTAATCTCAAGGGAGCAAAGCTTTGCAGTGCCAATTTAAGAGGCGCCAATCTTCTTAATGCCAAGATATCAAAGGCCGACCTGACCGATGCCGACCTGACCAGCGTACTTGCCGATGGCGACTAAACTGTGATCATTGCTCCGTTTTCGGGGCCGTCGTCACAGGCGCGGCTTGTCTGGCGGCTGGCGGCGTCCCGACATTGAACAGATTAATCTGGGTGCCCATGCGGGTTTGCACAGGACTACCGGCCAGTCCTTTCGAATAGAGCAGAATATTCAGGGAGCCGCCGTAATAGAAATTGCCGATCTCCGTGAACCCGCGTTTGACCACCTTTCCCGGCACGATCCCCTCATCCAGGGTGACCGAGCCGATGGTGTCCAGGCCGACGGGAATGGATGCTACATAGCCGGTTATTTCCTCTCCCTGGAGGCCGGCATATTTGACCTCGATAATGACAACGCCGCGTTGAAAGTTCTGGAACTGGCTGAAATCGGTTCCCGGCCGTCCGACATTGCCGCTTAGGGGCACCCAATTTGGAAAATCCAGATAGCCATAGGTGTTGCTCTCGATAATTGCGGCATGGACGACGGTGCCGTTCACCGGGGCGTGGTAATGGTGGTAGGTGTTGGGCATCAACACACAGGACTGCCCGGTGCCGCCAATGAACGGATCTCTGTATTCCTGCGGCACGCCCTCCAACAACTGGGCCAGGCTCAGGGGGATGCCCTTAACGTCGAGCACGGTGTCGTATTGCAGGGGGTTTTCGACAATCTTTCTTTCCACCGTCTTATCCCCGCTTAAAACCTGAACCAGGGGATTCATGATGCAGTCCGTCGGCGAGACGACGATGTAATCGCGCTCTGGATACTGGTCCTGGGGCATGGTGGCCGGGCGGCTCGGGATCGTCTGACTGGCATGGTCGACGATCAGCTCGCGAGCGAAGAAATCGTTCCAGGAACTGTAATCTGCCGGGTTCTGTTTCTGGTAGTCTGCGATCTCAATGCGCGGGTCGCTCGCCCATTGCGCGATCATCGCCGTTGAGGCGGGGCTATCCATATAGGCCCCCCTCTGGGTGCTGAAATCTTTGGTGAATTTCCATCCCGTAAGAAGAGGCTCGGCCGGGTTGAGGGGGTTTCTGCCCTGAACGAAATCCTGGCCGGCATTGTTTTGATAATAGAACCAGGCAAAATCCAGAATGTATTCCAGGCCGTTGTCATGGGTTCCATTGATCTCGGGGAGAAAGACGCACCACGAAAGAAAGGTCTTCACCATTCGATCCCGCAATTTAGTGGCGGTTTCAACGCGCCAGGGATTTTGTAACGGCGCGCCCGTGGTGTCGAAATAACCCGCCGGTGGATCCTGTAGCCCCTTGCGTACAGCTTCCAAGGCCTGGGGCACGACGGGATTGGTCCTGAACTGGGTAATCAGATAGCCAAGGGACGGGCCGCAGGGTGAGGCTGCGACCTGGTGGATAATGTCGTCATCCAGCTTATCCCCGCCATCGCCGCCTTTGCCGAGAGCAGCGGTGAGGGCATCGTACTGGCTTTGCGGGACCAGTGTCCGGGTATTCTCCGGCACATGGCGTTCATAGTCTTTTCTAGGCGATAAATCACCCGCCCCAGAGCCCCGGGACAATTCCCAGAAGGAATACCCCCCCAAAGCGATAAGCAGAAGAAAGACGGCGGATAAAATAAATTTCAGGTTCATGGGGCTGGCTTCTTTTCCTGCAGTTAAGAGCAAATCAGCGGCGGCGGTTTTCCCCTACGAGCCTTTGCCCGCGGCCGTCGCTTCGGGAATTTCGACCAGTTTCCCGGTTTTCACATCATAGATATAGCCATAGACGGGGACCGAGGCCGGGACCAGCGGATGGTTGCGGATGCGGGTAACATCGGCAACGACGCTTTGGGCATTGTCGCTGAACGTCAGCCAGTCGATATAGTCGCCTTCATTGGAGCCCGGCCCCTTGCCGGTATTGCGCCAGCCGTTTTCGTCAACAGTGGCGGTTTCCAGGCTGCCCTTGAGCAGGCCGCGCATGATCTCGTCGGTGAAGGTTTCCATGCCGCAATCGGTATGATGAATAACGAACCATTCATTGGTGCCGAGTAATTTGTGGGAAATGACCAGCGAGCGAATGGCGTCATCACTGGCCCGTCCCCCGGCGTTGCGGATGACATGGGCGTCGCCCTCTGCCAGCCCGGCATATTTGGCCGGATCAAGGCGGGCATCCATACAGGTGAGAATGGCGAAACGGCGTCCTGGCGGCATCGCCAATTCGGCCTTGTCGCCGAAATCCTCGGCATAAGAGTCGTTAGCCGCAAGAACATCTTTTAGAATTTTACTCATTTGTATTCTCTCCCTGGTGGTCCGACCTTAATGATGTTGGTCAATTAAATTTGGTCCGAAGTATGGAATCATATAGACCGTAGGGGAAAGGGGAAAAATCTTGCAAAACCTGTATGCTTTATACTAGTTCTTGGTCGCGGCTCTTCATCCTGGGGGGATTAAGAGCGCAAGGGGGGCTGCGTTCTGAATTTTGTGGGCGCGGATAGGGGGCCTGAACACCATGAAAAAATCTTTTGGCATCGATAGGGCCTTGAATCTGGCCCAGTTCTCCCTGGACCATAGCCGTGACCCGTTCTTTATTTCGAACCGGGATGCCGATTTTATCTATGTCAACGAGGCGGCCTGCGAGAGTCTGGGGTACAGCCGGGACGAGCTGCTGGACCTCGGCGTTATCGATATCGATCTCAATATAGACAGAGAGTCATGGGACAGGCACTGGGGGGAATCCGCAAAAACCGGAAAAGCGTGATGAGCCTCGCCGCGAATATCTCGACCGGCGTCAGGAACCTAAATGGCGTTTTGCCTGGATCAGGAATCTGCTGAGCCGCCAGTTGAAGGACTGACGCCCTCTCTCACCGTAATTTTCCAAAAACCGGTTATTTTCGAGTCTAACGCTTGGCGCCGTTCTGTATCGTGGTGGGTGTCTCGACGCGCCCCTTGGTGTAGGCTGGTCCGATGAATGAAGCAGTGAGAGATACGCCCGCCAGTAGCGAAGCCGGTGAAGCAACCATCGAAATTCGCATCGAAGGGCTTTCCAAGGCCTTCGACGAGCACAAGGTTCTAGGCGGCATTGATCTTGAAATCCGCCGCGGAGATATTGTTGCCATTGTCGGCGGTTCGGGCTGCGGGAAAACGGTGCTTCTCAATCATATCCTCGGAAAACTGGTCCCGGATTCCGGCAGGGTGCTGGTCGCCGACCACGATCTGCCCGGGGCGCCGCTGGTTGATCTTTCCCTGATCGGGGAAGAGGAGCGCGACCATATCCATACCCATTGGGGTGTTGTTTTTCAGAGTAATGCTCTGTTTTCTGGCAGCGTTTACGACAATATCGAGCTGTGGCTGAAAGAAGTAAAGAATATGGAGGGCGACGCCATTGCCCCGATTGCGCGCCGGGTGCTTCAGGCCGTCGCCCTGCCGGATGACGATGAGTTTCTCTCAACCTCGACGGAAAGCCTTTCCGGGGGAATGTCGAAAAGGCTGGCTGTCGCCCGCGCCCTTTCCATGGACCCGCTGGTTATTTTTTATGACGAGCCGACAACCGGGCTCGACCCGACAAGCGCATCACAGGTTCAAGATCTGGTTCTCGCTACCCATGAGGGAACTGAAAAAGACGGGGCAAGCCGGACAACGGTGATTATTACCCATGACAAGGACCTCTTGAACCGTCTCGAGCCACGTACCGTTATGTTGCATGATGGCCGTGTTTTTTTCGATGGCCCCTTTGCCGATTTCGAATCTTCAAGCTCGCCGGTCATTCGTCCCTATTTCGACCTTATGCCGGTCTTGCATCGCCGCGCGGGTCGTTAAGAACTTGCGACAGCAGCTGGGCCAGCTCCTGCTTTTTGTAGGGTTTCTTGAGAAGCGGGAAATTAATTTCTGCCGCCCCGTCCTTCTCCATGCTTTCAGAGCTGTAGCCTGAAGCGTAAATAATTTTTATATCTGGATAGCCCGCGCTTACCATCGAGGCGAGGTCAATTCCGGACATGTCGCCGGGCATAACGATGTCGGTCAGCATTAATGTGATGCCATAATCCTGGTCGAGAATTTCCAGCGCCGCCATGCCGCTTTCGGCTTCCTGAACATTGAAATTCATCGATTCCAGCATGCTTACGGTAATCATGCGGACAACCGGGTCATCCTCGACCACCAGAATATTTTTACCTTACCCGAAAGTGCGTCGGCGGAGGTTACGGGCATACCCGGCGTGGCGGGTTCCGTGGCCAGTTTCGATTTCGGCAGAAATATCGTTATCGTGGTGCCTGTGCCGGGTTCACTGTCGATGGCCACATAGCCCCCCGACTGTTTGGCAAAGCCGTAAACCATGGAAAGGCCGAGACCGGTCCCCTTGCCGGTATCCTTGGTGGTGAAAAAGGGGTCGAAAGCGCGATCAATAACCTCCGGGCTCATGCCTTCTCCCGTATCGGCGAGGGTGATCTGTACATAGTCTCCTTGTTTAAGGCCCGGGTGGTCGTCGCCTTCAGCGATATGAATGTTCGTGGCGCTGAGCGTGATGTCACCGCCCGCGGGCATGGAATCGCGGGCATTGACCGAAAGATTGAGGATCGCCGCCTCAAGCTCGTTGTTATCCACGTAGATATCCCAAACGTCGTCGGCGACAATAGTTTCGAAGGTAAAGGTTTCACCCAGCATCTGCTGCATTATGTGCCCCATTTGCGGGAGGGTGAGGCGAGGGTCGAGAGCGGTGGGGCTGAGGGCCTGGTCACGGGAATAGGCGAGGAGCTTTCCGGTCAGGCCTTTTCCCCGCTGGACTCCATCAAGGGCCGTGGCGAGAAATTGCTGGTCTATTTTATCCAATTGAGCCGACTTCTCGGAAACTCGCTCAAGGCCCCCCTGAATGACCATCAGAAGGTTGTTGAATTCATGGGTGATGCCGCCGGTAAGTTTGCCCAGCGCTTCGATCTTCTGGCCGTGGCGTAGCCTGTTTTCCATCGATTTACGCTGTGTGAGATCGTGGCAGATGCCGATAAACATGCGTTTACCGCGGAGGGTTACCTCATTGACGTTAAGATCGATATGAATTTCGCGGCCGTCCCTGTGTCGCCCGATTACCTCCCGCGCCCCGATATTAATGATTCTTCCCCTGCCGGTATTTAGGTAGGAATGGACGTATCCGTCGTGCTTGTCCCTGTCTTGGCCGCTCATCAGCATGTGAACGGGCTGGCCGATAAGTTCATCCGGTCGATAGCCGAAGAGGCGTTCCGTATAGTAATTGGCCGAGGTGATAATGCCGGCCTCATCAATAGTGATGATCCCCTCGGTCACATTCTCCATCACGGAGCGCAGGTGTTTTTCCCGGTTGCTCAGGGACTTCTCCGCTTTGTCCCGGGCCTGGATATAGGGCCGGATGACGAGGAAAAAGATCGGCGGCGTGGAAAGGAGGGTAAGCGCCGTGGCGTCGATAAGCGCTTCGATCGTGACATCGGTCACGGGGGGCGCCAGCCAGAGGCCGAACATGACCAGAGCCTCGGCGACAAATATGATCGCGGCGATGCGAAACACCACGGCATAAGCTGACATTTTCGATCCCTTCATCAAAAATCCGGGAAAACCCTTACATAAACAGGGGGAATCTGTCGAGTTTCTTCACATCGCTTAACCCAGGCTACCTATTTAGAATTTGTTACGTTTTTTAGCCTAAGATGCAGGCCTTGTTTTTTATTGGGGGGCGCCATGGAACAGGAAAGCGCATCTCGGGCCTACCGGATTCTTTCCGTCGAGGACGAGCCGGACATCCAGGCGATCATAAAAATGTGCCTTGAGGCCCATGGCGGTTTTGAAGTCATGAGTTGCGGCTCCGGTCCAGAGGCCCTTTCCGCGGCCGAAAAATTCAACCCCGACCTGTTTCTTCTCGACGTCATGATGCCGGGCATGGATGGCCCCGCAACACTGGCGGAATTGCAGCGTAATCCCGTGCTTGCGGATGTCCCTGCGGTTTTCCTTACGGCCAAGGTTGGGCCTCGCGATGTGGCCGGATATTTTGCCCTTGGCGCGAAGGAAGTCATTGCCAAGCCTTTTGATCCGGCGGTTTTCCCCGGTCGGTTGCAGGTGATTTTAGAGGGGGTGAACGAGGCCTCGATGCTGAACTCTCATCAGGGCGAGGCGGAGATTGAAGATGAGTTGGCGGCCCTGAAAGAAGAGTTTTTTTCTGTAATGGTGGAGAGAATAGAAGAGATAGATGCTCATCTGGCGAAAATCGGTGGCGGCGAATGGGATGGTGAAATTGCCGGGAAGGTGCATTTCCTGGCTCACAAACTGGCTGGTTCCGCCGGAAGTTTCGGCTATGAGAAGGTCAGCGAAACCGCCCGCGCCCTTGAGCATGCCTTCGACGACTGGATTGAGGGGCGGCGTTCCTACAACGCCTCGGCAGGGGGTGAGGCTCTTAGGCTGTTTGCGGCGCTGAAAGCCAGCCGGTTGACGTAAATCTGTGACGCCCTTGCCCGGTGGCGCGAAATATAGCCGGCGCGCTTCATTTCTCCTCAGCATATTTTTATTGCCTCAGAAAAGCCATTCTTGGGGTGAAGAGTGGAAAATGAATTTTCAACTTGTCTTGCCGGTGTGCCGTGTTACCACTGGCTAAGGTTTTAGGGGCGACATTATGGCGGTCGGAGAATAATGCCTGAGATGGGACAAAGGCGCGGATTTCGGTTTTTTAGCGGCCCGTTTCAGGATCGCTCGCTCCGGGATCGCGTCCTTCAGGGGCGCTCTCTGCGGTTTCTTTCGATCTTTTTTGCCGGGTTTTTGATTCTGGCCTCCGCAGTGGTTTCGACAAGCGGTGCCGGTGCACCGGACCAGGATATTGTATTTTTCCGCATTGGCACTGGGGCCACCAGCGGCACCTATTTTCCAATCGGTGGACTTCTCGCCAGCGCGATCAGCAATCCGCCGGGATCGCGGGCTTGTAAAAGCGGCGGCAGTTGCGGCGTGCCGGGGCTTATCGCCGTCGCCCAGTCAACCGAGGGCTCGGTCGAGAATATTGAAATGATGACATCGGGTGAGCTCGACTCAGGCCTTTCCCAGGCCGATGTCGCCTTTTGGGCGTATCGCGGCGAGAAGATGTTTCGCGGCAAGCTGGCGCCGGGTGAAAAAAAGGGCGGCAAGCCGCTTGGGGTGAACCTTCGGGCCATCGCTAACCTTTTTCCCGAGAGTGTGCACCTGGTCGTGCGCGAGGAGAGTAAAATTTCAAGCGTCGCCGATCTGAAGGGAAAGCGGGTTTCTCTCGGCGAGCCCGAATCGGGCACTTTGGCCAGCGCGACGCTTGTTCTCAATGGCTTTGGTCTCAACAAGAGCCGCCTTAAACCTTTTTATCTGACTCCGGGTGAAGCCGCCGACAAGCTGAGGGCCGGAGAAATAGACGCTTTTTTCCTCGTCGCCGGCGCCCCGGTGCGGGCCATCGTCGATCTGGCTAGTGAAATTCCGGTCAGCCTTGTTGCGATCAGTGGGAAGAAAGCGGACAAAATCAGGAAGAGCGATTCCTTTTTCGTTGAAACCGTCATTCCCGGCGGAGCCTATGAGGGGGTCGACGCCACAAAAACGTTGAGCGTCGGGGCGCAGTGGCTGGTCCGCGCCGATCTTTCCGACGACCTTGTTTATGGAATCACCAGGGCGCTTTGGGATCCCAATATCCACAAGCTGCTCGCCGACGGCCATCCTCTGGGCAAGATGATCCGGCCGGAGACGGCGCTTGACGGGTTGGGTATTCCGCTCCACCCAGGAGCGGAACGCTATTACAAGGAAAAAGGCCTGCTTTTGCTCGGTGGAGGGTGACGAGAGACGAGAGGAGGGCTTAGATCTCGAAGGCGGGAACGATCCAGGGCTCCTTTTTTGCGTCCACCACCCATTCCCGGAGATCAGGCAGCGCCCAGACCGCTTCGGCATAACGCCGCGAATCGGAATCCAACTCAACGCCATAGGTATAAAAACGACTGATCAGGGGGGCGAACATGGCGTCGGCAATTGTCACGTCGCCAAAAAGAAAATCCGCCCCACCGGAAAATCGTTTACGGCACTCCCGCCACAGGGCCGTCACCCGGTTGATATCCGCCTGAACCTCGGGGGTCATCCCCTTGCCGGAAAGGGTTGCGCGCATATTCATCGGCATGTTGCGGCGTAGATCGGGAAACCCTGCATGCATTTCCGCCGAGACTGCCCGCGCCATTGCGCGTGCTGCGGGGTCTCCCGGCCAGAGACGGGCATTGGGGAAACATTCTGCCAAATATTCGCAGATGGCCAGCGAATCCCAGACTGTCACCCGGTGGTGGGTAAGTACCGGAACTTTGCCGGAAGGCGAAACCTTTAAAATAGCCTCGCCGCTGCCTTTTTCCCGCAGGGGAATGACAGTCTCCTCGAAATCGCATCCGGCCAGACGGCAGGCCAGCCAAGCCCGGAGCGACCAGGAGGAATAATTCTTGTTGCCGATGGTCAGAGTAAAATCAGCCATGGAGTAGAGCCCGTCTGGTTCAAAAAATAGCCGTGCAGCCAGTCTCACCGCTGCCGGTCGGCATTTTAGCCCGCCCCTCGTCTCTCACCCTAGAGAGAAAAATCGAGGGCCCGATAAGAGGGGGTCGCGAAACAATTCCGGGAGAGGAATGAGTCCCGTAGAGACCATAAATCAAGTGTAATTAGTTAGTTCAAACCACTAGATCATGTAGAATTTTAAGACGAGGCCTTGATTTAGCGGTTCTCTTCCCCTAGTTTGATACGAGTCCGGAACAAATTGGACGTTGCTGGTTGGGGGGGATGGCCCTTTTTCACCGGAGAAAAGGAACACAAGCGATGAAAATCGAGAGCCAGAAAGCACTGAATATTTGGCGGGTGGCGCTGGTTGAAATCGTTCGCAATGAGCGGCCCGACCTGACATCACGCCAGATGGCGGTGTTGTTGACGGTGTATCTCGCACCCGGCCCTCATACGGTGCGCGGCCTCGCGACCACTCTCAATGTATCGAAGCCGGCAATTACCCGGGCTCTTGACCGTCTTGGCGAACTTGATCTTGTGCGCCGCAAGGCCGACGAGTCGGACCGTCGCAGCATCCTCGTCCAGCGCACCGTCAAGGGCTCTGTTTTCTTAAGCGAGTTCGGCGAGGTTATCCGCCAGGCTGCTTTGGAAGTTGACGGCGAAGCGGCCGGCGAGCCAAGCCTGGCATCGGCCGTTGGCCTGGGAGTCAGTGGGGTCGAGCCGGGCCGTCTGGCCGGATAGTCACTCCGCCCCGGGTAACGGGGCAATTCATGATAACGGATATAAGCGCTTTCAGTCTTCCTGAGAGCTGACCTGACGGCGACGCCATAGGGCCTTGCCCTCGGTGTGCTGCCATAGGAGCAGGAAGGGGACGCAGGGCAGGATTTCCCGCACCCGGGTTGCCAGGGAAATCGCCAGCATGAGATCCGCCGGCAGGCCGAGGAGCGCCCCGACCGCAATAAAGGCGCCTTCCTGAACGCCAAACCCGTTGGGAACGGCGAAGGCGACGCCGCGCAGGCCCGCCGCCAGCCCTTCGATCATGACGATCTCAAGAATGCCGATGGGATGCCCCATCAGGTGACTGACGAACAAAATTTCGCCGACCAGGATGAAGCGTCCACCCAGGCGCAGGAAGCAGGAAAGGATATAGGCGCCGGGGCGTTTGTAGATGGCGCGGATCGACTGGTCGGTGATTCCGGCGCTCTCGACAAGGTGCAACAGGCCGTCCCGTCCCCTGCTCTGGCGAAAGCGATGGAGAATTTTGGCGACGAAGGACAGGCCGCCGGCAAGCTGTACGGCGATAAATCCGCCGATCCCGCCCCCTAAAAGCACGGCCCCGGTCACGGCCGCCTCAACCATCGGGCTGTTGGGGTCGATATAGATCAGCATGAAGATGCCACAGGAGGTCCAGACCAGGACGGAAAGGGCCTGAACAGTTTTGTCGACAATCATTGTCGAGGTGGTGTCGGTGCCGGCATGGGACCAGTGGGTCAGCACCCGCGCCTTGGCCACTTCGCCGCCGATGCTGGCGACAGGCAGCAGGGTGTTGACCGCCGAGCCCATCCACGAAGCCATCAGGGTGAGGGAAAAACGTGGAAGGCGATCAGGCGGAAACAGCCGCCGCCAGGCTTCCGCCGTCAAAGCCTGCTCGGGGATGGCAAAAAGGCAAACCAGAAGAAGCGGCCAGCCAGCCTGATCGAGGAGGCCGAAAACGGAAGAAAACCCCTGCCAGGCGATAAGAGCGCCAATGGCGGTAAGGCCGACAAACAGACCGATGAGGGTTGTTGTTTTCATAAGCGGATGGAATAGCCTGTTTAGTTATGGGCGGAAGTCATAGCCGGTTTGGCCAGGAAAATCCATTGCCAGAGATATTCAGGTTGCCAGCCCGGCCCCTTCAACGGCCTCAAGTTCGAAGGCAGCGGCCATCAGGGCGCGGGTATATGGCTCGACGGGATTATCGAAAATTCTGTCCGCCGTGCCTTGTTCGACAACCTTGCCGGCGCGCATGACGATAATATCGTGGGCCAGGGCGCGGACAACCTTGAGGTCATGGCTGATGAAAAGATAGGCGAGACCATATCGAGCCTGGAGATCGCGCAGAAGATCGACGATCTGGGCCTGAACCGACATATCCAGCGCGCTTGTCGGTTCGTCGAGAACGATGAAGCTGGGGTGCAGCACCAGCGCCCTGGCAATGGCGATACGCTGACGCTGGCCACCGGAAAACTCGTGGGGAAAGCGATCAACCATCGCCGGATCAAGGCCGACGTCGATGAGCGCCGCATCTATTATGTCTCGTCGCTCGGCCGCATCCTCGCCAATTGCATGGACGGCCAGTCCCTCGCTGATGATCTGGCCGATCGACATGCGCGGCGAAAGAGAGGCAAAGGGGTCTTGAAAAACCATCTGTATTTCCCGGCGCAGAGGACGCATTTCCCGCCAGCCGAGCTGGTCGATGGCGCGGCCGCCGAAACGAATGCCGCCATCGCTTTTTTCCAACCGTAACAGGCCAAGACCCAGCGTCGTTTTGCCGCAGCCGGATTCGCCGACAACGCCGAGAGTGCGCCCCTGGCGCAAGTCCAGGGTGACGCCGTCAACAGCGCGCACATGGCCGACCACCCGGCGCAGCACCCCTTTTTTAATCGGGAACCAGACTTTGAGGTTGTCGGTATTAAGGAGGACCGGCGCTTCAGGATTTCCTGGGCCGGGACTGCCGCCCGGTTCGGCGCTAAGCAATTCCCTGGTGTAAGCGTGAGTGGGCGTATCGAAGATATGAGCGGTTTCGCCGCTTTCGACAATCTCGCCGTCCTTCATTACGCAGACCCTTCCCGCCATTTTGCGGACGATGCCCAGATCATGGGTAATGAGCAGCATCGCCATGCCGAGACGCGCCTGAAGGTCGGCGAGAAGTTTAAGAATTTGCGCCTGTATGGTGACGTCGAGGGCCGTTGTCGGTTCGTCAGCGATCAGAAGGTCGGGCTCGTTGGCCAGCGCCATGGCGATCATCACCCGCTGGCGCTGGCCGCCGGAAAGCTGATGGGGATAACTGACGAGCCGCCGCTCGGGTTCATCCAACCCGACAAGATCAAGAAGCTCCAGGGCGCGGGCGCGGGCCTGGGCCGCGTTCATGCCCTTGTGGAGGAAAAGAACTTCCGCGATCTGCCTGCCGATCATATGCAGCGGATTGAGCGAATTAATCGGTTCCTGAAAGATCATGGCGATGCGGTTGCCGCGGATGGCGCGCAATGTACCTTTTTTCGCCCCCATCAGCTCTTCACCGTCGAAAAGGATACTGCCTGAGGGGTGATGGGCCATGGGATAGGGCAGGAGTTGGAGGATCGAGAGGGCCGAAACGGATTTACCCGATCCGCTTTCGCCGACCAGGGCGACGGTTTCGCCGCGCTCTATGTCGAATGAAATATTGCGCACGGCCCGGATCTCGCGGGCGACCTTCCGGTCATCGCGCTTGCCGAGAGGTCCGCTGCGGAAGGAAACCGAAAGGTCGCGCAGGGAAAGAAGGGAATCGCGGTTGCTCATCGCATCAGTTTCCTCGGGTCGAAAGCATCTCGCACCGCTTCGCCGATAAAGACCAGCAGACTCAGCATGACGGCCAGGGTGGCAAAGGCAGTGATGCCGAGCCACGGCGCGTGGAGGTTGGTTTTGCCCTGAGCCAGCATTTCGCCGAGGGAGGCCGAGCCCGGGGGCAGGCCAAATCCGAGAAAGTCGAGGGAGGTCAGGGTGGTAATCGAACCGCTGAGAATGAACGGCAGGAAGGTTAATGTCGCCACCATGGCGTTGGGTAGAAGGTGGCGGAACATGATGGTCGGGGTTGAAACCCCCAGCGCCCGGGCGGCGCGCACATATTCGAAATTGCGCGCCCGCAGGAATTCCGCCCGCACAACGCCTTCAAGGGTCATCCAGTTAAAGAGCAGCATCAGGCCCAAGAGCCACCAGAAATTCGGCTCGGTGACGCTGGCCAGGATAATCAGCAGAAAGAGAACCGGCAGTCCGGACCAGATTTCAATGAAGCGCTGAAAGAAAAGATCGGTCAATCCGCCGAAATAACCCTGAATTGCGCCCGCTGCAATGCCGACCATGGAGCTGAAGATGGTCAGGGTCAGGCCGAAAAGAATCGAAACACGAAAACCGTAGATCAATCGCGCCGCCACATCGCGGCCCTGGTCGTCTGTGCCGAGCCAGTTTTCACTGCTTGGCGGGGCGGGGGAGGGAACCGGCAGGTCGTAATTGATGGTGTCATAGGAAAAATGGATCGGCGGCCAGATCATCCAGCCGTTTTCATTGATAAGGTTCTCGAGAAAGGGGTCGCGATAGTCGGCCTCGGTCTCGAATTCGCCGCCGAAGGCGGTTTCGGGATAGTTTTTAAAAACGGGGAAATAAAAGCCGTTGTCAAAATGCACGACTAGGGGCTTGTCGTTGGCGACAAGTTCGGCCCCAAGACTGGCGACAAATAAAGCAAGAAACAGCCACAGCGAGATAAGGCCGCGCCGGTTGGCCTTGAAGTTCTCGATGCGCCGCCTGGTCATCGGCGTTATCGAGATTCCGAGAAATCTGTCCTGGGCCGTCATTCAGACCTCCCGGCTTTCAAAGTCGATGCGGGGGTCGATCAGGACATAGGTGAGGTCGGAGACAAGTTTCAGCAGCAACCCGATCAGGGTGTAAATGTAAAGGGTGCCAAAAAGAACCGGGTAGTCGCGCCCGATGGCGGCTTCAAAGCCGAGCAGGCCGAGCCCGTCCAGGGAGAAAATAACTTCAGTCAACAGGGAGCTGGTGAAGAGAATGCCGACAAAGGCGCTGGGAAATCCGGCGATGACGATCAGCATCGCATTGCGGAAGACGTGACCATACAGCACCCGTCGTTCCGACAGGCCCTTGGCCCGCGCCGTCAACACGTATTGCTTGTTGATCTCTTCCAGAAAAGAATTTTTCGACAGCATGGTCAGCCCGGCAAACCCGCCGATCACCATGGAAAGAACCGGCAGGGCGAGATGCCAGAAATAATCGGTAATCCTCGCCGGCCAGGAGAGGGCGTCCCAGTTCTCCGAGACCAGGCCACGCAGGGGAAAAATATCCCAGTAGCTGCCGCCCGCAAAAACAACGATCAGCAGGATGGCGAAAAGAAAACTGGGAATGGCATAGCCGATGATAATAAAGCCGCTGGACCAGATGTCGAAGGCAGTGCCGTCGCGAACCGCCTTGGCAATCCCCAGCGGTATGGAAATCAGATAAACGAACAGGGTCGTACATATTCCCAAGGATATGGAGACCGGCATCTTGTCGATAATCAGATCAAGGACGGAGCGGTCTCTAAAAAAACTGTCGCCGAAATTGAACGTCGCATAATTGCCGATCATCTGGAAAAAGCGCTCATGGGCGGGTTTGTTGAACCCGTAGAGTTTCTCGATGTCGGCGATAAGTCCGGGGTCCAGCCCGCGGGCGCCGCGGTATTTTGAAGCCGCCCCCGCTCCGGAATCGCCGCCTGTTTGCGCTGCCTGCTGGGTGCCGGTTTCACTGGGCGTGCCGCCGCCGATCCGGGCCGTCGCCTCAATCGCCGTGCCCTTGATCCGCGCGATCATCTGTTCGACCGGGCCGCCGGGCGCCGATTGAACAATAATGAAGTTGATGACCATAATTCCGAACAATGTCGGGATGATGAGGAAAAGGCGGCGAATGATATAGGCGAGCATGATGGCGGGCTGTTCTCTGTTCTATTCGTCGTCGTCACGATACTTGCGTCGCCGCGACCACTGCATAAAGAAGGCAAAGACAGCGATGGCGGCGATTGCCAGCCATAATTCACCGGCGTTCAATCCATCTTCTTCCTCCTCGCCTTCACCGTCTTCCATGGCCGCGATGTCGGCTTCGACAGCCGCCCCTTTCTCGGCCATCAAGACGGCCTCTTTTTCAGGGGATACCCACCAGAAATCGAACCCGAGCGCATATTTCGGCGTCAAAGCGGGCCGCGAGAACTTGTTCCAGAAGGCGACCCGATAGGCCTGAATATGCCAGTGGGGGATAACGTAATGACCCCACAGTAACACCCGGTCCAGGGCCCTTGTGCGGGCGATCAGGGACTCGCGGTCTGGTGCCGCAATGACCCGTTCGATCAATTCATCGACAACGGGATCCTTGATGCCAATGGTGTTGCGGCTGCCCGGAATATCGGCCGAAGCGCTGCTCCAGTAATCGCGCTGTTCGTTGCCCGGCGAAAGGGACTGGCCGGCGCCGCCGACGATCATGTCAAAATCAAAGCCTTCGATTCGAAGCTCGTATTGCGAGGAGTCGACGGTACGAATCCGCGCTTCAATGCCGAGGCGCTCCAGATTCTTGCGGAACGGGGCGGCGACGCGCTCGAACTGGGGATTGACCAGAAGAATCTCGAATTCCAGCGGCGTTCCGGTCTCGGCATTTACCAGCCGGTTGTCTTTCAGCACCCATCCGGCTTTTTCCAGCAGCCGCCTCGCCTCGCGCAGGTTGGCGCGCATGCCGCCATCGCGCTGCGATGTCGGGGGCACGTATTGGCTGCTAAAAACTTCCGCCGGCACCTGATCGCGGAACTCTTCGAGAAGAACAAGCTCGTCGCCAGAGGGAAGGCCGCTTGAGGCCAGTTCGGAATTTGAGAAATAACTTTTTGTGCGCGTATAGGCACCGAAAAACAAATTGCGGTTGGTCCACTCGAAATCGAACGCCTTGGCCAGGGCCTGGCGCACTCCGGGATCCTTGAATATCGCTCTGCGGGTATTAAAGACGAAGGCCTGCATGCCGGTGGGCTGCTGGTTGGGGATATCCTCCTTGATGACCAGCCCCCTTTGGAGGGCTGGAAAATCATAACCCGTGGCCCAGACCTTCGAGGCGGTTTCCAGCCGGAAATCGTAAGCCCCGGCCTTGAAGGCCTCCAGCGCCACCGTCTGGTCGCGGTAATAGTCGTAGCGCATGGTATCGAAATTATAACGCCCGGCATTAACCGGCAGGTGAGCCCCCCAGTAATCATCCACCCGTTGATAGGTGATAGCGCGTCCCGGATCGACCGGGCCTACTCTATAGGGGCCGCTTCCCAGAGGTGGTTCAAGAGTCGTTTTGGCGAAGTCTTTCCCCGCCCAATAGGCCTTGGGCAATACCGGCAGGCCATTGCCGATGATCAGCGGCAATTCGCGGTTATCCCCCTCGGCGAAGGTGAATTTGACTTTGCGCTCGGCTAGCCGCTCAATTTTTTCGACGCTGCTGAAATAGGAGCGGTAAAAGGGATGTCCGTGCTCCATCAGGATGTTGAATGAAAACACCACATCGTCGGCGGTGATCGGCGTGCCGTCGTGAAAGCGGGCTTGCCGGCGCAGGGTAAAGGTGACACTGGAGCGGTCAGGCGGGGTTTCGATGGTTTCGGCGATCAGGCCGTATTGGGAAAAGGCCTCGTCGGAGGAAGACGCCATCAGGGTTTCAAAGACATTTCCCAGGCCGTTAGCGGCAACGCCTTTGAGAATAAAGGGGTTGAGATTGTCGAAGGTGCCGATGGCCGACATGCGGGCCTCGCCGCCCTTGGGTGCTGCCGGGTCGGCATAGTCGAAATGGGTAAAGTCCGGCCCGTATTTGAGATCTCCGTGCATGGCGATCCCGTAAGATGCATTTCCATCCGTGCCGGCGCTCTCATCCGTGCCGGCGATAAGGGCAAGGATTGTGAGCGGCAGCAATAAAAAGCGGCTTGAGAATTTTACTCTTCCCATGGTCAGGCCGCCTCGCCATTCAATATGGCAAGGGCCTGGGCGTGAAGGGCGGCATCCCCCGCCGCCAGCACCCTTCCGTCCGATCGAAGGCCAAGGGGATATCCGTTCCAGTCGGTGATGACGCCGCCTGCGGCCTCGACCACGGGGGCCAGGGCGCAATAATCACAGGGCTTCATGGTGGCCTCGGCGACCAGATCGACAAAGCCACTGGCGAGCAGGCCATAGGCATAGCAATCGGCGCCGTATTGGGGCCTTTTCACCGCCCCGCAAAGCCGCGCATAGGCATCGATATCGTCGCCCTCGAACATATGTGGCGTGGTGGCATAGAGCATGGCCTCGGCAATATCCGGGCAGGGGCGGGTCGATACGTCAATACCGTTATGGGTCGCCGGCATGCCCGTACCGCCGATCCAGCGTTCATTCAGGATCGGATGGTCGATTACGCCGAGGACCGGGATATCGTTTTTGAGCAGGCCGATCAGAATGCCAAACAGGGGCTTGCCGGTGATAAAGCCGGCGGTGCCGTCGAGGGGGTCGAGGGTCCAGACATATTCGGCATCGAGACGGGTTCCGCCGAATTCCTCGCCGAGAATACCGTGATCGGGAAATTCCGCCTCAATCATCTGGCGCAGGGCCTGTTCGGTTTCACGGTCGGCGATGGTCACCGGCGAGAGGTCGGATTTATCTTCGACGTCGATGGTGGCACGAAAATAACGCCGCAGGCTGTCGCCGCCCCTATCGGCCATGCGTTGGGCCAGGGCGATGATCGGGGTTGGGCAAGGAGGTTCGTTCAACAAGGACATGGCCGGGAGTCTGACCGAAAATCAGGCTAAATGGAAGCGTCTGTGCGGGGGTTTTATTGAGTTGCCCGGATAGGCGGCAAGGTAACTACTGGAGAGGCTTGAAACTGACGGCACCGAGAACAAAATCAACATTCTTGCCGTCCTTGGATAGGGGCATGACCAGACAGCGGTGGAATGCGTCATGGCTGCCATGGGTATAGAAATGCCCACTGGCCGGGGTCGGCTTACGGGTGACGGCGGTGGTGGTGACGCTGTAGGACAGGGGATCCCACAAGGAGGGCGGAAGACAATCGCCGACGGCTTTCCCCGTCGGATCGCTGCCGGCGAGGGTGGCCGGAATACGCCCGGCAAAGGTAAAGCTGCTCTGGTTGATTTCGCGGTCCAGTTCGGCAATAAAAAAATGCTCATAAAGATCACTTGGAAGCGGATTGGGTAGAAAGTCCTCCGGCGAGGGCAGGTTGCCGTTTTTCCGTTTTGAGGCCCATAACGAAAGCGCCCGGAAGGTTGCCCGCCGCTCTTCGCGATTCGGCGCCTGTTTTCCTGACGGTGGATCTGCTTGTCGAGTCATTGGCGAAGATGCCTTAAGGGTGGTTTCACTCTGCAGCCACACATATAGCCGCAAATGCCTTTAAAAAATGTGATCTTTGTCAAGTTCCAGGGTGTTTTTCCCGGAAAAGTCCCTCTTAGGGCTGAATTATGGGGCTAATCGCTCAAACTTTGCAGGTAAACGATGAGATTGGCCCGGTCTTCGGGCTTTTTAAAGCCGGGAAAGATCATTTTGGTGCCGGGGATGGCCTCTTTGGGCTTGGTCAGGAATTTGTCCAGTTCCCCGTCGCTCCAGCTTCCCTCCGCCGCCTTCATCGCATCTGAGTACGTATAGCCGTCCACGGCGGCTTTCCCGGCGCCGACAATATCCCACAGGGGCGGGCCGATCTTGGCTTTCCCACCCTTCTCGAAACTATGGCAGGCCTTGCATTTACGGGTGAGCTTGGCGCCTTTTTCCACACTCGCCGCAGCCAGCCGGTCGGCCAGGGCGAAATCCGTCTCAGCCATTGCCTGGGTTTCCGCTGCAGCTTCGGCGATCGGCTCGGCAGGCGTTTCTTCAGTCATCGGTTCTTCGGCCATCGCACTGGCGGCTTCGGCGATGGGTTCGGGTTCGGCTTCGGCCGGCGTGGCGACAACAACCTCAAGGGTTTCGGTTTTCGGTTTCATGAATTCATCGACCAGGACGCCGATGGCGGTGACCAGCAGAAGGGCAAGAAGAACCGCGGCTGCGACCTTGTTGGTTTCGGTGGAAAGCACCTGGATGTCTCCTTAAATCTGGTTCGCAGGCTGGGCGGGACAAGTGGTCGGAGCGCCCGTGCAGGCATAAGGTTAGCAGATTAATCCCTCGGGAGCGTTTGGTTCAACACCTTCCCCTTTTCTCAAAGCCGTAATAAGGTCGGGACACGCAATAATCCTTTCCCATCAGTGACAAAAGGATCGCTCTGTGAGCCTTCCAGAAAATCCGGTTATTCTTATCCCCGCCCGCCTTAAGGCGACGCGGCTGCCGCGAAAACCGCTGGCCGACATCCACGGCGAACCGATGATCGTCCATGTCTGGCGGCGCGCCGTGGAGGCGGGCCTGGGGCCGGTCTATGTCGCCTGCGGCGAGGAAGAGACAGCCCAGGCGGTGATCGCCGCCGGCGGTAATGCGGTGATGACGGACCCGGATTTGCCTTCGGGCTCGGACCGTATCTATCAGGCGCTGGGTCTGATCGATCCGAAGAAAGAATTTGACGCGGTAATTAATTTTCAAGGCGATTTACCGACCATTGATCCGCAGGTGATCCGGGCGGTGTTGGCGCCGCTTGCCGAGCGCCGAGTGGATATTGCGACTCTGGCCTTCGAAATTACGGAACCCGAGGAGGGAACCAACCCCAACGTGGTCAAGGCGGTTATCTCCCTTGCCCCTGGGGCGAAAACCGGTCGGGCGCTGTATTTCACCCGCGCCACCGCACCAGGCGGGGAGGGGCCGCTTTATCACCATGTGGGACTTTACGCCTATCGCCGCGCCGCTCTGGAAAAGTTCGAAAGCCTTCCCCCCGCCCCGTTGGAGGCGCGCGAAAAACTGGAACAGCTGCGCGCCCTTGAGGCCGGGATGCGGATCGACGTCGCCCTCGTTGACAGGGTTCCGCCCGGTGTCGATACTCCCGAAGACTTAGAGCACGCCCGCGAGATGCTGGCGCCGGGGAATAATCCGTTCGCCCGGTCGTGAGCCCCGGGCATACCGACAGGCAGGCCTTGATGTCCGCAGACAAGAAAACAGACAAAAAAATATCTTCCGCCAAAACATCCCCCCGCGGTGAAAACATCATCGCTTTTCAGGGCGTTCCCGGCGCCTATTCCGATCTTGCCGCCCGCAGGGTGTATCCAGAGATGGAAACCCTGCCCTGTCCGTCTTTTGAGGATGCCCTGGAGGCGGTGGAAACGGGCCGCGCCGGCCTGGCCATGATCCCGGTTGAAAACTCGGTCGCCGGGCGGGTGGCGGAAATTCACCAGATTCTGCCCCACACAAGCCTTCATATCGTCGCCGAGCATTTCCACCGGGTGAACCATCAACTGCTGGCGCCCAAGGGGGCGACGATTGAGGGACTGAAAAGGGTTTACAGCCATGTCCACGCCCTTTCCCAATGCCGGAAATTGATCCGTGAGCTAGGGCTGGACCCGATCATCAGCGCCGATACCGCCGGTGCGGCGGCGGAGGTGGCCGAGCGCGGCAACGCCCAAGAAGCCGCCATCGCCTCAAATCTGGCCGGGGAAATCTACGGGCTTGAGATATTGCGCTCGAATATAGAGGATGCCGAGCACAACACCACCCGCTTTCTGGTTATGGCCTGCGATCCTTTTGATCCCGATCCGGCCAAGGGAAAGGTTATGACCAGTCTGGTTTTTTACGTCCGCAACGTGCCAGCGGCGGTTTACAAGGCGCTTGGCGGATTCGCCACCAACGGTGTCAATATGACGCGGCTGGAAAGTTTCATGATTGACGGCAGTTTCACCCAGGCCCAGTTCTACATGGATATTGAGGGGCATCCTACGGAAGAGAATGTGGCGCTGGCGCTGGAAGACCTCAATTTCTATTCCCGCGAGGTCAAGATTCTCGGTGTCTATCACGCCCATCCTTTCCGTCAGGGGAAAGAAAAGGCGGCAGAATAGGGAAAATTGGGCCGGACGGCCCCCCTCAATCGATTGCCTCTTGCCTGTGCCCCCGCGAGGCGTGATAAACTCATCCCGGGAGACCGGCGGCGGGCGGAGCCCTCGCCAACCCGGTCAGGTCCGGAAGGAAGCAGCCGTAACGAGATTGTTTCGGGTCGCCACCCCGGTCTCCCACCCGGTCGAAACACTAAAAATCCGGTGACATGACTGAACAGACGCAAACCGCGCCCTATCGCGTGCTGGCCCGGAAATACCGGCCCTCTACATTCGCCGAACTGATCGGTCAGGAAGCAATGGTGCGGGTTCTGACCAACGCCATTGCCAGCGGACGCCTTGCCCATGCCTTCATTCTTACCGGGGTGCGGGGGATCGGCAAGACGACCACGGCCCGGATCATCGCCCGGGCGCTCAATTGTATCGGCGCCGACGGCAAAGGCGGCCCGACGATTGAGCCCTGCGGAATTTGCGATCCCTGTCAGGCCATTGCCAGCGACCGCTATGTGGATGTCATCGAGATGGATGCCGCCAGCCGCACCGGGGTCGAGGATATCCGCGAGCTGATCGACGGGGTGCGCTATAAGCCGGTTTCGGCGCGTTATAAAATCTACATCATCGATGAAGTGCATATGCTCTCGAAGAACGCCTTCAACGCTTTGTTGAAGACCCTCGAAGAGCCCCCGGAACACGTAAAATTCATTTTCGCCACGACCGAAATCCGCAAGCTGCCGGTAACCGTGCTGTCGCGCTGTCAGCGGTTCGATTTGCGCCGGGTCGGTGTGAGCGAACTGGCGGATCATCTTCTCGGTGTCGCCGAAAAGGAGGGGGCAAGGATAACCCAGGGCGCGGCGGCGCTGATCGCCCGCGCCGCCGATGGCTCGGTGCGCGATGGATTGTCCCTGCTTGATACGGCGATTGCCGAAGAGGGGGCGCAGGTAGATGAAGAACATATCCGCGCCATGCTGGGGCTGGCCGACCGCACCCTCGTCTTCGATCTGATGGACGGCGTGATGGGGGGTGATGCGCCTCGCGCCCTTGCCCTGCTGGAAGAAATGTATGAGGCCGGGGCCGACCCGGTCATTGTTCTTTATGACCTGCTCGGCCTCACCCACTGGCTGACCCGGCTGAAGATCCTGCCCGATATGGCGCAGGCGCCCGATGTCCCCGAGGCAGAGGCCAAGCGCGGCCTTGAGATGGCGGAAAAATTGCCGATGCCGGTCCTGGCCAGAGCCTGGCAGATGCTGCTCAAGGGGCAAGGTGAGGTCCAGGGCGCTTCAAGCCCCCTGGCCGCCGCCGAAATGGTGCTGGTGCGTCTCGCCTATGCGGCTGATATGCCGGGCCCGGCGGAGATCATCAAGTCTCTTGATGAAGGGACGGGAAAGACAAAAGCCGCCCCGGCCCCGGCCACGGCCGCCGCCCCGACAGCGACCCCGGCCGCTTCGACGGTTGCGTCTCCGCCTTCCGATCCGCCCCCCTCGAATGAGGCGCTGCCTGGGCCGACCGAAGCGATGGCTGAAACTGTTGTCGAAGCGCCGCCCCCCTCACCATCACCGACGGCCTCTTCCCGCGTTTCAGGCGGTGGGGCATCGGCGGCAAAAATGGCTGTTGCCCCCGAGCCCGAGCCCGAGCCCGAGCCCGAGCCCGAGCCCGAGGCTGCGCCCGAGCCGCCATCCCCATCGCCACAAGCGGCTTTGCCGGATTCTTTTGCCGAAGTGGTGGCACTCGCCGAGACCCACAATGAACCCCGGCTGCGGGCGTCTCTGGTTGGCGATGTCCATCTGGTTCATTTTGAGCCCGGACGCATCGAATTTCGACCCGGCGCCCATGCGTCGCCCAAGCTGGCCGGAGAGCTGGCCCGCAAACTGATGGAGTGGACCGGGACGCGCTGGGGGGTCAGTGTCTCTCAGGAACCCGGCGCGCCGAGCTTGCGCGAGCAGCGCGCGGCGCTTGAAAAGGCGCGGCGCCAAGAGGCGATGGATGCGGCGCTGGTAAAAACCGTTATCGACGCCTTTCCCGGTGCTGAAATCACCCGGGTCGAGGACAAGCCCACAGGCGGCGATACGGAAGGCGAGGTGGAATAGGCCGGGCCCGGGCGCGGTGCATGACTCGGCCCCGCCCCCCTGATATACACACCAACAGACAAACCCCTTACGACGCGAATAGTGGAGAAGAAACAGATGAAGAATCTTGGCCAGATGATGAAAAAGGTCCAGGAAATGCAGGGCAAGATGGCAGAAATGCAATCCCAGCTAGAAACCCTGGAGATCGCCGGCCAGTCCGGCGGCGGCATGGTCGAGGTGACCCTGACCGGCAAGGGTGAGGCCAAAAAGGTCAAGATCGACCCCTCGCTGGTCGATCCCGCGGATACCGAAGTTCTTGAGGATTTGATTGTTGCCGCCATTAACGATGCCCGGGGCAAGGTCGATGAAAAGGTAAAGGAAGAAATGGAGAAAGCCACCGGCGGCCTGAACCTCCCTCCCGGGATGGGACTGCCGTTCTAGGCGTTTTCTAGTTTTCCCATGACGACATCTGAAATTGAACGCCTGATTTCTCTTCTCGCCAAGCTGCCCGGCCTCGGCCCCCGTTCGGCGCGCCGCGCGGCGCTTCATCTGCTGAAGAAAAAAGACTCCCTGCTCTCGCCTCTGGCCGACGCCCTGTCCCGGGCCGCCGATTCTATCCGCACCTGTTCGCGCTGCGGTAATCTCGATGTCGAGGACCCCTGCGCCATCTGCATCGATCCCCGCCGCAAGGAGAAAACCATCTGTGTGGTTGAGGAAATCGCCGACCTCTGGGCGCTCGAAAGGTCGGGATCTTTTCGCGGCCGCTATCACGTTCTTGGCGGCACCTTGTCGGCGCTCGACGGAATAGGTCCCGAAGATTTGCATATCACCTCCCTTGTCGAGCGGGCGTCAATGGAAGAGGTTGAAGAGGTGATCCTGGCTACCAATGCCACCGTTGATGGTCAGGCGACGGCCCATTATATCGCCGACAGACTGGCGGAATCTTCGGTTAAAGTGACCCGTCTCGCCCACGGCCTGCCCTTGGGCGGCGAACTCGATTATCTCGACGACGGCACCCTGACAACGGCGCTCAACGCGCGGCGTCCGGCCTGAAACCGCCCGCTCCTTTTTATAAAATCATTCCGATAACAGCCCCGGTGAGACAGGTCGCCAGCGTCCCGGCGGCAACCGATTTGATGCCGAGGTTGACGATATCCTCGCGTCGTTCCGGCACCATCGCCCCCATGCCGCCGATCAGAATGCCGAGGCTGGCGAAATTGGCAAAACCGCAGAGCGCGTAGGTCATGATGATCTGGCTGCGGTGGCTTAAGTTTTCGGCCCCGAATTTGGCCATATCCACATAGGCGACGAGTTCGGTCAGCACCAGCTTTGTGCCGAGCAGGGAACCGGCGGCCTGGGACTCGGCCCAGGGGATGCCCATCACCCAGGCCAGGGGCGAGAGCAGGAAGCCGAGAATGCCCTGAAGGGTAAGGGTAACGCCGTCAATGGCGGGGATTGCCCCCAGGACCTTGTTGGCGAGCGCCACCAGGGCGACCAGCACGACAAGCAGGGCGAGAATATTAATCAGCAGTTCGACCCCCTCGACGGTGCCGCGGACAATCGCGTCTATGGCTGATTTATCTTTCCTCGCCAGGGCAATGTCCCCCGGCGTCGGCTGGCCCTGATCCGGCACCATGAGGCGGGAAATGGTAATTGCGGCGGGTAAATTGATGATCGAGGCGGTCAGCAGATGACCCAGGGCATCGGGAAGAAGACGCCCCAGAATACTGGCATAGAGCACCATCATGGTGCCGGCGATGGTCGCCATGCCGCAGGTCATCACCATGAACAATTCACTGCGCGAGAGCTTGGCAAGATAAGGGCGCACCAGAAGTGGTGATTCGATCATGCCCATGAAGATGTTGGCGGCGGCCGAAACGCCGACTGCGCCGCCGAGCTGGAGCGATTTTTCAAGCAGCCGCGCCGCCCCGCGGACCAGTAACGGCAATACCCGCCAATAGAACAAGAGCGCCGATAAGGCACTGATGACGAGGATCAGCGGCATTGCCTGAAAGGCGAAAATGAAGGCCGAGCCGGGGCCGGTTTCGGCGAAGGGAGGCGGGCTGCCGCCGATATAGCCGAAAACGAAGCTGGTACCTGCAATCGTGGCGTCCTGCAGGGCGATAACCACCTTGTTTAACTCAATAAATCCGGCCCGTACCGTCGGCAGGCGCAGGAGGATCAGGGCCACGGCGACTTGCAGGAAAAGCCCGGCCAGGATGAGCCGGGGACGTACCGCCCCCCGGTTTTCGCTGATCGCAAAGGCGAGCAGGGGGATGGCCAGGAATCCGATCAGGCCTTGATAAATCATCCCGCCTCTCAGCCCCCCAGGTCGGTTTCAGACGGGATCAATAGGGGTGGTTCGCCGTCACCCTCGTTTTCGGCCATTTCCACCGCTACGATCCGTTCACCGCGCTTGGATATTTTGTCGGTGGAGGTGCGGATTTCGCGGATGTCTTTTTCCGCCTGATGGAAATGGGAATCGAGATTGTCGATGCGCTTGCACAGACGCATTACATCCTCCATCAGGACATGGACCTCCTTTTGGATCAGCCCCGCCTGTTCGCGCATGCGCACATCCTTCAATACCGCGCGAATGGTGTTGAGGGTCGCCCACAAGGTCGAGGGCGAGACGATGACGACCCGCGAGCGGAAGGCAAATTCGACGATTTCGGGCAGATGAACCTGGATTTCCGCGTAAACCGCCTCGCTGGGCAGGAACATCAGGGCAGATTCGGCGGTTTCGCCGGGGATCAGGTATTTCTCGGCGATGTCGCGGACATGTTTCTTGATGTCGGTGCCGAACAGGCGAATGGCCGCCTTGCGCGCCGCCTCGTCCTCGGCCTGGGTGAGCGCGGTAAAGCTTTCAAGGGGGAACTTGGCGTCGATGGCGATCGGGCCGGGGGGATTGGGCAGGTGGATCAGGCAATCGACCCTTTTCCCGTTCGACAGGGTTTCCTGAAACCCATAGGCGGAGGCGGGCAGGACGTTGGCGACCAGATCCTGGAGCTGAATCTCGCCAAAAGCGCCCCGGGCCTGTTTGTTGGAAAGAATATCCTGGAGGCCGACGACCTGGGTTGAAAGTTCAGTGATGTTTTTCTGGGCGGCGTCGATAACGGCGAGGCGCTGATGCAGTTCGGCCATGCTGGCATGGGAGCGCTGGGAGGTTTTTTCCAGGGATTCCCCGACCCTATGGGTGACCGCGCTCAGGCGATCTTCCAGGGTCTTGGAAAGGGCGCGTTCCTGGGCCTGGAGCCGTTCGGACAGATTGGTCTGAGCGCTGGTCTGGCTTTCGGCCATCTGGGCGAGGCGTCCCGCCAGCTCGGAAAGCTGGGCCTGACCGCTTCCCGGGCCGCGGCCCCGGATGAGCAAAAAAACGATGCCGGCGACGAGCAGGAGAACCAGCAGAATCAGGGGAAGAATTAACGAATTCACGCCAAATGGTCCTCACATAAAATCATTATTTATCAACATATTATAACGGTTAACTAATATTTAATATTAAGTATATTATAGATATGGTTAATGGGCTTGCGGAAAGTTTGAGTTTAATTTAAATAAACTTGAATCTATGCCCCGGATCGACAAACTGAGATTACAGGCTTCGCTGCCTTACCGGTAGCCATAAAACAAGGAACGGTGAGGGATAAACGAGATCGGGCGCCGTGAGAAACCCGGTTTAAGAAAAAAATACAAAGCGACTTGGAAGAATCGCGTCACCGGTTTTCCGGGACGGTCGCAAAAAAGAGGGTGGAGAGACATGAGGCTACTGAAATTCACCGACCAGGAGAATCTTTCCCGGCGGAAATTACTTAAAAAATCCATAGGCCTGGGCTCGGCCCTGGCGGTTGGTTCCCTGGCAGCCGGGATTGGCGCAGGGATTACACCGGCGCTGGCCGGTTCTTCATCCGGCTATTGGGTGGGTGACGAAGCCGCCGAACCCCTGGGCAAATACCCCATGCTCTTCAACACCTGGGAGCGGGCGATGGGCACCTCACGGTTGCTTGGCCAGAAAGTAAAAGTGCTCGATTTTCTCCCCATGAATAACGGCAAGATGAATCTGCTGCCGGCGCGGGACTATTCAGCGGTCAGCAACTGGATGAACGAGCTTGAGAAAATGCGCTCGCTCAGCCGTATGAAGCAGCTCAAGGCCGTTAACACCTATATCAATGCCTATCCTTATCGTCCCGATCTTGCCAAGACCGGCATGGCCGAACGTTGGAACCCGCCCCCCGAGCTGTTCCGTCAGGGCGGGGATTGCGAGGATTACGTGGTCGCCAAATACCTTTCGCTGGCCCATCTCGGTTTCAACGACGATCGCCTGCGCCTGACCATTCTTACCCTGCCCAGGACCCGGCGCACCGATCCCAGGCGGCGGATGCATGCGGTTCTTGCGGTCTATATCAACGACACGGCCTGGATTCTGGATAATCTTTCCGATGACGTTTACGACCACAAGACGGCCTTTTCCTATCGGCCGATCCTGTCGGTTAACCGCAATACCCTGTGGCGGCACAAGGTCTAGGCGGGCGCTCAAGGCCGTCAACATCCAACTTCGACAAGCGGAGAGACTTGACGCCGGAGCGGGCTGGTCATAACTAAGGCATGTCTTTCCCTTGAGGTTCTTTACAAAGATCCATGGCCCAGCTTGAAATCATCATCGCCCCCGACCCGCGTCTGAAGGTCAAAAGCAAATCCGTCGAAAAGGTCGATGACGATGTGCGCGCCCTGATGGACGATCTGCTTGACACCATGTATGCGGCGTCGAACGGGGTTGGTCTCGCCGCGCCTCAAATAGGCGTCGCCAAACGCGTATTGGTGATCGACATGGCGCGGGGAGAAGAGGCGCCGCAACCGCTTTGCATCGCTAATCCGGAAATTATCTGGGAGTCCGAGAAAACCGTCAGCAATGAAGAAGGCTGTCTGTCGGTGCCTGAATATTACGCCGACGTAAAGCGCTCGGCGGCGGTAAAGCTGCGTTATCTCGATTACGAAAACGAGATCAGGGAAATCGAGGCGGAGGACTTCCTGGCCATTTGCATCCAGCATGAAATAGATCACCTGGACGGCATTCTTTTCGTCGATCATCTCTCGGCATTGAAGCGCAACATCGTTTTGCGCAAAATGGCCAAGGTTAAAAAACAACTGACCGAAAGCGAGACGAAGGTTCCAACGCTCTAATCAGGCCTTAAGGCCCGCCAGGACGACTGTTCCATGGTATTGGGATGGAGAGTGCGGTGTTGGGAAAATCGTTGAAGGGGTGCCCCATGGCAGAACGTGAATTGGCAGGCCATAAATTGCGTCTGGTCTTTTTCGGCACGCCGGATTTTGCCGTGCCGGTTCTTGCCGCCCTGGTTGGGGCCGGTCATGAAATCCTCTGCGTCTATTCCCAGCCGCCACGCCGCTCCGGCCGCGGCATGAAGGAAACGCCCTCACCGGTCCATAAATATGCCGCAGAGAAAGGCATTGCCGTGCGCACGCCCGAAAGCCTGAAGCCGGCTGATGTGCAGTCGGCGCTGGCGGCGCTCAACGCCGATGCCGGGATCGTCGTCGCCTATGGGTTGATTCTTCCCCCCTCAATATTGGCGGCGCCCCGGTTGGGATGTCTCAACGTTCATGCTTCCCTGTTGCCGCGTTGGCGCGGTGCAGCGCCGATCCAGCGGGCGATCATCGCCGGGGACGGGGAAACCGGCGTCACCATCATGCAGATGGATTCCGGCCTTGATACCGGCGATATTCTGCTCGCCGAGTCCTGCCCGATCACTGATCGGACAACGGCGGAGAGCCTTCACGATGTATTGGCCGCCATGGGGGCGGATCTGATCGTCAGGGCGCTTAAAGAGGCCGACGGGGGAAAGCTGACCCCGCGGCCCCAGAACGAGGCGCAAGCCTGTTACGCCGAAAAGCTCAAGCGGGAGGAATCGCAGATCGACTGGCGGCAGAGCGCCGAAAGTATCGAGCGCAAGGTGCGCGCCCTTAACCCCTGGCCGGGGGTCTGGTTCGATCTTGAAAAGGGAACGCGAATCCGGGTGTTGGCGGCCGAGCTTTGCAAGGTGACGGCTGATAAAGCCGGAACGGGCAAGGTTGAGGCCGGGCAGGTGCTGGACGATAATTTATGTATCGCCTGCGGCGAAGGCGCGGTGCGATTGTCCCTTTTGCAACGGCAGGGAAAATCGGCAATGGCGGCGGACGCCTTTTTGCGTGGCCTGCCAATTGCCGTGGGAACGCGGCTTTCACTCCCCACAGGCGTGGCGTCATGAGGCGCTACAAACTGACGATAGAGTATGACGGGTCTGAATTTGTCGGCTGGCAGCGCCAGGAAAACGGCCCCTCGGTACAGGCGGCGCTTGAAGCGGCCGTTTTGTCCTTTAGCGGCGAAGAGGTCGTTCTCCACAGCGCCGGGCGTACCGATACCGGGGTCCATGCCCTGGGCATGGTCGGGCATTTTGATCTTGAAACACCACAAGAGGCCGACACAGTGCGCGACGCCATCAATTATCACCTTGGCGGGGCATCGGTTTGTGTTCTCGCCACCGAGATCGTCGATGAGGAGTTTCATGCCCGTTTCTCGGCTCGTCAGAGGGCTTATCGTTACCGGATCGTCAATCGCCGCCCTCCTCTGACCCTCGATCGTGGACGCGCCTGGCGGGTGAAAGTGCCCCTCGACGCGGCGGCGATGGCGAAGGCGGCGGAGGTTCTGATCGGGTTTCACGATTTTACTTCCTTCCGCAGTGTCAACTGTCAGGCCAAATCACCGGAAAAGACCATGGACAGCATCATCGTCTCGCGGCAAGGCGAGGATATTTTCTTCGATTTGCGGGCGCGATCTTTTCTCCACAATCAGGTGCGGATCATCGTCGGCACCTTAAAACAGGTGGGGGAAGGAAGGTGGGCACCCAAAGACGTAGCGGCGGCATTGGCAGCCCGCGACAGAGCTGCTGCCGGGATGACGGCGCCGCCTGAAGGGCTTTATTTCGTCGAGGCCGTTTACTGACGAGGATGTGAGGGCATGGCCCGCTTACGTCGCCTGAACAGCCGCCGCGGTACCGTAAAGCAGAATATTGGCGATGCCGGTAATCAGGATCGACAGGGCGACATCAATACAAACGACCATGGCGGCGGGGGCGGCAGTGATCTTCAGGGCCGTTTTGGCAATGAACCACTGATAGTAAAAAAGCGCCAGGGTGATGGCCATGGACAGCAGTGCGCCGATGGATTGAGGAAAAATCTCATAGGCGTTGAGGGAAACGATTGGAACCAGGACGACGATCTGAACCACGCCGGACCAGTTATAGGCGACGACAAACCGGATAAATTCCTTTTGCCGGTCGAGAACCGCGCTGATGTAAAAGATAGCCAGGGGAAAGGCCACCCAGCCGATGACATAGGCAATGGCCTCGATAGACAGGACCCGAAAGCTTCCGGCGGCTTCCAGCATTTCCATTCCCTGGGGATGCAGCAGGTGGAGAATGGTCAGGGCGACGAAGCCGGGCGCGGCAATGGCGGCGGCTGTAAATGAGCGCCAGAATCCGGCCTCGGTGCAATTGAAGTAAGCCATGCCCCTGACATCGAGAAGGGCGAGGCGGAAGGCGCCGTAAAGGCCGAGCGTTATTTCGCGGGAGCTTATCATCATCAAGGGCCCGGGCTCAGGGTTGGGGAAAGAACCCGTCCAGCACCTGGCGGTAAATTTCCGTAAGCGAGGTTATATCGGCAAGGCGCACGCGCTCGTCGGCCTTGTGCATGGTTTCCCCGATCAGGCCGAATTCGGCGACAGGACAGATGTGACGGATAAACCGGGCATCCGATGTGCCGCCCGACGTGCTGAGCTCAGGCGCGGTGCCGAGAACGTCTTTGGCCGCCTTGCAGATAAGTTCGCTCAACCGTCCGGGCGGGGTAAGGAAAGCTTCGCCGCTGACCTCGGTTTCAAGTTCAAAAGCGCCGCCGTGAATGCTGCATATCTTGTCCAGCCATGCCTTAAGCGAGTCGGCGCTGTGGTTGTCGTTAAAGCGGATATTAAAGCGCGCCATTGCCCTGGACGGGGTGACATTGGGGGCCGGGTTTGCGACATCGATCGAAGTCAGGGCGAGAGTCGAGGGGTCGAAATGGGCGCTGCCTTCATCAAGCGGGGTATTGGTCAGGGCATCAAGCACCTTCAATAACCGGGGGATCGGATTATCAGCAAGATGGGGGTAAGCGGAATGCCCCTGAACGCCGAGCAGGGTCAAGGTCGCGTTAAGGCTGCCGCGGCGGCCGATTTTGACCATTTCCCCAAGCCGGGTGGGGTTGGTGGGCTCGCCGATGAGGCAGGCATCGATGGTTTCGTTTCTTTCGTCCAACCACTCGAGAACCCGCTTGGTTCCGTTGATCGCCGGGCCTTCTTCGTCGCCGGTAATGAGAAAGCTGATAGAGCCGGAAAAATTCTCGCCGCGCTGTTCAAGAAATCCGGCACTGGCGGCGGCAAAGCAGGCAATGGCGCTTTTCATATCGGCGGCCCCGCGGCCAAAAAGCTGTTCGCCCTGAATCTCGGCGGCAAAAGGATCGACGGTCCAGGCCTTCGCGTCGCCGACGGGCACCACATCGGTGTGGCCGGCAAAGCAAAAGTTTTCGCCGGCCGAACCAAAGCGCGCGTAAAGGTTGTCGATATCAGGCGTGCCGGGTGTCGAAAAGGCCAGGCGGTGGCAGGTAAAGCCGAGGGATTTAAGGGCCGTTTCCAGAACATCGAGGGCTCCGGCATCGGCCGGGGTAACGCTGGGACAGCGGATCAGATCTCGGGCCAGTTCAAGGGGATCGAGTGCCACGATACTTAATCGCGCAAAAGCTCGTTGATCGAGGTCTTGGAGCGGGTTTTTTCGTCCACCGTCTTGACGATGACGGCACAGTAAAGGGAAGGGCCGGGGCTGCCGTCGGCAAGCGGCTTGCCGGGCAAAGCGCCTGGAACCACCACCGAATAGGCGGGGACGCGGCCAAAATGTACTTCGCCGGTCGCCCGGTCGACGATCTTGGTCGAGGCGCCGATATAAACCCCCATTGAGAGGACGGCACCGGTCTCAACGATGACGCCCTCGGCAACCTCGGAACGGGCGCCGATGAAACACTCGTCTTCGATGACCACCGGATTGGCCTGCAGGGGCTCAAGCACGCCACCGATTCCAGCACCGCCGGAAATATGACAGTTCTTTCCGATCTGGGCGCAGGAACCCACCGTCGCCCAGGTATCGATCATGGTGCCGGTATCGACATAGGCGCCGAGATTGACGAAAGAGGGCATCAAGACAACCCCCGGTGCGATGTAGGCGGAATGGCGGACAACGCAGTTGGGAACGGCGCGAAAACCGGCCTGATGCCAGCGTTCCTCGTTCCAGCCGGCGAATTTCGAATGAACCTTGTCGAACCAGGAGGATTTGCCGCGGTCGGTGTCCCATTGCCCGGCCGGGATAACATTGTTGTCTTTCAAGCGAAAGGACATCAGAACGGCCTTTTTAGCCCATTGGTTGACGCGCCATTCACCGTCGATTTTCTCGGCGACACGAATTTCGCCGCTATCGAGCATATCCATTGCGGTGGTGACAGCGTCGCGGTCGGCACCTGACGTGTAAATATCGAGTTCATCACGCCTTTCCCAGGCAGCGTCGACGATCGTTTGCAGGTCTGAGGCGTTCATGAGACTTCCTGATGCTAGGTTGAGGGGTTGGCGAGGAATTTGCGTCAGACGGCCCCGGCTGTCAACGTTTTGCGCTGGATTTGGACCCTTCGCTCTAGGGGCGCAGAGGTTCCCGCGCGTTGAGAACAGCCCCGATCCAGCCCACGAGATCGTCGGTGACATGGTCAATATGATCGACCTCATCGCTTGTCTCCGCCCAGGCGGTGTCGTTCTGCACCCAGATTGTGGTCATACCCAACTCGGCGGCGGGCTTGAGATTGCGGGGAATATCCTCAAAAAAGGCCGCCTTGCGGGGGTGGATATCAAAGGCGTCAAGCAGGAGATTGTATGAGGCCGGCTCGGGCTTGGGGATGAAGTCGGCGGCGGCAATATCAAAAATGCCGTCAAAAAGGTGTTCAACCCCCAATTGCCCGAGAACTTTGCGGGCATAATTTCCGCAGCCATTGGTATAGACGATCTTTTTGCCCCCCAGCCGGTCCAGGGTTGCGGCGAGAATCGGGGCGGGGTCAAGCAGAGTAAGATCGACGTCGTGGACGTAGTCGAGAAACGCCGATGGGTCGGTGGCGTGTTTAAGCATCAATCCGCGCAGGGTTGTGCCGTATTCGCGGAAATAGGTTTTCTGGATACGCCAGGCCTCATTCGGGGCGATGTCAAGTTCGGCGGCAATGAAGGCTTTCATGCGCTGGTCGATGGCGTCAAAGAGGTTCGATCTGGCGGGATACAGGGTATTGTCGAGATCGAAGACCCAGGCCTCGATATGGGTGAGAGGCGGCGCCTGATGTTTTCTCTCTGGGCGAGAGACTTGGAAGATTTTGTTGTCGGTCATCGGTTGGTTTCTGGGTTGGGCGGCAAAAACGGGAATCGTTCTAAGCTTTCACGCGGCGGCGTTTATCTTATCTTTACCCAATTAAGAGCATAATTTATCCCCCTTCGCACCTGCTTTGCGAAGGGCTGACAAGGCATTTTCCGTTGGGGTAGCTGATTTAGGACTGAATGAATGGTTAAGCATCGCGCCAAGGACGATAAAGAAGAATCACAGATCGCCGCTTTGCGGGCGGAACGCGACCGTTTTGTCGCCTTTGCCTTTTGTGCCGTCGACATTCTTTTTGAGCTCGATTCATCCTTTCAGATAACCTTTGTCAGAGGGGAGACCGAAGCGCTCACCGGTTTGACCCCCGACGAGCTGCTGGGGCGCACGATTGTCGGCATTATAGATGAAGCGGATCGGGATCGGTTGGTGGCTCTGATCCAGCGCGCCAGCGCCGGGATGCGCATTGAAATGCATGATCTGCATTTTCCAGGCTCTCACGGGGTTTCGCCGGCGCTTTCCCTGACCGGATATTACCTGCCCGACCTTAAGGGGCGCTATTTTATCGGCATGCGCCTGGGCGCCTATCCGCCCCGGATGACCTGCCAAGAGGGGATCGTGCGGGACACCGAAAGTGGGCTGTTCGACGCGGAGACTTTCGCCGGGCTGAGCGCCGAGCGTCTGCGCGAGGCGATTGAAATAAAGACCAATTTCAAGCTGACCCTGTTCGACCTTGAAGATCTGGCAAAATTTCGCCGTCGTCTCGACCCAAAGGTGCGTAGCGTGCTTTTGACCCAGATCGGCGAGCTTCTTCTCACCCATTCTTTGGACGGTGATTCGGCGGGAAGGTTCAGCGGCGAGCAATACGGTCTGATCCACGAGGCGGATCTCGATATTGAAGGCCTAAAAGACAAAATATCCGATCTGGCCCGTCATGCCGGCGCCCGCTGGGAGGGCGTTTCCGTTGAATCGGCAACAATGGATCTGAACCAGAAGGGTCTCGCCCCGGCAGATTCGGCCAAGGCCCTGACCTATACCCTTGAGAAATTCCGTTCCCAGAAAAACGATGTTCTGAGCATCGATTCCCTGAAAGACGGTTTCGAGGCGGTGATGGCGGAAACCTCGATGCGGATCACCGGCGCCCGTAATGTCGTTGCTTCCCAGGCTTTCGACATCGCCTTTCAGCCCATTGTCGATCTTGAGACCCTGAAGATACATCATTTCGAAGCCCTGGCGCGTATCAATCACGGCGGGGTTCACGAATCGCCGTTCGAGTTCATCCGTTTTGCCGAGGAAGTCGGCATCATCAACGATTTTGATCTGGCCATGTGTAAAAGGGTCATGGAGTGGATTGACGAAAACGCCAAGGCTGGAAAAAATTATTCAGTGGCGATCAATCTTTCCGGCAAATCAATGACCAACCAGGCATTCGTCGATGATCTGGTAGAGTTGACCAAGGCTCATGATTCCCTGAAAGGCCAGATTTTATTCGAGCTGACGGAATCGGCGAGTATCGACAACCTTGAGACGGTTAACAATGTCATCCAGGGGCTGCGGGAAAACGGCGTTCGGTTCTGCCTTGATGATTTTGGTTCAGGCGAAGCCGCTTTTCATTATCTAAGAGCCATGGATGTAGACATGGTCAAGATCGACGGCATCTATGTCCGTGAAGCTCTGACGACCACCAAGGATCAATATTTCCTCAGGGCCATATCGGGTCTTGCCAACGATCTTAATATCGACACCGTGGCCGAGATGGTCGAGGACGAGAATACGGTTGGCCTGATCCGCGATTGTGGGGTCCGTTTCGGTCAGGGGTATTTCTTCGGCCGGCCTTCTTTGGACATTAATGAATTTGTCTCGGAAGAAAAAGAATCCTCCCAAGACGATGGCGCAAAGCCCTGGCTGAGGCTGGTCAAGGAAAACTGATCTCAGACGAGACCGGGTGGCGGTTTTCCAGGCACGAAAATAAAAATATAAAGGAGGCTGGGGCGGCAAGATGGGGCGCTTTTTTTCCCGGTTTTTCAAGGGTGTTAACGTAAATTCGAGCAAGGAGGCTGTGGCCGGAATCTTTTCCGGGGATGGTCTTTTTGCCCGCCTTCCTTTGGCTCTGATCGCCGTTGACGATGAAGGAGGGGTCGTCACCGGGAACTTATCGGCGCGTGAGCTGATCAGCGGTATTGCCGCGGGCGGCGGCGAGGAATTCTTCGCCGTTGTCGATAAAGCCTCGCAGACGGGCGAAGTGCAGGTCACGACTGTTTCCATTTCATATCCAGGCGCTAAAGAAACTTATTTTTGGGAGATTACGGCCTTGCCCAAGGCGAGTATCGGCATGGACAAAGGCGGTTCTCTGGAAGTTCCGGTTCTCGCCTTATGCCGGGATGTGACTCTGAACCGGAATATGCGCGCTGCCCTTGCCGATTCCCGCCAGCGCTATAAGCAACTGGTGGAAGCGTCAAACGATTTTGCCTGGGAAACCGGGGAAGACGGCAGTTTTGTTTTTGTCTCGCCAAGGGGAGGGCTCGGCTATAGCGCCGAGGAACTTATCGGCACTCAACCAAGGGAGCGGATTATCGTTGATGGGCGCGGCGACCTCGCCACACCCTTTTCGACGCGTTCCCATCTTGAGAATGCAAGAATATGGTTTCGCCACAAAGACGGGCGCACCGCCTGTCTTGATGTGACCTGTGAGCCGCTTAATCAGGCCGGCAAATGGATTGGCGCCCGTGGTGTCTGTCGGGATGTGACCGATGACAGCAAGAAGGATGACGACTTGCGGCGGATGAAGGAACAGGCAGAGGCCATTACGCATATTGTCCGCACCATCCGTGATGTTATCGAGCCCCACGAAATGCTTGCGGCAGCGGCAAAACAGACGGTCGGCGGGGTCGGTGGAACGGCCTGCCGGATTTATCGCTCAAAGAATGGGGGCGGGTTCTACGATGCGGCAAGCATCGGCCCCTTGCCGGACGGGGCCGATGATCTGATCGAAGGTCTTGCCGGGGAAAAGGAATGCCTTAAAGGTGAGGCTTTGGGCAAACGGGGCATCGCCATGCCGACGCGCTATCAAAATCAGATTAATGGCGCCATCGCCCTGTGGCGGGACGCCGATGTCCCGGCCTGGTCCGAGGACGAGCGCAGGCTGCTTTCTATAATCGCCGATCAGATCGGTATTGCCATAGAGCAGATTGCAAATGGCGAAGAATTGGAAAGGATTTCCAGCACCGACGCCCTGACCGGGCTTCTCAACCGAAGGGTCTTTTTCGAGATCATACGCGACCGTATGAAACACGCCCAGCGAACCGGAAATAAAAACGCCCTGTGCTACGTCGACTTTGACAATTTCAAGCTCGTCAATGATGTCCATGGCCATAAAAAAGGGGATGAGGCGCTCAAACACCTGACGGTGCTTTTGAAGGAAAATACCAGGGCTAATGATGTTGTCGGGCGGCTAGGCGGTGATGAGTTCGCAATCTGGCTTGAAGAAAATGACGAGGAGGGTGCGGCGGCAAGCGCCGATAAGCTGCTCGAGAGTACGGCCTCCCTGCATCAATTCTCCGGTTCAAAGGAAAAGCCTTTAGGGTTATCCATCGGCATCGCCGTTTACGATCCCGTCTCCAAGGAATCGGTGGAGGACCTCGTTTCCCGCGCCGATGAAGCAATGTATGTGATCAAGAAAGGCTCCAAGGGCGGTTATGTTATCTCCGACCCGGCGCCGGGATCGGGTGAAACCGGCCACGATGTATTGGAGGCCTCTTCATGAGCCGTATTCTAGACCGTCTGATGGAGGGGCTGCCCTTTGTCGGCAAGCATGCGCTCAGCTATGAAGAAGAAAAGGAACTTGCCCGCCATGATGACATCAAGGTTCGGCGCAAGCTTGCCGCGCGCAAGGACGTTCGCCCGGAAATTCTCTATTTCCTCGCCGAGGACAGCGTTCCGGAAGTTCGCCAGGAAATCGCCGCCAACAACAAGACGCCCCGCCATGCCGATCTGCTTCTGGCCAGGGATCAGGACGATGATGTGCGCTGTCACCTGTCGGCAAAAATCGCCCTGCTTATTCCCGATATCACACCCGATGACAGTGACCGGCTGAGCCGCCTGACTTTTGAAACTCTGGAAATCCTCGTGCAGGACCAGTTGCCCAGAGTGCGGGCGATTCTCGCCGAGACTTTAAAGGATGTGGCCAACGTGCCGCCCCATGTCATCCAGCGCCTTGCCCGCGATACCCAGATTGAGGTCGCCGGGCCTGTGCTGCGCTATTCCCCCCTGCTTACCGATGCCGACCTTCTTGAGATTATCGGTGGCGACCCGGCCCAGGGCGCCTTGATGGCGATTGCCAAAAGGGCCGGAATTCACGAGGGCGTGTCCGATGCATTGGTCGAGAAAAACGAGAAAGAGGTTGTAACCGCGCTGTTGGGAAATGAAAGCGCTCAAATCCGTGAGGAAACCCTGGATCAGATTATCGAGCAGGCGCCCGGCGTTAAGGTATGGCATGAGCCCCTGGCAATGCGACCGCAACTATCTCTCAGGGCGGCAGCGAATATTGCCGGATTTGTTGCCGATTCTATCCTCGAAAAAATGCAGGGACGGAGCGATATAGATCCCGAAATCTTTCATGTGGTGAAGGAAGAGGTTCACCGCCGGATCGGTGATCGGGGTGATGAGGCGGACGAAAAGAAGGCTGAAAAGCCGAAAAAAGGCGATAGGGAAAATCTGGACAGGGCGCAAAAAATGCATGAGGAGGGCGCCCTGGACGAGGCCGCGCTTACGGCATCCCTGCAAGAGGGGAATCAGGAATTTGTCTCCGCTTCTCTATCCGTTCTGTCAAAGGTTCCCCTGGCCATGGTGCGTCGGATTATCGGTTCGAAAAACGGCAAGGCAGTGACGGCCCTGACCAAAAAGCCGGCCTGACCATGGGCCTGGCGGTCAAGTTCCAGCAGTTGATGGCACATATTTCTCCCGCCGAAATCATCCATCCCAAGGAAAACGGGGAGTTTCCCTTAAGCGAGGAAGAGGGCAATTGGCAGATCGACTTCTTTAAGCGCCAGGCCGAAGACGATGCCTTGAGCGGTGAGGAGGATGACGGGGAAGAGGAAGAAAAGGCCGTCGGGGATAGCGCCGCAATCCATGAGGCCGGGGGCGAGAACGCCGATCCGGACTGGCTGGACAATGCGGATAGAGACCAACATGGGCCCGATAAGGTTGATCCGGCCTGGGCGGATAAATCAAACTCACGGGCCAAGAGCGGGCTGGCCGATCCCGACTGGACGCCGAAGGCAGCCCAAAAAAGAGACAGCGGGCTGGTCGACCCTGACTGGACGCCGAAGGGAGCGCAAGAAAAAGACAGCGGGCTGGTCGATCCCGACTGGACGTCGAAGGGGGCCTCGGAAAAAGACAGCGGCCTGGTCGATCCTGACTGGATGGAAAATGAGACGAGCGAACCGCCTGAGGAACCCGATTGGGCGAAGGAAAAGCCTGAAGAGGAAGAAGACGGTAAAGAGGATGTTGGAAGCAATGCCGGCGGAGAGGACGAAATCCCCGCCTGAGAGCGGCCCTAACGCCGTCTGATCATCGTGCCGACACCGTGTTCGGTGAAAATTTCCAAAAGCAGGGCATGAGGCACCCGTCCATCCAGGATGACGGCGCCCTCGACCCCTCCCTCAATCGCAGTGAGGCAGGTTTCGACCTTCGGGATCATGCCGCCATGGATGGTTTTGTCGGCGATCAGTTTGCGCGCCTGGGAAAAGCTTAATTCAGGGATCAGTTTTTCATTCTTGCCCCGCACCCCTTCGATATCGGTCAGAAGATGCAGGCGAGCCGCCCCCATGGCTTTGGCGATGGCGCCGGCAACCGTATCGGCATTGATATTGTAGGTACGCCCGTCCCGGCACACGCCGATCGGCGCAATGACGGGGATGACGTCTGAATTCCGCAGGGTGTCGAGAATATGAGGATTGATTTCCGTCGGTTCGCCGACAAACCCGAGATCAAGAATTTTCTCGATATTTGAATCGGTATCACGGTATTTGCGGGTCAGCTTGCGGGCCGTAATCAGGCCGCCGTCTTTTCCCGAAAGTCCGACGGCGGTGCCCCCGGCGCCGTGGATGGCGCCGACAATTTCCTTGTTGATCGAGCCGGAAAGAACCATTTCGACAACTTCAACGGTTTTACTGTCGGTGACCCGCAAACCGTCAACGAAATTGCTTTTGATTTTGAGCCGCCCCAGCATTTCGCCGATTTGCGGCCCGCCGCCATGGACGACCACGGGATGGATGCCGACCTGCTTGAGCAGTACGATGTCGCGGGCGAAGAGCCCGGCGAGTTTGGCATCCCCCATGGCGTGACCACCGTATTTGACGACAAAGGTCTTACCCGCATAGGCGCGCATATAGGGCAGGGCCTCGGACAGGGTTCGGGCCTGGGTCAGCCAGGCGTTGCGGTCGTCCTTTGAGGTCGCCGCCTTGCCGGGCGTTTTGGCCGGTAATTTAGCCGGGGCGAGGGCGGTATCCTCATCATAAAAATCGCGCAGGGTAAGCGGCACGCCGTTCTTCTTCGCCGCCGCAAGCAAGGGCTCGATATGCTTTTGTGGGACACGGCCGCCAGTGCCGCCGCTTTTACGGGCATAGGTCCAGCGATAGACGCTGGTGGCGCTGATGCCAAGCCATTCGGCGATTTTTCCAGGGCCGCCGCAAAGGGCGATTATACGGGTGGCGATATCCTGCATGAGTCAATTATACATAATACGCAATAAAAATCAATTAATAAATTTACGTATTACGCAAAAACGGGGATGCGGATGGGCGCAGTGTGGAGGGGTGTGGAGATGGAGAGTGCAGAGAGGGAGACTCTGCCCCGGTCGGCTCAGGCCGGGTCGGCCTGGGCGGCCAGCGCCGCGCGCAGTTCCGCGATCCCGCTGCCGTCCTGGGCGCTGGTCACGGCAATTTCAGGGTGGGCGGCGGGACGGGTTTTAAGCTGGCCCTCAAGGTCGGTGAGGATCCGTTTGAGCTCGCCTAGCTTTACTTTGTCGGCTTTGGTCAGCACGACCTGATAGGAGACGGCGGCTTCGTCGAGGTTGTCCATCAGTTCCAGATCGGGAGGTTTCAGTCCGTGGCGGCTGTCCACCAGCAGACAGAGGCGGCGTAAATTCGCCCGCCCGCGGAGATAGGAGTCGATGAGAACCCCCCATGAGGCGATCTCGGATTTAGAGACCTTGGCATAGCCGTGCCCCGGCATGTCAACCAGCATCAGGCGTTTGCCAAGGACGAAAAAATTGAGCTGACGGGTGCGCCCCGGTGTGTTTGAGGTGCGGGCAAGGGTGTTGCGCGAGGTCAGGGCGTTGATGAGGCTCGATTTGCCGACATTGGAGCGTCCGGCAAAGGCGATCTCGGGATAGTCCGGGGGCGGCAGCACATCGACATTGGTCGCCCCGAAGACAAATTGACAGTCCTGAGCGAACAAAAGCCTGCCCGCCTCAATTTCCTGCGGTGATAGCTCGTCGCCGGGTTGAGACGGGGGCGTTGCCATATCGTCCTTATCCGCGGTCATGTCCGGCTCCGCTGCTTGACTCAGGCTTTCGCCGGTTCCTCGTCCATCCGCCGCATCAGGAACCATTGCTGGGCGATGGAGAGGATATTGTTCCAGGCCCAATAGATCACGAGGCCGGCGGGAAAACTTGCCAGCATGATGGTGAAGATAAAAGGCAGGAACATGAAAATCTTGGCCTGCACCGGGTCGGCGGGCGGCGGATTAAGCTTCTGCTGAAGATACATGGTCAGGCCCATGAGGAGGGGCCAGACACCGATATGAAGAAGCGACGGCGGATCCCAGGGGATCAGTCCGAAAAGATTGAACATGGTCGTCGGATCGGCGGCGGAAAGATCATGAATCCAGCCGTAAAAAGGCGCCTGGCGCATTTCGATGGAAACGAAAAGCACCTTATAGAGGGCGAAGAATACGGGGATCTGGACCAGCATCGGCAGACAGCCGGCGGCGGGATTAACTTTCTCGCTTTTGTAGAGCGCCATCATTTCCTGGTTGAGACGCGCCTTGTCGTCGGCGAAACGCTCGCGCATCTCGATCATTTTAGGATGAAGTTTCTTCATCTGGTTCATCGAGCGGAAAGATTTGTTGGCGAGCGGGAACATGATCAGCCGCATGATGACGGTCAGGGCCAGGATGCCGAGACCGAAATTGCCGAAGAGGCTGTTGAAATAACCGAGGATATAAAAAATCGGTTTGGTGAGAAAATAGAACCAGCCGAAATCGACGGCGAGGTCGAATCGGGTGATGCCATAGGTCTCGCCATAGGCGTCGAGCAATTGAACGATCTTTGCCCCGGCAAAAAGATTGGATGTCGACGAGGTCTTGCCGCCGGGGGGCAGGTTATGGGCGTTCCCTAGAAAATCGGCCTGGTATTTCGGCAGACCGCTGGTCTCGCTATAGGCAAAACGGGTTTCAACCGGCACGCTCTGGGTCGGGGCCAGCGCCACCAGCCAGTATTTATCGGTAATGCCGAGCCAGCCGCCGGTGGTGGCCTGTTTGACGACCCGCTCTTCCTGCAAATCGTCGTAATCAACTTCCTTCAAGGTGTCATCGAAGACCCCGAGAGGGCCTTCATGAAGGATGTAAAAACCCTGTGTTTCCGGGGTGTTACTGCGGGAAATGAGGCCGTAAGGGTTAAGGGTGACGGCTTGTGAACCGTTATTTTCAACCCGCTGGGTGATGGTGAACATGAAGTTCTCATCAACCTCGATCAGGCGTTCAAAACGCAGGCCCTGACCGTTATCCCAGGAAAGGGTGACCGGATTGCCCGGTGAAAGCCGTTGGGATTTGGTGGTCCACAGGGTTTTGTCGTCGGGAACCGGCATGTTCGGATCGTTGCTGACCCAGCCATAGCGGGCAAAATAGGCGTCGGGGGAAAGCGGCGGCGAGAGCAGGACGATCTCCGGGCTCGTCTGGTCGAGGGTCTGGCGATATTTTGTCAGAACGATATCGTCGATGCGACCGCCGATCAGGGAAAGACTGCCCGAGATTTCATTGGTTTCAATCGCCACCCGGGGGCTGGCCTGAATGGCTTCGGCCCTGGAGAGCGGGCGTTCGGCATCCAAAGAGCCGGAGGGGATGGCGCCGGCGGTTGGCGTCGGCGCGGTGGAGGGGGACGGGACAGAACCTTCAGAGGGGCTGGGAGCCGGAATGCCGGCTTCATCCATCAACTGCTGCTGTTCGGCCATTTCCTCGCGATAGCGCGGCCCGTTATAGAAAACCTCGAAAGCAAGCAGGATCAGAAACGAGATGCCGACGGCGATGAAGAGATTGCGCTGTTCACTCATGCCGAATTCCTTTTCGCCGTCCCGCAACAGGCGTCCGGGGCGTTGTGGCGGGGTGCTGGAACCGGATCAAGCCCGTGTCCGCCCCAGGGGTGACAGCTCAGCAGTCTTTTGACGGTCAGCCAGATGCCGCGGCTAAAGCCATGGCGGGAAAGGGCCTCGCGGGCATAGTCTGAACAGCTCGGCGCATAACGGCAGCAGCCGGGAAGCACAAGCCCAAGTGTGAGTTGATAGCCGCGGACGAAAAGCCGGGCGAGAGTGGTCAGAAAGGTCATAACGCTTCTTTTTTCCCAGCTTGATTGCAATAAATGTCCAGCTTCTTCAGGGAAGCTTCGAGATCCCCCAGCAGTTTTGCAAACGGACGGGTCAGGGTGCCCTTTCTGGCGATCAGAACGAGATCATATCCCGGCCGGACGTGGAGGGGCAGAATTTTAGCTACTGCCGCCCGCAACCGCCGTCGCGCACGGTTTCGCGCCACCGACGGGCCGACCTTGCGGCTGGCCGTATAGCCGATGCGGGTCACGTCCCCGGCGGCAGGGCCGGAATTTGAGGTGGTTTCAGATGCCATGGAATCCCGTTTGAGGGCTTGCAGAACAAGCCCTGGAGCCACTGATTTGCGTCTTGCAGCGGCGACTTTCAGAAACTCAGGACGCCTCTTCAGGCGGCCGATGACGGGGGTCATGGAACTAGGCAGACAGACGCTTGCGGCCTCTTGCACGGCGTCGTGCCAGAACCTTGCGGCCACCAACCGTGGCCATGCGGGAACGAAAGCCGTGTCGGCGTTTGCGAACAATGACGCTGGGCTGAAAGGTGCGTTTCACGAAACTACTCCGTTGAGTGCGGCAGATGCCGGGCGAATAAAGATTAAGAACACCGGCGGGTGTATAGGGTTTTAAGTGATCAAAGTCAATCTCGGCGCTGCTTGCCGATCAAGGGAATTTAATGATTTTTTTGATCCCGGCAAGGGGGGAATCAACCACCTTTCACATAAAGGTGATGGCGTAGTGTGTAATGGTGAGTGGCGCGGTGCGGAAAAGGTGTGTTTTAACTGATCCTGTTAATCCCGTTTTATTGTAAAAAATCCCCGGATAGCCCCGCTTTCACAGGGAAAAGGCCACGATGATGAGCGAAAGCAAGCCCCAAACCGCGCCAAGTAGTGCGTCTCCCTGGCGATTTCTCCCTTTTCTTATCCTGATAGCCGGATTGGGGGCCTTTTTTGTCATGGGCGGGACGAATTATCTCTCTTTTGAAGAATTCAGCGCCCATCGGGGGGTTTTGGTCGATCTGGTGGCGCGCAACACTGTTCTTTCGGTCATTATCTTCGTTCTGATCTATGTGCTCGCCGTGGCGTTTTCCCTGCCTGGAGGCACCATCCTGAGCCTTGCCGGGGGGTTCCTGTTCGGCACCTTTGCCGGGACGATTTATTGCGTGGTGGGGGCGACACTTGGCGCCAGCGCGATTTTCTTCGCCGCCCGCACCGCCTTTGGCGACGTTCTTATGGAGCGCGCCGGTCCTACTATCACCAAAATGGAAAAGGGGTTTCAGGAAAATGCCTGGAGTTACCTCTTTTTTCTTCGCCTGGTGCCGCTTTTCCCCTTCTGGCTGGTCAATCTGGTGCCGGCCTTTCTGGGGGTCGGGTATGGAGTTTACGCGGTGACGACCTTTATCGGCATTATTCCAGGCGCTCTTGTCTATGCCAGCATCGGCAGTGGGCTGGGGATGGTGTTTGACCAGGGGGAAACGCCTGATCTGGGGATCATTTTCGACCCGCAAATCCTTCTTCCATTGCTCGGCCTCGGGCTTCTGGCATTGTTGCCGGTGCTTTACAAAAAGCGCCAGAGCGCGAAAAACTGAATGCATGCGAAAGGATGACCCAATGGCCGCGCAGATAGAGGCAGAGCAGATAAAGGCCGATATCTGCATTATCGGCGCCGGTTCAGGCGGTCTTTCGGTCGCCGCAGGCGCCGCCCAGATGGGGGCCAAAGTGGTTTTGGTCGAAAAAGCGGCGATGGGCGGCGATTGCCTGAATACCGGTTGCATTCCCTCCAAGGCGCTGTTGGCGGCAGCTCACCGTGCGGCAAGTGCGCGTGATATGGGCCGCTTTGGCATCGATTTGCCTGATCCAAGGGTCGATTTTGCCCGTGTGCAGGATCATCTGGCAGGCGTTATCGCCGGTATCGCGCCCCATGATTCGGTGGAACGGTTCGAGGGCCTCGGTGTCCGGGTGATACAGGCCGCTGCCCGGTTTACCGGGCGGGACACGGTTGAAGCTGGCGGGGTCTGCGTGCGCGCCCGGCGGTTCGTTATCGCCACCGGCTCGGCCCCATTCGTGCCGCCGGTGCCGGGGATCAGGCAAGTTCCCTATCTGACCAACGAAACTGTCTTTGAGCGCCGCCAGACACCCGAACATCTGATCGTTCTCGGCGGCGGCCCGATCGGCATTGAGATGGCCCAGGCGCACCGCCGTCTCGGGGCGAGGGTGAGCGTGATTGAAATGGCGACGATTTTACCCAAGGACGATCCCGAACTGGTCTGTGTCATCCGCGACCGTCTTAAGCGCGAGGGGGTGGATATTTATGAAGGCGCTCACGCAACCCTGGTCGAGGGAAAAGTGGGAAAGATCTCACTGACCATCGACAGCAGGGGCGCTAAGGAGACCATAACCGGCAGCGATCTTCTGGTTGCCGCCGGTCGGCAGGCAAATGTCGAGGGGCTTGGGCTGGAAGTGGCGGGCGTTGACTTTGCGCGCAAGGGGATCGCCGTTGATCGCCGCCTGCGCACAAGCAATAAAAAGATTTACGCCATCGGCGATGTCATCGGCGGCTATCAGTTTACCCATGTCGCCGGCTATCACGCCGGGATCGTCATTCGTAACGCCCTTTTGCGCCTGCCGGCAAAGGCCGATATGTCGGTTGTTCCCTGGGTGACATATAGCGATCCGGAGCTCGCCCATGTGGGATTAAGCGAGACGGAGGCGCGCGCCCAGAGAAGCGATATCCGCGTTTTAAGACGCCGCTTTGATGAAAACGACCGGGCCCGGGCGGAAGGCGAGAGCGAGGGTCTTATCAAGGTTATCACCGGCAAAGACGGTCGTATTCTGGGCGCTTCGATCGTCGGCGCGGGGGCCGGTGAACTTATCGCACCCTGGGTGCTGGCCATGTCCCAGGGGATGAAGATCGGGGCCATGGCGGGAATGATCGCGCCTTATCCGACCAGGAGCGAGATCAGCAAGCATGTGGCGGGAAGTTTTTATACCGAAAAACTGTTCAGCAAAGGGATGCACAGGCTGGTTCGTTTCCTGTCGATTTTCGGCTAAGGTTTTTTCCGGTCGCGGTGTAGCAGGGGGGGGAGATTTTAACGACATGAAAGAGAAAAGAGACCTTCACCCGCCATTCGGGCGCAGTCTTTCCGCCCGCTTGCTGGTCCTGACGATTTTTTTCGTCACGGTCATTGAGGTTGCTGTTTTTACCCCGTCCATCGCCCGCTTCCGCGAACGTTATCTCGAAGAACGGCTGGCCACCGGACATCTGGCCATTCTCGCTCTTGACGCCTCAAGCGACCACATGGTCAGCGAAGCTCTGGCCATGGAATTGCTCGACCATGCGGGGGCCTATGCCATCGTGCAGATGGGGCCGGGCCCGGTGAACCGTATGCTGTCTCTGGAGAAGCCGCCGAAGGCCGATACGGTGATTGATCTGCGGACATCGAATTTTATCGAACTCATCGCAGAGGCCTTCGTCACTCTGGCCCAGAACGACAACCGGGTTCTTCGGGTGCAGGGGTATTCGCCGAAAAGGGAAGGGGCGCTGATCGAACTTAATCTCGACGAGACGCCGATGCGCGAAGCCATGTACGGTTATTCGTGGCGGGTTCTCGGGCTTTCTATCGCCATCGCCATGGGTACGGCCTGTCTGGTTTATTTCAGCCTGCAATGGCTGATGGTAGCGCCGATGCGCCGCTTGTCTGAAAGCATGATTGCCTTTCAGGAAGACCCTGAAAATATGGCGCGGATTATCAAGCCGGGGAAGCGCGGAGATGAAATCGGCATGGCCGAACGCGAGCTTGCCGCCATGCAGACCGACCTTCATGCAGCGCTTGGTCAAAAGGCCCGGCTGGCGGCGCTTGGCGGCGCCATGGCCAAGGTCAACCACGATTTACGGAACTTGCTGGCGACGGCCTCTCTGTTGATTGAGATGCTTTCCGACAGCGTTGACGAAAATGTGCGCAAGGTAACGCCAAGGCTTTTTGAAACCATCGACCGGGCCGTGGATTTATGCCGTCATACCCTGGATTTTGCCCGTGACGAGGGGCCAAAATTGCGCCCGGAGCGTTTTGAACTGCGGCCGCTGATCGGCGATTGTTTCGAAAGCCTGAAGCTGGAAACCAGCGGCGAATTCGAGGTTGCGTGGGAAAACAAAGTGGATGACGGGCAGATACTTTATGCCGACCGGGAACAGCTGTTCCGGGTGGTCACCAATCTCGGCCGCAATGCCGCCGAAGCCGGGGCGCGCAATGTTGTGGTTTCGGCGCAAGAGGTGGCGGGGGCCTGTCACATTATGCTCGCCGATAACGGTCCCGGTCTTCCCGAACGCGCCCAGGAAAGCCTTTATCAGCCGTTCAAGGGGTCGGTAAGGGCCGGTGGCACCGGACTGGGGCTGGCCATCGTGCGCGAGATCATGCGCGCTCATGGGGGCGATGTTGAGTTGAAGGAGAGTGGGGACGAGGGAACGGTCTTCTGCCTTGTCTTTCCCCCCCAGCCGGATGCGGAGGCGGCATGAGCGTTTTGACTAAACCCGGCGCCGATCAACTGCGGCGTTTACTTGACGGGCCTGATATCCGTGTCATGCCCTGTTGTTTCGACGCCCTCTCGGCGCGGCTTGTCGAGCGGGCCGGTTTTCCCCTGACCTTTATGAGCGGCTTTGCGGTTTCCGCCGCCCGCCTTGCCCTGCCCGACACCGGCCTCATTTCCTACGGTGAAATGGTCGATCAGGGCCGGACCATCTGCCAGGCGGTGAATATTCCGGTCATCGGCGACGGTGACACCGGCTATGGCAATGCGGTTAATGTGCGGCGCACCGTTAAAGGCTATGCCGAGGCCGGTTTTAGCGCCGTGATGATTGAAGACCAGATTTCCCCCAAACGGTGTGGCCATACAAAGGGCAAAAAAGTGGTGTCCCGGGATGAGGCGCTGATGCGTCTGCGGGCCGCCGTTGATATGGCCGCCGAGATGCGGGCAGTGGGCCGTGATATTCTCATTCTCGCCCGCACCGACGCCCGGGCCACCCATGGGTTTGATGAGGCCCTTGCGCGGGTCCGTAGCTTCAAGGAAATCGGGGCTGATATTCTTTTTCTCGAAGCTCCCGAAACGGAACAGGAAATGGCCGCCTTTTGTGCCGCGGCGCCGGGGCCGAAATTGGCCAATATGGTGGAAGAGGGGAAAACCCCCATCCTGCCCCCCGCCCGATTGCAGGAAATCGGCTATAAGATCGCCGCCTATCCCCTGACCCTGCTTTCGGCCAGTGTCAAAGCCATGGAAGGGGCGCTGGATGATTTAAAGGCCGGGACCGTGCCCGGCGGCGTAAAACCCTTTGCCGATTTGTGCGAGACCATCGGTTTTGACGCCTATGATGCCGAGGCGGCGCGCTATGGGAAGCCCGACGGCGACTGATCGACCGATCAATCGCCCAGCGCCGTTCCTTCGCGTCGCGGATCGACCCCGCCGGTGAGGGTGCCGTCGCCCAGGAAGATACCGTGGAGACCGCTGGTCATGGGAACCCGGACCACCTCATGGCCCATGCGGACAAGATCATATTCAAGGCGCTCCAGGGTGGTGCCGGCCTCAATCTGAACCGGCCCGTTGCGGTTGGCGTGATGGGGCAGGGCGACGGCGCGGTGAATTTCCTGTCCCTGATCGAGGATGGCGACCAGGGTTTGCAGCATATAGGGGATGATATTCGATCCTCCGGGGGTGCCGAGAACCAGCACCAGCCTTTCGTTTTGATCGAAGACCAGGGTCGGCGCCATTGAACTGCGGGGCCGTTTGAAGGGCTCAATCCGGTTGGCTACCTTGACGCCGTTTCTATGGGGCCGGAGGGAAAAATCGGTAAGCTGGTTGTTGAGCAGGAATCCCGCCACCATCAGCCGCGAGCCGAAGGCGTTCTCGATGCTCGACGTCATCGTCGCCGCATTGCCGTGTCGATCAATAACGCTGATATGGCTGGTCGAGGGAAGCTCAACCGATGGGGCGGGGGCAAAATTAAGCCGGAACGTCGATTCCGGTTCGCCGGCCTCCGCTTTTCCGCTGGCCCTGGCGGGGTTGATTTCTCCGGCTCGTCGAAGGAGATAAGCCGGATCGAGAAGTCCGTCTACGGGAACGGTGACAAAATCCGGGTCGGCGATATAGCGCCCCCGGTCGGCATAGGCGCGTTTTGAGGCTTCGGCAAGAAGATGCACGGTCTCAAGGCTGTCCGGGGGCAGGCTTGCCAGATCAAAGGCCTCCAGCATGCCCAGCGCCTGAAGAAGGGTTACCCCGCCCGAGGTTGGCGGCGGCATGGTGCAGACGCGCCATTGCCGGTAAGGGCGGCACAGGACATCCCTTTGTCGCGGCTTGTATCCGGCCAGATCGTCGAGGCTTAAAAGGCCGGGATTGACCGGGGCGTTGCGAATAGCAGCGACAATCGTCTCGGCGATTTGCCCCTCGTAGAAAGGGGCCGTGCCTTTGGCGGCGATCAGGCGGAAGGTCTCAGCCAGGGCCGGGTTGTCGCGGATGGCGCCGACCCGGAGCGCCGCGCCGCCGGGATAGAAATAGGCCTGTGTCCGGGGGAATTTCGACAGGTGGTTATCCCTGGCGAGAAGATTGTGCAGGCGATCGGAAACCGCAAAGCCCTCTTCGGCATGGGCGATGGCGGGGGCGAAAAGGTCGGCCCAGGCAAGGGCGCCGTGGTCGCGATGGGCCGCCTCCAGCATGCGCAGAAGGCCGGGCACACCGACCGAGCGGCCACCGACAACTGCGTCGTAGAAGGAAATAGGCTCGCCGAAGGTATCGACAAACATATCTTCAGTCGCCGCTTGGGGCGCTGTTTCCCGGCCGTCATAGGCCGATATTTCACCGCTTTGCCGGTCATAATGGAGAAGGAACCCGCCGCCGCCGATGCCTGAGGATTGGGGCTCAACCAGATTGAGCACCATTTGCGCCGCGATAACGGCGTCGATGGCACTGCCGCCCTCGCGCAGGGCCTGCCTGCCCGCCTGTGCGGCCAGGGGATGGGCGGCGACAACCATGGCGTGGCGGGCGCTGACCGGGGCCAGAACCCCTCTGTGCCCACTCGCCGCCTCGGGTTCGGCCTGGGCGGACGGAGATGGCGCTAAAGGCGACGGTGCGGGGTGTACGGGCGAACAGGCGACAAGCAGCAACGCGGCAAGCGGCGGAAAGAAGCGGAAAAGGGCAGGCCAAGCGGTGTTCATGATGAAATCCTCAAATTCTCTCCCTATGTTATTCCCTATGGCGACTTATGTCCTTGTTCTCTCTTTGAAGGCTGGCCGTTCTTCGCCAATTGCGGTATAAAGCCGTTTCGGTTATTATGCTGCGGTGCAGCAATAATCTTCTCGCCAAATGGGGGCCGGTTTGGCGGGGAGAGATGACAGGAACAGGAGGCGACCCGTGAGCACTCTCAGCCGCATGACCCGGATATCCGTGCCCGAGATCAAGGCGCGCAAAGGGGGCGACCCCCTGGTTTGTCTGACAGCCTATACGACGCCTGTTGCCAAGGCGATCGACCCCCATGTGGATTTGATTCTCGTCGGCGATTCCCTTGGCATGGTGCTTTATGGGTTTGAGACCACCCTGCCGGTGACCCTCGAGATGATGATCGCCCATGGTGGCGCGGTTATGCGCGGGGCGAACAGGGCGTGCGTTATCGTTGACCTGCCGTTTGGCTCTTATCACGAATCCCATGAGCAGGCTTTTCGATCTGCTTCCCGGGTTTTGACCGAAACCGGCGCTTCGGGGGTTAAGCTTGAAGGTGGCCGGGAAATGGCCGAGACCATTGCCTTTCTCACCGAGCGTCACATTCCCGTCCTCGCCCATGTCGGTCTGATGCCGCAATCTGTGCGCCAGACCGGGGGCTATCGAGCCCGCGGCAAGAGCGACGAGGACGCGGCGAATATTATTGCCGATGCTGAAGCCGCAGAGGCGGCGGGGGCCTTTGCCGTGGTGATCGAGGGGACCTGGGAGCCGGTAGCCCGTGAAATTTCACAGCGCCTTGAGGTGCCGACCATCGGCATCGGCGCATCCCCCGCTTGTGACGGCCAGATACTGGTTACCGAGGATATGACGGGTCTGTTCTCCGATTTCACACCGCGATTCGTCAAACGCTATGCCGATCTGGGTGGAGAAATCGCTGCAATCGCCGCCTCTTACTGCGATGATGTGCGTAATCGGCGCTTTCCCACCGAGGCCCATTGTTTCGGCACCCTGGAGGCTGAAATTGACCAGTCTGTAAGCAAGCAGGTTGCAGGCAAGCTGTCCAAGGGCGAGCGTGAGGCGGGCTAACCAGCCCATTTCCACATCAATGTTCCTCAGTCGGATTTTTCTTAAGTGACTTCCTCACCCCCAAATATTGCGCTTATCCGCAAGGTCGACGATCTGCGCCGGCGGGTTGCCCACTGGCGTGAGGCCGGCTTGTCGGTCGGTTTAGCACCGACAATGGGGGCCCTGCACGATGGACATCTTTCCCTGGTAAAAAAGGCCAAGGCCGATTGCGACAAGGTTGTGGTTTCCCTTTTCGTCAACCCGACCCAGTTCGGGCCAGGGGAAGACTTAAAGGCCTATCCAAGAGATGAGGAAAGCGACCGGGCTTTGCTCGATGGGCTTGGGGTGGATGTGCTTTATGCCCCGGATATCGACGAGATTTATCCCAAAGACTTTTCCACTACGGTGCGGGTCGAGGGGGTAAGCGAGGGACTTTGCGGCGCTGTCCGGCCGGTGCATTTTGCCGGGGTCGCCACCGTCGTCAGCAAACTGCTGATGCAGGTCAGGCCCGATGCCGCCTATTTCGGAGAAAAGGATTACCAGCAGCTTTGCGTTATCGAGCGGCTGGTGCGTGATCTGGATATGGATGTACGGATTGTCGGAGTGCCGACCGTTCGTGAGGCCGACGGTCTCGCTCTTTCTTCGCGCAACGCTTATCTGAACAAGAACGAACGGGCCATTGCCCCGGCACTTTATGAAACATTGGCCGAGATTGCGGGAAAAATTGAGGCCGGTGGCGATCCGGCAAAGCTCGCCGCCTGGGGCCGGGAAAAACTTCTCAAAGCCGGATTCGAAAAAGTCGATTATCTTGAAGTTTGTGACGCTGCGACCCTGGCGCCGGTATCGGTCGCGACAGGCAGGCTGCGTATTCTCACCGCCGCTTATCTTGGAAAGGCGCGGCTGATCGATAATATATCCGCCAGGGGGCCTGAAAAGAGCTGAATTTCCGGCAGCGAAATAGAAACAAAAAAGCCGGCGCTTTCACGCCGGCTTTATTTTGTCCCAAATTCGGGAAAGCTTATCAGCGCATATAGATACGCACTTCGTTCGATTGGGCCTCGCCACTGGTCATTGCCGACAGGGTGACCCGTTCGGCGGGGAGCCCCATGTCGGAAAGGGCGCGAAGCACTTTCTCGGCACTGCGGCGTGCAGCACTGGAATTGAGTGAGGCCTGTGCCGGTGAACTGCTGGCCGGTGTGACGGCGATCAGATCGAAGGCCGCCGAGGGGCTGCGTTCAAGGGCGCGGGAAACAGCCGTATAGAGCGCCTGCTGATAATCCACGTCATCGCGGTCGAAGCGGATAACGACCAGAGGCCGGCGATTGGATGGGGTGCTGATCACGGCACTGGCGCTGCCCGGTGAAGTAATCGTGGTGCCGTCTTCAATCGCGGTCAGGAAGGCCTGGTTCTGAAGGCCGCCGCCGTAGAGTTCACCATTCTTGACCGAAAGCGCCATGACGTGAAGGTTTTTACGTTCACGGGAAACGTATTCCGTCTGCCGCTGGATGTCTTCACTCAACTCGTTGAGAAGGCGATCAACCAGAACGACGGTCTTGTTGACGTTATCCTCAAGGATTGAGAGCTGGCGGTGGTCTTCTTCAATGGCGCCGGAAAGACCATAAGCGGCCCTCGACGATTCAAGCAGGAAGCCGACCAGGGCGGCATCTGCCGTGGCACGGTTCGACAAGGAGTTCATCTGGGCAATGTCGTTGCCGAGAAGTTCGATCAGGGTCTGGGACTCGTTCCACTGCTGGGTCAGAATCGGATTGCCCGGCGTAGTGCCGACCTGAAGGCGGGACTGAATCGCTGCGACCAGCCCGTGATAGGCCTGGGAATGCTGGGCGGTCAGTCCGCGGATGCGCTGCAGCTCAACGTTATGGGCGCTGATGGCGCGGTCGAGATTAATCAGGTCATTGCGCATCTGCACGATTTTGCCGCCGACGAAGGTTCCTGTCGGCTGGCCCGGGGGCAGTGGTTGCGCAAGCTCAAAATTCGTCGTGCCGAGAGGCGGCGGCGGCGGCGGCGGCGGGGGCATAACGCCCGGCGGCGGCGCAACGGCCTGGGGCGGTGGCGGGCCATAATTCTGAGGCACGGGGGGAACTTCTTCAATGCCGGAAAGCTCAGCCGGCGTTTCTTCTTCATCCCCCGACAGCGAAGGCCACAGGGAATCCCCGCCATATGAACAGCCGCTTATAAGAAGCGCGGCTGAAAGGATCGTAACGTTTATTCTTAAGAATGCCATGAGGGAAGTTTACCTCTAATGGGGTTGCCGGTTGGAAATAAATCACACCAGTGAATTAACATAAAGGAAGGAAAGAATGTTGAATCTGTGTCCCCCCCCACTAATTCATTGAAGATACTACTCAAACCCTTAAGCCGCCACAAGCGGCTTTTGGCAGGGGCCTGGAAGAGGCTTTTTAAAGGGTTCTTGCCAATATGAGGTGATTTGAGTAGTGTCCCCACCTTCCAAAGCCCCTGTGAGAGGGGATTTGTGGATTTTCCGAGAGGAAACTGCGCCCGTAGCTCAACTGGATAGAGCGCCAGACTACGAATCTGGAGGTTGGGAGTTCGAGTCTTCCCGGGCGCGCCATTACTTCCCTTTATACGCTTAAATCGAGTTTCGGGCTTATTCTTCCTGAGCGCTGTAGCGCTCCTCTTTCCACGGGTCCGCGTGGTTGTGATAGCCCCTCTCTTCCCAGAAGCCGCGAAGATCTTCGGCAAGAAACTCGATTCGCTTTACCCATTTGGCGCTTTTCCATAAATAAAGCTTGGGCAGGATGATCCGCACCGGGCCGCCGTGTTCCTTGCCGATTGCCTTACCTTCCCATTTTGTCGCCAGCAGGACGTCGTTATCGTCGAAGGCGGTGAGAGGAACGTTGGTCGTATAGCTGTCGAAGCTGTGGAATACGACGAAGCGGGCCTGGGGCCGGGGACGCACCAGGGAGAGGATGTGTTTTGCCGAAACGCCTTCCCATTGATTGTCATAGCGCGACCAGGTGGTGACGCAATGCATGTCCGAAACGTCCTTGAAAACAGGTTGGCCGGTAAAGTCGTCCCAACTCCAGGTGACGGGGTTCTCGACCAGGCCGTCGATGACCAGGCGCCACTTGTCGGTGGGAATGTTTGGCTGGACTCCAAGATCAAGCACCGGCCAGTTGGTGACAAGGCGCTGGCCCGGCGGCAGCCGGTCGGGTCTTTTGTCGCTATCGATTCCTTTTTCAGCATCGGTGAGACCGCGCCCTTCGCGCGCCCAGTCTTCCTTGCGGCTGACGAGCTTGTCGCGCAGGCCCTGGATGAGGCCGCCGGGGCCATGGCTGTTATCTTTGGGCATCAGGGTTCATCCCTTCCCGGTTTTTTCAATTATTTTGATGGTTATTTCCGCAGAGCCAAAACCCCGCTGCTATAGGAAAATAGGGATAGGGGGGCGCGGTTGCGAATCACAATTGGGTGAGGCGGAAATATCCGCCCTGGAATAATCATCTGCCGGCAAGAACCGTCTGCCGGTTGCCCCCTCTTTAAATAATTTCAAGCACCTGTTCGGGGGGGCGGCCGATGGCGGCCTTGCCGTTGGCAAGAACGATTGGCCGTTCAATGAGGATTGGGTGGGCGCACATGGCGGCGACCAGTTCGTCGTCGCCGAGATCCGGATTGTCGAGGCTGTGTTCGGCGTATTCGGCCTCTTTCTTGCGCATGATTTCCCGGGGCGTGATACCCAAAAGACGGAGAATATTTTTCATCTGCTGGGGGTTGGGGGGTGTCTTGAGGTATTCGATAATTGTCGGTTCACAGCCCTGGGCCTCAAGAAGCGCAAGTGTCTGGCGCGACTTGCTGCAACGCGGGTTGTGGTAAATGGTGACGGTCATAGGAGGGACTCCGTTAATTAAAAGCGGTTGGTCGGTCGCCGGTCAGGCAACAGATCAGGCTGGTGTTTCTTCCATATAAACAGAGCGGCTGGGGAAGGCAAAGCCAGCGCCTTCGGATTCAACGATTTTTTTGAAATCGACGATGTTGTCGTTGACGATGTTGCGCCATGCCAGCCAATCCGTCGTCTTGGTGAAGTAGTAGAGGTTGATGTCGATGGAGGATTCGCCGAAATTCACCGCATGGACCATCTGGGTAACGTCCTGGGCGATATCCGGGTGCCCGGCCAGATAATCGCGCAGGCGGGCGATGATCCGTTCAAGCTGTTCGCCGGTAACCCGGTATTCGAGCCCGATGTTCATTTTTACCCGGCGGTTGGTCATGCGCGACCAGTTGATGAGCGGTGTATCGGCGAGTTTGGCATTGGGAACCGTGATCAGGGCCTTGGCGAAAGAGCGGACCTTGGTGGCCCGGATGCCGATCGATTCGACCGTCCCCTCGACAAAGGGGGTTTCAATCCAGTCGCCCTTGCGGAAGGTCTTGTCGGCGAAGATCGTAAATCCGCCGAAAAGGTTCGACACCGTATCCTTGGCCGCCAGGGCCACGGCCATGCCGGCAAGGCCAAGGCCGCCGAGCAGGGCGGCGACGTTGACCCCCCATTCCTGAAGAATGGTTGCCAGCCCGATAAGCGCCACCACCGTTTTGAAGACCCGGATGAAGAAGTGCTTTAGATCATCAGTGACCGACGTTCCGAAGGTCTGGGTCAGATGATCGAAGAAAAAAGACAGCGGCTCGACGAGGCGGTAGATGCCCCAGAAAATACAGAAGGTGGCGAGGGAGCCGATGGTGTCCTGGGTGAGTTTCTCTGCCGCCGGGGTCAGGGGCAGGACTTCCAGAGCCGCATATGCGCCGATGATGATGAAGACGAAACGCAGCGGGTGTTCAAGTGCGCGGATAATATTGTCGTCGTGTCGGGTTTTGGTTTTACCCACCAGCGCAAAGGCAAAGCGCATCACAATGAGGGTGAAAAGTTTGCGCAGGAAAAGAAAGGCGACGAAAATAAGCACTGCCAGCAGTAGCCGGGACAGTGGAATGTCGCCGATGTAATCGCTTGTGAGAATGATGTCGATATCCTCGACAAAGCGACTGAACTCTTCACCCATGATTTTTTTCTCGCTCATTGAAATCCGCAACAACCGTCGAAAAAACTAGCATAATTTTGCGCTTTAAGGGGGGGGATCAGGAAAATTTTTTGTGATCAAGCGTTTCTTCCAGGGTTTGCGGGTCTGCGGCGTCGATGACGATCTGCGCCAGCTCATAGGAAAACCCGGCCCGCGCCATGGCGGCAAGCTCTTTCATCCGCCGGCGTTTTTTCGCCTCGCCGTCTTCAGTTTCTTCGCGCTTTGTCGTCGCCGGCTTGCGAAAGGGGCCGAAGCGCCGTCGCCGGGCAAGGGTGATTGCGGCGGCGTGCTCGGGTTGCGGTGTTTCATCGTGCAGAGTTTCCAGGGCATGATCGATGGTTTCGGGTGCGATACCCTTGGCGGCGAGTTTTGCCCGGATGCCGCGTGCCGATGTGCCGCGGCGATGAAGGGCCGCCGCCTTTGCCTCGGCATATGCTCTGTCGTCGAGCAGGCCAGAGCGTAGAAACCGGGCGATTATATCCTCGATAATCCCGGCCCCTTCTTCCGCGTCGGTGTCGTGAGCCTGAGCCGAGCGCCAAACCTTGGCGGTCAGGATGCGCCGAAGGTTGGCGGCCGAACTCGAATAACGCTGGAGATAATAGAGAGCTGCGTTTTCAAGGTAGCGGGGCGTCACCTTGCGGGGCTGACGGGGCTTTTTGTCTTTCACCGGATTTCTCTCTCTCAAGGGCCGGGGCCTGTGGATCGTTCGGGATCGTAAAATACCATGGTTCAGCCTTAAACACGGGTTGCGTGATCGGCGCAGCAGGCTATTTTTAGACCCATCACGGCTTTATGGTCTCCTATCCTCGGGGATCGGGCAACTTTTCGTATATTGGGCAAGATGACATCTTCCGACATTCCAAACGAGCGTGTGAACTGGCGGGGCCTGTGGACCTTGTACGTGAAAGAGGTGCGCCGGTTTCTTAAAGTAGGCGCCCAGACGGTGCTGGCCCCGGTGGTGACGACATTGCTCTTTTTCGCCGTTTTCACCCTCGCCTTGGGGCGCCGGGCCTATCAGATCGAGGGTGTGGAATTCAGCCATTTCCTGGCTCCCGGCCTGATTATGATGGCGATGGTGCAGAATGCCTTCGCTAATCCTTCCTCCTCGATCCTGATCTCCAAGGTCCAGGGAAATATCGTCGATGTTCTGATGCCGCCCCTGTCGCCCGGCGAGTTGACCCTGGGCTTTGCCCTGGGCGGGGTGACACGCGGCCTTGTGGTCGGCGTCTGCGTCGGCTTGGCCATGTATATCTTCGTGCCTTTTTCGATCCAGCACCCGGTAATCATCCTCTTTTTTGCCGTCAGCGCCTCGCTCATGCTCTCTCTTCTCGGGGTTATCGGTGGTATCTGTTCGGAAAAATTTGATCATATGGCGGCGATGACCAATTTCGTTATCACCCCGCTGGCCTTTCTTTCCGGCACCTTTTATTCGATCGAGCGATTGCCGGGAATGTGGAACACCCTGGCCCAGTTCAATCCCTTCTTTTATATGATCGATGGGTTTCGTTATGGCTTTATCGGTCATCTCGACGGTTCCGTGAGCGTTGGTATAGCTGTCATGATCGGGATTAACGGGTTTTTGTGCTGGGTCGTCCACCGGATGTTCGCCAAGGGCTACAGATTGACCTCCTAAGAGGCGCAAACCCTCCTTTTTTCTGAAGATGGCCGGGGGGCGACCGGCGTCGGCGCGGCGTTGACAAGCCTAGGCGAAGGGCAGATACTCTCGCGCTTTCCGCTGATCCGGCCTCTTTGGGGCAGGGATCAGAGCAGTTCGGGAGCTTGATTTGATCTCCGCCCTTATGCCCACATACAGCCCCGCGGATCTGGCCTTTGACCGCGGGGAAGGCGCCTATCTTTTCACCGCCGACGGTCAGCGCTATCTGGATTTTGCCAGCGGCATCGGTGTGACCTGTCTCGGCCACGCGCATCCTCATCTGGTTGCCGCGTTGAAGGAACAGGCGGCCAAGCTGTGGCATTGTTCAAACCTGTTTGAGATCGAAGGCCAAAAGCAGCTGGCCGAGCGGCTGGTTGCGGCGAGCTTTGCCGATTCGGTTTTTTTCTGTAATTCCGGCGCCGAAGCCGTTGAGTGCGGAATCAAGATGGTGCGTAAATATCATTTTGAGAACGGCAATCCGGAGAAATTCCGCATTATCTGCGCCGAGAACGCCTTTCATGGGCGCACATTGGCCGATATAGCCGCCGGCGGGCAGGAAAAGCATCTGGCCGGGTTCGGCCCGGCGGTTGAGGGTTTCGACCATGTACCCTTCGGCAATATGAACGCTTTGCGGGACGCCATCGGGCCTCAGACCGGCGCCATCCTGATCGAGCCGGTGCAGGGCGAGGGGGGCGTGCGGCCCGCCGAACCCGATTATCTGATCAAGCTGCGCCAGACCGCCGACGAATTCGGCCTGTTGCTGTTTTTCGACGAGGTTCAGTGCGGCATGGGACGCACCGGCAAACTCTTCGCCCATGAATGGGCCGGGGTGACGCCGGACATCGTGGCCGCGGCCAAGGGCATCGGCGGCGGTTTTCCCTTGGGCGCCTGTCTGGCCCGGGAACGGGCGGCCGAGGTTATGGGCTTTGGTTCCCACGGCTCGACCTATGGCGGCAACCCGCTGGCCATGGCGGCGGCCAACGCGGTTCTCGATATCATGCTGGAAGACGGCTTTCTCGCCCATGTGACATCGATGGGGGAAAAGCTGACGGCGCGGGTCGCCGATGTGGCGGTGCGCCATCAGGGCGTTCTGTCCGGTGTGCGCGGGTTGGGCCTGATGCTGGGGATCGAATGCGTGGCGCCAAACCGAGATTTGATGGCTAAACTGAGAGCGGGCGGCCTGCTTACCGTGGCCGCCGGAGATAATGTGCTGCGGTTGCTGCCGCCCTTGATTATTGAGGAAAGTCATATCGACGAGGCAGTGGCTATTCTGGATACGACTTGCGGCGAATGGAGTTCGGCCGATGACTAAAGCGAAGCATTTTCTCGATCTCGACCGGCTCTCGCCTGAAATCCTGCGGGAGATCATCGATCTTGCCGGCGCCTATAAAAAAGGCGAGGCGCCGAGCGTCGGGCGGCTGAACGGCGTCCAGCCCCTGAGCGGTAAGACTCTGGCGATGATTTTTGAAAAGCCCTCGACCCGGACCAGGGTCTCCTTCGAGGTCGGCATGAAGCAGCTCGGCGGTGAAGTGGTGACGCTGGGATCAAAAGACAGCCAGCTCGGCCGCGGCGAAACCATCGCCGATACGGCGCGGGTTCTGTCGCGCTATGTCGATGCCATCATGATCCGCACCGGGCCGGAGGCCCAGCTTCTCGATTTGGCCGACAGCGCCGACGTGCCGGTGATTAACGGCCTGACCGACAAAAGCCATCCCTGCCAGCTGATGGCCGATATCCTGACTTTCGAGGAACATCGCGGTCCCATTGGCGGCAAGACTGTGACCTGGGTCGGTGACGGCAACAATGTGGCGGCATCGTGGATTCACGCCGCCGTGCAGTTCGGGTTCAAATTGCGCCTTGCCTGTCCCGACGGCCTTCATCCGAGCGATCAGGTTCTCGCCTGGAGCCGGGAGAAGGGCGGAGAGATAGAGCTTTTCAAGGATGCGGGTAAAGCCGCCGCCGGTGCCGATTGCGTGGTCACCGATACCTGGGTCTCCATGGGTGACGAGAACGCCGACGAACGGCGCCGTCAGCTTGGTCCCTATCAGGTCAATGAGGAATTGATGGCGCTTGCCGGCGGACAAGCTCTTTTCATGCATTGTCTGCCGGCCCATCGCGGCGAAGAGGTGACTGAAATGGTCATCGACGGGCCGCAATCGGTGGTTTGGGACGAGGCGGAAAACCGCCTTCATGCCCAGAAGGGCATTCTCGCCTGGTGCCTGTCCTGAAACGCCTCCTTTAACGAATGGCTGTCAAAATGAACCGCTTTTTATCCTTGCCGAATATTTTTCTGGTGTTTTTCGCTCTTGCCGCCTGCCAGACGCCGCCCCCTGCCCAGGCCTTTCCCGAGCTCACCTGGGCCCATGCCAAGCCCTATGTGTTTAATGTCGCCGAGATTGAGATCAAGTCCGATTTTAAACCAAGTTTCAAGGCGCCCCATGTGGAGCATCTGTTTCCGGTCGCCCTCGATGCGGCGGCCATGCGCTGGGCCGAGGATCGTCTTCGCGCCGGTGGCGTGCCCGAGCGCGGCGGGCGGGTCGTTTTCACCATCATCGAGGTAGATGCGGTGGAAGTGCCGCTCGAAATGAAAGAAGGGGTCGAGGGGTATTTCACTGACGAGGAAAGTGAAAAATACGATGTCTCGATCGAAGTGAGCCTCGAAGTGCGGAATGAGCGTGGCTATCGCGACGGTTATGTGGTCGCCGCGGCGAAGCGCAGCCAGACGGTGCTGGAGGATATTACGCTGGATGAGCGTGAGAAGGTGTGGTTCGAGATGACGGAATCCCTGATGCAGGAACTCAACCTCCAGCTTGAGGCGAATATCAAAGCCTATCTCGAGGCATTTCTGCTTTAGTTAAATAGCCAGACTGGAAAGTCTCAGGCGCGCCAGAAGGCCGGCGCAAACAACACCAACACCGTATAAAGTTCAAGCCGACCGACCAGCATACCGGCGCTGAGCAGCCATTTGGCTGCGTCGGGCAGACTGGCGAAAGTCGATGCAGGGCCGATCTCGTTGCCGAGCCCAGGCCCGACATTGGCAATGGCGGTGGCTGCTCCCGACATGCTGGTGAGGAAATCAAGTCCCAGCAGGCTCAGTCCCAGGGCCAGAACGGCAAACGCTAGGGCGAAGAGAAAAAAGAATCCCATTACGGCTTCTGATACGTCCGGCGGAATGGGCTTTTTGTTGTAATAGGGGATGAAGACGCCGTGGGGCTGAAGGAGCCGCCCGATCTGGCAGCGGGCCGAGGCGTAGATCACCTGAAAGCGGAATATCTTGATGCCGCAAGTGGTCGATCCGGCGCAGCCGCCGACCACCATGAGGAAGAAGATCACGGCCACGGCAAATCCCCCCCATTGTCCGAAATCGGTGGTGGTAAAGCCGGTGCCCGTCATCATCGAAACCGCGTTAAAAGAGACGAATCGCATGGAGTCGAAAAACGGCCGCCCGCCGATCATCCACTGCCAGAGCGTCAGGCTCAAAATCGCCGCGCTGAGGATGGAAAGGAACCAGATGACCTGGCTGTCGGTAAAAAGCTGGCGCGGATTGCCTCGCACCGCCTGGAGATAGAGGACGAAGGGCAGGCTTCCCATGATCATGAACAGGGTGATGGTGTAGTCGATCGATGAGTTTTCAAACTCGCCGACAGAGCCGTTAACGGTGGAAAAACCGCCGGTGGCAATCGTCGTCATGGCATGGGCAATCGCATCGAAAGGGGACATGCCGAAAAACCACAGGGCGGTGGCGCAAATCAGGGTCAGGACGACATAAATGCCGCCAATGGCGCCGGCAATCTGGGCGGCGCGGGGCAAAACCTTTTCCGACGTGTCGGAGGATTCCATGTGAAAGAGCTGCATGCCGCCGACCCTCAGGAAAGGCAGGATGGCAATCGCCATGACGATGATTCCGATACCGCCGAACCACTGCAAAAGGGCCCGCCACAACAGGATTCCCGGCGGCGCCTCGTTTAGATTTGTAATTACCGTCGAGCCGGTGGTGGTGATTCCCGACATGGCCTCGAAAAATGAGTCGGTGATGCTCAGTTCAAGATTGGAGAACATAAAGGGCAGGGCGGCAAAACAGACAATGACCAGCCAGCTCATCGTCGTCAGCAAAAAGGCCTGATGGATCGTAAAGGTAAACGTGTCCATCCGGTTGCCGAGGATCAGGCAAATTCCGAGAAACAGCGTGATGACGGAGGACGCCGCAAAGACCTGCCAGTCGGGATGGCCCAACGCGCCGTCAACGACAGCCGGCAGGATCATGACAACGGCGATCGTCGTCAGCAGGATGCCGAGAATAAAAAGCAGGGGGCGATAATCAATCACAGCGGTCCGTCTCTCCGCTTTGCTTTAACAATGGGGCCTATCATTGGGCTTTTGGCGTCCCTATGTCCACCACCTCTTAAGGCAATCTTTTCCCGGCGGGGCTTCTAAAACGCCCCTGGGTATCAGACGTTACCGGTGTGGAGGTTGGCGGGCGACCCGATCATGGCGAGAAATTCACGGCGAGTCGACATGTCGTCGCGGAATCCGCCGAGCATATGGCTGGTAACCATGGAAACGCCGGGTTTGTGCACGCCCCGTGTGGTCATGCACTGGTGGGCGGCATCAATGACAACGGCGACGCCCCGGGGGTTGAGAACCTCTTCGATGGCGTTGGCGATCTGGGCCGTCAGTTTTTCCTGAACCTGGAGACGGTGGGCATATAAATCGACGATACGGGCAAGCTTGCTGATGCCGACGACACGCTTATCGGGCAGATAGGCGATATGCACCTTGCCGATGATCGGGGCCAGATGATGCTCGCAATGGGATTCAAAGCGGATGTCGCGCAGCACCACCATTTCGTCATAGCCGCCGACTTCCGAGAATGTGCGTTTGAGGATTTCAACCGGGTCCTCGTCGTAGCCGGAGAAATATTCCTCATAGGCCCTGGCCACGCGGGCAGGCGTATCCTGCAGCCCCTCGCGGTCGGGGTCGTCACCACTCCAACGCAACAGGGTGCGGACGGCCTCTTCGGCTTCTTCGCGGGTCGGTTTGTCTTTTCCGCTCATGCTTTTTAGCTCTTTCTCACAGGCAGGGCGCTCTTTCTCAAAGGAAGGGGGATGATAACGGGGTGGGACGGAAAAGCGAACAAAAGGTTTCTCCGCGCCAAGCGGGCAATTGCGGCACCCGTCCCCTTTCCTTTTTTCAGTTAAGGCGGCGTTCGTCGTCGGGAATATCCAGGGAAAAAGCGGGAATGGCGATATCGAAAGCATCGCCGTCCTCGGTCATCATCTGATAGGTGCCGTGCATGATCCCGCTGGAGGTGGGCAGAGGTGTGCCGCTGGTGTATTCGAAAGTTTCGCCGGGATGCAGAACCGGCTGTTCGCCGACCACGCCCTCGCCCTGCACTTCCTTCATTCCGCCGTTTGAATCGGTAATTTTCCAATGACGGCTGATGAGCTGGACGGTTTCACGGCCCTTGTTCTCGATGCGGACGTGATAGGCCCAGATAAAACGGTTTTCTTCGGGCTCCGACTGATCCTCAAGATAGATCGGCTGAACCGTGACGGCCAGGGAACGTGTGGTTTCAAAATACATTGTCCGCCTCCGCTTGTGGCTTGTGCCACTTAAAGCTGTCTTTTTTCATATGCGCCCGGCCAACCGGTTTGTCCAGTTTTCAGGCGTATGAGCTTATTCTATACGACAGCCAGCCCGCGGCCCAAATCTTCCTTTAAATCCTCGATGTCCTCGAGCCCGACGGAGATTCGCAACAAATTGTCGCGAATGCCCATGCGGGCGCGTTCATCCGCCTCCACCCGCTGATGGGTGGTGGTGGGGGGATGGGTGATAAGGCTCTTGGTATCCCCGAGATTGTTCGAAATATCGATGATTTCCAAGGCGTTCTCGAATTTGAAAGCGCTGGCCTTGCCGGCATCGCCCTCTTCCTCGCCAAGTTCGAAAGAGACCATGGTGCCGCCGCCGCTCATCTGGCGGGCTGCCAGGTCAAACTGGGGATGGCTCTCCAGCCCCGGATAGAGAACCCTGGAAACTTTGGGCTGGTCTTCAAGGAAACGGGCAATCTGGAGGGCGTTTTCGCTCTGTTTTTCGACCCGCAGCTCAAGGGTTTCCAGACCCTTAAGCAGGACCCAGGCGTTAAAGGGGGAAAGGGAAGGCCCGGTATTGCGGATAAAGGGCTTTAAAGTCTCCTCGCAGAATTCGGCGTCGCCGAGCACCGCGCCGCCCATGCAGCGCCCCTGGCCGTCGATATGCTTGGTGCCCGAATAGATGACGATATCGGCCCCCAGCTCCAACGGCTTTTGCAGGATCGGGGTGGCGAAGACATTGTCGACGATCACCTTTGCGCCCGATTTGTGGGCCATCTCGCAGACCGCCGGCAGGTCAACGATCTCAAGGGTCGGATTTGACGGGGTTTCAAGAAAGACCGCCTGGGTGGGCGAGCCGAGGGCTTGCTTCCACTGGTCGAGATCGCCGCCATCAACGATGACGCTCTCGATGCCGAAGCGCGGCAGAATTTCCGTCACCACATACTGGCAGGACCCGAACAGGGCGCGGGCAGCCACCACCCTGTCGCCGGTTTTAAGCTGACACAGCAATGCCGCGGTGACGGCGGCCATGCCGGTGGCGGTGCCCCAACAGGCCTCCGCCCCCTCGATCAGCGCCATCCTGTCCTGAAACATGGATACGGTGGGGTTGCCGAAGCGGGAATACATGAAGCGGTCGATTTCCTGCTTGAACGCGGCTTCCGCGTCCTCGGCCCGGTCATAGACATAGCCCGAGGTGAGAAAGAGCGCCTCGCTGGTTTCCTGGAAGTGGGTGCGCTCAACCCCGCCGCGCACAAGATTGGTGCGGAGCCGCCGGGCCTTGCCGGTTTTTTGAGTCTTTTTTGTCATCTTTGTAAGCAACCTTTCCAGCCAGGCCTTGTCGGCCCAACAAAAAACCCCGGACATAAACAGGCCGGGGTTTAACTCCGACCTTTTAGCGAATTTTTTAACGTGGTCGCAAGCCGGCCGGCCCAAATATCCACGTGGAGAGCCTCAGGATTAGGCCTTCCCGGCGGGGCTGTCAAGTTTGGGCCGAAGGGCCTTGCCCTTAACTGCAACTCCCCTTGCCCAGCACGCAGAAGCGGGCGCAATGGGGATGGTTCAGGGCAACCGGCCGGGCGGCATCCGCCAAGGTCACGCCCAGTTCAAATTGCGGGGCGTCGGGGATCAGGGTACAGGCGACCACCGACGGGTGCGCGGCGCCCTTGCGCTTGACCACCATGCGGGCGGTGGCGCACATCAGATCATCGGGTAAGATTTGCAAAATCGACCAGCAATTCTCGGTAATCTCGGCAATGTCGGCGCCCACGTCCATTTCGGGAAACAATGTGAGGGCGGAGGGATCGTCGGCATTCACGGCGACGGCATGGTCTTTGAAAAGTGCGGCGAAACCGGCGCGAAGGGCGCTTTCATCCTCATCCCAGCAGGTGCGCCCGGCGATATGGAGGGTAAGCGCCAGGCCGGCCAGCCAGGAAAGATTTTCGAGGGTGAGGGCGAAACTGCCGGTTCCGCGTTCCAAATCATGGCTTTTGGCGCTGTAATGATCGAGGGACACCCGCAGGGTGAGCTGCGACCCGAAACGCTTGGCGAAATCGCTAATGGCGGCGCGATGATTGGCCAGCGGCTTCATGGCGTTGGTCAGAACGAGGACGGCAAAGCCACGGGTCAGCGCCGCCTCGATCATCGGTATGATGTCGGGGTTCATGAAGGGCTCGCCGCCGGTAAAACCGATTTCCGTCGTCGGCAGATGGTCGTGGGCGATCTCATCAAAAAAGGCCGTGGTCTCGGCCAGGGTGATATAGGCCAGGGCGTCATTGCTCGGGCTTGAGTCGATGTAACAGTTGCGGCAGGTGATGTTGCAGAGCGTCCCGGTGTTGATCCACAGGGTTTTGAGGCCTGAAAACGGAACCACGGCGCGCTTTTCCCCCGATAGGGTCAAGCGCGGGTCACGGAACTTTTCCCCTGAAAGGCGGGGCGCGGCGGTTTCAGCCATGAAATCCTCAGGTTGCGGTTGTTTGGCGCTCTTGTAACAAGGCGCTCTTGCTGATTTGGGCGACCTGCCGTATTTATCAACCTTGCGCGGGTGTGGTTCAATGGTAGAACGAAAGCTTCCCAAGCTTTAGACGAGGGTTCGATTCCCTTCACCCGCTCCAGAATTTACATTTTCGTTACAATTTAGCCTTGTCGTCGGCCTTCAGGGCGGGTCTGGCGTAAACACCGGACAGACTTGAATTTTTTGATTTCGCCCCGGTTTTGCCAAGATTGGCCGTTCATAATACATTCAGGCGTTAATTTTATACTCCCCGCCGTTTCCAAGGGGCGGATTGCAATTCATTATCAGGGTAAAAGCCGGGCAAAATGTCTGTAATTTCTGTGCGTTATCTTATGGGTAAGGTTATGAACCGGGGGCTGTTGGCCTGTCTGGCGCTGGCCGTCGGGGCGACGTTTCTTGTCGCTGTTGTTCCCGCCTCAATTGGCGGCGGTGAGGCGCTGGCCCGTGAGCTGTCGGTCGAGGAGATCGAGCAGCGCAAGAAATGGGACGCCCAGCGCGAGGAACGGCGCAAGAAGATGCGTGAAAAGCGCAAAAAGCAAAAGGAAGGCCAGGAGATCAAGGAGACCATATCCATGGCTTTCCTGACCCAGGAAGTACCGGTGCCCCCCGCGCTTTCCAATCTCGATCCGATCCTCACCGACGAGGGAATCCATGGCGCCCGCATCGGTACCGAAGACAACAACACCACCGGCGCCTTTCTCGGTCAGAAATATATCCTCGACGAGGTGGTCGTGCCCATCGACGGCGATCTGACGGCAGCCTTCAAAAAGCTGGTCACAGACGGGCATAATTATTTCATCGTTGATTTGCCTGCCGACAAGCTGCTTGCGCTCTCTGATCTGCCCGAAGCCGGGAACGTCCTGATTTTCAATATCCGGGCCCCTGACGATGTTCTGCGCAACGAGGAATGCCGCGCCAACACCCTCCATGTGATCCCCTCCCGGGCCATGAAGGCGGACGCCCTGGCCCAGTTTCTGATCAAGAAGCGGTGGAAGGAATGGCTGCTTATTATCGGGCCGAAAGAGGGCGACCGGCTGTTTGCCGAGGCGGTGCGCCGCTCGGCCAAGAAATTCGGCGCCAAGATCGAGGATGAAAGAACCTGGGACTTTACCGGTGATATCCGCCGCACGGCGCGGGCCGAAGTGCCCGTTTTTACCCAGGACGTGGATTATGACGTTTTGATCGTCGCCGACGAACCCGGTGAATTCGGTGAATATCTGATCTGGAATACCTGGGATCCGCGGCCCGTCGCCGGCACCCAGGGGCTGGTGCCTCTGCCCTGGCACCGCACCCATGAACAATGGGGCGCCGCCCAGATGCAAAACCGTTTCCGCCGTACCGCGTCGCGCTGGATGACTTCGGTCGATTACGCCGCCTGGGTGGCGGTGCGCTCGATCGGCGAGGCGGTGACCCGCGCCAAAAGCATTGAGCCAGCCAAGGTCGAGGCCTATATGCTGAGCCCGGATTTTTCAATTGCCGCTTATAAGGGGATCAAGGTCACCTATCGTCCCTGGAACGGCCAGTTGCGCCAGCGTATTTTGCTTGCCTCGCCCCGGGCCATGGTCTCTGTTTCGCCCCAGAAGGAATATCTGCATCAGCGGAGCGAAACCGACAGCCTTGGTTTTGACAAGCCGGAAACGAAATGCAAACTTGAGCGTTAATTCGCCGAAATATTTACCTAAGACATTGGAATAAATCATGAAAATTCAATCATCCCGGAAAAGTTTTGGCGTCAGAACGGCAGGTCTATTCCTCGCCGGGGCCGCCTTTTGCCTGCTTGCCCCCGCACCGGTCTGGGCCGCGACCGCCTATGTGACCAACGAAAAGGATAACACCATTTCGATGATCGACGTCGATACCTTAGAGGTGGTCAAAACGGTGGAAGTGGGGCAGCGCCCCCGGGGCATTATCTTCAACGCCGACGGCACGCAGCTGTTGCTTTGCGCCAGTGACGACGACCGGGTTGAGGTTCTTGACCCTGAAACCCTGGAGTTGCTCTATCACCTGCCGTCGGGACCGGATCCGGAGCTTTTTATTCTCCACCCGGACAAGCGCACGCTTTATATCGCCAATGAAGACGACAACATGATCACCGTCACCGATATCATCGACCGGGAAGTGATCGATGAAATTCCGGTCGGCGTCGAGCCCGAGGGCTTGGGTCTGAGCCGTGACGGCAAGGTGCTGGTCAATACGTCCGAGACCACCAACATGGCCCATTTCATCGATACCGACAGCCATGAGATTATCGAAAACGTGCTGGTTGACGCCCGCCCCAGAGTTTCGCTTTATACCCCAGACGGTGCCCAGGTCTGGGTGTCGGCCGAGGTCGGTGGCACGGTGCGGGTTCTTGACGCCAAGACCTATGAGCTGATCAAGACTATTGAGTTCGCCATTCCCAGCGTCAATGCAGAAGCCATCCAGCCGGTCGGCGTTCGCTTTACCAAGGACGGAAAATACGCCTTTGTGGCGCTCGGGCCGGCCAACCGGATCGCCGTCATCAACATGAAGAGTTTCGAGGTTGAGAAATACCTGCTGGTCGGACAACGGGTCTGGCAGATGGCCTTTACCCCGGATGAAAAGCTGCTGTTCACCACCAATGGCGTCAGCAACGATGTTTCGGTGATCGACGTTGAAAAGCAGAAGGTCATCAAGTCGATCAAGGTGGGGCGCTTTCCCTGGGGCGTCGTGATCCGTTGAACGCTCAGCCTGCGATAGGGGAAACGGTTGATGCCGCCCTTGACGTTAAGGGTCTGACCCATAGTTTCGGTGAGAAAAAGGCGCTCGACGACGTTGCCCTGACCATCACTCCGGGCGATTTCACGGTTCTGCTGGGGTTGAACGGGGCCGGCAAGACGACCCTCTATTCCCTGATCACCCGGCTTTACAACAATCGCTCCGGCGCTATCCGCATTCTCGGGTTTGACGTTCGCCGGGAATCTTCCCAGGCGCTCTCGCGGATCGGCGTGGTGTTCCAGCAACCGACCCTGGACCTTGATCTGACGGTCGAGCAGAACCTCCATTATCATGCCGCGCTTCACGGTATTTCGCGCAGTGACGCCCAGGAAAGGCTGGAGACGGAGCTTGAGAGGATCGGGCTTATTGATCGCCTTCACGACAAGGTGCGTGAGCTTTCCGGGGGTCAGCGCCGCCGGGTCGAGATCGCCCGCTCGCTCCTCCATCGTCCAAAGCTTTTGCTCCTCGACGAGCCGACGGTGGGGCTCGACATCGGCAGCCGCCAGGGGATTCTCGACCATGTGCGTAAATTGTGCCGGGAAGACAAGCTGGCAGTGTTGTGGGCGACCCATCTGATCGATGAAATCGACGAGGGGGAACAGGTCGTTATCCTCGATAATGGCCGAGTGCTGGCGCGTGGCGATGTTGCCGACGTCACCAGGCAGGCCGGGACGAAAACGATCCGCGATGCTTTCAACAAGCTGGTCGGCCACAAGGCGGAGACGGGCTCATGACCCCGATGCATTATTACCGCTGTTTTGCCGGGATAGTCTGGCGCGAGGCTCTGCGCTTTGTCCATCAGCGCGAGCGTTTTCTTTCGGCCCTGGTGCGGCCCCTGGTCTGGCTGTTTATTTTCGCCGCCGGTTTCCGCTCGGTTCTCGGCGTCTCCATCATCCCGCCCTATGAGACCTATATCACCTATGAGGTCTATATCGCGCCGGGTCTGATGGGCATGATCCAGCTTTTCAACGGCATGCAGAGCTCGCTCTCCATGGTCTATGACCGGGAAATGGGCTCTATGCGGACGCTTTTGGTCAGTCCCCTGCCGCGCTGGTTCCTGCTCACCTGCAAGCTTCTTGCCGGGGTGGCGGTGTCGATCATCCAGGTTTACGCCTTTCTGCTGGTCGCCTGGTTCTGGGACATCCAGCCGCCGCTCATCGGGTTGATTTATGCCCTGCCGGCACTTGCCCTTTCGGGAATGATGCTCGGCGCATTGGGTATGTTTCTCTCATCGGCGATCAAGCAACTGGAAAATTTCGCCGGGATCATGAACTTTGTCATCTTTCCGATGTTTTTTGCCTCATCCGCCCTTTACCCCCTGTGGAAGATGAAGGAATCCAGCACGCTGCTTTACGATATCTGCTGGTACAATCCCTTTACCCATGCGGTCGAACTGATCCGTTTTGCCCTTTACGGCCAAGTTAACTGGCTGTCCGCGGCCTATGTCGGCGGGGCAACCCTGATCTTCCTGTCTCTCGCCATTTACGGCTATGATCCGGGCCGCGGCCTGATCAGCCGCAAGGGGGGAAAATGACACAACATGCGTGGGTTCAATCCCTCTGCCGATTACGGAGCAATGCGATGAAATATTTTAAGGCGATTACAATTTTTGCTGCAGTAATGATCTTGGGCATGGCCCCGGCCTTTGCCAAGGGTGATCTCGCCACTAGGGCGAAGAAACTCGATCCTCTGGTGCTGGGCTCGGCTGAGAGCGATTACGCCATGTCGGTAAAGGAATATGAACTGGAGAGCGGCAAGGCCTATCGTCTTAAGATAACTTCGGTGGGCTATAAGGAATATGCTCTGGTGGCCCCGGCTTTTTTCCGCAATATCTGGATCCGCAAGATCGAAGCGGGGGATATGGAAATAAAGGCGGCGGTGATCGATGAATTGGAATTCGAGGATCCCGAGGGAGAGTGCGAACTCTATTTCGTACCCATCCGTACCGGCACCTATGAGTTCAGGATCAAGGGGCTGGAACAAAAAGGCATGGTCGGGAAATTTGTCGTCAAGTGACGCCCCGGTCTGTTGGTATAGCCAGAAATTAAGGACGAAAGAAATGCCTATGAATTCGACATTCTCACTTCATTTGTTGCGGCGGGGGATTTTGGCCGCAATTGTCGCCATATTTGCCTTGCCGGCGAGCGCCGCCGAGGAATTTGATGAAAAAGACTGGCCCTGTGCCCAGCGTCTGGTGCCTGAACTGGTGCTGGCCACCTTCTGGCAGGGCCCCTCATTGGAGGGCCATGACAAATGGTGGAAGGACGAGGCGATGACCGCGGCTGTCGATGAATTGACGGACCCGACCTTAACCGAAGCCGAAAGCGCCGAGATCGTTAATGGATTCGTCGAAACCTATAACGGGGACGCAAACGGCGCCCTGGTATCGGTTTTTTCCGGAGTCTTTGAGAAGTTGGGCTATGAACGCCGCAAGCAGCTTAAGGGCATACAGAAATACGTCCGCCAACAGCGCGGGATTACCAAGGAAATTGCCCGGATTTCGAAGGAAATGCGCAAACGCCGCAAAGAAGGCCAGACTGCCGAGATGGAGGAGATGAAGCTGTTACATAAAACCTTGGAATGGAACACAAGGATTTATGACGAGCGGGACAGGCTGACGATTTATCTATGCGAGGAACCGGTTCTTCTCGAACAGCGCCTTGGTTTTCATTCCCGGGCGATTATGAGGCATCTGAAAAAATAGCCCCCCGTTTCAAGCGCTCTGATCTTGCGCAAAAGAGCGGGATTTATGGCCCCTGATCTTTAGAGTAAGTCTGAATAATAGATGAACATTGGACTCATTATCAGTTCAGATGAAAGCGAATAGATTTAGTGTACCGTCTGATTGTCAGGCGGGGTTTTCTTTAATTAGGGAGAAATAAAATGGCTTGGAATACACCTAAGATCTCTGAGATCTCTGTTGGCCTCGAAATCAACAGCTATGCTTGCGCCGAAGTCTAAGCGCTAAGTAAATGAACGAAACCCCCGGATGCGAAAGCGCCGGGGGTTTTTTTATGGTTATCCCCGATGAGAGAGGTGGTTTTTGGCAGAAAACAAGGGGTTTTGAACATGAACGCTGGATGAACGGGGCACTCAGAAACAATTCAGTAACCGATGTGTAACATCCAACCATCAGATTTAAATATAAATCCAATCAAGGAGAAACATCATGGCTTGGAACACACCGAAGATCTCAGAAATTTCTGTTGGCCTCGAAATCAACAGCTACGCCTGCGCCGAAGTCTAAGCGCAAGTAAACGAAAAAAGCCTCCGGTCGCGAATGCGCCGGGGGTTTTTTCATGCCTGAATTTTGGCGGCGAGGGTAAAGCGCGGGGGGCACAAGAGGCGGTTTTCCTGTGAATACAGGATGAATGCCAAAATCACATCCCGTTCATGGAATCCCTGCCATAATCGCCAGCTAAATTTTTGAAATAAAACCGGTTTTCATAACAATGCCGGTATGAAGAAGTTATCAGGGAAGGGTTTTTTAATCGTGCTTAAAATTGTTGTGCTTGGATCGTCCGCCGGCGGCGGGTCGCCCCAATGGAACTGTAACTGTCCCGTCTGTCGACAAGTGCGGGAAGGGGCGCCTGGAACACGGTCCCGAACCCAGTCCTCGATTGCCGTGAGTGCGGATGGCGAAAACTGGTTTCTGTGCAATGCATCGCCCGATCTCGGTCATCAGATTCTCAGTAACACCGCCCTTCATGCTTCAAAAGGCGACCGCCACAGCCCCATCGTCGGCGCCGTGGTGACCAACGGCGACGTCGATCATGTGACCGGCCTTTTGACCCTGCGTGAGAGCCACCCCCTGGCGGTGTATGGCTCCTCGCGGGTCCAGTCGGTGCTTGCCGCCAACAGCATTTTCAATGTCCTCAACCCCGATTTCGTCGAGCGCCGGATCCTCAAGATGGACGAAACGACGGAACTGAAAACCAAGGACGGCAAGTGCGCCGGCATTGTCATCGAACCCTTTACCGTTCCGGGAAAAATCGCCCTGTGGCTGGAAGACGAATCCGCGGGCGAGAATTTCGGTTCCCAGCCCGAAGACACCATCGGCCTTAAAATCAGCGCCAAGGAAGGCGGCGAGCACTTCTTTTATATTCCAGGTTGCGCTTCTTTCCCGCCCGAACTGGCCGAACGGCTGACCGATGCGCCGCTGGTCTTTTTCGACGGTACCTTGTGGCAGGACGACGAGATGAAGACCAGCCATGTCGGCGTCAAGACCGGCAACCGGATGGGCCATATGAGCAATTCCGGCCCTGAGGGCACCGTTGCGGCTTTCGCGCCGATCAACGTCAAACGGAAGGTGTTTATCCATATCAACAACACCAACCCCATCTTAATCGACAACACACCCGAAAGGGCCGAGGTGGAAGCCGCCGGCTGGGAGGTGAGTTATGACGGAATGGAGATTACGCTGTGAGTGAACAAAAAATGTTGTCCCGTGACGAAATGGAAGCAACCCTGCGCCAGCTGGGGACTGATCGCTATCACAACTTGCATAAGTTCCATAAGCTTCTTCATGGCGGCAAGTTGAATAAAGGCCAGGTTCAGGCCTGGGCTCTGAACCGTTATTACTATCAGATAATCATACCGGTCAAAGACACCGCCTTGATGTCGAATATGCGCGACCCCGATTTGCGCCGGGTCTGGATCCAGCGGGTGCTCGATCATGATGGGTCGTCAGCCGGTGAGGGCGGTATTGAGCGCTGGTTGAAACTGACCGACGGCTTGGGGTTGGATCGGGAACTTGTAAAATCAACCGATGCACTTTTGCCGGGCACACGTTTTGCCGTTGATAGCTATATCACTTATGTAAAAGAGCATTCAGTGCTTGAAGGGATGACCTCGTCCTTAACTGAGCTTTTCGCACCTTCCATCCATAAGGAGCGGATCGCCGGCATGCTGGAGAATTATGATTTCATCCATGATGACATCATGGTTTATTTCAAACAGCGTCTGAACGAAGCCCCCCGAGATGCCGAGCATGTTCTTGAATTGGCCCTGTCATGGCCTAAATCAAGGGCAGAGCAGCAAGGCGTCATTGATTCTTTGGTCTACAAGCTCGATTGCCTGTGGGCGCAGCAGGATGCGCTTTACAATGCCTACATCGACGGCAACATTCCACCCGGCGCTTTTGTGCCAGAGGATTTCGATGACCGACCGCGTTTTGATTGATGGAGACACGGTTCCCAAGCTTCCGTCTCATGTGAAGCTGCGGTTCAACAAGCAGCGCGATCAATGGGTGGTTCTGGCCCCCGAACGTCTTCTTGTGCCTGATGAGACATCTCTGGTTATCCTTCAGCGCCTCGACGGGGAAGCCTCCGTATCGGCAATTGCCGGGGAGCTGGCAGAGAAATATGCCGCCCCGGAGGAGGTTATCAAAAAGGACATCATCGAACTGTTGCAGGGGCTGGCTGACAAGGGATTTATCGTATCATGACCGAATCGACTTCCAAGGATGTCTCAGAGACCGCTGAGGCGTCCTCATCTGCTTCCACGCAGGCACCGGCAATTGAGGCGCCTCTGGCCCTGTTGGCGGAGCTCACCCATCGCTGCTCGTTCCAGTGCCCTTATTGCTCCAACCCCCTGGAGATGGAGAAAAAGGATCGGGAACTGGACACCGAAACCTGGTGCCGGGTCATCGACGAGGCGGCTCAGATGGGCATGCATCAGATCCATTTTTCCGGCGGCGAACCGACCTTGCGGGATGATCTGGAACAGCTTGTCGAGCATGCTACCGAGGCCGGGCTTTACTGCAATTTGATCACCGCTTCATCGCCGCGCCTCGACGAGGCCCGTCTGCGTCGTCTGGGCGAGTTGGGGCTTGAGCATGTACAGCTCAGCTTCGATGATGTCGAGGCCGAGAACGCCAACCGTATCGGTGGCGCAAAAGGCGGTCACGAGCGCAAACTGGAAACAGCGGCCTGGGTGAAAGCCTGCGGTCTGCCGCTCACGGTTAATGCCGTTATGCACCGCCAGAACATTCACCACATCAGGGAAATGATCGATATGGCGGTGGAACTGGGCGCCGGGCGCCTTGAGGTAGCCCAGGTGCAGTATTACGGCTGGGCTCTCAAAAACAGGGCGGCTTTTATTCCCACCCCCTCCCAGCTCGATGAAACCACGGCCATCGTCGAGGAGGCCCGTGAACGGCTCACCGGCAAGCTGGTGATCGATTATGTCATCCCCGATTATTACGCCAAGCGGCCGAAGGTCTGCATGGGCGGCTGGGGGCGTCGTTTCGTCAATATCAGCCCATCGGGGCTGGCCCTGCCCTGTCACGCCGCTGAAACCATTCCCGACCTGGAATTCGATTCCGTGAAGGATCGTTCCCTGGCCTGGATCTGGGAAAATTCACCGGCTTTTCTGAAATTCCGGGGAACGGACTGGATGCCGGAGCCCTGCGGCTCTTGTGATCGCAAAGAGATCGACTGGGGCGGCTGCCGGTGCCAGGCCTATGCACTGACAGGCGACGCGGCAAATACTGATCCTGCCTGCGAGCTTTCGCCGTTTCACGAAAAAATCTTCGGGATGGCGGAACAGGAAGCGGAAGAAGAAGCGCCTGAGTTTATTTACCGCCGCTTTGGCGTCAGCTTCAACACGCCCCACTAGACGAGCGGCGACACTTGACGCAAAAGGCGCACCGATGGTGCGCCTTTTTTTTAGTTAGATATATAACGGCGGGTTATTTCGCGCTGTCGTCTCCGGCAGGTTTGGTTTCGGTCTTATCGTTCGATCCCCGTCGTCCGCCACTGCGCTTCATCGGCGGGATTCCGTATTCAGCGAGGATGGCGTCGATCTCCGTTTTGTTTTCACGCAGCAGACGGTTGATCTTGCGTTTCCAGTCCAATTCATTGGGACGGATGCCCATAGTAATCATGAAGTTGAGGCGCCCGCGCTTGAAATCGATACTCTCAAGGGAGACGATTTCGACATCAATGCCGTGTTTTTTGGAAAAATAGTGGGCGTTCGGCCGCATCATATAGGCGACATCAATCAGGCCGCTCTGCATGTCGAGGATCATTTGTTCAGCGACAGAGCCTTTCTGGGTGTCATAGCGCAGGGGGTAGGATCGCATGCGACTAAGCAACTTATAGCGAGCGAGCTGATCAACCGGCGGGGTGCCGGCAACGCCGCCAATCTTTAAATGAGCCATCTCCGGATGATCGACCCGGTCGAGCTTTAACCCAAGATCCTTAGGGTAAACCATGACGTAGCCGGTCTTGTAATAGGGGTTGGTGTTCTGCACTGAGGGGTCGCCAGAACCGGTGCCAATGATGATGTCGCATTTCTTGGCGATCAGGGTGTCGCGGACAAAGCGGGCGGTGATGCGGGGGTACCATTCATAGACCAGGGGCACCCCGAGCTTGTCGGCAATCAACTGGGCGATCTTGTTCTCTAATCCTTCGCCGGCCTTGTTTGAGAACGGCATATTATGGGGATCGGCGCAGACCCGGAAATGTTCCTTATCGACGGCATCGTAAACGGCGGTCTGGGCCTTGGCGGGAGAGGGGCCAATGGCAGTTAAAAGCAGAATGACGGCAAGGGAAAGAAAGCACCGGGTGGCGGCTAAAGGTAATGCCGGGGACACAGAAGCTGGGTTCATTTCGATATGCCTCACATACTTATCTATTAAACAACCCCATGACCAAAGTGATTTTCCGGGGTTTAAAAAATTTCCCCCCTGACCCGCAAGGGCCAAGGGGGAATTATTCATACGCAGGGATTATCCTTTGACGCCCGTTTCAAAAGAATGAAACGCCATTATCAGGATTAATCCAGGGTTTTGGGAACACGCTTGGGCCGGCCAACACCGATTACGCCGTCGGAGCGTCCCTTAAGATAGACATAGATATCGTCCATGTATTCCATGATATCGGCATTCTGACCGAAGGGCGGCATCACGGCGGTGCCCTGGACACGTCCGTTAACGACGATATCGACGAAATCGTCATAGCTGATAACTTTCAGCGAATCGAGCAGGGAGGGGGCAAAGCCGCCTTCGCCGTCAAAGCCGTGGCAACGGTTACATTCGCCGTTAAAGCGGCGATAGCCGTTATAGCTGCCGAAATCGACGCGACCCTGATCGTCAATGACATACATGGGTTCGTCACTATCTTCACCCTCACCGGCGAAAGACGCCGTCCAGGGGATAAGGGCGAAGCCCGCGAGCAGGCCCGCGAACAGGAACGTTTTAACAATGGATAGTTTATTAATCTTCATACTCAAAAAGTCTCCCCAAAAGGAACGGGCGGTGCAGGTTTTTTTATTGTTTTTATCTGCGTCTTGATCGCCGGTGTCAGTGTGATTACAGGCCAGTCTTATAAACGAGATTGGTGCCATAGACCACATGAATTCCACATGAATGTAGCGAAAATATGGCCAATTGGGCGATCCGTCGCTGATTTATCGATGTGGGGTGATTAAATGGCGCGTATTTACGAATTTCAGGCAAAAAAAACCCGGCATCCCGTGAGGGATGCCGGGTCGTAGAAAGCTTAACTAGAACCTACGGAAGCTGCCAAACAGTCAGCACACCGCCAGCCTGGGTGTAATTGGCGAGGCTACGATAGCCGCCAAGAGCACCAAGACCCCACTGGTCATTCGACTCAGTGTAGTTCTTTTCAGTAGCAACGCCGATACCGGCCCAGCCACCAACACCGGAGAGCACGCCAATCTGCTGCTTGCCCTTGTTTGTCCAGGTGTTGAAGTTACCGATGATGCCGGAAGGTGTCTTGGTCTTCCAGAGCAGCTTACCGCTCTTCGCATCAACAGCTTTGGCCCAGCCTTCGAGCGTGCCGTAGATGGCAATGCCACCAGCTGTGGTCAGAACGCCTGACCAGACCGAGAACGGCTCGTTGATCTGCCAGACGATCTTGCCTTTGCCGGCATCCCAAGCCGTGAAGTTACCCATGTAACCACCAGGACCCGCGAACATGTCGAGGTTGGCGCCAACATAGGCATCACCAGGCGTGTAGGTGACCCGGAACGGCTCGTAGTTCATGCAGACATGGTTGGCCGGAACATAGAACAGGCCGGTCTGCGGGCTGAACGAAGCAGGCTGCTGATCTTTAACACCAAGAGCAGCCGGGCAAATGTCGGTGGAGACGAAGTCTTCACCCTTGCCACCGTGGTCGGTGCCGTAGCGATCGACGAGGGCCGGACGACCGGTCTTCATGTCGATATGCGTGGCCCAGTTAACCATCGGGTCATACTTCTCGGCAACAAGCAGTTCACCGGTGACACGATCCATCGTATAGGCGAAGCCGTTACGATCGAAGTGAACCAGAGTCTTGCGCTTTTTACCCTTAACGTCGATATCAGCGAGGATCATCTCGTTAATACCATCGTAATCCCACTCATCATGAGGGGTCATCTGATACAGCCATTTGGCCATACCGGTTTCAGGGTTGCGGGCCATGATGGTCATGGACCACTTGTTGTCGCCCGGACGAACGACCGGGTTCCAGGTGCTGGGGTTGCCAGTGCCGTAGTAAAGCAGGTTGGCGTTAGGATCCCAGGCCCAGAAGCCCCAGAGGGAGCCGCCGCCGATTTGCCACTGGTCGCCCTTCCAGGTGTTCAGGCTGGAATTCTTGCCAACAGGCTTGCCAAGGTGTGTGGTCTTGTTGGGATCAACAAGGATATCCTTGTCGGGACCCATGGAATAGGCACGCCACACTTTCTTGCCGCTGCTGGTGTTGTAGGCAGTCATGTTGCAACGGACACCGAATTCGGCACCGGAGCAACCAACCATGACATTGTTGCCGATAACGATCGGGGCCGAGGTGCCGGTAGAAGCCGACAGGCCGCGATTGCCAACACCAGAATCAAGGTTGGTAGCCTTCCACAGCTCGTTGCCGGTCTTGGCATCGAGAGCGATCAGGGTTGTATCAGCAACATAGGTGAAGATCTTGCCGTCAGCATAGGCAACACCACGGTTGACGTTATCACAACACATGACGCTGGTGACGCGAGCCTGGGTTTCACCGCCAGGATACTTGCCACCGACGACCGGATTGTAACGCCAGATGATGCGGCCGTAGTCGTTAAGATCAAGAGCGAACACGATGTTCGGAATCGGGGTGTGAATGTACATCACATCGCCGAGAACCAGCGGACCACCTTCGTGACCGCGAAGAACGCCGGTGGAGAACTGCCACGCAACCCGGAGGTTGTTGACGTTACCAGCGTTGATCTGGTCAAGCTTGGAATAGCGCTGACCATTGTAGTTACCACTCGGATGGACCCATTGATTCGGGTCATCCTGAAGCTTCAGAAGCTCTTGGTTCGCCAGGGCAACGCCCGGGAGAGCCAGAACGGCCGAAGCAATAAGAGACGTTTTAAAGATGCTCTTCATAGCGGGATATTCCTCCCCATAAGGATTTATATATCTGGCCAACCCATAGAAAGTCGGATCAACCAAACTGTTTTAAAACAAGTGTGTAAGCTTAAGAAGAACCGACAATGACGCGTCCACACCCGGCAAAATCACAAGGATCCGCTAGGCTGGCCCCAATTGAAGGACCGATGTTTACGTCAATGAAGGCTGAATTAACTTCCAAACCTACACAACCCAACGTATCTTAAAGGGCTTTTTTCTTATGGGTCAAGACTCTTTATGGAAGGCGCAACACCTTGGTCTTTCAGATATTCCCGGGGTTTGGGCGTCGGGGGTTCCTTGCTTTGAGGAAAAATGCTTTTTAGGCGTGCCGTCAGCCAGCTGAATGCCATCGCCTTTTTTCAGCCCTTTTGAGGATATCTACTCTAAAGCCGGTTAAGGGGTTGGCCCCGTTATCGAAACCGTAAACTACCTGTCCGGCGGCAAGGGAACGTGTTTAAAGTCAGAGCAAGGCCTGGGTGAGGAATGATGCAAATGAGGGTTTCCGTTTTTAACTTTCTTAAACCGCCGCCGCGGATGGCCGGTGTCGCAACACTGATCGCCGCGACGTTGGCCGTCGTCATTGCCTTGGTGATGTTCGTCCTTCCATCAGGCGTGAAAGCAGATGCGCCGGCGTCGGTCACACCACTGTCGATGGAGATGGTGGCGCCGGGTGTTTATGTTCATACCGGGGTGCATGAGGATCCCTCGCCGGGCAACCAGGGGGATATCGCCAATATCGGGTTTATTGTCGGCGCCTCGGGAGTGGCGGTTATCGACAGCGGCGATAATCCCGCTCTTGGCCGCCGTCTGCGCGCTGCGATCAGGAAGGTGACCGACCTCCCCATCCTTTATGTCGTCAACACCCACATGCATCCCGACCATGTTCTCGGTAATGCCGCCTTTAAGGCAGACGACCCGGAATATATCGGCCACGTCCGGCTTGCCGCAGCCCTTGCCGACCGGGAAGCCTTTTATCTCAAAGCCCTTGAAACCCAGCTTGGCGAGGAGCTGGCTTTCGGCGCTGAAATTATCCCGCCAACCCGAACCGTCGGGATCGGCGTGCCGGTTGAGATCGACCTTGGCGGGCGGGTGCTTGTTCTTACCGCCTATCCGACTGCCCACACAGATAACGATCTGACCGTTCTCGACCGGCTGACCGGAACCCTGTGGGCCGGCGATTTGATCTTTATCGACCGCATCCCTTCCCTCGACGGCAGCCTTACCGGATGGATAGAGGTTCTTGATGAACTTCGATCCGTTGAAGCGGCGCGGCTTGTTCCCGGGCATGGGCCGGCCAGCGCCGAGTGGCCCCAGGCGGCATCCGGCACCGCCCGTTATCTTAAAATTCTGGCCGGGGATATTCGCGCCATTCTCGCCCGCAACGGTTCTCTCCAGGAAGCGGCTTCGAGTGCCGGCCAGGGTGAAAAAGGAAACTGGGTTTTGTTCGATGAATACAATGGCGGAAACGCCACCGCCGGATATGTCGAACTGGAATGGGAGTGATCCGTTTTTGCCGGGGATGGGGGAGGGTGTAATTCACAAAAATGTGATGGAGTTTTACCGTTTTGAGGGGCCGGACGGCTTGTTGATGGCGGTTAATAATGGGTATAATTCTTAAAATTTGTTCTCGCTATCCGGGCCGTAAGACTTGAAGAATTAAGGATAAGCCCCAACCTTATTTAAGCTGAAGGTAAAGGTGGCGGTCTTTGGGCAGGCAAACCGGTTATTAAAATTTTTGTCCGATGTTTCCCCTGGCAGGGGTGAAGGAGATGAAGGTTATGTTTTCTGGCGTTATGAATTTTCGTTGGGCGGGCACAGTGGCCGCTTCCCTGATACTTTCCATTCTTGCCGTTTCCCCGGCTCTGGCGGTTCCCGAAGGGGAAGAGGAAAGCTGGACCAGCAATTTGAAGGATCTCTACTTTGAGGGTGTGACCATTGAAGACGGCGCGGAGCTGATTTCCATGGAAACCCCGTACCGGGCGATGGACCCGGCGATCGTGCCGCTGGTGGTTAAATTTGCCAAGCCCCAGGCCCCGGATAATTACATCAAGAAAGTGACACTGATTATCGACGAAAACCCGGCCCCGGTGGGGGGTGTCTTTCACCTGACCCCCGAGACCGGAGACGCCAGCCTGACCACCCGGGTGCGCATCAATGAATATACCTATGTCCGGGTCATCGCCGAAACCTCTGACGGCAAGCACTATATGGTCAAGCGTTTCGTCAAGGCCTCGGGCGGCTGTGCGGCTCCGGGCCTGAAAGATCGCGAGACGGCGATGGCGCGGCTGGGCAAGATGAAGATGAAATTCGTCGATGCCGGTGTCGGCAACGCGCCGGGCGCGGCTCAATTGATGGTCAGCCATCCCAATTATTCCGGTCTTCAGCTCGATCAGGTCAAGGGACGGATGATCCCGGCCTATTATGTTAATTCCATCGTCATCTCGCGCGGCGACAAGGAACTGATGAGTATTGAGGGCGATATTTCGCTTAGCGAGAACCCTTCGGTTCTCTTTCACTTCACCGGCGAAGGGGCGGATGAACTCAACGCCGTGGTTACGGATTCAGAAGGGGGCGTTTTTGAGAAAAGCTGGACGATCCCGCCGCGGGTTGACGGCTGATCAAATTTTCCCCTGGGGAACAGGGCCCGGTTAAAGAAGCCTGCGGGAACAAGGAAGAGGCGGCGGAAGTTTTTCCGGCGCCCCTTTTTTAATTCAAAATGTATTGATCACTTACGCCGGCGCCGGAACCTCTTGATCCCTGGGGTCGCCCGGCGGCTAGAAGCACTTGAGAATGGCGGCGGCCTCGGCCCGGAAAAGTCCTTCCAGTTTTTCTTTTTCCATGCGCACGCTTTTATAGAGGTCGGCATTCGGAGTGTTGGCCTGGCGGATGGTAAGCACCGTTTTGGCGCTGAGGTATTCATCATAGCTGATGCGTGAGGCAATGGTGTCGATAGCGCAGGAACATTTTTCAATATATTCCGGCGTCATGTTGTTGGTGCCCATGCAGGCAAAAACATATTCGGCCCGGTCCATGGTCGGGAAGTCGTTGACGGTTCTCAGCCTTGCCTCGGCGGCGCTATAGGCGATGAGAACGGCGAGGGCGGGTAGGAAAAAAAGCCAGGGGCGTTTCACAATCATGGTTTTACTCTCTCTCTTCTCATCCACGCCAGGACATGCGCCCGGCAGGGTTACCCCTTGAAGGGGGATTTAAACAAATTGATAAATTTGGTGAACCAGTTCTCCCCTTTCAGGGCCTCTTTTATGATCACTTCGGTTCCGATGAAGGTCAGGGTTTCAACCGAAAGTGGATCGCCTTCTTTCTCGGACGGGGTCGTTGCGGTGATGGAGTAGATGCCGCCGGGAACGCTTTGCGATGCGATGACGATATATTCCTTGTCGATAAAGCGCAGGAAACGCCTTTCAAGGCCCTTGGTCCCCTCAAACAGGGCCAGGGATTTCCTGGTGAAAGGTTTGACCCGGATTTCCTTGCCGTCCAGCGTCTTGCCTTCAAAGGAGAAAGTCGTCGGGGTGACATTGGCCAGTCCGGCCAGGGCGTGGCGCACACGGTTGCGGAAAAACAGGGCATTGCCTCCCGTCATTTTCTGCATCTCACGGGCGTCCCGCTCAAGAAACAGCATGAAGACGGGGTTGCCGGTAAACGATTTGTAAGAGGGGAAGCGGACCTTGCGCTTGCCGGACAGAAACTTGAATGACAGGTTCTTGCGTCCCGAAGGGAGAATCTTGGTGACCAGAACCAGAACCCGGTCTCTGAAATCGTCATCAAGGGAACCCTTGCGTTCGTAATCGTAGATAATCCTGGTCGGTGCGTTGATCGATTCCAGATGGTTGGTCGAAAAGAGCGCGATATTGGCTTCGGAATAGGGATTGGACTCATCCGGGGTAAAGTCGATCTCTGCCGCCTTTTCAGCGGCCACAGCCGGGGCCGGGGCGGAAACGGCCAAAAAGGCGCTGAGCCCGCAAAAAGCGGTCGCAGCCAGGAGCGCGCGTGGGAAATGATGAAACAGCTTCAAGTCTAAAAACTCCTCAACCGGATGATGTCGATAAGAACCATCCTGCAACCCATTTAAGGCAAGGGGCGGCTGAACGGAACCTGAAGACCCCCGGAATCACTCAAATCTCCAGGGGCCACCCAAAAATGCCGGAAATCGTCAACAAAACAAAATCAGCTTTTCGTGAGCGAAGTCTTATGCCATGGCGGAAAGAAGCTGTCCATGGCCGTGCCTGAAGACATAAATTGCTGGCCGGGGAGGAATTTGTTACCTTTGCCGGGAAATAAGGGTGTTTTTTTAAGAGGTCGGTCCATGGCAAAGGTCAAGCCATCACAACAGCAGACAGGTGACGAGGGGGCGGGAACCCGCCCCGGCGGCGCTGCGCGTGCTCTTGTCGGCCCCTTTCTTTACCGGGTCTTCGTGCGCGATCTCACCCTTACCGGCCTGATCGGCATACATGACTTTGAGCATGAGACCCCACAAAGGGTGCGGTTTAACATCGACCTTCAGGCCGAGGACACTTGTGCATCCGCTGCCGACAGGATCGAGAACGTGGTGTCCTATGAGGAAATCGTCAACGGGGTAAAGGCCCTGTTCGCCCGCGGACATGTCGGGCTTGTGGAAACCCTGGCCGAAGACATCGCCGCCATGTGCCTTGAAGACACCCGCGTCCGGTCGGTGCGTATCCGGATTGAAAAGCTGGATGTTATTGCCGAAACCGAGAGCGTCGGTATCGAGATCGAACGCAGTGTGCAGGGGGGCGCTCCGGGGCTGAACAAGGTCATCGCCCTGGGGTCGGTGCCTCCGGATAAGGCCTGAGGCTTTAGGCCCGGTCATCGGAGGCCGGTCGCCGGGGAGCCTGGTCGCCGGGTGTAAATTCAGATGAAATTCCAATGTGGGTAATCAAACTGGGCGGCAGTCTGGCGGCAAATCCCGAGCTTTCCCTCTGGTGTGAAATGCTTGCCGGGCCTTTTTCGCGTTCCCTCGTCGTGGTTCCCGGTGGCGGGCCGTTTGCCGATGTCGTGCGGTCGGCCCAGGAAACCCATGGATTTGACGACAGCGCCGCCCACGCCATGGCCATCGCCGGTATGGAACAATACGGGCGCATGCTGCACGGCCTTGTTCCGGCCTTAAAGCCGGTATTGAGCCGGGATGATTTTGCTGTTGCGGCGAAAGAAGGCCGGACCGCTCTGTGGATGCCGGTTGTGATGACGGAAGAAAGCGATGATCTGCCCCGGAACTGGGAGACCACCTCGGATTCCCTGGCCGCCTGGCTCGCCGGACAACTTAAGGCCAGCCGGTTGGTGCTGATCAAATCCGCCGATCCCCCCGCCCTTACGGAGGGCAAAGAGGGCGCGTCAGGTCTGGCCCTGTCCCGGTTGCAGGAGGCGGGATTGATCGACCGGGCCTTTGGAGCCTTTGCCTGTGAGGGTGGATTTGATGTTTTCTGTATCGGTCCCTCGGGCCGCCAACGTCTGGCGGCGGCCCTGGGCGGAGATGGAGACCCCGGCGTTTTGATCGACACCACCGGGCGATCGGCCTAAAAAGAAGACGATTTAAAGGGGACCGTTAATACAAAAGGATGAAGGCGAATAAATATGACGCAGGAAAAGAAAGCGACAAGGTGGGCCTGGGTGCTGACCGGATCGGGGCATTTCTTTGATGAATGCCTTGATATTATGGCGGCGCTTGAGGGCTGCGATATTTTCGTCTCCAAGGCGGCCGAAGAAGTGCTGCGGATGTACGGGCATAAAAAGCCCTTCTCCGAAGACACCCAGATTTACCGCGACACCACCGCCAGCGCCGTTCCGGTCGGCCAGTTCTATAAGGGTCTCTATCACACCCTTGTGATGGCGCCGGTCTCCAGCAATACGGTGGCCAAATGCGCCTTCGGCATTTCCGACAATCTGGCGACTAATGTTTTCGCCCAGGCCGGAAAGTGCCGGGTGCCGTCGATCTATTTCGCCTGCGACACCGCCCCGGAGCTGGAATCGATGGCGCCCAAGGGCCTGGTTAAGGTCTATCCCCGCAAGATCGATCTTGAGAATGTTGAGCGCCTGAAGGAATTTGAGGAAACCCAGGTCGTCGATAGTATGGCGGCTCTGGAGGCGGCGATCCGGGCGCGGCAGAGCGAATTATCTGGCAAGTGACGGGCGGGTAATGTCTGAAAGAATCCTTTTCCTGACCGGAAGGCTGGCCGAGCCGCAACTGCATCGCGTGCTCGATTCCATGCAGCCCACGGATTTTGCCTATCAGGTCAGGAATATCGGTATCAGCGTCGCCGCCCTGATGACGCCGCCCCTGATTAAGCGGCGTCTTGCCGATACCGATGGCGCCGACCGTATCCTCCTGCCGGGACGATGCAAGGGCGGTCTGGAGGGGCTGGCCGATCATTTCGGCGTGCCGGTCCAGCGCGGGCCGGAGGATTTGAAAGACCTTCCCGTCTTTTTCGGCCGCCAGGGGGAAAAGCCTGATTTGTCCGGTCACGATTGTCTGATATTCGCCGAGATCACCGATGCTCCTCTTCTTGATGTGGCGGCGATTATGGAGCGGGCCACAGCCTATAAGGAGTCCGGCGCCGAGGTGATCGATCTCGGCTGCCTGCCCGACACCCCCTTTCCCCATCTGGAAGAGACGATCGGCGCTCTTAAGGCAGAAGGATACCGGGTCAGTGTCGATTCCGCTGAGAGCCGGGAATTGTTGCGCGGCGGCAAGGCCGGGGCGGATTATCTTTTAAGTCTTAGCGAGGAAACCCTGGGCATTGCCGATGAGGTAGAATCTATACCGGTGCTTATCCCCGCAAAGCCGGGGGATATGGACTCCCTGATCCGCGCCATCGAGATGTTCCAAAAAACCGGGCGGCCTTTTCTCGCCGATCCCATTCTCGACCCCCTTCATTTCGGCTTTACCGAGTCTCTCGTTCGCTATCGCGATCTGCGCCGGCGCTATCCAGATATCGACATCCTGATGGGCGTCGGCAATCTGACCGAGTTGACCGATGCCGACACCACCGGCATTACGGCGCTTTTGATGGGGGTGGTCTCGGAGCTTGATATCAACGCCGTGCTGGTGGTTCAGGTCAGCGCCCATTGCCGCCGCGCCGTCAGAGAGGCGGATCTGGCCCGCCGCATCATGTCTTTCGCCAAGAAGGAAAACTCTCTGCCTGTCGGTATCGATTCCGGCCTGATGGCGCTCCATGACCGCCGCGTGACCCCCTATACGGACGATGAGATCGCCGATCTCGCCGCCATGGTCCGTGACCCCAGCTATCGCGTGCAGATCAGCGAAACGGGCCTTCACGTCTTTAACCGCGATGGCCATCACAGAGCCGGAGATCCGTTTTCTCTCTTTCCCGGGCTTGGCGTTGAGAAGGACGGCTCCCACGCCTTTTATCTCGGCGTCGAACTGGCCCGGGCGCAAATTGCCTGGCAGCTGGGAAAAAACTATACCCAGGATCAGATGCTTGACTGGGGCGTGGCGGCGGATACCAATACCGGGGAAGACGGAGACGGGGATGCGCCGGGCCATCGTCTTGTCGTCGGGGCTGAAAAACGGGCGGCGAAAAAGCGCGCCGCGAAACGTAAGGGCGAAATTGAAAAGGGCAGGGGCGGAAAAAAATAATGCCGTTGATCAGAGAAACCATCGTCACGACGCTTAGTTCGGAGGGCCAGCCCCATATCGCGCCTTTCGGCATTCATGTCGAGGAAGAGGGGCTTGTCATCGCGCCCTTCCGCCCGTCACGGTCCCTCAACAACCTCATGGCGAACCCTTATGCGGTGATCAATTACATCGACGATGTGCGGATTTTCGCCGGTTGCCTTACCCATCGCCGTCATTGGAAGACCCTGCCTGCCCAGGAAATTTCCGGCGCCGTTCTCGCTCATGCCCTGTCTCATGCCGAGGTAAAGGTGAAGCGGGTGGAGGAAGACGATTTGCGCCCGCACTTCTTTTGTGAGCTGGTCTATGAAGAAATGCACGCGCCCTTTCTCGGTTTCAATCGTGCCCAGGGGGCGGTGATCGAAGCCTGTATCCTGATCAGCCGCCTCGACCGCCTGTCCCAGGAACAGGTGGAAAAGGAAATCGATTATCTTAAAATTGCGGTCGAAAAAACGGCGGGACCGAGGGAGGAAACCGCCTGGAAGTGGCTGATGGAATATTACGATGAATTTCGCCAAGAAAAGGGCTGGCGCTGAGATGACGGTCCTGCTTGCCAGCCTGTCCACATTGGCCGAAACACGCGACGCCCTCGCCATCTCGCCTGGCGCCGATGTGCTGGATTTCAAGGACCCGTCCCAAGGGGCGCTGGGGGCCTGGAACAGCCGTGATCTCGATGCCGCCATCGCTCTGGTGGGGCGCCGCCGGACCACCAGCGCGACGATCGGCGATCTGCCGATGAAACCCGAGATACTGGCCGCCGCTGTTCGCCGCACCGCCGGGAGCGGCGTCGATTTCGTCAAGGTGGGGTTTTTTCCCGAGGAAGAAGGGGGAGAAAGCTGGGGCACATGCCTTAAGGCGCTGGCGGTCGAGGCGGCGCGCGGGGCGCGTATTGTCGCCGTGATGTTCGCCGATGAAGCGCCGGATTTCACCGCCATTGAGGCCTTTGCCGCAAATGGCCTGGTCGGAGTCATGCTCGATACGGCTGACAAGAAGGCGGGCGGATTGCGCCGTCATCAGGATGACGCGGCGTTGGCGGATTTCGTCGCCAGGGCGCGGGATCATGGGCTTTTTTGCGGCCTTGCAGGCTCTCTGGCCAAGGACGATGTTTTGCCGCTGCTTGCCCTGTCGCCGGATTATCTCGGGTTTCGGGGGGCCTTGTGCGGGGCACAGGGGCGCACGGGACATCTTGATGTTGATGCCCTGCGGGGCATAAAGGGTCTGTTTCAGTCCGATGAACCCGCTGTCAGCCAGGCGACGGCCATTGCCGGGGCACAAATCGCCGCCATCTCGCGCAATGCCGTTTCCTCTGCGCCTGAAACGATTTCGATGAAATCGGCGAAGCTCAGATAGGGGCGATTGAGAAAACCGGCAATATCCCGGGCCAGAAAACGACCGCAACCGGCGCCGATCACCGGGGCAATCGAGGCCAGACCGGCGGCGCCAATGACGCTCGTTGCCGCATCGCGAATTTTATCCCGCTGGCATTGGGCAAGATCGGCCGCCATCGCCCGCCAGGTTTCGCCGTTTTTATCGCCCGAATCACAACCCACCATCCGGGCCAGGCGCCGGGCGCTGTCTTGCGCTGTTTTGCCGCCGCCATCAGCGGCGGGAAACAGATCGGCATCCTCGGGAAGCCGGCCGAGCAGGCGATAGACGTCGGACATGGTGGCGAAAAGTTCAGCCATCAGGGGTACGCGCTTGTCGCCGACCAGGGCATTATCGGCCGTTGCCATGACCGGGGTGCGGACAACCCCCGTATAGACAAGTTCACAGGCGTCGAGGCGCTCGAAATCGTTTCCGCCCCGGGCGATGACCTTGTTGCCGAGGAGGGGGATGATATCGGTGGTGGTGCTGCCGATATCGAGGATTAATCCATCTGCGATGTGATGGGCGGTGAAATCGGCACTGGCCCGCCAGTTGGCCGAAGCGATCTCAAAAGGGCAGGTTCGTGCCGTCGTCCCGTCCACCAGCCCCCTGGTCCCTGCGTAAAAACGGATATCGCCGTCGCAAAGCAGGGATTCCATGGCGGCGATGAGCTTTTGCACGCCCTCTTTACGGGTGGCGAAAAGATCGGCCAGTTCGCCGGTCATGGTTACCCCGTGGCGGGAGACCGGGCCGAAGCGCTCAAGCACGGCGGCCACTGCCGATGAAAGATGGTCGAGTCCTTTCCACAAGGGGCAGGGCAATTGCAGGGCGTCAATCACCAAGCCTTGCCGCGACATCAAAACCGCCTTGAGGTGGGCGCCGCCGATATCCCAACCGGCTGCCGGTTCTTTATGTGCGGTATTATTTGTCATCTTGAAGGGTAATCGTTACCGGTGCGGGATGGCCTGTCAAATGGGGCAGGCCGGCGCCGGTGGCGAGGTCGAGAACCAGTTGGGCCGGGTTGACGCCCAGGGACTCGTGTAAGCCTACATAGGAGGTGGTCAGGCGGGGGTTGATCTCCAGCACAAGGATGTCATCCCCCTGGCAGATCACATCGATTCCGGCATAGCCCCAGAGACCAGGGAAGGCGGCGGCAAGTTTTTCAGCCAATGCGGTAAAGGCGGGGCGGCGGGATTCCAGGGTGGCGATCTCAATCGTCTCAAGGTGGAACGCCGATTGTTCAAGCGCGACAGTTTGCCGGTTGCAGGTGAGGAGTTCCGCCCTTCCATCCAGAAATAGAACGGAGAGGCTGGCTATCTCGCCATCCATGAAGGGCTGAACCATAAAGGCCCGGTCATGGTGCTGTCCGTCGAGCCAGCCCTGGAGGGCGGGGAATGTTTCAAAATAGCGGGTGTCGGCGGCGCCTGCGCCGTCGTCGGGCTTAAGCACGTAACCCGATTGCGCGTGCATTGGCGTTTCCCAGATCCGGGAGCCCGGCACGGTGGGGATTTTCGCCACATTGAGCCGCCGCAGGGTCTTGAATTTGCTCGCCGTGACCCTTATCGCATCCGGGGTCGAGCCCAGCAGAAGCCGCTCCAAGGCAAGCACAAGGGCCGATAATTCCGTCAAAGCGCCGTCGGTTTCCGGGGCGATCGGCCAGACGGCCTGGGCATCGGCGATCAGGCGGCTCCACAGCGCGCCGATGTCCTCGCCGGGCTCTGGAAAAACGAAACGGGCGGGAAGGTCGGGGACGGGCAGGCGGGGGTCGCGGCTGGCGATGATTGTCGGGGCGGCGCCGTTGACGCGGGTTTGCGAGAGGTCATGGATCAGCGCGCCGAGCATGAGGTCCCCCTCTTTTGCCAGGGAAGGCGGTAGGGGTTCGCCTGAAAGCCCGCCTCCGGTAATGTATTCGCAGACAAAAATCTTCAAGGTTTGAGCCTTTTGAAACTGATCCCTGTTCTTGACCTTATGGGCGGCCAGGTCGTCCATGCAAGGGGTGGCCGCCGCGCCGCCTACCGGCCGCTGGAAACCCCGCTTTGCGAGGGCAGCAGCCCGCTTGCGGTTTGCCGGGCTTTGCTCGGCCTGCATTCCTTTAGCACGATTTATCTTGCCGATCTCGACCAGATTGAAGGTTGCGGGGGCAATGAGGAGGCTGTTTCAGCCTTGCAAGCAGACTTTCCCGACGTCGAGTTCTGGGTTGATGGGGGGATCAATGGGAAGGAAGCCGCAAGCGCGTGGCTGGCGCGCCATTCGGGGTCCCTCGTTATCGGCAGCGAAAGCCAGAAAGATACGGCGCTTTTGCGAAGGCTGATGGAAGGAGATGAAAACCGTTTCGTCCTTTCACTGGATTTTCGCCGGGGAGACTTTCTCGGCCCCAAGGATTTGCTGGATATGCCGGCATTGTGGCCGCGTCGCGTGATTGCCATGAGCCTGGGCCGGATTGGGGGCGATAGCGGTCCCGATTATGACCGCCTGGCGGACATCTCGGCAAAAGCTGCAGGACGCGATGAGGACCGTCCCATCGATATCATTGCCGCAGGCGGGGTGCGCGGACGCGATGATCTGATCCGGCTTGAAAGGCAGGGTGTGGCCGGAGTTTTGTTGGCCAGCGCCCTTTACGACGGGCGGGTCGGAGAGGCGGATATGAGGGCGCTTAGCGGCAAATAAGGACGGCCCGGCGACAAAAAAGGGGAGGTGCTTAGCACCTCCCCTTAGAATTGATCGCCCTTCGGGTATGAGAACGCCTAAGCCTTACTCACCCGTCAGGAGCTTCAGCAACGCCGTAAACCAGCCTCCACCCGAGGATGAACTGGATGACGAGCTGTGGGACTGTCAACCAGCGGCAAACGGATGCGCTGCGACACCACGCTGGGAGAGAACATCCTGGGTCTTGGGCTCATTGGCCACGGCGCGCTGGATGGACTCTTTGACGGCCTCGTAGTTGTACTGCTGGATCTTGGCATCGTCGTCGGCTTCCCAGTGAATGAAAACACCAACGCAGATGAACAGGTCTTCGGCTTCAGCAGCAGGGATGGTGCCGTCTTCGACGCAATCCATAACCGCCTTGGCAACACCGGCCTGTGCAGGGCCAAACATCTGGACAGCCTGCTTGGCGCCCTTGATGGTGACCTTGTTGAACATCACCGTCGAAGGCTTGGTGGCCAGGTTCGGTGCAACAACCGCGAGCAGAGCCGAGAAGCCATCGCTGTTGAAGGCAGTCAGGCAATTCGCGAAAGCCGTTTCAGCGGCTGAACCACGCGGCCCGATGATGAGATCAATGTGAGCAACTTCGTTACCGTCGCCGACCAGCGATTCGCCGACCAGCATTCTATCAATTTTCGCCATATGGAAATCCTCCCCAAAAAGTGACGGTTGTTTAAGATCTTAATTTGCTAGCGTATACGCAACCCGCCCCATAGGAGGCACGAGTCAAGTTATCAGCCATCTTTGTTCAGATGGCGGAAACAGGGAATATATCCATAAGGTCAGCGGCAAGCAAGCACGCAACTGTTAAATCTGCACTGGTGCCCGGATTGATTTTTTCATCCTTGAGCCGCCGGTCCAGGGCCAAAAGTTCGGCTTTCATGTCTTCGGGATCGGACGCCGCCATCAGGTCGTCGTCGGCGGTGCGGCCAAGGGCTCTGATCTCCTCAGCCCGGGCAAGGGAATATTTGCGCGCGATATGGCTGTCCGGGAAATGACCGAGAAAGCCGAGATAGACGTATGTCGGCTGCCAGACCTCTGCAATTGCCCGCTCATGCACCAGCTCGAGACGGGTCATCCCGGTCGTAAAAACATCTCTGTAGCCGGTGGCGTATTGGGCGGCGATGCGGTCAAAACCCGCGGCTTCCTTCATTGCGGCAAGCAGAGTGACCTGGGGCGTCGTCATAACGTCGTGGCGGGGGCTTTCCCCCAATCCGGCTGGACCGGCGAGGCGTATGGCCTCAAAGGCGTCGGTGGCGTCAGAGAGGTTGAGCGCCGCCAAGGTGTCGTCCAGCCGTTGGCGCAGATCGCCTTTGCCCGGTGTCAGGGCGGCGTGGATAAGGGGGGCGCAGAGAAGGAGGATGCCGAGATTGGTATTGCAGCCGACCGCCTCAAAGGTGGCGCGGGTAGCGTCGAGAATCCGCCGCCCCGGAGAAAGGCCGGGGGCGGTGAGGGCAGCGGCGCTGACCTTGGCGCTGATCTCGAAGTCGGTAACTGTCATGTCGTGGCCTTCGCCATGGATATGGACATTGCCGGGCTTTAAGGCGGCCAGCTCGGCCAGACAGGCACGGGAATAGGCGTCACTGAGAGTTTTGGGCGAAAGAGAGGAGCCAGTCCCGGGATTTTCCATGGGGGGTCCTGTGTCGATCAGGGTTATCCGGCTTTGCGAACCGGTGATGCGGCGTCAATCCGGGAAAGAAAGTCATCGACGATGGTCTGGGCGAGATCGGCCTCGACGACGCCCTGAAGCCCTTTCCAGGCGGGAACACTGTTGACCTCGAGGATTTGAAAGCCCCCTTCACGGTCGCGGAGGATATCAATTCCGGCGTAATCGGCGCCAAGCGCCCGGGCAGCGGCGACGGCCAAATCCGCCAGATCGCTTTCCAGTGGCGCCGCTTCGCAGACGCCCCCTTGAAGAACATTGGTGATCCATCCCTTGCCGCGCCGGATCATGGCGGCCACCGCCTTGCCGCCGACGACAAAAACCCGCCAGTCGTGCCAGCCCTCGGCCCCGGTACCGGTTTCGATGAATTTTTGCAGGTAATAAACCCCGTCGACCTCTTCCGGATCGGGCAGGGGGCTGCCTGCTTCGAGAAGCCGCAATCCCTTGCCCTGAGCCCCGAACAGGGGCTTGAGCACAAGCTTGCCGCCGTCTTTGGTCTGGCGCTCAAGAATGGCCTGGGCCATTTGCGGGGATTCGCAGGTCCAGGTCGCCGGGCTCGGCAATCCGGCATTGGCGAGAAGGAAGCTGGCCATGGATTTATCCACCGTGCGTTCAATGGCGCGGGCGGAATTGGAAACCACGATGCCCAGTTCATCAAGGGCATGGAGGATATCGAGGCGGGCGGTGATCTGCTCCAACGTGCCGGGATCGATCAGGCGGGTCAGGGCGCCTGCTGGCAATTCGGTCTCAAAGCCGGGAAGGCGGAGCCCCGAGGTGGGGCTGGAATTGTCAAAGGCGCAATCGGTAAAGGACAGCCAGACCGCCTCAACACCGCGCTTGGCAAGCGCATCGGTCAGGCACCGGGCATGCCAGTCCGGATCGTCACTAAAAAGGGCGACCCGGTTATTTTCCCGCATAGCCGAAAGAGGTGTTGAGAAGCGCTTCGTCCACGGCCCCGGCGTGGAAGCTGCGGCCGGATTCCATGGCCGTGACGATGACCCGTGCCGGAGAGAAGAGCGAGCCGTCGATGGCATAGAAATCGCCCTTCACAGCCTTGAAGGTTTCTTCAAATGGTTTGCCGTAATCGCGCGAGTTGCTGCTCGGCAGATCGGTCGCCAGTTTTTCCGCTGCCGCGTCATCCCCGGCGACGAAAAGATGCACCGTGCCGCCATAGATGATGGCGTCGTTGGTGCGTCCCATGCCGGCGAGGAAATTGTTCGCCGGTGGCGGCAGCGGGGCGCTGCCCATGCCGTCAATAACGTTTTCAAGGGGGAAGTGAAGTTCATGCACCTTGTGCAGCGCCACTTCCAAAACCCGGCCGACAACCTGGAGACTTCCCGCCAGGCTGGTGGTCGGGGTCAGCACCAGGGTCAGGTTTTCAGGCTTGATGCCGCAGTCCGTAGTGACCTTTTCGACCAGTTCGGCGGGCGGCATCTGATCCACTTCGAGCACCAGACAGGCGCGATCGCCCTGATCCCTGTAGGCGAGTTCCTTAAACAAATCTTCACGACCGGCCAGCGCCCGTCCGGGCCCCGAACCAAGGGAGAAGAAGTCGCCGAAGGCGAGACTCCAGCCAGCGTATTGGCTGCCCAGGCAGGACAGCACCGGGTTGGTCGAGTGGATGTTGACCGCCCACGGCCAATGGGCATAGGACCAGGCCGGTTGCAGGCTGGCGCGGCCGAGGCCACCCATGCAAATCTCTGTAACCAGAAGTCCGGCCTCAAGGCCGCCGGGATGGTTGATGCCGCAATCGACGATGGTGCAGCCCTTGGGGCCTTTGGAAACCCCGACACGGAGGCTTTGGGCGTCGTCAATGAGGCGGGCGACCAGGGGGGCGACGGTGGTGGCGACGCTCGGCCAGTCCTTGACGTTCTGGTTGGCAAGTTTTTCAGACATGGGGTCTATGTAATCCTGTTGCTGTCTCTAGGCAGACGAACCCTTACACCGAGCGAGGCTGCCCCGTAAAGTCCCGGCCCGCTCATCGAGGATGGCGCGGACATCGAAAACCGAACTCCCTTGCCCGAAAATGGTGCAAACCGGGGCTTGCGGCGCTATTGCCGTTCCAGCTGCTGGGCGGTCGGCGGTCCAGTCCGGCCAGGCGAAATCCGGCGCCAAGACGAGAGGCGGGTCGGTATCGTCGGCGGCGTAAAGAACTTTGACGCCATGGGCGGGGGATTTGGCGATGAGGGAGGCATCGGCGGCGGGCAAATTGCCGGCCACGGCATTCAGGTGAAGCTCGAAGAGCGGTGTGGTGCTGAGGGGGTCGAAGAGGTCGAGGGTGGCCCCGGGGCGGGGGTTAATCTCGATGATGTGACAATTGCCCTGGGGGTCGATGAGTGCATCGAGGCTGTTGAGGCCGACAAGGCCGGTCTCAAAGGTGAGGCCGCTTGCGGCTTTGATCAGGGTGTCTGCCTGGGGGGCTGGAGGCGTCACCGGGCCAGCCGCGCCGCCGAAGCGAAAGGGATGGCCGGGGCAGGGATCGCTCCATTGCTCACTAAAGGCGAGGGGATAAATATCCCGTCCATCGGCAAGGAAGAGCAGAGAGAGGGCGTCGCCCAGAATCCGGCGCTGGAAAAAAACCACCCCGTCAGGAGAGGGAGCCCCCTCCGCCCCCCGGATGGCGAGCCCGCCCGATCCGCCGACCGGTTTTACAAGCCAATTCCCGGGATCTATCGGTGGGGTGAGGGATGTTTCGGGGTGGGGGAGGTGGAGGCGCTCGAGCAGGGGAAAGAGATACGCCGGGTCTTTTAGCGTCTCTATCGTATCGGGCGAATTGCCGAGAATGGATCGCCGCTGTGCCAGTTCGGCCAGTAAATCCGGGCGGCTTTCGAACCCCGCCGCGTAGACCAGTGGCATCGGCGAAGGGGCGAGGCGGCTGGCGGTCTCAAGCAAGGCGGTAGCGTTAAAACCACCATCTGCATCAGCCTCGATGGGGGATAAATTTTCGGCGATAGCGCTGGTATCACTATCGCCGAAAAGATCGAGAACGATTGAGGTGTAACCGGCCCGTTGCGCCGCCGCGGCCAAGGATCGGCCGGACAGTGCAACAATCAGGACAGGGTCACGGGGCCTAAGCAATCCCGACGAGTTTGCGGGCGACTTCCGTGGCCTCTTCAAAGCTGAGATAGAGAGGCTTGTCGGTTTCGCACATGGCCTTGAGCAACTGGGCCTGGGTCTTGACCTTGACGTCGCCGAAGGTCAGGGGGCCAAGCGACAAGGCGCCGGATTTGATTTGTTCGCCATTATCGTTGAGACCGACACCGGCGATACCGGCGGGGGGCACTGCATTGGCGTCGGCAACCACCTTGATCTGGGGGGCGGTAGCCATCTGTTCCTCGCTTAAGACCTGGGTGCCGGCGCGGGCGGCGCAGAAAACGATATCGGCATCGGCCAGCAACGCGGTGTTCAATTCGTCGGTGCTGCCGTCGGCGGGAATGAGGTCGACGCCGAAACGGGCCTTGTAATCATCGGCGCGCTTCTTGACGTTGCCGACCCCGTCATAACCAACCAGTACGCCGGTGGCGCCGGCCTGGGCGCAAATGACGCCGGAAATGCTGCCGACGATGCCCTTGCCGCCGTAGATGACGACCTTTTTGCCTTTAAGGGTGGTGTCGAACTTGTCTTTGAGCAGTTTCTCGGTACAGGCAACCATGGCGGCGGCCGTGGTGAAGGAACCGGCGGGATCGGGGAAGACGGAAATTTCAAACGGCGGCACCATCGCCGCCTTTGCAGCGTCCAGCATATCGAGGGCCAGGGGCGCGTCCTTGCCACAGATGAAAATGCCGGTACGCTTGGCATCCTTGACCGAACGCGAAAAGATGGCGTCCTGAACAAGGCCCTGGACCTCGTTAACGGCCACATTGCTGTACGGCATGACGGTGTCAAATCCGGCGTCCAACGCCATGTTGACGTCAAAGGGGCTGACATGCACCTGGGGGGTGATCATGTGAAGGATGTATTTTCTGCTCATTCCATGTTCTTTCAAAACAATCCGTATTTACGAACCAGCGTTAATTGAAAAACTTACCCCCAGACCGGGTCCACAATGCGGTTCCGGTCACTCAGGAGATAGGGCTGAGATCACGCGTTTCGATCAGGCAACCCTGATTGCGGCCACGGCATAACACGAATTCCAGCGGCGCGTCACCCTTGCTTTTTGCACCCAGGGTTTCAAGCGCTTTTTCGGCTTCTTGCCGGGTGGCGAAAAGGGCAAAGCCTGTCGGCCCCCAGGAGCTCTGGCCATAGCCCGCAACCCCTTGGGAGGCAAGCGTTTCCAGGGTTTCGGCGACGGCCGGGCTGACATAGCGCCCGCCCTGGACCGGGGCGAAATGATCACCGACGGCATTCTGCAATTCCGTCACCGCCTGGCTGAAGGCGGCAAAGTTTTGTTCAGCCAATGCCGGCAGGGCCTTCATGACGACGAGACGGCAAAGCCGACCGCTTAATTCGTCCGAATAGGGCGGCAGTTCGCCGAAAGCCTTGACCTCACCCGGCCCGTGAAGGCCGCAATTGGCGGGATCGAGGATCAACAGGATGCGCCAGTCGTCGGGAAAAGGCAGGCGGCTGATGACCGGAGGCGGCCGATCGCCGCCTTTGTCGAGGTTCTCTCCGACCGGATTACCGCCATCGAGAAGAACGCCGCCGACCTCGAACACGCCGATGCCGATGCCTGAGCGGGCGCCGCGGCCAAGCGCCCGGGCAATGGTGACGCCGTCGGCTTCCAGCCCGTAAAGCCGGGTCAGCGCGGCGCCGACGGCAAGGCCGAGCTGAGTGCCGGAGCCCAGTCCGGCATGTTCGGGGATCGCTCGGCTGATGGTGACATGCGCCCCGCCGGGAAGGCCGAAGGCTTTGCCAAGGCGTTCGCCGTAGCGTGCCGCCCGCTCTGCACCGGGGCCGCTTACCGTCAGGGTGGGGGCTTTTGACGCGGTCAGCCGGGTGCCAAACCCCTCAAGGGCGAGGCCGAAACTGCCGAAGCGGCGGCCGAGAGCGCCATTGAGATCGAGAAAGCCGAAATGCAGCCGCGCCGGGGCGGTGACGCTAATCTCTCTTTTTTCCATGGACTCGATAGACATCGGCAGATGATCCAGAAATTCGTCGGAGCGGTCTTTCTATCAGCAAGTGCGGGCCGGTGAAAGCCGGGGGATTCCCGCTTGCCGTGTCACGAGGTCATGCTTAGGTTATGGTCTCCTGATCAGGGCGGGCGGGGACCTGCGTGAAGGGAGAGATGGCCATGTCCGAGAAATCATCCGAACGAACCTATAGCGAGGCGGAAGTGACCGCGCGGCTGGAAAAGGAATTGCCTCACTGGCGGCTGGAGGGCGGCTGGATCCGCCGCAAATACAAGACCCATAGCTGGAAGGGCACGCTGATGGTGGTCAACACCGTCGGTCATTTGGCGGAGGCGGCCTGGCATCATCCCGACATCACCTGTTCTTATGCCTGGGTCGAAGTGCGGCTGATGAACCATGCCGCCAAGGGGGTCACCGACAAGGATTTCGAATTGGCGAAAAAAATCGAAGAGGTTATCACCTGGCAGCCCGGTCTTGAGGGCGATACCGGTGGGGAGGGGCTTGAGGGGACGCCGGAAGATCCCCGTTTTGCCTATATTAAATATGACAAGCCGGGCTAGGCCGTGTTATCGGAATTTTCATGACCACAAAAACACCAAATACGGCCCGGCAGTTTAAGAATGTCCCCTGCCCGTTTTGCGGCCTTTGCTGCGACGATCTTGCTCTTGAGCGGAAGGGCAAGAACGGCAAGGGGTTAAAAATTGCCAAGAACGGCTGTGATCTGGCGCGTCGGGGTTTTGAAGTGCCGACTGCCGGTGCGGAGCCCAGAATCGCAGGGAAAATGGCGTCTTTCGATGAGGCCGTGGCGGCGGCGGCGGCGATTTTGAAGAACAGCGACCAGCCTCTTTTTTCCGGCATGGGAACGGATATTGAAGGGGCCAAGGCGGTTATGCAGCTGGCCGACGGCATCGGCGGGGTTGTCGATCATGCGGCCTCTCACGCGCTTTTCCGTAATTTCAGGGTGATGCAGAACAGCGGCTGGATGACGACGACGGTGGCTGAAATTCGCAATCGCGCCGATCTCGTCATTTTCGCCGGAACAGATGGCGCCAGCGTCGCGCCGCGGTTCTTCGATAAATGTATCTGGCCGAAAAAAGCGCTGTTTACCAACCTGCAAAAAGAACGCGAGGTGGTTTTCCTTGGTCGCGGTCCCTCCATACCGCGTGCCGCCAAGCCGCCCAAGGGGGGAAAGAAGCCGACGCTTATTTCCTACGACACCAAGTGTCTGGCCGAATTATTCGGCACCTTGCGGGCGCTTTACCACGGTCGCCGCCTGGATGCGAAGCAAGCCGTCGGGGTCGCCATACATGATCTTGAAAACCTGATCGAGAAGATCAAGGCCGCCCGCTATGGCGTCATTGTCTGGGCAAGCGGACAGATCGAGGAAACATTCGGCGATCTGGCGGTTCAGGCAATCGCCGAGTTCATCAAGGACATTAACGAGACAAAGCGCTTTGCCGGCTTCCCGCTCGGTGGCGGCGATAACGCGCTCGGCGTTGCCCAGGTCGGTACCTGGCAGAGCGGTTTCCCGCTGCGCACGGCGTTTGGTGAAGGACATCCCGTTCACGACCCCTATCTTCTTTCCGGCCGCCGGCTTTTGGCTGAAGGCGAGGCAGATGCCCTGGTCTGGACGTCGGCCTTTCGCAGCGATCTTGCGCCGCCGAAACGCGCCAAGGATATACCCTGTGTTCTGATCGGCGTTCCCGGCATGAAGGTGACACCCAGGGCGGATGTTTATCTTCCCGTTGCCACCCCTGGAATCGACCACGCCGGAAGCATTGTCCGCACCGATTCTGTTGTCGCTCTGCCGCTGCGCAAATTGCGCGATAACGATTTGCCCAGCGTTGCCGAAATTGTCGGCGCCATCGAAACGGTTATGAGGAGGGGCGCATAATGCTGATCCGGCTGAAAAGCGGGCGGGTCTATGACCCGGCCAACAAAATCAACGGCAAGGTCCGCGATATTTATGTCCGGGACGGCCGCATCATCGCCAAGCCGGGCAACGAGAAACCGGACCAGGTTTATGATCTTTCCGGCAAGATCGTCATGGCTGGCGCAATGGATCTTCACAGTCATATTGCCGGGGGCAAGCTGAACATTGCCCGGGTGCTGTTGCCTGAAGAGCATCGGAATATGGTCGAGGACAGAACCCGTCTCAAGCGCTCGGGCTCGGGCGAGCCGACAATGACCAGCTTCACCACCGGCTATCGCTATGCCGAGATGGGCTATACCGCTGCTTTCGAGCCGGCCATGGTGCCCGTCAATGCCCGCCAGTCTCATCTTGAGATGGCGGACATCCCGATCATCGACAAGGGTTCTTACGTGATGCTCGGGAATGACGACTTTTTTCTCCGCATGCTGGCGGGAAAGAAGGACAAGAAGGCAATTCGCGATTACGTGGCCTGGATGATGAACGCCACCGGAGCTCTGGGCGTCAAGGTGGTCAATCCGGGCGGCATCAACGCTTTTAAATTCAACGGCCGCAAACTCGACCTTGACGAGCAGGCGCCCCATTACGGTGTCACCCCCAGAGAGGTGCTTTTGTCCCTGGCCGGGGCGCTCGAAGGACTTGGCGTGCCCCACCCCCTCCATGTGCATGGCTGCAATCTCGGCGTGCCGGGCAATGTCGAAACGACGCTGGACACCATCGCCGGCACCGGCGGCTTGCCGATGCATCTCACCCATATTCAGTTTCATTCCTATGGCAATGAGGGCGACCGGAAATTTTCGTCCGGTGCGGCGCGGATCGCCGAAGCGATCAACAAAAACAAGAATATCACCGCCGATGTCGGCCAGATCATGTTCGGCCAGACGGTAACCGCTTCGGGTGACACCATGGCCCAGTACGCTCACGCCCATCTTGCCAATCCGAAGAAATGGGTGTGCATGGATATTGATTGCCAGGCCGGTTGCGGGCTGGTCCCGTTCCGTTACCGGGACAAGGATTTCGTCAACGCCCTGCAATGGGCGATTGGGCTGGAAACCTTTTTGCTGGTCGATGATCCCTGGCGGGTGTTTCTCACCACCGATCATCCCAATGGCGCGCCCTTTACCAGTTATCCGCATCTGATCCGCCTGCTGATGGATCGTTCCTTCCGCAACGACATGCTGGCGACGGTCAACAAACACGCCCGGGTGGCAAGCAATCTCGGCGCCATCAAGCGTGAATACTCGCTTAATGAAATCGCCATCATGACCCGCGCCGCACCGGCCCGGATCCTGGGGCTGAAAGACCGCGGCCATTTAGGCGCCGGGGCGGGCGCCGATATCACCGTTTACACCGAACACGCCAATAAGGAGAAGATGTTCGCCAAGCCCGATTACGTCTTCAAGGACGGACAATTGGTGGCGCGCAACGGCCGGATTGTGAATGTGGTCTGGGGGGCAAGCCAGGTGGTGCGTCCGGAATACGACAAGGCGATCGAGAGGCCGCTTAAGGCCTTTTTCAACGATTACCAGGGGATAGCCCTGGATAATTTTGCGCTCAAGGAAAGCGATTTTCCCGAGGATGGGCGCTATCGCTTCAAGGTCCACGCAACGAAGAAAAAGCGCGCCGCCTGATGCCTCGTATCGGCACGGCGGATCACCGGGGACTAAACGGGATTTGACGCATGCCAAGCAATATAGAAATATACGCTTTGAAAGTGGCTCTTGAGAGACCTACATCCAGGTGGTGCCGCCGTTTCGCCTGAGGCGCAAGGAGAAGTTGAATGGCTAAGAAGACGGTCGAAAAAATGATCCTGATTCCAGGACGCTCAAAGAAGCAGGGCACCTCTTTGAACGAGGGCAAGCTTAAGCAAAATTATCAGGATATAACCACCACCGTCGAGATGAACGCCGACGATATGAAGCGCTTGCGCCTGGCCGATGGCGACAAGGTGCAATTGACCAGTGAGTTCGGCAAGACCGTGGTTTTCTGCAAAGGGCGCAAGCCCGAGGATTTATCGTCCGGGCTGATGTTTATTTCCTACGGCCCGCCTTCGAGCGCTCTGATGGGTGGTGAAACGGCGGGAACCGGAATGCCTATTTCAAAGAATTTCGAAGTCGAGGTAAAACGCCTCGCTTCATAGGCCGCTTTTAAAAACAATCGGTGCGGTAACGGGAGAAGAAAGACATGAGTGAGAATTTGCGGATTGTTGAAAATGCCACCTGCACCTTTTGCGGCTGTGCCTGCGACGACATGAATTTGACCGTCGATGACGACGAGCATCGGATCGTCAAAGCCCAGAACGCCTGTGTTCTCGGCAAGGCCTGGTTTCTCGAGCACACGGTTGAGGATCGTCCCTTCGCCCTCATCGACGGCAAGGAGGCTTCTACCGAAGAAGGCGTCGAAGAGGCGGCCCAGATTCTCGCCAATGCCAAATTCCCCATCATCTACGGCCTTTCCGACACCACCTGCGAAGCCCAGAAAGAGGCCGTCGCCATCGCCGATCTGATCGGCAGCAACCTCGACACTACGACGGCGGTTTGCCACGGCCCCACCGGCATGGCGTTCCAGGGTGTGGGCGAAAGCATGGCGACGCTTGGCGAGGTCAAGAACCGCGCCGATCTGGTGATTTACTGGGGCGGCAACCCGGCCGAATCCCATCCCCGCCATTTCTCGAAATATGCGGTGACACCAAAGGGGATGTACATTCCCAACGGCAAGCATGACCGCACCGTCGTCATGGTCGATGTGCGGCGCACTCCGAGCGCCCCGGTGGCCGATATTTTCCTGCAACTTAAACCGGGCACGGATTTCGAGCTGTTATGGACCCTGCGGGCCCTGGTCAAGGGGGCGCGGGTCTCGCCGGATATCGAGAAGAAGACCGGGATCAAGCTGGAGGTTCTGGAAGATCTGGTCGATAAAATGAAAAACTGCAATTTCGGGGTTATCAATTTCGGTATGGGCGTGACCATGACCCGGGGCCGGCATTTCAACGCCGGGGCGCTTTTGGCCCTGGCTGCCGATCTCAACGAATTTACCCATTTCGTCGCCCAGCCGGTGCGCGGCCACGGCAATGTGACCGGGGCCGACAGCGTCGTTTCCTGGCAGACCGGTTATCCTTTCGGGGTTAATTTCTCGCGCGGCTTTCCGCGCTTCAACCCCGGCGAGTTCACCACCGTCGATCTTCTTGCAAAGGGCGAGGCCGACGCCGCTATGTTCATCGCCTGCGATCCGGGGTCGAATTTCCCCCAGCCGGCGATCAATCATATGAAGAAGATCCCGGTCATCGCCCTCGATCCCAAGGAAAGCTATACCACCAAGCTGGCCAAGGTTGCCTTTACCACCGCGACATACGGCATCAACGTGCCGGGCACGGTGTATCGCATGGACGGCGTCGCCCTGACCCTTAGGCCGGCATTCGAGTCACCCTATCCGAGCGATCAGGAAATTCTTACCGCCATCAAGAAGCGGACCCGCGAGTTGCTTGGCGGAAAAAATAAGGCTAAGAAGGAAACCAAGAACAAGAAGGCGCGCAAGGCCGCTTAGAGGGCTATTGTCCTGATCCGAGCGGACAAAAACAAATGATGCGCCCCCGTATATAAGGTGAGGTAGGAAAAAGAGAAACTTCTCCCCCAAGGGAGGGAAAAGAAATAAAAGCAAGAAAACGAGGAAGGGGGAGGCCCTAGTGACATCCATGCTCCGTATCGTCAACGGCAAGGTTTATGATCCTGCCAATGGCGTGGATGGCGAAGTGCGAGAGATCTGCGTCAAGGACGGCAAGATCGTCGAAAGCGTTCCCGCCAGTGCAAGAAAGATCGACGCCAAAGGTATGGCCATCATGCCCGGTGGCGTTGATATCCACTGTCATATTGCCGGCTCGAAGGTCAATATGGCGCGCAAGCTGCAGCCTGACGACCACCGTCACGATGTCCACCCCCGCACCGAGATTACCCGTTCGGGCACCGGCGGCACGGTTCCCTCCACCTTTACCACCGGATATCGCTATACGACTCTCGGCTATACCACGGCCATGGAAGCCGCGGTGGCTCCGATCGGGGCGCGCCATGCCTTAGAAGAGCTTCACGATACGCCGATCATCGATAAGGGTTATTTCATCCTCATGGGCAACAACGTGCTTCTGCACAAGCTGATGCAGGAGGGCGAGCACGATAAGATGCGCGAGGCGCTGGCCTGGTGGGTAAACGCCACCAAGGCCTATTCGATCAAGCTGGTCAATCCCGGCGCTGACGAGCCCTGGAAGGGGCATCGTAACCGCAACATAACCACTATCGATCAGGAAGTTGACGCGTTCGAAGGCATTACCCCGCGCAAGATTATCCAGTCCCTGGTTCGCGCCGCCGACGAGTTGGGCCTGCCTCATTCGGCCCATATCCATTGCAATAACCTCGGCCATAGCGGCAATTACACCACGACCCTGGAAACCATGAAGGCGGCCGAGGGACACCGGGCCCATATCACCCATATCCAGTTTCACAGTTATGGTGGCGAGATCGGTGGCAACCCGCTTTCAGAGGCCGCAAAGATTTCCGAATACGTCAACACCCACCCCAATATCACCGCCGATGTCGGACAGGTGATGTTCGGGCGTTCGACGATCATGACCGCCGACGCGCCGCTGGCCTATCTGATTCATCCTTTCAGCAAGGACACGCGTTGGATCAACGCCGATAGCGAATGCGAGAGCGGCTGCGGTATTTCGCCGTTTTCCTATCAGGAAAAAATCTATACCCATGCCATGCAATGGGCGGTGGGGCTGGAACTGTTTCTGCTCTCCAAGGATCCCTGGCGGATGGTGCTTTCAACCGACCATCCCAATGGCGGTTCCTTCATGAGTTACCCACGCCTGATCAAGTTGTTGATGGATCGAGAATTCCGCAACCAGGAAATCAAGAAGGTCAACCAGAACGCCGTCGGCAAGACGATTCTGCTCGATAACCCGTCCCGCGAATACAGTCTTTATGAAATCGCCATTATCACCCGCGCCGGTCCGGCCCGTATCTTGGGGCTGGAGAACAAGGGCCATCTGGGCGTCGGCGCCGATGCCGATATCACGATCTATGAGGAAGACGCCGATAAGGAAATGATGTTCAGCGCCCCGCGCTATGTGATCAAGGACGGGGATGCGATTATTGATAACCATGAGTTTACCGCCGATCGCGAGGGACGATTGTTCCATGTGGAGCCGGGTTATGATCCCATGATCGAAGAGACCATCAAGCCCTTCTTCGACGATTTCTATTCGATCCGTTTCGAGAACTATCCGGTTGCCGACAGTTATCTCCACGATCACGAGATCGTGACGACCTCACCGGGAAAGGTCTGAGCCATGACCGCCCTGCGGATTAAATCCACCGAGATTGTAGATACCTTTGCCGAAGCCTTCGATATGTGGGGCGCACGGGTCATCATCACCGGCGAGACAAAGAACTGGGCGATGGCCGGGGCGCGGGCCATGACCGGTTTCGCCACCTCGGTTATCGGCTGTAAATGCGAGGCCGGGATCGAGGGCGAACTGGCCCCTGAGGACACCCCCGACGGGCGGCCGGGTGTCGCCGTTCTGCTTTTTGCCTTCAATGCCGAGGGTGTTGGAAAGCGCCTCGTCGAGCGTATCGGCCAATGCGTTATGACCTGTCCGACCACCGCCTGTTTCAACGGCCTTGAGGCCGAAAAAACGGTACCTGTCGGCAGCCAGCTGCGTTATTTCGGCGATGGCTATCAGATCAGGAAAAATCTCGAGGGTCGTCGCATGTGGCGGGTGCCGGTGATGGATGGAGAATTCCTGATCGATGACAGGTTTGGCGTTCAACCAGCTGTCGGCGGCGGTAATATTCTGATTCTCGGCAACAACCTGAAAACGACCCTGGCGGCGGCCAATGCGGCGGTTAAGGCGATGCGGATTCCCGGTGTCATCCTGCCCTTCCCCGACGGGGTAGTGCGCTCCGGCAGTAAGGTGGGCTCGCAGTACAAGGCCCTGCCGGCCTCGACCAACGACGCCTATTGTCCGACCCTGCGCGGCTTTGCCCCGAAGACTGAATTGCCCGACGGGGTAAACTGTGTGTTGGAGATCGTTATCGACGGCCTCGACATCAAGGCCGTCGAGGATTCTACCAGATTGGGCATGCACGCTGCCGCCAGGGGTGGCATCAAGCAAATCTCCGCCGGTAATTACGGCGGCAATCTCGGCAAATTTCATATCAACCTTCACAGCCTCCTCAAGTAAGGCCTGGCCCCGTAATCGATCAGCGGATGGAAAACACCTCATGACCTTAGAGCTTTCCCTGACCCGAAAACCCGATGTGCCCCTGGAGGCCGATGTCATCTCGCCCGATATTATGGCGGGGCTTTCCAATAAGGCTATTTGCGCCCTGGAAGTGTTCCACGGCAGCGAAAAGGCGACCATCGGAGACTTTTTCGCGGTCAAGGGCGACGGTGCCGAAAAAATCGTCGTCAAAGGCGATCTTTCCAAGGTCAAGCATATCGGCACCAATATGAGCCGCGGGCGGATTGCGATCAGGGGCAATGTGGGGCTGCATCTCGGCGCCTATATGTCCGGCGGCGAGATCACGGTGGCCAAGAATGCCGGCGACTGGGTGGGCCCGGAGATGACCGGTGGGAGAATCGTCATCAAGGGCAATGCCGGGCATATGGTCGGCAGCGCCTATCGCGGCAGCCAGACCGGAATCCAGGGCGGCGAGATTTTCGTTCACGGCAATGTCGGTAATGAGGCCGGCAACACGATGAAAAACGGCCTTATCGTCATCGGTGGTGATTGCGGCGATTTTGCCGGGGTCAACATGAAGGCCGGAACGATCATCGTTCTCGGCCATCTGGGCCAGAGATGCGGCGCCGGTATGCGTCGCGGCAGCATCGTCTCTATGAACCAGGCAGAACTGCCGCCGACATTTACCTTTGCCTGTGACTACAACCCCTCTTTCCTGCGTCTTTATCTGCGGCGTTTGCGCGAAGAGGGGTTCAAGATTGACGATTGCCAGATAACCGGCGGGTACAAGCGCTGGAGCGGTGATTCCATCGAGATGAACCGCGGCGAGGTGTTGATGCTGGCCTCCTAGAAAAAGGGGCCGGCCAAAGGGAAAAATAATCACCCGATAACAAGCCGGGTACTATGATTTTTTAGTGGGGAGATAAGTTATGACGACTGTCGTTACAGAAAACTGCCAACGTTGCCGGTTCACCGATTGCGTGACGGTTTGTCCCGTCGATTGCTTTCACGGCGATGACGAGATGCTTTATATCGACCCTGAGGTCTGCATCGACTGTGGGGCCTGTGTCCCCGAATGTCCGGTGCAGGCGATTTTCGAAGAGGCCGACATTCCAGACGGCATGGAAAAATGGGTCGAGATCAATGCCGAGAAATCCGCAGGCCTGCCGGTCATCAATGAGCAGACCGATCCCCTGCCGACAGCAGAGGCCCGCAAGGCCGAACTGGGATTCTAGGAACGGTCATCGCACATCCGCCGGGGTTTGAAGAAACAAAAGTAACAAACGGGAGAGGTTAAGCATGTCGGATGGTCTCGGGTCGGAGGGGAACCCTTTAAAAGTTCTGATCGTGGGAAGCGGTCCCAGCGGGTTTTATGCCGCCGATGCGCTTTTGAAGGCCGATGTTACGGTCGAGATTGATATCCTCGACCGGTTGGCGACGCCCTTCGGGCTGGTTCGCGCCGGTGTGGCGCCCGATCACGCCAAGATCAAGGCGGCGACAAAGGCCTATGACAAGATCGCCGATAACCCCAATGTGTCTTTCCTCGGCAATGTAACCTTTGGTCGCGATGTTGCTCTGGCCGAGATACAGGGCACCCATCATGCAGTCATATTCACCTGCGGGGCGGAAAGCGACCGGCGGCTCGGCATTCCCGGCGAGGATTTACCGGGCAGCCATACGGCCACCGAATTCGTCTATTGGTATAACGGCCATCCAGATTACCGCGACCATGAGTTCGATCTTTCCCAGGAAGTGGCGGTCATTATCGGTCAGGGTAACGTGGCGGCGGATGTCTGCCGGATACTCGCCAAGACGGTGGATGAGCTTAAAAACACCGATATCGCCGAACATGCGCTGGAGGCTCTTTCCCAAAGCAAGATCCGCGATATTCACATGATCGGGCGGCGCGGCCCGGCCCAGGCCAAGTTTACCCATGCGGAACTGAAGGAATTCGGCGAACTTGCCGATTGTGACCCGGTGATCGACCCGGCCATTCTTGACCTCAACGCGGCCAGCAAGGCCGAGCTTGAGGACAAGACCAATCGTAGCGCGATTAAAAATATCGAGACCCTGACGGCGTTCTCCCAGCGCCCGGCTGGATCGAAGAGCCGCAATCTCCATTTCCGTTTTCTCGAAGGCCCGACGGAACTCAAAGGCGGCTCCCGGCTCGAAGCCGTGACCCTGATGAAGAACCGGCTGGAGGGCGAAGCTTTTAACCAATGGGCCGAGGAAACCGGCGAAACCATTGATCTTCCCTGCGGCTTGTTGTTCCGCAGCATCGGCTATCGCGGTATTCCCATCGCCGACGTTCCCTTTGACGACAAGAAGGGCGTTTTCCCCAATCAGGAAGGGCGGATAACCAATGACGGCAGCGTTTTGCCGGGGGTTTACTGCGCCGGTTGGATCAAGCGCGGTCCGAGCGGCATTATCGGCACCAACCGGCCCGACAGCGTTGAAACCGTGGGATCGCTTCTCGCCGACCTGTCCACCCTCGAAGCCTCTGAAAAAACCGGAGGGGCGGGGCTTCGATCTCTCCTCGAAGGTAAAGGGGTACGGGTGGTGTCTTACGAAGACTGGCAGAAAATCGACGCCGCCGAGGTCGCCAATGGCGAGGCCAAAGGCAAGCCGCGGGAGAAATTCACCCGTATCGAGGATATGTTGGCCGTGTTGTCATAAATTCGGCTGAAACCGGGCGATATTCTTTGCCCGTATCGGCAATTTTCCTGTATCAGTATTTTTTTAACGCGTAATCACCCGCACCTGCCGGGCCCAAAGGGTTGAGTCTTGATCATCAACGGCATTCAGATTGACGATACCTTCGCCGAAGCCTTTCCCATGAAGGCAACGCGGCTGATCATTACCGGCGACACCAAACGCTGGGCGTTTACGGCGGCCAACAGCATGATCGGGTTTTCCACCTCGGTGATCGCCTGTGGTGTTGAGACCGGTATTGAGCACCAGTTGAAAATGAGCGAAACCCCCGACAGCCGCCCCGGTATGTCGGTGTTGCTGTTCGCTATGTCGAGCAAGGAGCTGGCCAAGCATGTGCTGACCCGCACCGGCCAGTGCGTAATGACGACCCCGACCACGGCCTGTTACGCCGGGATTTATAGCGACAAAAAGATCAAGCTCGGTGGTGCGCTGCGCTATTTCGGCGACGGCTATCAGCTTTCAAAGCAGTTGGGGGGCAAGCGCTATTGGCGTATCCCGATCATGGATGGTGAATTTCTGGTTGAGGAATATGCCTATCAGGTTCCCGGTATCGGTGGCGGTAATTTCCTCATTCTGGCGAAAACCCGTGGCATGGCTTTGCGGGCCTCAGAGCGGGCGATCAAGGCGATGAGCAAGGTGCCCAACGTGGTCATGCCCTTTCCCGGAGGTGTTGTCGGTTCGGGGTCAAAAGTGGGCTCGAAATACAAGGCTCTGTCCGCCTCGACCAACGAGGCCTTTTGTCCGACCTTGAAGGGCCTCACCCATACCGAACTTGCGCCGGATACCGAATCGGTGATGGAAATCGTTATCGACGGGCTCTCGGAAGCCGATATTTCCGCCGCCATGCGGGCCGGCATCGAGGCGGTCTGCGAACTCGGCCCGGCCGGTGGCGTGACTCGGATTACGGCGGGTAATTACGGCGGCAAACTGGGGCCTTATCATTTTCACCTGCGGGATGTGATGAAATGAGCGGTCTTACCCTCAGCCTCAAGGAAGCCCCCCGTCAGCGGGTTAATCTCAGCGGTCTGACAAAGGCAATAGCAGCCGGCAAGACGGCAAAAGAAATCGCCGCGTTGAAGCTGACACTGGGCAACCGCAAATGCGCTCTCGGCGATCTTTTCAAGGTCACCGGCCGTCCCGGCACGCGTCTGGTGATTGATAATTGCACCGACAGGATCGACGGCATTGGCGCCAAGTGGAGCGGCGGCAATTTGATCGTCCAGGGTAATGCCGGAGCCTACCTGGGCAAGGGCATGACCGGCGGCGACATTCACGTTTACGGCAATGCCGGCGCCTATGTCGCCAGCGCCATGCGAGACGGCCATATCCATGTTGAGGGCGATGCCGGCGACTTTATCGGCGCACCCCAGACCGGGATCAGGGTTGGCATGAACGGCGGTGTAGTTCGCGTCGAGGGCAATGCCGGGGATCGCGTCGGCGATCAGATGCGCCGCGGCGTGATCCTGATCGAAGGCGATGTGGGCAGTCATTGCGCCTCGCGGATGATCGCCGGTTCCTTGGCTGTTCTCGGCGATGCGGGGCCTAATCTGGGGCTCGGCATGCGGCGCGGCACCGTTCTTTTGATGAAGCCGCCATCCCACCTGCCCGCGACCTTCAACGATTGCGGTTCTCACGCCCTGCCGTTTTTCCATCTCTTTCTGTCTTATATCGAGTCCCTGGCCGAGGGAAACCGGGCCATTGATCCCTCCCGGGACAGGCTGCACCGTTATGCCGGCGATCTCGCCGTCGATGGCAAGGGCGAGATTCTTTTTTACAATTACTAATCGCCGGATGGTGATTTACCCTATCGGCCAGGGCCGCTCAGGCCCGGGTCGGTCAAGGCGCTTTCCCTTAAAAACCGACTAAAAAACTTGGGTATTTTTAACCCTGTCCTGGCGGGGCTGGGAAAGGCCGTGTCACAGAAAACACAACAAATAGTTGATTGTTTACTCTTGTACCATATATATTGTGGTTATTCGGGCCTGACAAAGGTGGCAGGCGGGGGGGGGTAGAATAATTTGTCGCCTTACAAAAATTTAACCCCTGTCTGCTATAAACTATTTAAGGACTGGGCAGGCTGTGAGGAACGGAAAGGACTGAGGACATAACGCATATGCCCCCCAAGCCGGGGTAAGGAGGGCGAAATGGACGCTCTTATGACACAATTGGTTGCCGGTCTCTTTGTCTGGATCAATCTCTATACGGGATACGATATTCCAGATCAGGCGCCGGAAATCGTCTTCATCGATCATCAACAGCTTGAAGCCATGGCCTGCCAAGGCCCCTGTCCCGTTCTCGGCTTTTACGATCCCGCCCGCGTCATCTATCTCGACGATAATTTGCGTCCCGACAGTAATTTGTGCGCCCAGTCGGTGCTGGTTCACGAGCTGATCCACTTTGTTCAACGCGAAAACGGACAGTTCAGCGGATATAGCGCCGCTTCAGCCTGGCGCCTGCGTGAACGCGAGGCCCATCATTTTCAGAAGGTCTTTCTCGGCTACCATGGACGGATGCACCTGTTTGACCGGCGATTGCGGTTGCTGCAGATGAATCTAAGGAAAAGCAGGGGTGCGACGAGGGAAGAAACCCCGGCTGGGGAAAGATCGGCTGAAAGCGGCGATTGGCGCGATCAGGTGCAGGCCTATATGGGGCCTCATTGTTGAGGAAAGGGCAGGGTTTTATTCGCGTTTCTGTTTAAGTCCCTGGAGTACGCCACCGCGCTGGTCTTCCATGATCTGGAGGGTTTGATAGGTAATGTCCGGTGGCACGCCCTTTTCTTCCAGAGCCTCGCGGAACAGATTCATGAAGGTGTCATAGTGTTTGTGGCCCAGCCCGAGACGAACGGATTGAAAATGTGCGCCACCGAGATCCGCTTCGGGTTTATTTCCAGGATTGGTGAAGATATCAAGGAAGACGCCGAGTACTTTTTCCGAGAAATGGTCGGGTTCGAGGCGGACGAAAAAGCGGCCGATATGGTCGTCGGCGCAGGCCTTTTCGTAGAGCCGCAAAAGAATACCCCGCAGGGCATCTTCCCCGCCAATTCCCTCTAACAAGTCAGTGCCCACCGGTTCCCCCGAAAACAAGGAATTACTCACAAATTTATCGTGGTTATGTCGGTATATGCCCGGCAAAGCAAGTTAAAAAAACAATTAAAATGTGGTTATTTTTGTAACTTATTGGAATCATACAAAAAAGGGTTGGGGATTAGATTTATGGGAGTTTTAAAGGCCTGGTGGGATGAAACCCGGCTTTTCTGCGTCGATCGCTGCAATTTTCAGTCGGAAGCGCGAGAAGAAACCGACGGATGGGGGCCGTTGGATGATCAAGTCTATTGTTCTTTAGGTTGATAACCGCTCAGCACCTCGCCGCGCAGCCCATTGAGGATTTCAATGGCCTGTTCGGTCTTCTCCGGGGTAACGCCATGTTCCGTCAGGGCGTCGGCGAAAACGGTGAGAAAAGCATCAAAGTGGGGACCGCTGAGACCGAGATAGACCTGGCGGCTGTGGATATCGGCAAGATTGTTTGAGGGGGGATTGCCGGGATTATCGAAAATCTCAAAAAAGGCGGGGCAGGTTTTTTCGGCAAAACCGACCGGGTGGGATTGAATGAAGAAGCGACCGATATCGGGGTCCCCTAACGCCTTTTCCAAAAAGCGCTGCATAACGGCACGAAGGCCTTCCAGGCCGCCGATTTCCTGAAGTAGGTTTTCTCCCATTTGCCAGCCCTCCATTCCAGCAAATAACCATCTATTTTTATAGGTTATAATGGCTTGTTTTCTCCATAACGCAAAGGAAAACCAGTTTAATATCATTACAATTAAGAGGGATATCTGTTTGGCTTTTTCTTACCGGCGGGCCACGGTAATCTGACTCTGCCCATTGATTTCCCCCGGGGTGAGAATTTAAGGTCCGGTGGTGTCCAGATTATTTCCTTCTTTATATGGAAAACCGATGACCGCTCCGCCACGTGACCCCCTGCTCTTGACCCCCGGTCCCCTGACCACCGCGCGGCGGACCCGCGAGGCGATGCAGCGTGATTATGGCTCACGGGACAGGGATTTTATCGCCCTCAATGCCGGATTGCTGGCGAGGCTGACCGCTTTGGCCGGGGGCGGCGAGACCCATGGCTGTGTGCCGGTTCAGGGCAGCGGCACCTTTGCCGTCGAGGCCGCTATCGGCACCCTGGTGCCCCGGGAGGGCAAGTTGCTGATTCTCGAAAACGGGGCTTATGGTGCGCGTATGGCGCGGATCTGCGAAATGATCGGCCGGGACAGCCTGAGCCTCAAATGGCCTGAAAACGAACCGGTTTCCACTGCCAGGATCGGCGAGGCCTTGTTAAACGACGGGGCGATTACCCATGTGGCAATTGTCCATTGCGAGACCACCAGCGGAATCCTCAACCCTTTGGAAGAGATCGCAGAAGTAGTTTCAAAGCATGACCGGGGACTTCTGGTCGATGCCATGAGCAGTTTCGGCGCCCTGCCGCTTGATGTCGAAGCTCTGCCCTGCGAGGCCCTGATGGCCTCGAGCAACAAGTGTCTGGAAGGGGTGCCGGGCATGGGGTTTGTCATCGCCCGTAAATCGGCTCTGGAAGCCGCCCAGGGGAATGCTCATTCCCTGAGCCTCGATCTTAGCGACCAGTGGCAGGCGATGGAAAAAACAGGCCAGTGGCGCTTTACCCCGCCGACCCATGTGCTGGCGGCCCTCGCCAGCGCCCTTGACCAGCACCGGGCTGAAGGCGGCATTAAAGGCCGCGGAAAGCGGTATAGCGAGAACTGGCGGCTTCTGGTGAACGGTATGCGGGGGCTGGGGTTCGAAACCCTGCTCGGTGATGATCTTCAGGCGCCGATTATCGTTACCTTCCTCACCCCCGCCGATCCCCAATACGATTTTGAGGCTTTTTACACTGGTCTGGCAGGGAAAGGGTTTTTCATTTATCCCGGCAAACTGACCAAGGCCGACAGTTTCCGCATCGGCTGTATCGGCCAGGTGGGAGCAGAAGACATGGGGGCGCTGATCGCGGCGGTGGAATCAGTCCTCGGTGAGATGGGGGTGACGAGCGCCGCGCCTTAAGAGGCGAGAAAGGCCTTGAACCGCCGGGCGACGTCAGAGGGGGTAATTGTCGGGCGGCCGAGAGGCGACATGGAGCCCGGCGCAATCCGCATATGAATGAGGCTCGGCCCGGCGCCGGCGAAAGCGGATGTACAGGCCGCCTCGAAACCACCCACGGAATCGCAGGACATGGCCTGGGCATAGCCACAGGCAAGCGCCAGGGCGGCGAAATCAACCGAGGCCGAAACAGTGGCCTGACCACCGGTCGAATCATGGACGCCGTTATCAAGCAGGATGTGGACGAGATTGGCCGGGCTTTCGGCGCCAATGGTGGCGAGCGCCCCCATCTTCATCAAAGCCGCACCATCGCCGTCCAGCACCACCACAGGCCGATCGACATTGAGCGCCACACCCAGTCCCATGGCCGAAGCGCAGCCCATGGAGCCAACCTGATAGAGGTGCTGGTCCCGGTCATTGAGGGTAAAGAGTTCGCGCCCGCATTTGCCGGTGGTGGCGATAACCGGGGCGCTCGGCGGGACAAGTCCGAGAAAACGCTCAAGAATTGCAGCGCGGGCGGGGCGTTCGCCATGTTCCCGGTGATCGGTAAAGGCGCCAGGGGGGGGCAGGGCCCGGACAGGCTGGTCGAGGCCGTCATCCCTTACACTGTCCTTTTCCATGATAAAGGCGGCAGGCAGGCTTTTTTCGGCGATTGCCCTTTCAGCGGCATCAAATGCCCCGGCAACGGCCGACTTTTCGTCGGGAAAGGGGAAATGGGGAATTTCCATGACCTCAAGAAGACGATCGGTGATGAGGCCCATCAATTCATGCTGGGGTTCGTCTTTCAGTCCCGGCTGGCCGCGCCATGTGGTGATCAACAGGGTCGGAATTTGAAAAGGATAGTTGAGGGAGGTCAGGGGGTTGACGGCGTTGCCGAGTCCGGAGTTCTGGCACATGACGACGGTGTTGCGTCCGGCCAGCCAGGCCCCTGAGGCAATCGCCACCGCCTCGCCCTCACTGGCCGCGCCGACATAAGAAATCCGGCGGTCGGAAATAACCGCATTTATAACGGGGGTGAGAAACGAGCAGGGAACGCCGGTGAAAAAATCAAAGCCACGTTCCCTGGCGGGTTTGAGAAAATCCTCGGCGGAGATCATTCTGAATCACCGGAAAATTGATTTAAATGCGCGGCGGGGGGCGGCATCAGGTGAAGTTGCGCGCTTCAGCCAGGTCAAAGGCATCATCCACGTCGAGCCAGTTTCCAGCGACATAGAGCGCGCCGATTTTATGCCCGGCCTCAAGCAGGCGGCTGAGAAGATCTAGCAGGCTGGCATTGGCCAAGCTGCCCTCTTCTTCCATGGCGGCAATCTCGGCGCGGATGAGATCAGAGCCCCTCGGGCTGGTGCGAACCAGGCCGATCCATTCGCCGTGAATGTCGGCGGCGGGGATATTGTTGCTGATTTTTTCAACCCAGGCGGGGTCGATTTCGGAGAGATAATCGCCTGTAAACCGGCGCGAACAGGACACCACGTCAACTTTGCGCTCGGCATTTTCAATATTCATGCCTTCTGATAGGGCATCGACGGCGAGAACGATATCGGCCTTCGCCGACATCAGGGCGTCAAGGATATAGCGGCGGAAAAGAATATCCCCGTAACTGATAATGCAGTCGCCCTTTAGTTGTTCAATCGCCTTGGAAAGGGAAAATGCTTCGCCGGTTTCCCCGTACTCGTCATTATCCACCATGTTGATGGAGGGCAGGTCGATCACTTCCTTCTTGTAGCCGCGCACCACGGTGACGTTCCGCACCCCGTTCTTTTTCAAGGTGGAAACGAGCCGCCGCAACAGGGGTTTTCCGCGAACGTCAATCATGCATTTGGGGCGGTCCTCGGTCAGCTCTCCGAGCTTGCCGCCCCGCGAGGCGGCGATGACAATTCCATGGGCACCTTCCTCGGGCTCGCCGAGATACAGGCGTTCGGCTTCGGCCAGCTCTTCGTTGCCGACGAGCTCAAACACTTCGCGCACCGAGGTGACCTTTCCCTCGACATCGACGATGCTCTCGGAATCCTTGATTTGCCGGCAGGTTTCCCGCATTGCCGCGATCGAGGCGCGCAGATTGTGGTTGGCCCAGATCGCCATCGAAATACCGGCCTTGCGGAATGTTTCGGTCGGCGTGTCGTGATACATGGTCGGGACGATGACCAGGGGGGTGCGATCCCCCCATTCCTCCTTGAAACTGAGAATTTCAGTGGCCGTCGGTTCTTTCGAATGAATGAGAATGGCATCCGCCCCGGCTTGGGCGTAGGCCTCGCCGCGGCGCAGAGCCTCGTCCAGCCCCCAGCCGGAAATCAACGCCTCGACACGGGCGACGATTACAAAATCCGGATCGCTCTGGCTATCCTTGCCGGCCTTGATTTTGCCGCAGAATTCGCCGATATCGGCCAGCGGCTGGCCGTCGCCGATAAAGGAGTTGGTCTTGGGGAACAGCTTGTCCTCAATACAGACACCGGCAATGTTGCGCTGGCACAGCTTTTTCACCAGGCGGCGCATGTTGTTAAAGTTGCCGTAGCCGGTGTCGCCGTCAACCAGGATCGGGATCGACGTTCCCTCGGACATGAATTCGAGGACTTCGAGAACCTGCGTCCAGGAAGCTTCGTTGCTGTCGCGTACGCCCAGCGCAGCCGAGATCGACAGGCCCGAAGCCCAGATCCCCTTGAACCCGGCTTCCTCGACGATTTTCGCCGACAGGCCGTTATGGGCTTCCATAAGGAAGGAAAGCTCCGGCGAATTGAGCTCACGGCGCAGCTGGCCGGCTTTGGAAAGCGCAGGCGTGGCGAGTGAGAGTTTGGGCTTGGTGGCCGGGGTCATGTTCCGTTCCCATTCATGACGGGACCAAAGGGGCCCGTGGGTGCCTTCAAAAGAAGTCCCTGGGGACAGTTATAATACGCTTAGGCGGGGATGCAAATGGGGGCTCAGAATCAAGGCGGGAGGGAGAGGCCTCAGGAATCCTCGGCTTTTTTGGCGATATTGACCGTTTTTTCCCGCAAGGCGTTGATCAAGGCGTCGAATCCCTTGTTTCGGATAACCGAGACATATTCCGATTTTCGGGTCGCCAGTTCGCTGTAGGTTCCCTTCAGGTAGATATCGACGACCCGCCATTCTCCCTGATCGTTTTTCCGCAGCAGGTAGTTAAAGGAGACGGCTTCCCCGTCAGATTTGATGATCTGGGTTTTGACCTGGGCTGTTTCCCTCGGCGCGTCTTCAACGCTCAGGGTCTCGAAAAATTCACCGTTATAGGCGTCAAATCGTGACGAGTAGTTGGCGATGGTCATGTTGGTGAAGGCGTCGATAACCTCCGCCTTGATCGCCTCGGAAGCCTTGTTCCAGCTTCGCCCGGTGGAAATCCGGGTCATTTCTGAAAGATAGAAGGTTTCCTTGATAATCGGCTCCAGCCAGGCATAACGGCCCTGGTACCCGAGATTTTCCCCGTCTTTCATCACTGCGATCAGCGATTGGTGGAACCGTTCGATGACCTGACGCGGCTGGGCTTGCTCTGCCTTGGCCGAAAACGCTATAAGCACGGCCAGAACCAGAACAACCGAATGAACAAATTTGCCTGTAAACCGAAAGCGGTTAAGTTTATAACCAATTGAATATATTGATTTATTATCAGCCATACGCAGTTCTAACCTTCCGCACGCGGTTTTGTGAGCCTGTGAGGGCCTGTAACGTCTTTTCCACAAGGATTGTGGCGTGATCAAGGCGATTGGCAGGAAATATCTTCGCCTTCTCGAAAATTGGGTCGATTTAATCGGGCGCAACCCCATACCGGTTTTGCTGCTTGCCGCCCTTTTTACAATCGCCTCGCTGTTCTACACGGTGAACAGGCTCGAAATCAACACCTCAACCAACGACCTGCTTTCCAGCGAACTGCAATTTCGCAAGGATCAGAATAAATTCCAGGCTGCTTTTCCCAATTTGCGGAATAACATCACCATCGTCATCGATGGTGAAACCCCCGATCTGTCCGAAGACGCCGCGGCTGCTCTTTCAGCCCGCCTGAAGGAGACAGAGGGCGCTTTCAATTTCGTTATCGATTTTGCCAATGATCCCTTTTTCGTTTCCAACGGTCTTCTCTATCTCGACCTTGAGGAACTCCTCGACCTCTCCGACAACCTTGCCGACGCCCAGCCGATGCTGGCCAAGCTTTCGACAGATACGAGCCTGCGGGGGTTGTTCGAGGTTTTGGGGCTGGCCGCCGATGAGGTGAAAGACGGTGAAACCGATCCCGAACGGTTGATTGAGGCCTTTGACCGCCTGTCCGAGACTATTGAACGGCAACAGGCGGGTCACCCGATCCCCCTGTCCTGGCGTGAGATGATGACCGGCGGCGAGAGCGACCCATCGGATTATCGGCATTTTATCATCGCCCAGCCGAAAGTTGATTTTTCAGGTCTCAATCCGGCCGCCGATGCAATTGATATGATCCGCGAGGCGGCGGCAGATCTCGGGCTTGATGCCGAGCATGGGGTGAATGTGCGCCTGACCGGGGGGATTGTCCTCGAACAGGAGGAGCTCCAAAGTGTTTTTGAGGGCGCGACAAAAGCCGAATTTCTCTCGTTTTTTCTGGTCGCCGTTATTGTCACCCTGGGCTTTCGTTCGTTCCGCATGGTCTTTGCCACTCTGGTTTCTCTGACCATGGGGCTCGTCTGGACGGCAGGCTGGGCAACGGTTTCGGTTGGTCAGCTTAATCTCATTTCAGTTGCTTTCGCGGTTCTTTTTATCGGAATCGGGGTCGATTTCGGCATTCAGTATTGCCTGCGCTATCGCGAGGAAATCGGCAATGGCCACACCGCCGAGCGGGCTCTGTCCCTGGCCGCCAGCGGTGTCGGGGGCGGAATTTCCCTCGCCGCCCTGACCAGCGCCATCGGTTTTTTCGCCTTTGCGCCGACCGCCTATATCGGTCTTTCCGAACTTGGAATTATCGCTGGCGGCAGCATGTTCATTGCTCTTTTCGCCAATCTGACTGTTCTGCCGGCGGTTTTATCGCTTCTTCCACTTAAATCCGGCGCCTTGGCGGCGCCTGCGCCCAAGCTCCGCTGGCTGGAAGTTTATTCCGTCCTTTTTCTGCGCCACGCCCGCCTTATCTCTTTCGGCGCCCTGGTTTTGGGGATGGTGGCGGCAGTTGCGTTCCTGCCCCGGCTTCATTTTGATTTTGATCCCATGAACCTGCGCGATCCTTCCACCCAATCGGTGCAGACGGCTCTCGATGTTATGGAAGACGGTCGGCGCTCGACCTATGCGATCTCGGTCCTGGCGACGGATTTTGAGACGGCGCAAATCCAGGCCGGTGAAATTGATGCCCTGGCTCTGGTCGATAAAACCATCACCCTTGCCGATTACGTCCCCCAGGATCAGGAGGACAAGCTGGCGATTATCGACGACATGATTCTCTATCTCTATCCCATCCTCGACAGCTCTGAACGCCTCGCTCCGCCTGACGACGACGCAAGGCGGGTGGCAATCGCCGACTTCAGGGCAAAGCTCGATTTCGGGGTAAAGCCTGACGGTTTTATTGGAGATGAGACTCTGGCGCACCTTAAAGACAGCGCCCGGCGCCTGGCCGATGCCCTGGATAAATTTGGCCCGGCGGCGGATATTTCTTCCGCCGATCTCGCCGCTTTCGAGGATCAGGCCCTGATGAGCCTGCCCAACCGGCTTGACCGGCTTCGACGCTCTCTGGACGCCCGGCCGGTCGCCGTGGAAGATTTACCGGGAGATGTTTACGCCCGCAATATGACGGCCGACGGTCAGGCGTTGATCGAAGTTCTGCCAACCGAAAGGATGGACAGCAATGAAGCGATTGCGCGTTTTGTCAATGCGGTGAGGGCGATTGTCCCGGAGGCCACCGACAACCCGGTGATTCTGCTTGAGGGCGGCGTCGCCGTGATGACGGCATTCAAACAGGCCGGCGCCCTTTCACTGACCCTGATCTTTCTCCTGCTTCTTGTGGTTCTGCGGAATTTGACCGATGCGGTCCTGGTGCTGTTGCCCATGTTTCTTGCCGCAATCCTCACCGGTTCGGCCTCGGTGATCTTCAATATTCCGCTGAATTTTGCCAATATCATTGCCGTGCCCCTGCTGTTCAGTCTCGGCATCGATTACGGTATTTATCTTGTCCTGCGGGCCAGGGAAGCGCCGTCGGTGATGAGCATCATGCAAACGAGCACACCGCGCGCCATATTCTATAGTGCCCTGACCACTATGTGCGCTTTCGGCAGCCTGGTGGTCTCCGATCACCGGGGGACGGCGAGCATGGGCCAGTTATTGTCTATTTCACTGACCTTCGCATTGCTCTGCACGTTGGTGGTTCTGCCGGCTCTTCTTGTCTGCCGGGCAGACAGGGCGCAGGGTAGGGCGGAAGGCGACGTAACGGGGAAGGTGACATGAGAGCGATTATTCTGGCCGCTGGTGTCGGCGCCCGCCTTGGTTCGGGTGAAGATCATCCGCCCAAGGCGATGTTGCAGTTCGGGGGCAAGACCCTGTTTCAGCGGCATCTCGAAATTCTCAAATCCTGCGGTATCGAGGAGGTGGTGACCGTAACCGGCTATCGCGCCGAATTGTTCGAGGCGGAAATAGGCCGCCTGGGGGCGCAGGACTTTGTGCGCCGGCTCGACAATCCCCATTTCCGCGAAGGCAGCGTTGTCTCTTTATGGACGGCGCGGGCCGAACTTGAACGCGGCGCGGATGTATTGCTGATGGATGCCGACGTGCTGTACGACGCCCGTATGATCGCGCGTCTGATCGATACCCGCGCCGCCAATTGTTTCCTGATGGATCGCGATTTCGAGCCCGGCGATGAACCGGTCAAGCTGTGCCTGAAGGAAGGGCGCCTCGTCGATTTTCATAAAAAAGTCAAAAACCCCTTTGACACCAGCGGTGAATCTGTCGGTTTCTTCAAATTTTCCCCCGAGATCGCCCGCCGCCTGGCCCAGCGGACGCAAGCTTATGTCGATGACGGTCGCCGGGATGAATGGTATGAAGAGGCGGTCAGGGACGAATTGCTGGCCGGGCCCGTTGATGCTTTCGGATATGAAGATGTAACGGGGCTCCCCTGGATCGAGATCGACTTTGCTGAAGATGTTGAACGCGCCGAGACGGAAATTCTCCCCAATTTGCAGGAGACATGAACAGTGAGCGCTTTTAATCTGCCGATAGCCTGGGACCATCTTCTGGCCCGGCACTTGGCCCGCTTTCTGGCCCGTTTCCACGTTCATCCCAATGCCGTCACTACCTTTTGTCTGTTATCGGGCATCGGCGCGGCTTATCTGTTCTCCCTTGGCGAGACGGTTGCCGCCAACTGGGCCGCAGCCTTATTCATGCTGGCGGCCTTTACCGATCATGTGGACGGTGAAGTGGCCCGGGCCACCGGCAAGACCAGCGACTTCGGCCACTATTACGACCATTTTGCCGTCGGTGTCGGCTATGTGGCGCTGTTTATCGGCATTGGCGCCGGGGAACGCTTCGGTCCTCTGGGGAACGCCGCCATCCTTCTCGGTATTCTCGCCGGTTTCGGTGTCACCCTGATTTTTACGATCCGCCTCGGCATTGAACTGCGCGTCGGCCGGGGGTCGATCAGTCAGCCTAACTTTCTTGGTTTTGAGCCCGAAGACACCCTCTATATTGTCGGCCCCGTGACCTGGCTCGGGGGGCTTAAGCTGTTTTTGATCGCGGCGGGTATCGGCGCCCCGGTATTTCTCGTCTGGGTGCTGTTTGACCGCTATCGCAAAGTGCATGGGGGCGTGGATAAGTGACGACCTTAATCACTGGCGCATCGGGCTTTGTCGGGGCGGCGGTTCTCCGCGCCCTTATTGAGGCCGGCCACCAGACCCGCGCCATGGTGCGGCCCCATAGCGACCGGCGAAACCTGGAAGGTCTCGACGTCGAGATCGTCACCGGGGACCTGCGCGACAAGGATTCTCTTAAGGCGGCTGTCGCCGGCTGCGAGGCCTTGTTCCATGTGGCGGCCGATTACCGCCTGTGGGCCCCCAACCCCCAGGAGATCATCGATTCCAACGTAATAGGCACCCGCAATATCATGGAAGCGGCGCTTGAAGAGGGTGTCTCAAAGGTCGTCTATACGAGCAGTGTCGCGACCCTTGGACTGAACGCCGACGGCACCCCGTCCGACGAAGCGACGCCGGTAACCCTGGACGACATGATCGGTGCTTATAAGCGCTCGAAGTTTCTGGCCGAAGAAGTGGTCCGGGAAATGGTTGCCGGGAAGGGTCTGGCGGCTGTGATCGTCAACCCCGCGGCACCCGTCGGTCCGCGGGATATCAGGCCAACCCCGACCGGCCGCATGATCGTTCAGGCGGCGGCAGGGAAAATGCCGGCTTTCGTCGATACCGGCCTCAACATCGTTCATGTGGATGATGTGGCGCGGGGCCATCTTCTGGCCTTTGAGCGCGGAGAGATCGGAGAGCGTTACGTGCTGGGGGCGGAAAACGCCACCTTGCGGGAAATTCTCGGTGAAATCGCGCGGATTACCGACCGTCGGCCCCCAAAGGTCAATCTGCCCCATAATCTGGTTCTGCCGATTGCTTATGTGGCCGAGGCTTTTGCCCGGATAACCGGCGGGCCGGAGCCCATGGTGACCGTCGACGGGTTGAAGCTGTCGCGCAAACATATGTTCTTTTCCATCGACAAGGCCCGCCGCGACCTCGGCTATGAGCCACGCCCGGCAAAAGAGGCCCTGGTGGACGCCATCGACTGGTTCAAGGCCAAGGATTACCTTTAAAAGCACTCTCGGGGGGGGTTATCCCTTGCGCAGGCTGATGGCAAGCGACCACAGGGTGTAAATGATCGCACTGGGGGCGGCGAGCAGGAAGAACGGCGTCAACAGGCCGACCCAGGTGACCGGGCCGAGAAGATAGATCCCGTCCTCAAGCTCAAAACCGGCAAAGCCCGGATAGCCGATCGCCTCGCCTTCTTCCAGTTCCATCTGCCGGTCAATCTTGAGATTGATGAACATGCTGGCGAACGCCCCGGCTCCCGCAAGACAGCCGAGTATTGCCGGCCAGATGCCGAGAGAAACTCCGGCAAAAGATGCATTGCCAAGCCCGATCCCGATACAGATGAAAAGAGCGGCGTAGCTCACCCCGCCGGACAGGTAATCAAGGTAATAGCCCAGCCGGCTGGTTTTGCCGGTCATCCGCGCCAGTTCACCGTCGAAATGGTCCATGAAGCGGGCAAGGATGAAAAAGCCGGCGCCCCAATTGACTGTTTCCGGTGTGCCTTGTGCGAACATCGCGGCTCCGGCCAGGGCCAGGATCAGGGTAAGGATTGTGATCTGATTGGGAGTGATCGCGGTGCGGGCAAGGGGGCGGACGATTATCCGCGCCAGTCTTTGATCCCAGGGAGCTTTATCAGCCATGATTGCGCTCTCAATATTCAGACGTGAAAGTTGCGGGCGGCTTTATGAAAAGCCGAGACCCAGTAAACCTGGGCGCCGAGTGCGCCTAAGGGAAGGAGGAGCCATGCCCCGTCAAACACTGTCAGGAAGAGAAGGATGAAGCAGAAATCCGCCCTGAAAAGCTCACGCAGGATAAACAGCGCCTTTTCCATTGGCGCCTCCGGCATGGTTGTTAATTCCGTCTCATGGGGCTCGGTTTCTTCCTCGACGAGGATATAGCCCAGGATGTAGTTGAGGGTGGCGCCGAAAGCGGCGATCAGGCCGAGCCAGAACCAGAGGTTTTGATCTTTTCCGACGCTGACCTGATAGCCGAGCGCGGCAAAGAATGCGGCGTGGACGATCCAGTCGACGAAGGTGTCGAAATGGGCGCCGAAGTTTGAGTGAAGGTTTTTCAGCCGGGCAATCTCGCCGTCGCAATTATCGAGGGCGTAGCAGATAACGAGCAGAAGAGCCCCCGCCAACTGCCAGGCCAATCCTGAATGGAGATAAGACCATACGCAACCTAGTCCGGTAGCCAGGGAAAGGGTCGTGATCTGGTTGGGAGTCAGGGGAAGCCTTGCCAGCCATAAAGTGGCGCCATAGGAGAGGTGGCGGATAAGGGGAAAAAGGCTTTTTGGGCGGGTTATTGCGTACATAACGCAACTTTAATGGGGCTTTGTCTTTGTCTTGTAAAGCCCGCTATGCGGGCGCATCCGCGATGACGGGATAAAGTTGTTGTTTTGAGGCATCTGGAAATCTATATGAACTGGGAGATAAGGGGATGCCGTCATGTCCGGCCAAGCGCCCGCAATTGTGATTGCGCGGTCGCCGTGGTATGACCAGCTGTTCTAATCGGGAATTAAGGGGGGGGCGTTTTGGCGATGAGGGAGAAACAGGAATTGCGAGTCATCCTTGCCAAGCCCAGGGGCTTTTGTGCCGGCGTGGAGCGGGCCATTGAAATTGTCGAACGTGCCCTCGGCCTCTATGGGCCGCCCGTTTATGTGCGCCATGAAATCGTTCACAACAAACGTGTGGTTGAGGATTTGAAGGCCAAGGGCGCTGTCTTTGTCGAGGAACTGGATGAAATCCCCGACGGGGCGGTGACGATTTTCAGCGCCCATGGAGTCGCCCAGAAGGTTGCCGACAACGCCCTGTCCCGCGCCCTGCCCATTCTCGATGCGACCTGCCCCCTTGTCGACAAGGTGCACAAGGAAGGCCAGCGCTATGCCGCCAACGGATACGAAGTGGTGCTGATCGGCCATGAAGGGCACCCGGAGGTCGAGGGGACCATGGGACGCATTCCCGGCAAGGTCTATCTGGTCTCGACCCCTGAGAATGTAAACAAGCTTGAGGTCACCAGCCCGGACAAGCTGGCCTATGTCAGCCAGACCACCCTGTCTGTTGATGACACCCGCGACGTGATCGAGGCGTTGCAGACCCGATACCCCAAAATCGTAGGCCCCGACGTCAAGGACATCTGCTATGCGACCCAGAACCGGCAATCGGCAGTTCGAACCCTGACCGAGAAGGTCGATTTGCTGCTCGTAGTTGGTGCCCGGAACAGCTCGAACTCCAACCGGCTTCAGGAAATTGGTTCGGAAACCGGGATAGATACCCATTTGATCGAAGACCCCAGCGCTTTTGACCCGCTCTGGCTGGAGGGTATCGGAACAGTCGGTATTACCGCCGGTGCTTCGACGCCGGAAGAACTGGTGCTGGAGTTGATTGAGGAATTGCGAAAATGCCGCGATCTTGCAATCGAAAACCTGGATGGCGAGGACGAAAATGTTCAGTTCAAGCTTCCCGAGCAACTCGTTGCGGCATCGGTCGCATAAGCGGGTTTGATTTGCCTTTAATAAAAAGAGACTGATGAAGTGGCTATTCCCCTGATCCAGCAAGTTCGTGTCGGCGCCTATGTCCTCAAGCAAAAGCTGATGGGCGTCGAGAAATATCCCCTCGTCTTGATGCTCGAGCCCCTGTTCCGCTGCAATCTCGCCTGTGCCGGCTGCGGCAAGATCGATTATCCCGATCCTATTCTCAATCAGCGCTTAAGCGTGCAGCAATGTATTGATGCGGTGGAGGAATGCGGGGTGCCAGTGGTTTCCATTCCCGGTGGCGAGCCCCTGCTTCACAAGGAAATGCCTGAAATCGTGACAGCATTGGTGGGGCGCAAAAAGTTTGTCTATCTGTGCACCAACGCCCTTCTGCTCAGAAAAAAGATCGACCAGTACACCCCCAGCCCCTATCTGACCTTTTCAGTCCATCTCGACGGCGAACGCGAAGTTCACGACGAAGCGGTCTGTCAGGAAGGGGTTTTCGACATGGCGGTCGAGGCCATACGCGAAGCGCGGAGGAGAGGCTTTAGGGTTAACATCAACACCACCCTGTTTGATGGCACCGATGATGCGCAGGTGGCGCGATTCTTCGATTTTGCCACTGGTCTCGGGATCGAGGGGATTACCGTCTCGCCCGGCTATGCTTACGAGCGCGCACCCGATCAGGAACACTTTCTCAACCGCGAGAAAACCCGCAATCTGTTCCGCGATATCTTTCGTCGCAACAAGGGCCGGAAATGGCAGTTCAGCCATTCCTCGCTTTTCCTCGATTTTCTTGCCGGCAACCAGACCTATCATTGCACGCCGTGGGGAAACCCCACCCGCAATATATTTGGCTGGCAAAAACCCTGCTACCTGATCGGCGAGGGCTATACCGACAGTTTTCGCGAGCTGATGGAAGATACCCAGTGGGATAAATACGGTACCGGCAATTACGAGAAATGCGCCAATTGCATGGCCCATTGCGGCTATGAGGCGACCGCCGTCACCGATGCCCTGAAAAACCCCTTCAAGGCCTTAAAGACCGCCCTCGGCGGTGTTCGGACCGAGGGGCCGATGGCGCCGGATGTGCCATTGGAAAATGCGCGGGTGGCGGAAGATGTTTTTTCGGCCCATGTCAGCGATGCCATGGAAGATATCCGCAGCAAGGGCACAAAAGCCGCCTAGCTTTCTGCCGACAAGTCCACCCTGGCGGCGCGGCGCAGGGCGGCAAAGGCCTTTCTCGAATCCATCGCCAGTTGCAGCAGTCCCGCCAGCTCTTTCGGCCGCCGCAGAACCGTCATCAGAACCGGAAGAATGAGTGTGTTTCCCTCAGCGTCCAGGCTCTTCATCGCAAGATCCGGGATGGCGCGGGCCGCCGGGTCGGCGACCACCCGGATGACGAGGAAGGGCAGCCCCGCATCCTCGGCGGCGGCGGCAACGATGTGGCTTTCCATGTCAACGGCCACCGCCCCGGTTGATGCGTGCATCGCCTGTTTTCCCGCCGCGGTTTTGACCGCCCTTTCGCTTCCGGCAATGGCGCTTTCGATGACCCCGTCCGGGGCGGACTGGCGGAAGGTTTGACGCCATGCAATGTCTGTTTCAAGGCGATCCCCTTGCGGCGTGATGACCGAGGCGGCGAGAACGAGGGCGCCGGGGGCAAGTGCCGGATCGAGCCCGCCGGCAAGGCCGAAGCTGACGAGACCGGAAACGCCGTTTGAGATCAGGCTTTGCACGCCTTCCCGCGCCCGGGCGGGGCGGGCGCCGCAACAAAAAATATCATAGCCCCTGCCGTGCAGGCATGCCGCCTCGGCTGCAAGACCGGTAATGACGCCGATTCTGGTAGGGCTATCGGGGGTCACATCCCGTGGATCACGGTTGGGGCGTTGCCGCTGGCAAGATTGCGGTAGCGGGCCAATGCCCAGAGCGGGAAATAAGCGGCATAGCCGTGATAGGTAATATAGAAGACGCGGGGAAAGCCGACGGCGTTGTAATATTTCTCATCCCAGCGGCCATTCCTGCGCGGGGTTTGGAGAAGGTAATCGACACCGCGCCGTACCGCCTCGCTATCGACCTCGCCCGCCGACATCAGGGCCATGAGCGCCCAGGCGGTTTGCGACGGCGTGCTGACCTTGACCTCGTCGCGGCGTTCTTCCCAATATGTTGCACCATCCTCGCCCCAGCCGCCGTCTTCGCGTTGGCGCGATTTCAGCCACTCCACGGCCTTGCGGATATGCGGGGCGGACATGTCTTCACCAGCGGCGTTGAAGGCGCAAAGGGCCGACCAGGTGCCGTAGATATAATTACAACCCCAGCGCCCGAACCAGGAGCCGTCTTGTTCCTGTTCCTGACGCAGGAAATCCAGCCCCTGTTCCAGGGCGGGATGATCTTTACGCGTGCTGAACTGAGCCAGCATGCTGACGCAGCGCGCCGAAACGTCGGTGGTCGGCGGATCGAGCAGCGCCCCGTGATCGGCGAAGGGAATATGGTTGAGATAATACTGGGTGTTGTCGACGTCAAATGCCCCCCAGCCGCCGTTTTTGCTCTGCATGCCGATGATCCAGTCGGTGGCGCGTTTAAGGGATGTTTGATGGGTGTCCATACCGGCCCGGTGAAGGGCCATGGCGACCACGGCGGTATCGTCGACATCGGGGTAGTAATCGTTCCAGTATTGAAAGGCCCAGCCACCGGGCGCGACATCAGGCTTCTTCTCGGCCCAGTCGCCTTTGACGTTAAGGATCTGGCGATCCTTCATCCAGGCGCAGGCTTTTGAAATGACGGGGCCGTCAGCTTTTTCACCGGCCTCAAACATGGCCAGGGTCGCGAGGCTGGTATCCCAGATCGGCGACAGGCAGGGCTGGCAGAATTTGCGTTCCCCATCAAAGGTGAGGAGCTTGCGCACCGATTTCAGGGCGATGGCGTAATCCGGATGGTCGTCACTATATCCCATGGCGCGATAGGCCATTGCCGCATTGGCCATGGCGGGATAAATGCCGCCGAGTCCGTCTTCGCCGTTCAACCGCTCGGTAAACCAGGCCGTTGCCCGTTCAATAGCGCCGCGGCGCAGGGGCTTGGGAATGAAGGGCTCAAGGACACGCAAAACACGATCGAGGCCAAGAAAGCAGGCGCCGAGAAGGGAGCCGGTCGGATTTGTATTGTAGCGGCGTTCTTCTTCCGGCGGCGTGGTGAAAAGCTCACCGATGTGGACGTCGCGGGGATTCTTTGCCGTCGGTTTCAAGGCCATGAGAACGAGCATCGGCGCGATGACCGTGCGCGACCAATAGGAGACCTTGGAAAGGTGAAAGGGGAACCAGCGCGGCAGCAGCATGATCTCTACCGGCATGACGGGGACCGCGCGCCAGGGAACCTCGCCAAACAGCGCCAGTTGGAAGCGGGTAAAAACATTGCCGCGGGCCGCCCCGCCCTCGGCGAGAATGGCCTTCCGCGCCCGCTTCATGTGAGGGGCCTCAACGTCGTCGCCGATCATCTTCAGGGCGAAATAGGCTTTGACGCTGGCGCTGATGTCGAGATCGCCGCCGTGAAACAGGGGCCAGCCGCCGTGCTCTCCCTGAATGTCGCGCAGATAATCGCCCAGTGACGCTTCAATATCTTCTTCAATCTTGTCGAGGAAATGGTTGAGCAGAATATATTCGGCCGGGATCGTCGCATCGGCTTCAAGGTCGAAGACCCAGTGCCCTTCATCGCCCTGGCGCGCCGCCAGCTCGCTGCGAACCTGCTTGACCACGGTATCGACTTCTGCGAGGCGGTTGTTTTTCGAAGGCTGGGCGGCGGTTTTCATCAGAGGCGATCGTCCTTTTTGTCGGAACAGCGGGGTATCTTGTGCATAGGCCCCTTGTCAAGAGGTCAGCCTTTTTCAATATCTTCCAGAATTGCCGCCGCTGCTTTGTGGCCCGAAAGAATAGCTCCTTCGATGGTGGCAGGCAGGCCGGTATCCGTCCAGTCCCCGGCGAGATAAAGATTGGCAAACCGGGTGCGCGTCGGGGGGCGACGGGAAAGCGAGTCCGGCGTCTGGGCGAAGGTGGCGCGCTTTTCCTTGACGATCCGGAAAGGCGGCAGGGGCGTCCCGCTCGCCAGGTCCAGGGCGCCGGCAACTTCCGGCCAGATTTTCCCGGCGATGGTTTCAGCGGTCTCAGAGGCAAGCTCATCGGCGGCGCTGATGGTGACCGAGGCGACATCGCGGCGCAGAAAAAGCCACTGGCTTGTCGAGCCGACAAGGCCGAGAAGGTAAGCGCCGCCGGGAAGGGTGCAGGGCGTCTCGAGGCGGAAATGGGCGTTGACGATGGCACAGCTTTGTTCTGGCACCGTGATCTCCGGCACGACGCCGGAGGTTCCCGCCGGCGGCAGGGCGAGGACGACTTTTTCGTCAGCAGGGATGTCGATCCTGCGGCCCGTAAACTCAAGCGCCTTAACCTGATTGTCCGCGCGTTCAACGGCTTTCAGGCGGCTATGGAAAGAGGGCGCCGGGCAATTGCGGGCCGCCAGCCAGGCCAGCGCCGGGTCGATAAAGGTCTGGGATAGTCCTTCGCGGGGTTGGCAGGGGCGAGCAGCCGCGCCTCCCTGACCGAAGATCAGGGCCATGACCGGCCACAGCAGGCGGGCGGCGGCGGTTTGAGGCGAGGTGTTGAGGATGGCAATGGTCAGGGGCTCCCAGAAACGCTCATAAAGGGGGCTTTTAGTGTCGAAACATTCCGCAATGTGGGTCTGTGGACCGGCCTTGGCCAGCTTCAGGGCGGCCAGGTATTCGTGAGGACGACTATCGGGCACCCGGCGGGTGGGCAAGAACAGCCACCAGGGGAACCGTCCCCGGTTCGGGCGCAGGGTCCAGCGCCGGCCTGTCGGCAGATCAATAAAGGGAATAGCGGCCTCAGGAGCGATCAACAGTTCATCGGTAGCGCCGATGTCGTCGAGATAATTGCGAACCGCGACATTGCCGCTTAAGACCAGATGGTTGCCGTTGTCGATAAGGCGATCGAGTGCGGGTTCAAAATAGGACCGGCAGCGCCCCCCGGCGTGATCGGCAGCCTCGTACAAGGCGGGCGTCAGTCCGGCCCGGGCCAGCCGCACCGCACAGGCAAGACCGGCAAGACCGGCGCCGACAATATGGACGCTCGGCTGAACCTTTGTCATGGCTCTAGAGTATGCCGTAACGAAGGGCGATCCACAGCTTTTCCGGTTTCGATACTTTTACCGGCAGGTCGAGCCGTTCCCAGCCCCGCTTTTGCAGGCGATCAAGGACGCGCCGGTATATGGCGCGCATGATGCTGGCTGGCCGCAAGGCCCGGCGGTCGCAATCGGCCAAGGCGCCGAGCGCCTCATCAAAACGCTGTCTCGCCATTGCCGCCAGATCGGCGCAGACTTTTGGCAGGGCCGGGTTTTTCAGAACCTTTTGTGGATCGGTGTCGGTGATGCCGTGGGCCTCGAGAATCTCCTTCGGCAGATAGAGCCGGCCCCGTTCGGCATCTTCGACGATATCGCGCAGAATATTTGTGATCTGAAGGGCGTGGCCAAGGGCCAGAGCATGATCGCGCGCCCGCGGCGAGGAATCGCCGAAGGCGCGGGTGGAGAGGAGCCCGACGGCGCCGGCGACCCGGGCGCAATAAAGTTCGAATTCGGCCAGGGAGGGCCCGCGCATGGCTTCCCTCGCATCCATTTCCATGCCGTCGATGACGGCGAGAAAGTCTTCCCTTTGAAGGTCGAACTCTTGGGTCGGTTCGAGCAGGGCTCTTGCCGTCGGCATTTGGGGATTACCGGCAAAAAGCCGGTCTATTTCGGTCCGCCATTCGGCCAGCCGGGAGATACGTTCGGGTTGCGGCATATCGTCGTCGGCGATGTCGTCTACCTCACGGCAAAAGGCATAGATGGCGTACATGGCCTCCCGGCGCTCAGGGGGAAGAATCCGCATGCCCCAGTAAAAGGACGTGCCGGAAGCCTCGACAACCTGCCGAACATGGGCGCGAATATCCTCAATATCGGAAGTTTCGTTCATTTTCGGCTAATGGCGGGTTATGGCGATTATATAAGGGCTGGCTGAACGCGGTCAGGCCCGCGCCACACCCTCAGCTTCATTGTTCCGGCCCAGGGTCTTGAGGATTGCCGCGGCGATATGGGGCGCGTTGAGGCCGCTATCGTCATACTGGGCCGTCGGCGAGTTATGGGCGACAAAGCGGTCGGGCAGGGTCATCGGGCGCACTTTCAGGCCCTTATCCATCAGCCCTTCATTGGCCAGGAAAGTCATCACATGAGCCGCAAAGCCGCCGATGGAGCCGTCCTCGACGGTGAGCAATAGCTCATGTTCGGTGGCCAGACGGCGCAGCAGATCCGTATCCAGCGGCTTGGCAAAACGCATGTCGGCGACGGTTACCGAAAGGCCCCGGGCGCTGAGATCCTCGGCCGCCTTGAGGCACTCGCCCAAGCGGGTGCCGAGGGACAGAATCGCCACATTGTTTCCCTCGCGGATCAGTCGCCCCTTGCCGATCTGAAGTATCTCGCCCTGGGAGGGAAGCTCAACCCCTACTCCTTCGCCCCTTGGATAACGGAAGGCACAGGGGTGCTCGTCATAGGCCACGGCGGTGGCCACCATATGCACCAGCTCGGCCTCGTCGGAAGGCGACATCACGACCATGTTCGGCAGGGTCGCCAGATAGGTAATGTCGAAGGATCCGGCATGGGTCGCCCCGTCGGCGCCGACCAGACCCGCCCGGTCGATGGCAAAGCGAACCGGCAGGTTCTGGATCGCTACATCATGGACGATCTGGTCATAGCCGCGCTGCAGAAAGGTCGAGTATATGGTTGCAAACGGCTTCATTCCTTCAGACGCCAGACCGGCGGCAAAGGTTACCGCATGCTGTTCAGCGATACCGACATCGAAACAGCGGTCCGGAAAGGCCTCGCCAAACAGATCAAGCCCGGTGCCCGAGGGCATCGCCGCGGTGATCGCCACAACCTTGTCGTCCCTTTCGGCTTCGGCGATCAGCGTCTGGGCAAAAACCTTGGTATAGCTCGGTGCGTTCGAGGTCGATTTAACCTGTTCGCCGGTGACGACGTTAAAGCGTCCCACCCCGTGGCCCTTATCGGCCGACTGTTCCGCCGGCTCATAACCTTTGCCCTTCTGGGTCACCACATGGAGCAGAACCGGCCCGCTGGTCTTGGCGTCGCGCACATTGCGCAGGACCGGCAACAGATGGTCCAGATTATGGCCGTCCACCGGGCCAACATAGAAAAATCCGAGCTCTTCGAACAGCGTGCCGCCGGTGACAAAGCCGCGGGTGAACTCTTCGGCCCGGCGCGCCGCATTGGCCCAGGGGCGGGGGAATTTCTTGGCGATGTCTCTCGCCAGGTTCCGCAGGGAGCGATAGGAACGGCTTGAGATCAGCCTTGAGAGATAGGCCGAAAGCGCCCCGACAGGCGGTGCGATCGACATGTCGTTATCGTTGAGGATGACGATCAGGCGCTCGTTCATGGCTCCGGCATTGTTCATCGCCTCATAGGCCATGCCGCCGGTCATCGCCCCGTCGCCGATGACCGCGATGACGTTGTTGTTCTTATCCTGAAGATCCCGCGCAACGGCCATGCCGAGACCGGCTGAAATCGAGGTCGAGCTGTGGCCCGCGCCGAAGGGGTCATATTCACTCTCCGAGCGCTTGGTGAACCCGTACAGGCCGTCGGGCTGGCGCAGGCTGCGGATGCGGTCGCGGCGACCGGTCAGCACCTTGTGGGGATAGCATTGGTGACCAACGTCCCAGATCAGACGGTCCCGCGGCGTATCAAAGACGTGATGGAGCGCAACGGTCAGTTCGACAACGCCCAGACCGGCCCCGAGATGGCCGCCGGTTACAGAAACCGCGTCGATTACTTCCCCGCGAAGCTCTTTGGCCAGATCGTGAAGCTCACCATCGCTCAGTGAACGCATGTCTTCAGGCGTCGAGATCCCGTCCAATAAAGGCGTTTGCGTGGTCATGGTGCTAAATAATCCTCTTTCCCCTCATCTCTGGCAGCGCAACGATCCCTGCCTCAACAATCCCCGTTGCGATCGAAATCTGGTCCAGCCCGGCGGCGCCAAAGAACGAAAAATTCTGTGCGAAAAGCATACGGTGTTCGCTCTTGCGTCACAAAGGGAAAATTATATCAACCAGCCAGGGCTGACCTAGGGGTGGGTTCGGCGGCGAAAAAGCGTGTGAAAACATCCCTCAACGGCGCAAAGAAGATAGTCGAATTTGTTGAGCTCCACTCGTTCGGCCACGGGGTCCTGGCGGCGCAGACGGCGGGTCAGGCGGACGGCAATGTGGTAAATGACGGCGGATTCAAGCGCCAGGCGCCAATATTTGATCCGACCGGGTAATTGCCCGGCGGAGATCAGCAATTCCTCCACCCCGTCGAGGCACTGGTCGAGAACCCGGCGCAGGTCCGGATTACTGGAAGGCGCATCGAGATCGGCCACGGTCACGCCAGCCTCTTTCATCCAGTCTCCGGGGAGATAGACACGATCAAGTTCGCGGAAATCCTTTTGGCAATCCTGGAGGTGGTTGAGGATTTGCAGGGCATTACACAGGGCGTTGGAAGCGGGGTAGGCATCGTCGGATTCGCCGTGGAGGTCGATCAGATAGCGCCCGACCGGGGCGGCTGAATTGATGCAATAGCCGATCAGATCATCCCAATCCCTGTAGCGGTGCTTTGTCGCGTCCTGACGAAAGGCGATGAGGAGATCGCTGCCGTGACGGGTGGGAATTCCCTTTTCGGTCATGACCTCCCGCAGCCGGGCGGCTTTTTCAAGCCGCGGATCGTCAATTATGCGGCCCTGGAGGGCGGAATCAAAGGCATCGAGGCGCGCTACTTTATCTTCCGGGGGGAGGTCTGGATCATCGGCGATATCGTCCGTCGCCCGCGCAAAAGCATAATAAACGGCGATGCTGTGACGCAGGCGAGCCGGCAGTAACCAGGAACCGACGGGAAAGTTCTCGTCAGCCGCTTCCTTGCCCGAAGGGGCTTCAATGGCGCCGCTATGGGATGTCAATTGGCTGGAGCTTTCAATTGGGGTCTCTCCTGAAAATGCGCCAGAGGCGAATACCGGGGAGCCCTTGAAGCTCGCCCTTTTTCTTATCCGGCCCGTTATACCCCAAGCAGAGAAAAGCGAATTGTCTTTTTTGGCGGAGATCTGTGGTTAATCTTGCGGTTGTAACCTGATAAAACATCTAGATGTTGTTATATATACTAATTGTAGTAGGCTAAGGGATGTGAATCACCATTGGTATTGGGGGGCTTTCGGGGTTTTCCTGGAGATAAAACCGCAGACGGGGCGCTCTGGGGAGGATAGTCGCCTCATATTTCATCAGGAAAACAGGAACTGATTATTTTTTGAGCCATATCCCTGTTGTTTTTATGCCACAGACAGGGAAAGAGAACGCGAGTTAAGTTCTTGTAATGTAAGGAGAAAAAATAAAAGAATCGATTGGTGCCATTTTGGCACAATGATTGCGATTAAGGGTCATCGGGATAAAGCAGCCGGCCTTTCATATTAGGTCAGCCCCCATGGGAGGGATCGCTGCACTGCCTTATTCCACGCATAGCGTGGGTTTTTACGACCGGCCTGATAGCGCCGGCCAACAATTAAGGATTAGGACCATGAAACTTAAACTTTTGGCTTTCGCAATTTCTTTCGCTCTGATTGGCGGTTCGTCCGCCTTTGCTGAGGAAATGGAATCGGATGATTTTCTGCCCCCCGATCAGTTCCCCGGTGAGTTTTCAGCCAATATGACCCTGGCCACCGATTACATCTATCGCGGCATTTCCCAGACTTCCAACGATCCGGCCATTCAGGGCGGAATCGATTACGGTATTGATACAGGTTTCTACGATATCGGCTGGTATGCGGGCATCTGGGCTTCGAACATTGATTTTGACGCCGCTGATGACAGCACCCGTTCCAATGCCGGCGCCATCGAGATCGACGTCTATACCGGTATTGCCGGCGACCTCATGGGCTTTGGCTGGGATGTCGGGTTCCTGCAGTATTGGTATCCCGGTTCCAACGAGAACCTTGAGTATGATTTCTGGGAGGTTTATGGCTCGCTCGGCTATGACTTCGACATCGTCGCCGTTTCCGGCGGTATCGCCTATTCCCCGGACTTTTTCGGCGGCACCAATGACGCCGTTTATTACTCCGCCGATATCGAGGTGCCTATCTACAGGAGCCTTTATGCCAGCGGCCATTATGGTCACCAGTATATCGAAAGCGGCGAGGACTATTCAGACATGAAAGTCGCCCTTGGGGCGACGGTTCTCGGCTTTGACTGGGAAGTCGCCTTTATCGACACATTTGGCGCCGCCCCCGACGATGCCGGCACCAGCCTTGACGATGAGCGGGTTGTCGGATCGGTTACGGCGAGCTTCTAAGACTTAAGGGTTTTGCGCTTCATATCCAACGAAGGCCAAAACTTTGGGCCCGGTCGCAGGACCGGGCCCTTTTTTGTCCCATAAAATATTTTTTAAGCAACCCGTAAGGGTGTCGGAGGTCAGACCCGGTAGACGTATTCCTTGTCGGCCTCGCGCTCGCAATCGGGCGGGAATTCATTGCGTTTATCAATGTAGTACTGTTCCCGGTGATCGCCTTCCGACTGCATGCCGTAGGTGGCGAAGATCAGACGCCGGGGCTTGTCGGACATATTGGGCGCCGAGCGGTGGGGGGCGTAGGTGTCGAAGAAGACAATATCGCCGGGCTTGGTCGGATAGTGAACGAAGTTAATGCCCGACACCTGCTCTTCGGTAAGCGGTGCCCATTCATTGCCGACCAGTCCTGTATGATGAAAGCCGGCGACGATCTCGAGGCAGCCATTCTCCACCGTTGCCTCGTCAACACAGATCATGACGCTGATGAAATGCGGGGCGTAGCGGTCCCATCCGGCCTGTTGGTCCTGATGGGGCTCAAAGCCGTCGCCACCGGGCTGTTTGAAGTTGATTTTATCTTTAAACAGGACGGCATCACTGGCGAAAAGATCGCCGCAGGCCTGACGGAGTTTTCCTTCACGCAGCATTTTTTTGAAGCCGTCATGATAGGAGGTAAAGGCCTCAATCCGGTTGAGGATCCGTTTGCCGGGCTCTTTCCCGCTTTCTTCGAAATACATCATCTGCTGGCCAGGCTCTTCCGCGCGATTCTGCAGTTCGGTCGTCCAGGCGGTGTATTCGGCCACCTCTTGCGCGGAATACATGGCGGGCACGTGAAGAAAGCCATCGCGCTTGAAGGCGGCGATCTGTTCGCTGGTGAGGATTTCGCCGTTTTTCATATTCTTGAATTTCCTTGTTGTTCGACGCCCCAAACGGGGACGCCGGGATGAGCCCTCTTTCGATCCGCAATCAATGGCCTTCATTGCCCCCGGAAAGATAGAAAATCACAGGTAGAAAATCACGGATAGAAAATCATTGTCTTAAATCAAACTTTAATGAAAAAAGCGCCCATAGGGCCAGAGTGAACAACACCAGGGCGCCGCCCTGATGGCTGGCAGCCAGGTCAATGGGAACAAACAGAAGAAGCGTCGAAATGCCGAGGGCGACCTGAAGCAGGGCGGCGATCATCATCAGGTTGATTGTGATCATGGATGGGCCGGTTAGTTTCTCTTTGCGGCCCTTAATCCACACCATGGCAACAAGACAGAAGGTCAAAATGGCCAGTAGGCGGTGATCGAACTGAACCGTGGCAATGTTTTCAAAAAAGTTGAGATACCAGGGTGTGAGTTCAAGATATCCATCCGGCACAAATTGGCCACCCATGAGGGGAAATGTGTTGTAGGCCAGTCCGGCATCGAGACCGGCGACGAATCCGCCGGAAAAGACGGTCAGGAACGTCATCGCGGCGGCGATCCAGGCAAGGCGTAAAAGGGCCGCTGATGGAGCCACCGCCTGGGCGCGGCCAGTCGGGTGGAGAAGGCCGAAGGCTACCTGGAGCATGTAGCCATAGATGATAAAGGCGGCGATCAGATGGGCGGAGAGGCGGTACTGGCTGACATCGGGACGATCAACAAGCCCGCTTTTGACCATATACCAGCCGAGCAATCCCTGAAGGGCGCCAAGGATAAAAATAACCACGAGATGGTGGCGAAGGTTTTTCCCGATATAGCCTTTGACCAGAAAGAAGAGGAAGGGGACAAAAAACACCAGGCCGATGGCGCGGCCCCAAAGCCGGTGGATGTATTCAAGCCAGAAGATGCCCTTGAACTCGGGCAGCGTCATGCCGCTGTTCAATTTCTGGTATTGGGGGAAAGCACGGTATTTGGTGAAAGTGTCCTGCCATTCCGCCTCATTCAGGGGGGGGAGAATTCCCATCAACGGTTTCCACTCGACCATGGAGAGCCCCGAATGGGTGAGCCGGGTCAGACCACCCAGTACGACCATGACAAAGACCATGGCGCAACTTACAAGAAGCCAGATGGCAATCTGCCGGTTCCGGGCAATGTCGAGGGGCGACAGGGCGGCGGCGGGGGAAGCGGTCATTTAAAGGGAATCCTTGTCAGAAGGGCGGTTTGTCCGATATAGAGCCTGTCATCAGGCGAGAGGTTTGTATTGAGAGCGGGCGAGCGGGTAGAGGGAAGTGTTTTAATCCACCATGAGGAGGGGGACAAGGCCAAGGTTCCTGCGGGGGGTGGCGCTTTACACACGATAAATGATGTTAAATAATTTAATATACACAAATACGATTGACTATATAGTTTAATACACAATATTATATGGGTAATGTTATTCTTTACACTATAAAAGTGTAGAAATGGAGACCGACCATGTCCGCGACCAGCACAGCACAGGCTTTAAGCCGGGACTGGAGCACCAAAGCCGAGCCTCTGGCCAACTCTTCCGACGTTTCGGAATATAGCGAGGCCTATGCGAATTTTGTCTCCGGAGCCTGGGATGACGAAAGGTGGACGGCGTTCCGCCTGCGTTTTGGTATTTATGGACAGCTCCAGCCCGGCGTTCAGATGGTCCGGGTGAAGGTGCCCGGCGGAATTTCTTCGATTGACGAGCTTCGCGCAATGGCCCGGATCAACCGGGAGTTCAATCGCGTGGGCGGCGAAATTCATGTCACCACCCGCCAGGACTATCAGCTTTATCATGTGTCCCTGGAACGCACGCCTGATCTGGTTAGCGCCTTGCAGGATGCGGGCATGACGTCACGGGAGGCCTGCGGCAATACCCTGCGCAACATGAATTCCTGTCATCTGGCCGGTGTCTGCCCGCGCGAACATGTGGATGCCGGTGAGGTCGCCTCGCGTCTGTCACGGAGCTGGCTGCGTCAGCCGCTGGTTCAGCACATGCCCCGCAAGTTCAAGATTTCGGTTTCCGGCTGCGCCACCGATTGCGCCGCATCGGGCATTCACGATCTCGGCCTGATTGCCGTCGAAAAGGACGGCAAACAGGGATTTGAGGTTCATGGCGCCGGCGGCACCGGCGGTCAGCCCATCAGCGCCATCAAGATCATGGATTTTGCCGAGGAGGCGGAAATTCCGACTATTCTCGAAACATTGATCCGTCTGCATCAGCGCTATTCAAACCGGGTCAACCGCAATGCGGCGCGGATCAAGTTCCTGGTCAAAAGGTTTGGTGAGGACAAGTTCCGGGCCCTCTTCGACGAGGAATATGCCCGCCTGCGCGCCCTGCCTCAGCGCCCTTGGGAAGCGCTCGACTGGCGCACACCGCAAGACGCGCCCGAGCCGATGACGCCGGGTGGTGTGATCGACCAATATGACGGCAAGTCGGCGGTGGTTTTCTGCCCGCCCCTGGGCCTCTTGACCTCAGACCAGACCGACGCCCTCGCCGAATTGTTGGAAAAACACGGCGCTGACGGGGTCCGGCTGACCCGCGAGCAGAATATGGTCGTCACCGGGCTTGATGCCGGGGATGTGGCGGCGGTTGTGAGCGGGCTGCGCGAGATTGGCTTTCCGGTCGAGGAAACTCCGGGCGATATTTCCGACGTGGTTTCCTGCCCCGGCACCACCACATGCCGTATCGGCATCACAAATTCCCAGAGTTTTGGCCTGGAAGTGGCCGGCGACGTGCGGAATTACGCCGCCAAGCCCGGCGTGACCGTGCGTATTTCCGGCTGCCAGAACGGCTGCGGCCTGCACCATGTGGGTGATTTCGGGTTCCGCGGCATGGGCAAGAAGATCGACGGCAAAAACGCCCCCCATTACCAGATTTACGTTGGCGGCGATGCGCGCCGCAACGGCACCGTTGGGGTAACCGGCCCGGTCATTGCCGCCCGCTATGCGCCGGAGGCCTTAAAGCTGTTGCTGGATTCCTACGCCGCGACAAAAGAGACCGGCGAGGAAATTCGTGTCTGGGCCGAACGTAAGGGAAAAACGGGATTGCGCGAAGTTCTTATGCCGGTGATGGAAAAGACCGACGCCGAAGTGAAAGACATTTATCAGGATTGGGGTGAGTCGGATGAGTATGTGCCGCCGGCGCCGGCAAAAAGCGAGTGCGCGGCGACCTTCGCCGTGGACGATTTGCTGATGGATCTTGCTGATGACGCCCTGATTGCTTTCGACCGGTCTCTTCTCGGCGGCGAGGCGGATCAGGGGCGCGCTTTCGCCCATGAGGGCATTTATTATGCTGGCCGCCGGTTTCTGGTTCGTCTTGGCGATGCGGAAGAAGGCGTCGATCATGATGTGGTGCTGGGCCGCGTCAAGGCCTCGTATGCGTCTGACGGCAAAGTTATTGAGGCCCTCGACGCCGTTGTCGCGGCGGAAAAGGCTGCTGACGGCAACGGGGCGAGTGACTCCTTCCGAGAGGCCCTGGCCCTGTGGATCGATCTGGCCGCAATGCGCGCCGAGGAAGCGGTTTCCCAGGAAATGCTGGATACGGCGAAGCTCGGCGATGGGTCGGGCTCGGTTATGGATATGATCCGTTCCCAGCAGGAGGGTGCATGACGGCGGATGTAAATACGCTGGCAACGCCATCGGCCCCCCTCGGGCCGGAGCGCATGGAATGGGCCGAAGCGAAAGCCGCGGCGCTGAAGGACGCCTATGGCGATCTTGCAGGGCGCGACCTTTTGCAGGTGATGATCGGTGACGAATTTCCCGGACGCATCGCCTTGAGCTCGTCTTTTGGCGCCGAAGCGGCGGTGCTGCTCGATCTGGTCGCCCAGGTGGATCCGGCGACCCCGGTGATCTTTCTTGATACCGGCAAGCTGTTCGAGGAAACCTATAACTATCTGGCCGAGTTGAAGGAACATCTGGGATTGCTCGACATTCGCACATTTACTCCCGATCCGGTGCAGTTGAGCAAGCAGGACCCCAACGGCAACCTTTGGGAAACCGATCCCGACCGTTGTTGTCATATCCGCAAGGTCGAGCCCTTAGAGCGCGCATTGAAAGGTATTGATGCCTGGATTACCGGCCGCAAGCATCATCACGGTGATCTCAGGCTTGAACTGGAAACCATCGAAGGGGTGGACGGGTTCGTCAAGATCAACCCGCTCATCCACTGGTCACACGAGAAAATTCAAGCGACATTCAAGGAGAGGGGCCTGCCGGAGCATCCGCTGACCAAGCGGGGCTTTGCCTCGATCGGGTGCTATCACTGCACCCGGGAAACCGAAGAAGGCGAAGACGCCCGCGCCGGGCGCTGGACCGACACGGGAAAAACGGAATGCGGCATCCACAACGCAAAATGGGCGACTAATCAATGAACCATCTCGACGCTCTGGAAAACCAGAGCATTTATATCTTTCGCGAGGCTTTCAACAGCTTTGAGAAAATCGGCATGCTGTGGTCAATCGGTAAGGACAGCAACGTTATGCTGTGGCTGGCCCGTAAGGCCTTTTTCGGCCATGTGCCTTTTCCGGTTATTCACATCGACACCTCGTACAAGATTCCCGAGATGATTGAGTTTCGCGACCGCTATGCCAAGGAGTGGGGGCTCGACATGATCGTCGGCCAGAATACCGCTGCACTTGAGGCCGGAATGGGGCCGGATAAGGGGCGGATAGAATGCTGTTCGGCGCTTAAAACCGAAGGGTTGAAAGCGACGCTGGATGCCCATGCTTTCACCGGGATTTTCGCCGGCATCCGCCGCGACGAGGAAGGAACGCGATCAAAGGAGCGGGTATTCTCGCCGCGCGGCGAGAGCGCGAAATGGGATTTCCGCGACCAGCCGCCGGAATTCTGGGATCAGTTCAAGACCGATTTCGCACCGGGCACCCATCTGCGTATTCATCCCCTGTTGCACTGGACGGAACTGGATGTCTGGCGCTATATCCAGCGCGAGAACATTCCCATGGTCGATCTATATTACGCCAGGGACGGTAAACGCTATCGCTCGCTGGGCTGTGCGCCCTGTACCGAACCCTTCGAGAGTACGGCGAGCACGGTTGAGGAAATTATCGAGGAACTGGAAAACACCAAGGTGGCCGAACGGTCCGGCCGGGCCCAGGACAAGGAGGCGGAAGACGCTTTTGAGCGTCTTCGTGCCGACGGGTATATGTAGATGAGCGCGAAAAAAACAAAAAACATCAAGGCCGATAAAAAGATGGCGGAAGAAGAGAGTGTCTATGGCGGTGTCGATCACCAGCCCCTGAAAATCGTCATCGTCGGTCATGTGGATCACGGAAAGTCGACCCTGGTCGGCCGTCTTATTCACGATACCGGCTCTCTGCCCGAGGGTAAGCTCGAAGCCATTCAGGCCATGTGTGACCGCCGGGGCATGCCCTTCGAATGGGCGTTCCTGATGGATGCGCTGAAATCAGAGCGCGATCAGGGCATTACCATTGATACGGCGCAGATCTGGTTTTCCACGGAGATGCGCCAATACGTGCTGATCGATGCGCCGGGGCATAAGGAGTTCCTTAAAAACATGGTGTCGGGCGCGGCCAGCGCGGATGCCGCGGTTCTGGTTATCGACGCCAAGGAAGGGGTGCGCGAACAGTCGCGCCGTCACGGTTATCTGCTGCATCTGCTCGGCGTGCGCCAGGTGGCGGTCGCCGTCAACAAGATGGATCTGGTGAAATATTCCAAAGACCGGTTCGACGAGGTCGAGGCCGAAATCAAGACCTATCTGGAAGAGATTGGCATTACCCCGACCTTTATTATTCCCGTGTCCTCACGGGAGGGCGATCTGATCGCCGGGCCATCTGAAACTATGGATTGGTACGAAGGCCCGACAGTGGCCGAGGCCCTGGACCATTTCGAGGCCCCGGTGCCGCCGACCGATCTGCCCCTGCGCTTTCCGGTGCAGGACGTGTACAAATTCGACGAGCGCCGCATCATTGCCGGGCGGATCGAGAGCGGACGGTTTCATGTGGGGGACACATTGCTGTTTTCCCCCAACAACAAACCGGCCAGAGTAGCCTCGATCGAGTCTTGGAATGCGCCGGGCCCGATTCTGGCGGCGTCGGCCGGACAATCCGTCGGGGTGACCCTGGACGAGCAGATTTTTGTTGAGCGCGGTCATGTGGCCAGCGCCTTCGACACGCCACCGGTAGAGACCAATGTCTTTAAGGCGCGGGTGTTCTGGCTGGGGCATAACCCCCTGACATTGGGCAAGAAATACACGCTGAAACTGGCCACCGCCCAGCATACGGTCGAGGTTCAGGAAATCGAGCGTGTCATCGACACGACCGATCTTTCCACCGGCAAGCAGGACCAGGTTGAGCGCAACGCGGTGGCGGAAGTTGTTCTGCGATCACGGGAAATGATGGTGCTCGACGAGTTTGTTCACATGCCGCGTACCGGGCGTTTTGTTCTGGTTGAGGATTACGACATTGTCGGCGGCGGCATCATCAGTATGGAGGGTTATCCCGACCAGCGTCAGGCGGGGGCCGTCAAATCGACCAATATTTTCTCCGTCGATCACCGGGTGACGCCGACCGCGCGTAGCGGCGCCAACGGGCACCGGCCAGGTATTATGTGGCTGACCGGCCTGTCGGGGTCGGGCAAGAGTACGCTCGCCATTGAGCTTGAACGCCAGTTATTCGTTAAGGGGTATCAGGTCTATGTGCTAGACGGCGATAATCTGCGCCACGGGCTTTCCTCCGATCTTGGGTTTTCTCCCGACGACCGGGCCGAGAATATCCGCCGGGTCGGTGAGGTGGCGGGGCTTTTCGCCGATGCCGGTTTTCTCGTCATCACGGCGTTTATTTCGCCCTATCGCGCCGACCGGCAGCGGGCCCGCGCCATCCGCTCGGAACTGTTCAACGAGATTTACGTGCAGGCCGATCTGGAGACCTGCGAGGGACGCGATCCCAAGGGGCTGTATAAGAAGGCGCGTGAAGGGAAGATCGAGATGTTTTCAGGTATTTCCGCCCCCTATGAGGAGCCTGCGAACCCCGATTTCGCCGTCGATACCGGATCCCAGAGTGTGGCTGAAAGCGTTGCCGATCTGATGGAATTCGTCGGCCAGCGCTTCGGCGGTACTGCCGGGGCCGGAAATGGCAAGGCCGAAGCGGAAGAAGAGGCGCCGGCCGCCGCGATTTAGGGGCTCTCTATCTCACCGAAACCCCTGAAATCCGCTCCATTGCCTCTCCCTTCCCTTGACATCGGCTTTAGTCTCGCCTAGATCATTGGCACTCAAGCGGCGGGAGTGCTAACAACTTTCGTCAAGTTTTTGTTTTTCCCCATTTTATTGGAGAGACTGAATGAAATTCAGACCCCTTCATGACCGTGTGCTCGTCAAACGGTTGGATAGTGAAGAGAAAACCAGCGGTGGCATCATCATTCCCGATACCGCCCAGGAAAAGCCCATGGAAGGCAAGGTTGTCGCTGTTGGCGCCGGATCACGCAGTGAGGATGGCAAGGTTCATCCCCTGGACGTGAAAAAAGGCGACAACATTCTGTTCGGCAAATGGTCGGGTACCGAAGTCAAGGTCAACGGTGATGAGCTGTTGATCATGAAAGAATCCGACATTTTGGGCATCATCGAGTAAGGAGCGAATAAACAATGGCTGCTAAAGAAGTAAAATTCGGCGCTGACGCCCGGTCACGTATGATCACCGGTGTTGATATTCTCGCCGACGCCGTCAAGGTGACACTGGGTCCCAAGGGTCGCAATGTTGTTCTCGACAAATCATTCGGCGCCCCGCGCATCACCAAGGACGGCGTTTCCGTCGCCAAGGAAATTGAGCTTGAAGACAAGTTCGAGAACATGGGCGCCCAGATGCTGCGCGAAGTCGCCAGCAAGACCAGCGATCTGGCCGGTGACGGCACCACCACGGCAACGGTTCTCGCCCAGGCGATCCTGCGCGAAGGCTCAAAGTCTGTGGCTGCCGGCATGAACCCGATGGATCTCAAGCGTGGCATCGATACGGCCGTTGATTCGGTGATCGAGTCCCTCAAGAAGCGCGGCAAGGCCGTCAAGACCAATGCCGAGGTTGCACAGATCGGTACCATTTCCGCCAACGGCGAACGTGAAATCGGCGATAAGATCGCCGAGGCCATGGACAAGGTCGGCAAGGAAGGCGTCATCACGGTTGAAGAATCCAAGGGCCGTGAAACCGAGCTCGATGTGGTTGAAGGTATGCAGTTCGATCGCGGGTATCTGTCGCCCTATTTCATCACCAACGCGGAAAAGATGATCTGCGAGATGGAAAACCCCTTCATTTTGATCCACGAGTCAAAGCTCTCCAGCCTCCAGCCGATGCTGCCGATCCTGGAAGCCGTGGTTCAGTCGAGCCGTCCGCTCCTCATTATCGCCGAGGACGTGGAAGGCGAGGCCCTGGCCACCCTGGTGGTCAACAAGCTGCGCGGTGGCCTGAAAGTCGCCGCCGTCAAGGCGCCGGGTTTCGGCGATCGCCGCAAGGCCATGCTCGAAGACATCGCCATTCTGACCGGCGGTCAGCTGGTCAGCGAGGATCTCGGCATCAAGCTTGATAACCTGACTCTCGACATGCTCGGCACCGCCAAGCGCGTTGTGATCAACAAGGAAGACACCACAATCGTCGACGGCGCCGGCAAGAAGAACGACATTGCCGCACGCTGCAAACAGATCCGTCAGCAGACCGAGGACACGTCGTCCGATTACGACAAGGAAAAGCTGCAGGAGCGTTTGGCCAAGCTGTCCGGCGGTGTTGCCGTGATCAGTGTTGGTGGTGTTACGGAAATCGAGGTTAAGGAGCGTAAGGATCGCGTCGATGACGCCCTGCACGCCACCCGTGCCGCGGTTGACGAAGGCATTGTCCCTGGTGGCGGTACGGCGCTTCTCTACGCCACCCGTTCCCTTGGCAAGCTGAAAGTCGAAAACCACGACCAGCAGGTCGGCATCGACATCGTGACCCGCGCCCTTCAGGCGCCGGCCCGTCAGATCGCCGAGAACGCCGGTCAGGAAGGCTCGATCATCGTTGGCAAGCTTCTCGAAAGCAAAGACGAGAACTTTGGCTTCGATGCCCAGAAAGAAGAGTACACTAACCTCGTTAAGGCCGGCATCATCGATCCGGTCAAGGTGGTAAGGACTGCTCTGCAGGACGCGGCTTCGGTCGCCGGTCTGCTGATCACCACCGAGGCAATGGTTGCCGAAAAGCCCGAGCCCAGTGACGGCGGTGGCCACGCCCATGGCGGCGGTGGCGGCATGCCCGATATGGGTGGCATGGGCGGTATGGGTGGCATGGGCTTCTAAAGCCTCTTCCAACCATTCGACGATACGGAAAAGGGGTCGCATTTGTGCGGCCCCTTTTTTATGGTTCAGGGTGCAGGAAATCGCGGGTGAGGGTGACGGCCTCGGCCAGACCGAGACGCTGGATTTCAACACCCGGCGGGAAGGCTGCCCCCAGGCGGCTCGGCATGCGATTATCGAGAAGAACGAAAACCCCGTGATCGTCAGCCTTGCGCACCAGGCGGCCGTAAGCCTGTTTCAGCCGCAACCCGGTGAGGCGGTCGTCATAGACCTTTGAGCCGAATGCCTTGCGCCGGGCGGCATGGAGAATATCCGGCCGCGGCCAGGGGACCCGGTCGAAGACGATCAGGCGCAGGGCCGGGCCGGGGACATCAACGCCGTCGCGTATGGCATCGGTGCCGAGGAGGCAGGCATCGTGTTCGGCGCGGAAAATATCAATCAGGGTGGCGGTGTCGAGCCCGTCCACATGCTGGGCCAGAAGATGCAGGCCGGCATCGTCGAGGGGGGCGGCAAGACGCTGGTGAACGGCCCTAAGGCGCGAGATGGCGGTAAACAATCCAAGCCCGCCGCCGCCCGCCGCCAGAAAGAGTTCCCGGTAGGCGCTCGCCACCTGATCCGGGTTGTCGCGGGAGACATCAGTGACGACAAGGACCCGGGTCTGGTTGGGATAATCAAAAGGCGAGGCCACGGCAAGGCGGCCGGGTTCGCCCTTAAGGTGACAAGCCCCGGTGCGTTGATCCGCCGCCGCCCAGTCGGGGGCGGGCGCATCGTTATTTTCACCGGTTTTATGATCGTGGTCGCAAAGGCTCGCCGAGGTAATGAGCAGGCCCTGGGCCGGCCGGGCCACATAGTCGATGAAGGGAAGTGTGGGATCGATCCAATGGCGATTGAAACCGATATCCACATCCCGGCCACCTGAACGGTCAACGGCAAACCAGTCGACAAAAGCGGCGGGCTGTTCCTCTCTCAGGGAGGTGAGCATGGACCGCCAGGCTTCGACCTGAGTCTCGGCGCGCCGGGCCAGACCCCGGCACATGGCTTCGATGCGCTGGCGGTCGTGGCTGTCCATATCGCTGGCCTGTTCGTCGATTAAACGGGAGAGATGGGTGGCCAGCGACATCAATGGCCCGGCGAGAAGGGCCAGCGAGGCTTCCAGTTCTTTGGCCGCCTCAAGCAGACCCTCGACCAGACCATCGCCGGGATTGCATGCGGCGGGCCGGGCCTCGGTTTCAAGGCTGTAGGGGGAGCCGGGTTGGGCGGCCCGGGCATAGACCTGTTGGCGAAGAAGAGTGAGAAAGGCCTCGCCGGGGCCTTGGGGGGCGCCGCTGTTGATGCGCGACATCCAGCCCGGCGCGGGCAGGGCCAGGGCCGCGCTCTGAGTTTCTTTCAAGGCGAGGGATGCCTTTTCATCACGGGCGGCGAGGTCGCCGACCCGTTTTTCAAGACCGCGCATGCGCCCGCCGCCGCCGCCACCGCGACGCCCCTTTTCGGGGCCGATAATCCAGCGCCGTAATTCGAGCATTTCAACGCCCGAAAGATGGGCCGAAAAGGCGCTGTCGGCGGCATCGAAAATATGGTGCCCCTCATCGAAAACATAGCGGGCAGGAGAAAACACATCGTCGTCGGTGCCGCCGCCAAGAGCCGCCTGAATCATTACCAGGGCATGATTGGCGACGACGATCTCGGCCCGCCAGGCCCGCCGGATGCTGCGTTCGATAAAACATTTCCTGAAATGGGAACAGGCGGAATAGATGCATTCCCCGCGGCGGTCGGCAAGGGCATAGGTGCGGGCTTTTTCAAGAAGATCGCCGAGCCAGGCGGGAAAATCGCCGCCCATCATATCGCCGTCCCGTGAGGCCAGCGCCCATCTGGCGATCAGGCCCAGCGCCGCGGCGTCGCGTTCCCGCGACGCATCGGGGCGCGTCGGCAAGGCGGCGACGGCCTCTTCCAGATTGAGTAGGCAGAGATAGTTTTCGCGGCCCTTGCGGATCACCGCCTTTGCCGCCTTGCGGCCGGGATCGGGATAAAGGCGGTCGAGTTCACGGTCGATCTGATGCTGAAGGTTCTTAGTGTAGGTGCTGATCCAGACCGGGCCGTTGTTCTTTTGCGCCCACAGGCTGGCCGGAGCGAGATAGCCTAAGGTCTTGCCGGTGCCGGTGCCGGCTTCGGCGAGAACAAATTGCGGTTCATCCTCGTTTTCCCGGGGCAAAAAGGCGGCCGTGACGCCTGCGGTATATTCCTTTTGCTGGGGCCTCGATTCGGCATTTGCGCCGAGAAGGTCGGCGAGACGTTTTAGGGATTCTTCCGGCTCCACCACGGCCTGGCCGGGGGGCGGCTCAGGGGCGTATTCGCTCCATTCCTTCAGGCCGTGCCAGACTTCCAGCGCCCGCATTTGGGTTGCCATGTCGGTGGGTTGCCCCTTCGGCAGGGCGGCAAGAACCCTTTCGCCCCAGGGCCAGCCTCCATCGGCCATGATTTGGGCCAGGGCCGCCACCTCGCGGTTGCGCATCAGATCGGGGGCGGCGATTTCATTCATAAGGGCGGACATAACCGCTGAAAGCGAGCGCGCTTCATCCTCCAGCGTTTTCGGCAGGCTGAGCCCCAGTGCCTGGGCAAGACCGCGCGGCGTCGGCAGGCAGAAACGGGCGGGGCGGGTGAAGGCGAAAAGCTCAAGAATGTCGAGGCCGGCAAAGCCCCCCAGCCCAAGGCGTTTTGCCGTCGCGGGCATGTGACAGATTACAGGCGCCGGGCCTTTGCGAACCCTGGCGGCAGCCTCTTTAAGGGTGAGGGTTTCAATGCTTTCGTCCTTGCCGTTTTTCCCCGGCATAAACCAGCAGGCCCGGCGCAAGCCGGCAACCAGCACGGGTGGAGTTGAGTGTGAGGGGGCGTTTCTCGCCGTGGGAGGCATCCGGGGGGCGCCTAGTCGTCCTCGTTGCCCGCAGGCACGGGCACGAAGCTCAACTCGACACTGGCCTCGTCCAGCATTTCCTTGGTTGTTTTTTCATGTTCGCCCCAGCGCTCTTTAAAGCCGCCATCGGCAAGACAGCCCTCATCGACGATGATTTGCCGCATACCCACCTGAATGATGGCGCGGGTGCAATCGACACAGGGAATATGGGTGACGTAAATCGTGCAGCCTTTGAGCGCCATGCCGACCCGTGCCGCATTATAGATGGCGTTGCGTTCGGCGTGTTCGGTCCATGAATATTTTTCCGGTCGCGCGTGGCGTTCTTCCCGTTCGTCATCAACGTAGCGGGGGAAGCCGTTATAGCCGTAGGGTCCCGGCGTTCTATCCTCGCCGACAATGACGGCGCCGACGCGGGTTGAGCGGTCTTTTGACCATTTAGCCACCTCATGAGCGAGGCGGAGGAACCGGACGTCCCATTTCGACATGCGATATTTTCTCCAGATAGAGGGTTTACAGGCCGAGGATTAGTCAGCTCAGGGATATTCCCTGTTCGCGGGCGTTGACGCAAGGGCGGCTTTGCGCCTAGGTTCTGGCCACGTTTCTCCGCTGCAGGATAGTTTTATGACGGATATTCGCGATCTTGCCCTGACCGCCAAGGCCTGGCCCTTTGAAGAAGCCCGGAAAATTCTTGCCCGGATCAAGGATCAGACGCCCGAGAAGGGCTATGTCCTCTTCGAAACCGGCTACGGCCCTTCGGGATTGCCTCATATCGGCACCTTTGGCGAGGTGGCGCGTACCACTATGGTGCGCCGGGCTTTTAGCGCCATATCGGATATTCCGACCCGCCTTTTCGCTTTTTCCGACGATCTCGACGGTCTGCGCAAGGTGCCCGACAATATTCCCAATCAGGAAATGGTGGCCGAACATCTGGGCAAGCCCCTGACCTCTATTCCTGATCCTTTCGGCACCCATGAAAGCTTTGGCGAACATAACAATGCCCGGCTGCGGGATTTTCTCGATTCCTTCGGCTTTGAGTATGAATTCCAGAGCGCCACGGAATGGTATCAAAGCGGCCGTTTTGACGATGTGCTGCTTAAGGTATTAAACGAATATGAAAAGGTCAGGGACGTTATTCTGCCGACCCTTGGCCTCGAGCGCCGCGCTACCTACAGCCCCTTTCTGCCGCTTTGCAAACAAACGGGTCAGGTTTTGCAGGCGCCGATTACGGCCACCGATGCGGTCGCCGGAACGGTGTCTTACGTCGACGAGGCGAGCGGTGAAACGATTACCGTGCCGGTTACAGGCGGTCACTGTAAATTGCAGTGGAAGGCCGATTGGGCCATGCGCTGGACGGCGCTCAACGTCGATTATGAAATGTCGGGCAAGGATCTGATCGATTCGGTGCGGCTTTCAAGCCGGATATGTAAAATCCTCGGGGGCCGGCCGCCGGAATCATACACCTACGAATTATTCCTCGACGAGAACGGGGGAAAAATTTCCAAATCCAAGGGTAACGGCCTGGCGGTGGAAGAATGGCTGCGCTATGCGCCGCCGGAAAGCCTGTCTCTTTATATGTACCAGTCGCCGCGCAAGGCCAAGCGCCTGTATTTCGACGTTATCCCGCGTAGCGTCGACGATTATCTGACCTTTCTCGGTAAATTTGAGACCGAAGAAGCGGACAGGCGGCTGGAAAACCCGGTGTGGCATATTCACGACGGTAAACCGCCGCGGGAAGAGGCGCATCTGAGTTTCAATATTCTTCTCAACCTCGCCGGGGTATGCCATGCCGACGATAAATCGGCGCTTTGGGGATTTATCTCACGCTATGCGCCCAAGGCGACGCCGCAAAGCGACCCCATCCTCGACCGGCTCGCCGGTTATGCGGTGGCCTATTACCAGGATTTCGTCAAACCCCAGAAGCGCTATCGGCTCCCCGATTCCAATGAACAGGCGGCGCTCGAAGATCTGATCGGCGAACTTGAGGGATTGCCTGCCGATGCGTCCCCTGAGGATATCCAGACCCAGGTCTATGAAATCGGCAAGCGCCACGATTTCGCCGATCTGAAGGCCTGGTTCCGGGCCCTTTACGAGACCTTGCTCGGTCAGGAGCAAGGGCCGCGGATGGGCTCGTTCATTGCCCTTTACGGGGTAGAAGAGACGGTTTCCCTGATCCGCCGGGTGCTCGCCGGTGAGGATCTGGCGTCCAGCTAGGCGGCCCCTCGCCCCGGTCTCGGCGGGTGTCGGGGACACTGTTTATTGCAGCGCACAATAAATTTGACTGAATGACCGTTTTCAGGCAATAATCAATTGCTGCACTGCAATATATTCTTTCCGGCATTTGGCGTCTTGCCTCATGCCTGTTTTCAATCGAGGAGGCCTTTTCATGGCGACCAAAAATTCCGAGATCACCCTGCCCAAGACCATCATTGATGAGAAGGCCGCCTCCCCTGCGCCTGCGCCGGTTATCAAGGCCGCGGCCAAAAAGGTTCCGGCCAAAAAGGTCGTGATGAAAAAGGCGCCAGTCAAGAAGGCCCCAGTCAAGAAGGCTGCGGTCAAGAAGGTCGCCGCGAAAAAAGTAGCTCCGAAGAAGGCCGCTCCGAAGAAGGCCGCCGCCACCGAAACGCCAACTCTGCCGGCCGTTCTTTCCACCACCGGGTTCGACGAGACTCTGGCCGGTATCGATTTTGCCGACCTCACCGCGACACTGGAAAAACAGTATGCCGCCGCTCTCAAGCTGGGGACGGCGATGGGCGAAGGTGCTGAGCTGTTTTCCAAGACCTATGCTGATTATGCGCAACGCTCTTTTCAGACCGGGCTTACAGCTTCACAAACCTTTCTTACCGACGGCGATGTGACGAAGCTGGCTGCCGTTCAGACGGCTCTGGTTGAAGAGGGGCTTGCGCTTTCTAAAAGTTCGATCGAAGAGGCGATCAAGCCTTTGACCGATTTTGTAGCGGAATCGATGAACCCGAGCCTCTAGGGCCGGATTATTGGCTGGCCCAGATGACGCGGGCCAGCCACTCGATATTTTCCTGGGAAATTTCCCGCAGGTTGTGATCGGGATTGAGGGAGCGCAGTTCAACCTTTTGGGCCGAGCGGCGTATGAGTTCCTTGACCATAACCTCACCGTCATGGGTCTTGACCACGACCCTGTCACCGCGGCGCAGATCCGTGGCCGGCGAAACGATGATGGTATCGCCGTCCCGATATAAGGGCTCCATGCTGTCGCCGCTGATCTCCAGGGCATAGGCCGTCGGGTCGTTGACGTTGGGAAAGATGATTTCGTCCCAGCCGCTGCCCACCGGATAGCCGCCGTCGTCAAAAAAACCGCTTTGCCCGGCCTGGGCATAGCCGATCACCGGGATGCGCTGCATGCCGCTTGATCCTCCCCCGCCGATATAGCCGACAAATTCGGAAAGCCCGCTGCCGGTGGCGGCGAGAATCTTGGCAATGCTTTCGGTGCTGGGCCAGCGGGGTTTGCCGTCACGGGTGTGGCGCTTGCTCTTGTTGAAGGTGGTGGGGTCAAGCCCGGCCTTTTTGGCCAGGCCCGAGGCCGAAAGGTGATACTCGGCGGCAAGCCGGTCGACGGCGTCCCAGATATCTCCATGCTTGAACATAGGGATATCTTCTTATATTGTGAGGAATTTATCACTAGGAAGATATACCGATATATTTCTTGACATAGGAATATATACGTATATACTGGCGGTCATAACAGGGGCAGACCGTGTCCGGCCTATCCCGGCGTTTTCAAAGCTTTTGTCTTTTATCCACTTTCCAGTCACAGGAGAGCGTGTCATGGCGCGTGCCCGCTTTATACCCCGTCGTCAGTCCGACCATGCCTTTACCCTTTTTACCGACAGCGAGGAGGCCTGGTTCTGGACCGTCCAGTGTCACCTTTTGAAGGCCGCCGGCGCCCGGTTGAGCTAGGGGGCGGGAGATGTCATCCGCCCCTGTGAGCCGCTGGATATTCTCAAAGCTGTTGAGGACCTCCACAGGCGGCGTTTTTTGAAGTCGGATCATCTGAAAGTTCTGAGCGATTACGGCCAGCAGCTCCTGGTTCCGGATTATCGCCGGGAAGCCGAATACGGGGCCGCGAAATTGTGGCGGGAATCCCATCAAAAATTGGGAAAAATCCTGGTCGAAAAGGGCATTGTGGAAAGGGTCAGCCGCAATGACGGAATATCCTCAAACTAAATTCAGCCCAATGGGGGAAAAGCACCGCCAGATTATCGTCGCCTTTAGCGGGCGCACGGATCTGTGGTGGTTGCGATTTCTCAAAAAGGGGTTCCGCCATTGTTTCGTGTGCATCGATGACGGGGAAAGATGGGTGGCGCTGGACCCTCTGGCCCACAGGATGGAAATTGGCATTCTGCCCATGAGCAGCGATTTCGATCTCAAAGAATGGCTGGAGGGGCAGGGGTTCACCGTGGCGGCGGCGCAAGTGGACAGGGAAGCGACGAAACCGGCGCCGGTAATGCCCTATTCCTGCGTCGAGGCGATAAAAAGGGTACTCGGCATCCGGGCGCGCAGTGTGGTGACGCCTTGGGGGCTTTACCGGTTTTTGAAAGAAAATGAGAAGCAATTTTTGAGGGAAATGGAGGGGCAAAGGGGAAAAATGAGGGCCGTGGAGAATCCCGAAAAGAATAAAGATGGGGGCGATTTGGTGCCGAAAGATGTTCCCGGTCCTCAGGGGGTGCTTTCTGCACCAGACAATCCCGGCATCGACGCTTTTCTGGCTGAATTAAAAAAGCCACTCGATCCGGAGGACGAATTTCTCATAAAGCCGGTGGAGCAAATTTCTAAAGGCGAGATCAAGGGCGTCATGGCGGGGGAGGCCTATCACAACGCGCAAGACACGCGGCGGAGTGAATTGCTCGACAAGGCGGGGGCCTGGCACGATCATTTCTATGGCACCGGGCCGGTGAAGCGCGACGCTACCGGCCGCCAGATATCGCCCCGGCCGGTGCGGGTGATGCCGAAAGAGGACATGCCTGTGGGTGACGCTAAGGGCGGCAATGTGGCCAAAGGCGTATTCGAGATCGGCAGCCGGGTAGCCGAAATGGCGGGGCGCGGGGGCATCGCCGACGCGATCCGGGCCTTGCAATCGGGACTCAATAAAATGCCGCGCCGCGAGGGGACGATTTTTTCCACCGTGCCGTTGCGCGAAGACGGGCTGTTCGGGCCAAAGACAAAGCAGCGGCTTTACCAGTCGGTGGGGGGGTTCGGACCACGCCGGATAGGCGCGGAAATCTCGCCGGGCTCTTTTTTCCACACACCATAACGCCCCGCCTCAATCACAGAATTTAACCAGTCAACCAACCAAGTAAGCGCCGCCCCGAGGGGCGGTTTTTTTGTGCCCGGATTCCGGGCGCACACTCCAAACAAAACAAGAAAGGATACGGGAATGAGCGAAACGATCCCCTTCGATCTGGTGTGGTGGATCTCGATGGTCGAGATCCCGGCACTGGCCGGCCTGTTATGGCTAATCTGGCGGACAAGACGGGAGAGCGAACAGACGGCTCAGCACAGCCGCCGCCAATGCGAGACAAATAGCGGAGACATGCGTGAACGGTTGTCTCTTTACAAGCTGGATGTGGCCAAGGATTACGCCTCGATCGCCTGCCTGAAAGATTTAGAGCGCCGCCTGACCAGCCATCTTCTGCGCATCGAGGCCAAACTCGACCACCCGGCAGGCCTTACCGGTACTTCCCGGGGAGGGCAGCCATGAGCGCCCTTATCCGCGATATTTTCAGCCGCCCCCCGCGCCTGTCGCCGGCGCCTGTGGCGGAAAAAAAGCGGCGGCGGCGGGAAACCAAAAAAGAAGCCGTCGATATTCTGGCACGTACCTTATATGGCGAGGCCAGGGGCGAGGGAGTTTCGGGGCTGGAGGCGGTGGCCAGCGTGGTCATGAACCGTCTCGCCATTGCCGACAAAAAAGCCGCCCAGGGTGCGCGCCACTGGTGGGGCAACGATGTCAGCGAAATTTGCAGCCGACCATTTCAATTTTCCTGCTGGAACGAAGACGACCCGAACCGGGGGCGGATTATTTCTCTTCAACCCGGTGACAGGCTTTTCGATTGCTGCCGTCGCATCGCGCGGCGCGCCGTGAACGGAGTACTTGAAGACAAGACCCACGGGGCGACCCATTACCACGCCCAAGGCGTGTTTCCCTCCTGGGCGCGGGGTAAGTCGCCTTCGGCCGAGATCGGCCATCACCTTTTTTACAACGACATAGAGTAAAGGAGAAAACCATGAGTAAATTTTTCAACTACGTTATCGATCGCCTGCGCGAACCCTCAACCTATGCCGGTCTGGCCGCTGTGCTGGCCGCCCTTCACATCAATCTCGATCCTGGCCTGTGGCAGATGATCGTCGACGCCGCCATCGCAATATCCGGGATCGCCGCCTTTTTTGTCCGTGAGCACAAGGCGTGAGTGCGGGACTTTTTCTTGCCGGGCTGGTCGCCATTCTGCTGATCGCGGGATGGTGGACGGCCCGGCGACTGGGACGTGTCGAAGCCCGCTTTGATCTCGCCAAACAGGAGGTGGACCATGCCATTGAACGGCAAAAAATCGATGAGGCGGTTTTGCGCCTTGATACTGTTGAGCTTGACGGCGAGCTTGAGCGGATGCGCAGAGACGGTTAGCGGCTGTGGCTGGGTGCGCTCGATTGTGCCCGACAAGGGCGACGTTCTGGCCCGTTCAACCAAGGAGCAGATCGTCGCCCATAACCGGGCGGTGGCAGCTTTTTGCCGCGAGGGTTAAGGTTTAAGTGTCGCAGGCCCAGAGCATGGCGAGATAAATGTTGCGTGCCTGGGCGGTGCTGCAGCCGCCGACCGAGGCCCCGGATTCCAGCATTTCAGGCGTCGGCTCTTTGGGCACGACGGTGTATTTATGATCGTCGACGGATGAAACCATCCGCAGGGCGTATTCAAGGGGGGTTTCGGATTCCCTGTCCCTGTCGTCACATGAGCAAGTCATTTTCAAGTCTCCTCTTTCAATCCCGTGTTGCGTTGCCTTGACACAGCGCAAGGGGCGGGCCAGAGGGGCGGAATTTGGGAAAAATGACTTAACAGATTGATAAAAAAGAGAAAATCGTAAAGGCGGAAAACCGGCTGTTAAGCTGCTCCAATGCAGATTGCAATGGCTTGGGCGGGTTGCGATGTAGGATGCAAAGCCTTGCATTTTATGTATTTTCCAAGAGCATCCTTTCCCGTTTAAGGGAATGGGGATAGGCTTTGGCCATGTCCGATCAGCCGATCTATCATCTCTGCCCGCGCAGCCTGTGGGAGGTTGCCGAAAGCGAAGGGTTCTTTCTCGGCCGCCCTGATATTTCCCACGGCGAGACGCGGGCGTTCCTGCATCTTTCAACTATTGCCCAGGTCCGGGAAAGCGCTGCACGGCATTGCAGCGGTATGACGGATTTGGTTCTTCTGGTTGTTGATCCCGGCGGGCTGGGCGAAGTTTTGAGATGGGAGCCTTCGCGGGGCGACGAACTGTTTCCCCATCTCTATGGACCGCTGCCCCTTAACGCAGTGATCGCCTTTCATGATCTTCCCCTTGGCTCCGACAATCGCCACCAGTTTCCCCCGATCGAAACGCTCTATGGAAACGGCGGGCAGGATTGAGATGAAGGGATTCTATCGCCGGCTTGTCTGGCCCTGGCTCAGGTTATTGACCCCTGAAAACGCTCATGGGCTTAGTCTCTGGGCGCTCAAACATGGATTTGTTTATGCCTCCCGGGGCAAGGACGACCCGCTTCTCGCCTGCCGGGTCTGGGGGCGGGATTTCGCAAATCCTCTCGGCATGGCGGCGGGATACGACAAGAATGCAGAGGCGATTGCCGGGCTTTTCAGGCTCGGCTTCGGCTTCGTCGAGGCTGGTTCCGTGACGCCGCGCCCCCAGGCGGGAAATCCCAGGCCCCGCATGTTCCGGCTCGAAGAGGACGGGGCGGTGATCCAGCGTCTCGGCTTCAACAACAAGGGCCTGACCTCTTTTACCTCCCGGCTTCGGACGTTTAGAGGCGATCCGGCCCGTCCAAAGGGACTCCTGGGCGCTAATCTCGGTAAGAACAAGGAGACCGAGGACCCGGCGGCTGATTATGTGGAAGGGATCTATGCTTGCGCGCCCTTTGCCGATTATCTGGTGATTAATGTTTCCTCTCCTAATACGCCGGGCCTGCGCGACCTGCAGGGGGCGGCGCATCTCTCGAAGCTTCTCGCCCGCGTCATGGAGGCCCGCAAGGCGGCCTGTGCCGGATTGGTCGAAAGCCTGCCGCCGCTGCTGCTCAAAATTGCCCCTGATCAGCAAGGGGAAGAATACACCGAGATCGCCGATACGGTTCTGGCCGCAGGGATCGACGGGCTGATCGTCAGCAATACGACGATTTCCCGCCCGCAAGGGCTACACGGTCCACATCTTTCGGAAATTGGCGGCCTTTCCGGACCACCCCTGTTTCCCCTTTCGACCCGGGTTCTGGGCCAGATGTATGAATTGACCGGGGGAAAGCTTCCCCTCATTGGTGTCGGCGGCATTTCAAGTGGCGCCGAGGCTTACGTGAAAATCCGCGCCGGCGCCACTCTGGTTCAGCTTTATACGGCGATGGTTTATCATGGCCCCTCACTGGTCGCCCGGATCAAGCGGGAATTGGCCGACTGTCTGCGCCGGGACGGTTTTAAGTCGGTGAGTGAGGCGGTGGGGGCCGATCACCGTTGAAGCAATCGTCGTTGAAACGGGGGCCGGAATGAGGGAACCTTCAGGGTCTGGCCTGTTTGTCGGGGATTCTTTAAAGGGCGAGAGTTTGCGATGCTGAATATTCTTGTGTTTCTGGCCTATCTTGTCCTCGCCTGGGCGGTGGCCGGGATTTTGCCTGAACGCTATCCTTCTATCACCGCCGATCAGGCGCGTGCGTTCGGCGCCGGCCTGTTGCTTGTCCTGTCTCTTCTTCATTTTGCGGTTCTTCATTTTGGAATCGTCAAAAGATTGCGGGCCGAAATATCCCGGCTTCGTGCGGCCCATGATGAAACCCTTTCGGAACTGGCGCGCACGCGCAAGACGGCGCAACTGATCCTTAATGCCAAACGCGGCGGGGGCGGCGAGGAAGAAGTGTCGCTTCTGGAAAAAATCGAAGACCAGGTACAGCGCAATCTGGTTAGCCGGCTTTTCAACGTTCCCGACAAGGTGGAGTTGATCAAAAACATACCCCCACAGCCGGAAACCCCTGCACCACAACAGAGCGAAGAGACGCAGGCCCCCAAGGTGAGTGCAGGGCCGGCCCCGGCGAAAAAGAAGAAGCCGGCGGCGGCGGATAAAGCAAAGAAGGGCCCATCGGCGAAAAAGGCAGCCGAAAAAGCCCCCCGGCTTTCGGCCCAGCCCGCTCCGGTCAGTGACGGTCTGGAGCCCACTTTGAAGCCCTCTCGGTCGAGTAGCGAGGAGGCGCAGATTCTCGATGAAGTGCGTGACGCCCTCAATAACGGGCGGATCGATCTCATGCTTCAGCCGATCGTCAGCCTGCCCCAGCGCAAGCTCCATTTTTTCGAATGTTTTTCCCGCCTTCGCACTGGCGACAAGGTGCTCTCTCCCAATCAATATCTCGATATAGCCTTGCGGGAAGGGCTGATCGCGGCGATCGACAACATGCTTCTTTTCCGCTGTATCCAGCTTGTCCGCGATACCCAGAAAAGAAACCGCAACCTTCTTTTCTTTTGCAATATTTCCACTCATTCCCTGCTCGATAAGGAGTTCTTCGAGGATTTCATGCGCTTTCTGCTTGAAAATCACGAGCTCGCGCCAAGCCTCGTTTTCGAGATCAGCCAACAGGATATGGCGCAGCTCGATGAGGCGGACCTTGCCGATCTGGACCGGCTCGCCCATTTTGGATTCCGCTTTTCCGTCGATCAGGTGGCGCGCCTGGACATGAATTACGAGGAACTCGCCCGCCACCGGGTAAAGTTCATCAAGGCGCCGGTTGATCTCCTGTTGCGGGAGGTCAGGAACAAGGGGGATATGAAGGAATTGAAGCAAATGCTCGATCTGGTCAATCTGGACCTGATCGTCGACAAGGTGGAAACCGAAGAACAGGTGCTGGAGCTTCTCGACCAGCCGGTCGATTTCGCTCAAGGGTATCTGTTCGGCAAACCACGGCTGACCCGCGAAAGCAAGTAACCTCACAATGCCGCAAGCCGCCCCTTCATCTTCAACTCTGCCCGTTCACGCCGGTCTCTCAAAGCTGGCCGGGGATTATGACGGTTTCATTCTGGATCTCTGGGGGGTGATCCATGACGGCGTTACGGTTTATCCCGGCGCGTTCAATTGCCTGGAACAGCTACGGGCGCGGAAAAAACGCATCGTGCTTCTTTCCAATGCGCCGCGGCGTACCCATGTCATTGCCGCCCAGCTAACCGAGCTCGGCATTCCCCCGTCGCTCTATGACGGCATCGTGTCCTCGGGCCAGGAGGCCTATGACCATTTAAGCAAGCGCGACGATCCCTGGTATGCGGGGCTTGGTACGCGCTGTTACCATATCGGGCCGGACCGCGACCGCAATATGCTCGAAGGCATTGATCTTGATGTGGTTGAGAGCATAGAGGCGGCGGAATTCCTGCTCAATACCGGCCCCTGGGGGGAGGGTGAAAGCGTTGCCGATTACGAAGACATCCTCGGCCGCGCCGCCGCGGTCAAGGTGCCGATGATCTGCTCCAACCCGGATATCGAGGTGGTTCGCGGCGGAACCCGTATGATCTGTGCCGGCGCCCTGGCCCGGCGCTATGAGGAGCTGGGGGGCCATGTGCGCTATCATGGCAAGCCGGAGGCGCAAGTTTACGGGCATTGCCTGGATATTCTTGAAATTGAGGACCGGGCCCAAGTTCTGGCGGTCGGCGATTCCCTGCGCACCGATATTGCCGGGGCGGTGGGCGCCGGGATCGATTCCCTGTTTGTTATAGGCGGTCTCCATGGGGAGGAAATGGGATTAAAGCCCGGTGAGATGCCGGACCCTGAACGGGTGGCGAAATTCTGCGCCGAAGGAAACGTAAAGCCCTCGGGCGCCATCGCCGCATTCACCTGGTAGGGGCGATCAGGCCGCCTCGCTATTTGTCTTGATCCAAGCGCTCAGGGCGTCTTCATCCACTCCACCGCTTTCCACCCCCCGCATCAGGGCGACGCATTCGGCCTCCGGGGCGATCAGGCGAAAGCCGCCGATCTTTAAAATCACGTAGATAACGGCCAGCGCCAAAGCGAGGTTTCCGTGCTCGAAGGGCTTGGCCTTAATCAGCCCTTTTCCATAAGCCGCGGCGAGGCGGTGGGGCGGGGCGGCGCGTTCAAACAGCTTGCGCCCGGCGGCCAGGGCGGCGGCCATCCTTTGCCGGTCGGGGGAGGCGATGCCGGGCAGGTTCACGCGCCCGCCATAGCGGTTTTGGAGCGCCCCGTGGAGGCCGCCAATCAGATGCTCATCGCGCGCCAGGCCACGGGTTACGGCGCGAGTTCGTGCAATGCGTTGCGGTATTCTTTCGCTCCTTCTTCAAAAGCCGCTATGGATTCGGCAAAGGCCGGGTCATAAGGCGTGAGCAGGAATCCGAGCGGCGTCTCGGTGAGATAGAGGATGTCGCCTTCGGCCGATTTTAATTCGGCGACGGCTTCCCGCGGCAGGGTGACGCCGAGGGAATTACCGATCTTGCGGATTTTCAGCTGATGCACGGAAAAACTCCCGGAAATGGCTGTGTCGGACATAGTATGGACATATGTTATAACATCTAGTCAAGGTGAAAAAGGGGCTCAAGAGATTATAACGTAAGTAATAACTTTGGGGCTCGGTGAATGACACCCCAGGGTGTGGGACTTGAAAAAAGCCGGGCAAAGCTCTGTCTGAATACATGGGCCCGTGATTCTTTGCGCTATGCACCCATGCCGTTATACTGCCCGCCCTCGGGACGGGGGTCTTTTGAGCGCGGACACGATAAGGTGGGACATGACTGACTTTCCGAAAAAGACGATTGACGATTGGCGCGAGAATGCGGCCAAGGAACTGAAAGGTAAGCCCGTTGAGGGGCTGGACTGGGAAACGCCGGAAGGACTGACGGTAAAGCCGCTTTACACGGCAGCCGATCTGGAAGGGCTGGCCCATCTCGACACCCTGCCGGGGTTCCCGCCTTTTCTGCGCGGCCCCCAGGCGACCATGTACGCCAACCGTCCCTGGACGTTGCGCCAGTATGCGGGGTTTTCAACGGCGGAAGAATCCAACGCCTTTTATCGCGAAGGCCTGAAAAACGGCCAGAAGGGCCTCTCGGTCGCCTTCGATCTGGCCACCCACCGGGGCTATGATTCCGATCATCCCCGTGTTGTCGCCGATGTCGGCAAGGCGGGCGTCGCCATCGATTCGGTTGAGGATATGAAAATCCTTTTCGACGGCATTCCCCTCGACAAGATGAGCGTGTCGATGACCATGAACGGCGCCGTTCTGCCGGTGCTGGCGGGTTTCGTCGTAGCTGCCGAGGAGCAGGGGGTTTCCCAGGATCAACTCTCGGGCACCATCCAGAACGATATCCTCAAAGAGTTCATGGTCCGCAACACCTATATCTATCCCCCCGGTCCGAGCATGCGCATCGTCGCCGATATCATCGAATACACGTCGAAAAACATGCCGCGGTTCAATTCAATCTCTATTTCCGGCTATCACATGCAGGAAGCCGGCGCCACCCAGGTGCAGGAGCTCGCCTATACAATCGCCGACGGTCTGGAATATGTGCGCACGGCGCTCGACCGCGGCCTTGATGTGGATGATTTCGCGCCGCGTCTGTCATTCTTCTGGTCGATCGGCATGAATTTTTTCATGGAAATCGCCAAGATGCGCGCCGGGCGCTATCTGTGGGCCAAGGTCATGCGCCAGTTTGATCCCAAAAACCCCCGCAGCATGGCCCTGCGCACCCATTGCCAGACCTCGGGCGTCAGCCTTACCGAACAGGACCCCTACAATAATATTGTAAGGACGACGATCGAGGCGATGGCGGCGGTACTTGGCGGCACCCAGTCCCTCCACACCAATTCGTTTGACGAAGCGCTCGCCCTGCCGACGCCTTTCTCGGCGCGTATCGCGCGCAATACCCAGCTCATCATTGCCGAGGAAACGGGCATTCCCAATGTTATCGATCCCCTTGGCGGTTCTTATTATGTGGAACATCTCACCCATTCCATCGCCGAGGCCGCCTGGGCCCTGATCGAGGAAGTGGAGGAAATGGGCGGCATGACGAAGGCTGTGGAATCCGGTCTGCCGAAGATGCGCATCGAAGAATCATCGGCGCGGCGTCAGGCCAGGGTCGATCGCGGCGAACAGACCGTCGTCGGGGTCAACAAGTACAAGCCGGAAAAAAACACCGATGTCGATATCCTCAGTATCGATAACGAACAGGTGACCAAGGCCCAGCTTGCCCGCCTCAATAAAGTCCGTGCCGAGCGCGACGACGGACGGTGCAAGGAGGCTCTGGCCGCCCTGACCAAGGCGGCCGAAAGCGGCGAGGGCAACCTGCTGGCGCTTTCTATCGAGGCGACCAGGGCACGGGCGACCCTGGGTGAGATTTCAAGCGCTTTGGAAGAGGTCTATACCCGCCACCGTCCCGAAAGCCGAAGCATTTCCGGGGTTTACGGCGGCGCCTTTGCCGGGGATGACACCTTTAAAGAGATTCAAAGCGAGATCGATACCTTTGCCGAGAATGAGGGGCGCAGACCCCGCATGCTGGTGGTTAAAATGGGCCAGGACGGCCATGATCGCGGCGCCAAGCTGATCGCAACCGCCTTTGCGGACATTGGTTTCGATGTCGATATCGGGACCTTGTTCCAGACCCCGGAAGAGGCCGCCCGTCAGGCCATCGAGAACGATGTGCATATCGTTGGCGTCTCCAGCCTTGCCGCCGGACACATGACTTTGGTGCCTTTGCTCATCGACGAGCTTGCCAAACAGGGTGGGGAGGATATTCTCGTTATTTGCGGGGGGGTCATTCCGCCACAGGACTATGATTTCCTAATGGAGAAGGGCGTCGCCAAGGTGTTCGGGCCGGGGACCAGTATTCCGACGGCCGCATCCGAGGTTTTGGGCCTGATCGTGAGGAATAGCAAAGCCGCATAGGCGGTGGCGAAGGGTCTCGCCATTACCGAGGCGTCAGTTCCCCGTCATTGAACGAAACGGAGACAGCGGAATCATCATGCGCCTTATTCTCATCATAGGATGGATCGGCACCCTCGCCTGGCTGGGGATGGTCGCCAGTTATGTCGGCGACCAGATCGGCTGGGCCAACCTACTTGCCTTCCTTCCCCACGAGATTGGCGGCTTTGTCATTGGCGCCTTTCTTCCCCCTGCCTTGTTATGGCTGGTCATTGTCGGGTTTTTTCGTGAGCGGGAACTGAAACGCGGTGTTGCCACCCTTCTCTACCAGTTACGCGAAATGACTCACCCCTCTGCCGAGGCCGAGGCTCGTTCCCGGATGATAATTGAAAGCCTGGCCGAACAGACCTCGGCGCTGCAGACGGCGTCGGAACAGGCGGCGGCCAATGCCGATAAACTGGGCGCTGTGCTGAAAGAACAGACGGGGGGATTACACAGGATTTCAGTCGAGCTCGGTGAACGAACGACGGAAGTCAATGAAGGCCTGCAACAACAGCTTGCGGATTTGCGCGAAGTTTCCGACCGCACCGCCGCCCGGGCCGATGAGATTCGCCGAAACATCCGCAAAGAGGCGGAAGAAGTTGGCGACGCCATTCGCAAGAATATGATTTTGACCCGTGAGGTGATGGAAGCTTTCCGGGAATATTCCCAGGCCGTTGAAAAATCCTCCGCCGAGGCGACCGCCAGAGAGAGCGAAATGCGCGAAGGGCTCCGCTTCCAGTCGAACGAGTTGATGGAGGCAACCGACCGGACACTGGATCAGGCTCGCCATGTGCGCGATCAGTTCCAGCGTTATTCCGAAGAGCTGTCTATTGCCTCGGAAGGAGCGGCGGAGCAGGCCGAACGGATTGGCGATGCAGTGGAAATACAGAAAACCGCCCTGGAGGCCGGCAGCGGCCGTCTCGAAATGCGGACCCAGGAAATTGGCGCGCTCCTTACTGCGGCGCTCAAGGATCTGGCGAATGGCGGCGACCGTTTGTCCGAGCTGGGCCAGCATATTCGTAATTCGGTCAAGGAAAAGGCGGGGGAGCTGACCCAAAGCACGGAACTGGCGGTGCTGAATGTGCAGAAGGTCGGCGTCGAATTGGGCCAGCGCCGGGAAGACCTTGCCGGAGCATCCGACGAGGCGGTTACCCGGATTCGTGAGGCCGGTGATCTCTTCGCCGGCCAGGCCGATGCCCTCAACGAGTCCTCTTCCCGCGCTTCTGTGCGTATCCGCGAAGTTGGAGATCAATTCGACCACCGTTCGAATGAGTTGATGGCGGCTACCGAAAAAGGCGTTGCGCGGATCGGCGCCATCGGTGAAACCTTTCACCAGATGGCTCAGGAACTGCTTGATTCTTCCCATCGGGCAACCGCCCAGTTGGGCAGTCATGAAGATTCAATCCGTGAGCAGCTCGAAGACCTGATCCAGGTAACCAAGCAGGCCAATGCCCGGGTGCGCGATACCCGCACGGCCTTGCGCGAACAATCCCATGAGGTCAGCACAACGGCAGCGCGTGCAGAGGCGCAGACCAAGGCAGCAGACGACGTTTTGAAAAAACACGTATCGTCGATGACCGAAGCCTGGGAGACGGTGACCGCCCAGGTTAAAGAGGTCGGGGAATCCTTCGCCGATCAGGCGGGTAAAATGACTGGTTCTGCCGACAATGCCTCGGTGCGGATGGGTAATATCCGTCAGGCCCTGCGCGGCCAGATGCAAGACCTCGAACAGACAGTGCGCGGCGTTACCGCCCAGTCAAAGGAGGTCGAAGAAGCCTTTCGCCGTCAGATGGAAGAACTTGTCGGGGCGTCGGAAGAGGCCGCCGCCCAGGCCAAGATCGTTACCGAACAAACCCTTGAGGCCCGGCGCAGCAGTTTTCTGCGTTCCTCAAGCTTTATCATCGAAAAGCTCAATTCCGCGGCAATCGATATCAACCGTCTCATGGGGGCGCGGATTTCCGATGCGGTCTGGAACCGGTTTCTCAAGGGCGACAAGGGTATTTTCGTTCGTCTGTTGTCGGGGAAAAGCTTTACAGAGACTCGCGATCGGGTGCGGGACAAGTTTAGAAACGACGAGGAATTCCGCCGTTACGTTCTGGAATATATTTCCGAGTTTGAGGGCATTCTCAACCAGTCGAAACGGATCGACCGCAGCGACGTCCTCGAATCGGTATTTCTTTCCGCCGATGTGGGCAAGCTCTATCTACTGTTGAAACGCTCCCTCGATGAGGAGAACCAGTGAGTATCGGTGTTCCAGGACGCTATTGGGGGAATGCAGTTGCTCTGATATTTGCTCTTATCATCGCTGTTGGGGCGCCGGCACCGCTTGCCGCCCAAATGGGCGAGGAAAGCGCGGTGGGATTCAAAGAGATGGAGACGGACTGGAACGCCCGTCTCGACAGCGCCAGGGCTGCCCTGGAGAACCCCAAGATATCCGAGGCCGAACTCGACAACATCCGCCACGGCGTCGAGAGGGTGCGCGACGAGGCCCTGGCCGCCTATAGCGAGGCGGAAGAAAAAGCCTCCCTGACCCAGGAATTTCTCAACACCCTCGGCCCGCCGCCCGAAGAAGGTCAGTCGCCGGAATCAGCCGAAGTTGCCGAACAACGCCGGAGCCTTGAGGAAGAGCTCGGCGATTTCAAGGGGCGCATGCTGCGGGCCGATCTCGTCGAGACCAGGGCGAGCCGAATCCTGGGCGAATTTCTTTCCGTCCGCCAGAGCCAGCTTTCCCAGCATTTGTTGTATCGCGGACCCTCGCCGCTTGATCCCAAGGTCTGGCTCAAAGCGGTGCCGGAGTTTGTCGGCATTCTCTACGGGTTGGTAAAAATTCCCTTTGAATGGCTGGCCTCTGGAATCGCTTCCGGTCGGGGAGGCATCGTCTTCTTTCTTGTCGTTTTTGGCCTCGGCCTGACCGCCTATGTGGGACTTCTTCTGCGCAAATGGCTCATTCTTCGCTTTGGACGGACAATACGGGAGGATACGCCGTCTTACGCCCATCGTCTTTTCGCCGCCATCGTCGAAGGGGTCGCTCGCGGGCTCATCCCCTCGCTCATCATCGGGATGATTTATTTCACCCTCGCCGGATTGGGATTTCTTTCGGCAGGCAGGGAGGAGATCGCCACCGCCGGTCTTTGCATAGCGCTGGTATTTCTTGTTCTGGTGGACAGTTTCTCATTTGCCGCCCTTGCCCCGGATGACTCGAACTGGGCCATTGCGCCCCTGTCGCCGCAAAACGCCCGGGCGATCAACGGCGGGATTACTTTTCTCGCGACGATCCTCGCCTTTTATATCTTTATCGGCATCTCTCTTAATCCCTCATCCTTTAGTCCCGAACTGACAAGCGCCCTTGGCTTTGTCACCAACAGCCTGATCGCGGCAGGGATTCTTTTCCTCCTGCGCCGGCGTTTGTGGCGCTCGGTGGCCGCCGATCTGGAAGAAGCCGCCCCCTTGCTGCCCCTGGAAGAGAAGCCCTCTCTGGCACCCCAGGAACTTCTCAAGGTTCGCGACCAGACCTGGCCGTTGCTTCTGATCGTTGTCAAGGCGGCGGCCCTGACGGTTCCTCTCTGGGCTATTTTCGGCTACAGCAATCTTTCCCTTTATATCGCCAGCAATCTGGTGTGGAGCGGGGTGCTGATCGGCGGCTTGTGGCTTGCCCGCCAACTGGCCAGGGAAACACTTAATTTTCTTCTTCTCGGCGACCGCAAGCTGCCCAAGAAAATACGCCGGGCCCTGACCCTTAACGAGAAAAGCAGCAAGTATCTGGAATTCTGGGTGATGTTCACCCTCAATCTGGGGCTGATCGTTATCGGCCTGATCCTGTTTTTCCCCATATGGGATATCAGCGGCCTGGATATTTCTGACTGGCTTCAAAGCTCGGTTATCGGTCTCAGCCTTGACCGCATCACCGTGTCGATGGGCAATTTTTTCTTTGCCGGCTTTGTCTTTTTCGCCATTTATTTCGGTTTCCGCTGGCTGCAACGCGGACTCGAAGAACGTATTCTGCCACAGACCCGAATCGAAGCCGGTTTACGCCATTCGTTGAAGGCCGCGGTCGGCTATATCGGTCTGATTGTCGCCGCTCTTGCCGCCCTGACCGCGCTTGGGCTTTCCCTGACCAATCTGGCGATTGTCGCCGGCGCCCTTTCCGTGGGTATCGGTTTCGGCCTGCAGAATATCGTCAATAATTTCGTTTCCGGGCTGATTTTATTGGTCGAGCGACCGGTTAAGGTCGGCGACTGGGTTGTTGTCGGCAATCATGAAGGGATCATCCACCGGCTCAACGTGCGGGCGACCGAGATCATGACCTTTCAGAACGCCTCGGTAATCGTTCCCAATTCCCAGATTCTCTCCAGCGCGGTGGTTAACTGGACCCACAAGGACAGCCGCGGCCGGATCGAGATTAAGGTCGGGGTGGCCTATGGGTCGAATGTGGAAAAGGTGAAAGAGGTCTTGCTTGAGATCGCCGCCAATCACCCCGACATTCAACGGATTCCCGAACCAACCGTTTTGTTCAGGGATTTCGGCGATAGCGCGCTTTTGTTCGAGTTGCGGTTTTTCGTCCCCAAAATAGATCGCCGCCTGACCATCTCCAGCGAAATCCGGTTTGCTATCGATGCCGCCTTCCGAGAAGCGGGAATTGAAATTCCATTCCCTCAAACCGATATTCATATTCGCAGCACAGAGGGTATGGCGGATGTGCCCGCAATGGATAAAAAGAAGCCCTGAATTGCGCCTGCGAGTTTCGTTTAGTCCCTTTTTTCTATTCCCTGAAAGCCCATGAGACCTCTCGGCGAGACACCACAAAGAACCGGCCCGCGTAATGATTTGCGCACCCTGCGCGCCTTGTTGCCCTATCTGTGGCCGAAAGATTCCCTGAATTTCCGAATCAGGGTGGTGGTTGCGCTTGGGCTTCTGGTTGCCGCCAAGATCGTCAACGTCTATGTGCCGATTCTCTATAAGCAGGCAGTGGATATCCTCAGCGCCGAGGGGGCGGCGGTGCTGGTTCTTCCCCTCGGGCTGCTGTTCGCCTATGGGTTGGCGCGGGTCATGGTGGTGGTCTTTGGCGAGTTGCGCGATGCGGTCTTCGCCAAGGTATCCCAGCGCGCCATCCGCAGCGTCGCCCTTGAAACCTTTCGCCACCTGCACCGGCTTTCCCTGCGCTTTCATCTTGACCGCCAGACCGGCGGCCTGTCGCGCACCATTGAGCGCGGGACGAAGGGAATCGAATTCCTGCTTACTTTTATGCTGTTCAATATCCTGCCGACCCTGCTTGAGATCGTTCTCGTCTGCAGCATCCTGTGGCGGCTTTATGGAATCTGGTTCGCTCTGGTCACTTTCGTGACGATTGCCGGTTATATCGCCTTTACGCTTCTGGTCACCGAATGGCGCATCATTTTTCGCCGCGAGATGAACAAGCGTGACAGTGAGGCCAACACCAAGGCCATCGACAGTCTGCTCAACTTTGAAACCGTTAAATATTTCAATAATGAAGAGCATGAGGCCCGGCGCTTTGACGTTTCCCTGCAACAGTTTGAGGCTGCCGCCGTGCGCAGCAAGACATCCCTGTCGTTTCTTAATATCGGCCAGGGGACGGTTATTGCCGTTGGTTTGACCATCGTCATGATCATGGCCGGCAACGGCGTGGTCGACGGTTCCATGACCATCGGTGATTTTGTTCTGGTCAACGCCTATCTCATCCAGCTTTACCTGCCGCTCAATTTTCTCGGTTTCGTTTACCGCGAGATCAAGCAGTCCTTGACCGACATGGAAAACATGTTCGAGCTTCTCAATGTAAAGGGCGAGATTGTCGACGCCCCGGATGCCAAGACGCTTGAGGTCGGGGCCGGGGTGGTCGCCTTCGAGAACGTTAATTTCGGCTATGATCCCCGGCGCCCGATCCTGGCGCAAGTTTCGTTCAAGGTTCAGACAGGCCAGAGCATCGCCATCGTCGGGCCGAGCGGGGCCGGAAAATCGACCATCTCAAGGCTGTTGCTGCGCTTTTACGATGCCGATAGCGGCAGGATCACCGTCGATGGCCAGGACGTGCGTGAGGTTACCCAGGACTCGCTGCGCGGTGCCATGGGCATCGTTCCCCAGGACACGGTACTTTTTAACGACACTATCTATTACAACATCGCCTATGGGCGGCCCGGGGCCAGCCCGTCGGAAATTGAGTCGGCGGCGCGCCTCGCCAGTATTCACGATTTCGTCCAATCCCTGCCCGAGGGCTATCAGACCGTTGTCGGTGAACGGGGCCTGAAACTTTCTGGCGGCGAAAAACAGCGGGTCGCCATCGCCCGGACGATCCTGAAAGACCCGAGCATCATGATTTTTGATGAGGCCACCTCGGCGCTGGATTCCCACACTGAAAAGGAAATCCAGGCGGCGCTCAAACAGGTTTCCGCCGATTGCACGACACTGGTCATTGCCCACCGTCTTTCCACCGTGGTTGAGGCCGATGAGATTCTGGTGCTCGAAGCCGGCCGCATTGTCGAGCGCGGACGCCATCGGGCGCTGCTCGCCAAAAAGGGCGTTTATGCCGCCATGTGGGCAAAACAGCAGGAGGCGGAAGAACACCGCCATGCCCTGGAAGAAGAGTTTCCCGACCAGACCGGTCTGATTCTGGGCACCCCGAACTAGCGCCCCATGGCGCGGCGGCATTCGCCGGGCTAATATGGCGGCGAAGATTATCTCTATTACGGATTTTGAAGATGGGATTGTTCGGCAAATCGAAGAAAAAGCCGCCGCGAAAGGCAAAGGCGGCCCCTAAGGGCAAAGCGAAAGCCGGGCAGGCTGCCCCTAAACGCGCCAAAAAGAAGCCCGCTGACAAAGCCGCTGCCGAGGGGGAAAGCTGGCTCTATCAGGGCGACAAGGAAGCGATGATCCGTGCGGCGCTGGCTAATGTCGGCAATCCCCTGCCCGAGGATGCGCCTTTTCCCGGCGGTTCCCCCGCCCCGGCCGCACCGTCCCGACCATCTGCCTCGTCACCCAAGCCGTTTGTGCCTTTGGTGCCGCCTGAAGTCGGGGGTAATCAGGAGCGGACGAAACTGATCGAGCAGGCATTGCTGATCCGCCGGGCCAAACAGGATGTGATGGCCGACATCGACGATGAAACCCGCGAACGTTTCTCTCAGGCGGTGATGAAAAAAATGACTCCCAAGAAAACGAAATAAGGAGCCGGTCGGGAATGGCGGCAAAAAGCGGCACAAAGGACAAGGGCGAAAAGGCGGAGCTGGAGGCGCTTGCCGGGTCTGTTCTCGACGGCGACCGCAGGGCGCTGGCCCGGGCGATCACGCTGATCGAATCGACCCGTCCGGATCACCGTCGCCGGGCCGAGACATTGATGGCCCATCTTTTGCCCCATGCCGGGAAATCCGTCCGTGTGGGCATTTCCGGGGTGCCTGGTGTCGGTAAATCAACCTTTATCGAGGCCTTTGGTCTCCATGTCATCGACCAGGGGCACAAGGTGGCGGTGCTGGCGGTGGACCCGTCGTCAAAGCGCGGCGGCGGCTCTATCCTTGGCGACAAGACCCGCATGGCCGGGCTTTCCCAGTCGAAAGACGCCTTTATCCGGCCCTCTCCCAGCAGCGGGGCCCTGGGTGGCGTTGCGGCGCGAACCCGGGAAGCCCTGCTCGCCTGCGAGGCCGCGGGCTTTGATGTTGTCTTTGTTGAAACCGTCGGTGTCGGACAATCGGAGACGGCGGTGGCCGACATGGTCGATACGTTCCTGCTGCTGCTTTTGCCCTCGGGCGGCGATGAGTTGCAGGGCATCAAGAAGGGGATCATGGAAATCGCCGATCTTCTGGCGGTCAATAAGGCCGACGGCGATCTGGCCAAGGCCGCAGGGCGGACGGCGTCCGATTACGGCAATGCGGTGCGTCTGATCCGGCCCGCCTATGCCGAATGGCAGCCCAGGGTACAGACCTGTTCGGCGCTTAAGGGGGATGGGATCCCTGAGATTTGGCAGGCGGTATTAGCGTTTCGCGATGCCCGCGAGAAATCCGGGGGATTTGCCACTCATCGTGCCGAACAGGCAAAAACCTGGCTGTGGAGCGAGATTAACGACTCCCTGGCGGCGGCTTTCAGGGGCCATGAGCAGATATCGAACCTCATCGGGACGATGGAAAAACGGGTTGTTGCGGGGGAAATAACGCCGACGGCGGCGGCTCAAACCCTGCTCGAGGTATTTCTTCAGGGGAAATGACCGCTTTCGACTTGACGTAGCCGCAGCTCTGGCCTAAAAGCCACGGCTACGGCCCGTTTCGGGCGATTTATGAATTAACGAAGATGAACGCGAGGATCACTTATGTCCAGACGCTGTGAGGCCACCGGCAAGGGTGTTATGGCCGGAAACAATGTTTCCCACGCCCATAACAAAAGCCGTCGCCGCTTTCTTCCCAATCTTCAGCAGGCCTCTCTTTATTCCGGGGCGCTGGACGAGATGGTGCGCCTGCGTCTCTCGGTGGCCGCTATTCGCACGATTGAGAATAAGGGTGGAATTGACGATTTTCTCGTTTCCGCCCCCGACGCCCAGCTTGGCGATGACGCCCGCAAGGCGAAAAGGCGGATCAAAAAGGCGCTTTCCAAGGCCGCCGCCTAAAGCACCCAACTCGACGAAGATAATGAGGCCCGCTGAACCGGCGGGCCTTTTTTATTGTCCCAACGTGGGACACAAGGGGGGCTAGTGCATGCGCCGGGTATGGCCCGGCCTGTGATTTGTGGCGGCCTGTGACGGGGATTCTTCAAACAATTCGGCCAGCTTTTCCATCACCGTGCCGCCGAGCTGTTCCGCATCGACGATGGTCACGGCGCGGCGGTAATAGCGGGTAACGTCATGGCCGATGCCGATGGCGATCAACTCCACAGGCGAGAGGGTTTCGATCCAGTCGATCACGTCGCGCAGATGGCGTTCGAGGATATTGCCGGGATTAACCGAAAGGGTTGAGTCATCGACCGGCGCCCCGTCGGAGATGACCATCAGGATACGCCGCTGTTCGGGTCGCGCCAGCAGACGCTGGTGAGCCCATAGCAGGGCCTCGCCATCGATATTCTCCTTCAAATGGCCTTCGCGCAGCATCAGGCCGAGATTACGCCGGGCGCGACGCCAGGGTTCGTCCGCCGCCTTGTAGATGATGTGGCGCAAATCGTTAAGCCGCCCCGGATGGGCCGGCTTGCCGTCGGCCACCCAGCGTTCCCTTGACTGGCCGCCCTTCCAGGCGCGGGTCGTAAAGCCGAGGATTTCCACCTTGACCCCACAGCGTTCCAGGGTGCGGGCGAGGATGTCGGCGCTCATGGCGGCGACCGCGATCGGTCGTCCGCGCATCGAGCCCGAATTGTCGATCAACAGGGAAACCACGGTATCGCGGAATTCGGTGTCCTTTTCGACCTTGTAGGAAAGCGAGTGAAGGGGGTTGGTAACGACGCGGGCTAGCCTTGCGGCATCGAGAAGGCCTTCTTCGAGGTCGAATTCCCAGGATCGGTTTTGCTTGGCCAGCAGGCGGCGCTGGAGACGATTGGCAAGCCGCCCGATGACGCCTTTGAGATGGGAAATCTGGTCGTCGAGATGGGCCCGCAGACGACTCAGTTCCTCTTCCGGGCAAAGGTCGGCGGCAGCGACGATTTCATCGAAGCCGGTTGTATAGGGCGTATAGGAGGAGCGTTCCAGGGGATGTCGGTTGTCGCCGGGATGGGCGGGCACGCCTGCCGATTGACCGGGCCGGGCCTCGCCAAGCTCGGAGAGCCCGGCGTCACTTCTGTCTGAAAGCTGGCTGTCTTCTTCCGATCCCGCACCGTCGTCCATGTCGGCGCCGGAATCAGCTTCCAGGCCGCCTTCGGCCTGATCCTCGGCGTTGCCTTCTTCATCTTCACTGCGTTCGTGCTCGCTTTCTTCCGTAAGTTCCTCGGTCTCGGCAAGGTCTTCGCCCAGGGCCAACTCCTTAATCAGCTGCCTGGCGGCGGCGGCAAAACCGGCTTGATCGTCAAGCACAGGCTCGAGGGTGGCGAAGTCCTTTCGGGAGGCCAGCACGCAATCCCATAGCTTTGTCAGCCTGTTCATTGGCTTGGGAATGGCTTTGTCAGTCAATGTCTGGCGCATCATCAGGCGGACCGCTTCAGAAACCGGAAAATCAGCCTGACTCTGGGCATCAAAATAACCCTCTTTCACATAACGCTCCATAAGGGCGGCGGAAAGATTAGAGGCGATTCCGGGCATATGCCGGGCGCCGAGAATTTCGACTCTGGTTTGTTCCATGGCGTCGAATATTTCCCGTCCCATTTTGCCGCCGGGCCGATTGCGGGCATGGAGGCGCCGGTCGTGATGGCGCAGCATCAAGGCGTGGCTATCGGCTTCGCCCCGCAAGGGGGAGGCGACGGCAGGGGTCAGGCCATGAGCCGGGGCGGGCAGGGAAACCACCGTTTCAGGGCCGGTTTCCGGGCTTTCATTCAGCCCCGTGGCCGGTCCGTTTTCAGAGCCAAAGGTGACCCGGGCATCCAGGTGGCCGGAAATCGCCCGTAGCGCCGCCCCCACCACACGCTTGAAGGTGTCTGTTCGCTCTGTCTGGGGGGAGCGGGAAGCGCTTTCCCTGCTGTTATTGTCAGCCGACATGGGGCGGCTTGTCAGGCCTGGGGCGCGGCAAGCGCCGATTCGGGCAGTTCTTCGTCAAAACAGCGCTGATAATATTCGGCCACAATAGCCCGTTCGATCTCGTCGCATTTGTTGAGAAAGGTGAGGCGGAAGGCGAGCGCGGTATCTTTGAAAATGACGGCGTTTTCCGCCCAGGTAATAACCGTGCGGGGCGACATGACAGTTGAAATATCGCCGGCGATAAACCCGTTGCGGGTGAGTTCGGCTGTTTGAACCATGGCGGCGACGGTTTTGCGTCCTTCCTTGGTGTCGTAACCCGGCGCCTTGGTGAGGACTATCTTTTGCTCTTCCTCCTCGGGAAGATAGTTAAGGGTGGCGACGATGTTCCAGCGGTCCATCTGGCCCTGGTTAATCTGCTGGGTGCCGTGATAAAGGCCGGTGGTGTCGCCAAGACCGATGGTATTGGTTGTCGAAAACAGGCGAAAGGCCGGGTGCGGGTGGATAACCTCGTTCTGGTCAAGCAGGGTGAGCTTGCCATCGACTTCCAAAATTCGCTGGATAACGAACATCACATCCGGGCGGCCGGCGTCGTATTCATCAAAAACAAGGGCGGTCGGCCGCTGCAACGCCCAGGGCAGCATCCCTTCGCGGAATTCGGTGACCTGTTTACCGTCTTTCAGCACAATGGCGTCTTTACCGATGAGGTCGATGCGGCTGATATGGCTGTCGAGGTTGACCCGCACGCAAGGCCAGTTGAGACGGGCGGCAACCTGTTCGATATGGGTCGATTTTCCGGTGCCATGATAACCCTGGATCATCACCCGGCGGTTGAAGGCAAAACCGGCGAGAATGGCCAGCGTGGTATCGTGGTTGAAGCGATAGGCATCGTCGATATCGGGCACATGTTCGCTCGATGTGCTGAAAGCCGGGCAGGTGATGTCCGAATCAATACCGAAAATCTGGCGCACGGAAACCGTAATATCGGGCATATCCGCCGGCCCGAGGGAGGTGCGGGTGGAGGGTTCGCTTGTCGTCTGTTTGGTCATTGGTTTTCCAGTATCAGGCGCGATCAGGCTGCATAAAATCAGTCTGTGCAAAGAAAAGATTTAAGGACCATATAGGCCTCGTTGACATTCTTAAAGTGTTCCTCGGATTCCTTGGTGCCGCCATTGGCATCCGGGTGATGGCGTTTGACCAGGGCTTTGTATCGGGCCTTCAGCCTTTCGATGGTCAAGGGCGGTTCGAGTCCGATCAGAGCCAGGGCCTTTCTCTGGGGCTCATATTCTTTCGCGCCGCCACTCCGTCGTCTCTGCGAACCGTTTTCGCTCTCGTCCTCGTCGCTGACATCGTAGGGGTTCTCTATCCCGAATGCGGCGCCGGCAGAGGCAGCGCTCCCCTTTTCACCCAGAGGCCAGGTCGGTCGCCAACCAAGCATGTCAGAGCGGTTATAGGCCTCGATCTCGGCGAGCGACATATCGGCGAAGTAATTCCAGGCCTTGTTGTAATCGCGGACGTGATCGAGACAGAACCAGAAATAACTTTCAAGATCCTCCCGGCTTCTCGGCGCCCGGTGGTCGCCGGGCGCATCGCAGGCAGGATGATCGCAGGCCCGGGGCGGCTTTTTTGCCTCCCAGGGAAAAGATTCCAAGGGTATTGATTTGTCTTTGTTCACTTCCAAAGTATGGGTGTCCGGAGGGCTTCTGGCAACCCCGGGACAAGGGGATATCTTACCAAGATGTGATGTAAATCACTGCGCAGGAATGTATATTAGCCGAATGCTTTTCCTTAATTCTTTTGCGGGAATAACAAAATCATGACCGTCGCCGATAAAATTAATGAAAAGCTGAGAACAGCGCTCAATCCCCAAAAACTGGCCGTCATCGATGAATCGGCTAAACATGCCGGACATGCGGGCGCGCGGGCGGAGGGGGAAAGCCATTTTCGCGTCGAAATCGTTGCCGGAGTTTTTGACGGGTTGTCGCGGGTTGAGCGCCAGCGCAGGGTTTATGCTGTCCTGGCCGATGAACTCGCCGGACCGGTTCATGCCCTTTCCCTGGCGACCCTGTCTCCGGATGAAGATTCTGCCCAGGGAGGAGGCACAACCGTCAATTGATTATTTTTTCAGTTAACCTATACTTAAAGTCGTATATTTTGCCTGTCTGGTGATCGTATTTATATCAGGCACAGGATTGAGAGGATTGTGATGGCATACGCTTATGAGAATAAAAACCAAACCATGAAGTTGGCCCAGAGCACCCTGATCAACCGAAATATAAAAGTTGGCAACCACCGCACCTCCATGCGTCTGGAGCGTTCCATGTGGAGCGCCTTGGAGGAAATCGCCGAGCGGGAGGTTAAAAGCATTCACGATCTTGCGACGCTGGTTGACGCTCAGCGTGACGAATCGAGCCTGACAGCGGCCATGCGGGTCTTTATTCTCAGTTATTTCCGCGCTGCTTCGACCGATATCGGTCATATCAGGGCCGGGCACGGGATCCACTCTTCCAGTACAAAGGGGAACTCGACGATGGACGGCCTGGAAAGCCTGGACGAGGGCCGATTGACGGAAAAGGCTCTCTAACCTCTCTCCTCGCCGCAATACCCGTTTATTTTCCGGCTTTGTAAAATTGCGGCCAGTGTTTTTTCACCACATCGCTGTCGCGGGCATAGGCGTGGCAACTGTCGATCTGGGGCGGCGGCGGCTGATCGCCTGATTGCGTCTTCTTTTTTGTGTTCTGTCGGCCGGCGGCTGCTTTTTCAAGGCGCTGGCGCAGCGGGACAATGGTCTGGAAAGCGGCAGTGGCCAAGGGACCAAGCAATTCGGCAAGATGGGTACAGCCCTTCGTTCCACCGATCCGTTGCTTTACCTTTCGCGACCAGCCGGGCCCGATCACCAGGCCCTCAAGGGCTTTGAATGCGGATTCTATATCGGGGCACATGCGGTAGGGATAGGCGTCCATGACCGCCTCCACCGCCGTGATTTCAATATCCGCGTTGACGGTGAGCCTGATCCACATGTCGTGAACCGGTTCGCCTTTTTTAATCTCACCACGAAATTCATTTGGAAAATCATAGGCTTTGGTATCGGTCAGACGGGCCTCAATATCATAAAGGCCATCCTCGCGTTTATATCCGCGGCATTCGACATTGCGCCTGTGGAGGGGCTCGCGTTCTTGCGGCGTCGAAAGAGGCATGGCGCAGGCCTTGTTCCAGGGTGGGCTCTGCCCATCCAGACGCAGTTCAACGCCAGATAAGGCGCCGCCCCCTTATGCCAAGGGGGCTTTGAGCCGAATAGTTAAATACGGGCGAAACTCAACAGCCGTAACCGCTTCCGAAGATGAACTCGTCGCGGTCTTTTAAATCGTCTTCCAGCTGGTCTTTGGCGGCGGCATAGAGGTCGCGGATTGAAACAATGCCGATAATCGTCTCGCCGTTGAGGACCGGCAGGTGCCGAAAACCCCTCTCATGCATGCGCGCAAGCGCCTTCATGGCAGTGTCGTCGGGGTGTACCGTTTCAGGGCTCTTGGTCATTATCTGAGAAACTTTGGTTTTGTCCGGGTCACGGCCCTGGGCAACGATTTTGTTCGAGATATCACGTTCGGAAATGATCCCCTCAAGCTGGTCATCCTTGACCACCATAAGAGCGCCGAATTTGTGTTTCGACATAAGTTTGGCCGCTTCGCGTACCGAAACAGCCGAGGAAATCCCCAGAAACTTCTGATCCTTGATGATATCGGGAACGATTTTGCGTGTCATTTTATGCGCCCCCTCCCTGTTAAATTGTTCTCCCCATCGGAACCGATAATTTTGGCAGGGAAGGCGCTTACCGGTCAAGAGGGCAAAAAGGGGGGATTTCCGTCCCCAGGTGCTCTGCCCAGCCCTAATCCTCCGCTTCCGGCGGTGGTGGCGTGACGTAAAGCGAGGTGATCTGGTTGCGGTGACGGCGCAAAATTTCAAAGCGGAACCCGTGAAAGTTAAAGACCTGGCCGATATCGGGTATCCGCTGGGCTTCCTGCAAGACAAGCCCGGCCAGGGTGGCGGCCTCTTCGTCGGGTAATTGCCAGTCAAAACGGCGGTTGAGATCGCGCAGAGTGACGTCGCCGGCAATGATATAGCTGTTCTCGCCCTGAGGCCGCACACCGGGGACGGAGGCGCCCGGCACTGCAAGGTCGAATTCATCGGATATATCGCCGACAATTTCTTCAAGAATATCTTCCAGTGTGACGATGCCCATGAGGGCGCCGTATTCATCGACGACCAGGGCAAAGTGCTCGCGGCGCGCGCGAAAGGCCTGAAGCTGCTGGAACAATGTCGTCGTTTCGGGGACAAACCAGGGTTTGGCGGCCAGTGAGGCGATATCGAGCCGCTCTGAGATGCCTTCCGGCCGGTTAACGGCTGAAAGCAGGGTTTTGGCGTGGATGACGCCGATTATGTTATCTGCCTCGCCACTCCACAGGGGGATGCGGGTATAGGGGCTGGAAAGAGCCTGCTCGACGATGGCCTTGGCGGCAAGGTCGCTGTCGATCATGAAAACATCCTTGCGATGAACCATAATCTCCCCCACCTCGACCTGATCGAGGTCGAGAATACTGCGCAGCATGGCGCGTTCGTGGTGGTGCTCGGGTTCGCCTTTTACATGGAGGTCGATGGCGCCGCGCAACTCTTCCTCACTCATGGTTCCGATGTCGCCAACGGTTTTGACCCCGAGGAGATGGAGAACGCTTTTGACCACCAACTGCACCGCATGGGTGATGGGATAGAGCACCGTCACCAGAACACGGATGATCGGGACAGCCCAAATCGCCGTTTTCTCGGCATAATTAATGGCGTAGGTCTTGGGCAGCACCTCGGCGAAAACCAGCACCAGGATGGTCATGACGATGGTGGCGTAGGCGACTCCGGTTTCGCCGAAATAGCCGATCAAAAGGCTGGTCGCCAGAGCCGAGGCCAGAATATTAACCAGATTGTTGGCCAGCAGAACGGTCCCGATCAGGCGTTCTTTGTGTTCATGAAGCTTTTCGATCAGCTTTGCCCGCCGGTTGCCCTCCTTGGCGAGTTGGTGGATGCGGGCGCGGGAAACCGCCGTTAGGGCCGTTTCGGCGCCCGAAAAAAAGGCGGAAAAGAAAAGCAGCAGAAAAATGGCGCCAATGGCTGCCCAGATTTCTTCAGAAGAAAAGTTCAAGTGATCAATCTCCCCTTCAATCCGATCCGTCAGACAGCCAAATGGTCCTGTAAAAGTGCCAGCAGATCCTCGTTTCCGATGTCTTCGGTCAGAAAGGCCTGGCCTATTCCGCGGGCCATGACGAAGGTAATCGCACCGTCGCGGACCTTTTTGTCCTGGGCCATATGGGCGAGAAGGGCCTCGGGCGCAAGCTTTTCCCCGGCAATGTCGGCGGGGCTTGTCGGCAGCCCCACATCCTGGAAATGACGGGCCACGCGTTCGCAATCTTCGGCCGGGCAGAGTCCCAGCCTGACCGACAGGTCGAAGGCCAGGACCATGCCGATGGCCACCGATTCGCCGTGAAGGAGACGCTCGCAGTAGCCGGTTTCGGCTTCCAGGGCGTGGCCGAAGGTATGGCCGAGATTAAGCAGGGCGCGGCGTCCCGATTCCTGTTCATCTTCGGCGACAATAGCCGCCTTGGCGCGGCAGCTCGTCTTTACCGCCTCAATGCGCAAAGCCTCGTCGCCGGCGCACAGAGCCGCGCCGTTTTCTTCCAGCCAGCCGAAAAAGGCCGGATCATTGATCAAGCCGTATTTGACCGTTTCCCCGTAACCGGCAAGCATCTCGCGCCGGGGCAGGGTTTCCAGGGTGGCGATATCGGCCAGCACCAGGCGCGGCTGGTAAAAGCTGCCGACGAGGTTCTTGCCGTGGCGTGTGTTGATGCCGGTCTTGCCGCCGACCGAGCTGTCGACCTGGGAAAGCAGGGTGGTCGGCATCTGAACGAAGTTGATCCCACGCAAGGTTATACTGGCGGCAAATCCGGTGATATCGCCGATAACCCCGCCGCCCAGCGCGATCAAGGTGGTCTGGCGTTCGACCTTGAGATCGAGGAGTTTTTCGACCAGCTCTTGCAAGTGGGAAAAATCCTTCGTTGCTTCCCCATGGGGCAGGACAATTTCCGAATGGTCGATGGCGGCGGCGTCAAGCGCCCTGGTCAAGGTGGCGAGATGATAATCCGCCACATTGTCATCGGTGATGATAATTGCGCGTTTTTGGGTCAGGACGGGGGAGAGGGTTTCTCCTGCATTTTCCAGGATTCCCGTGCCGATGAGAATGTCATAACTGCGCTGGCCGAGATCGACCCGTACGGTTTGGGCGCCGGCTGCCGTCATTTGGCCGCCCCTTGGGACGTGGCCTTCCGTCCGCTCGTGTCAGGCCCTGATTCAAGGTGTGATTTCAAAGCGTTATAAGCGTTTTCAACGGTTACTTCCGGGGGGGCGTCAACGGAATCGACGGTAATGTCGGCTTTCTCATAGACAGGGTATCGTTCGGCAATCAGTTTCTCAAGGATTTGACGGGGGTCGCCTTTTTTCAAAAGTGGCCGGGTATTGCGTCGAAGAACCCGGCTCAGCAACAGGTCGATATCGGCCCTCAACCAGATCGAAATGGCCTTTTCCTTGATCAGGCGGCGGGTTTTCTGATCCATGAAAGCGCCGCCGCCGGTAGCCAGAACATGGACCGGATTATCGAGCAGGCGGGAAATAACCCGCCGCTCTCCGTCGCGAAAGGCTGCTTCGCCGTGAATCTCGAAGATTTCCGAAACGCTGCATCCCGCCGCTTCGGCGATCTCCATATCGGCGTCGGTGAAGGGAATGTCGAGCTCTTCGGCCAATCGTTTGCCGATACAGGTTTTTCCGGCGCCCATCATGCCGATCAGGACAATCGTCTTGGGCAGGGAAAGGGAAGGGGAGGAAGCCATCATTCTGGCAAAAGATTCCTGACAATCTATCGAAACAAGGCCCGGTAATCAGAACAAGGCCCGACTCTCAAAGGGGCGTTCATGGCGGTGCCTGTCTTGTTGAATCGACCAGCGATGGCCGATAGACTGCCGTATTCTCGCCACAGTACGAATTTATCACACACATTAGGGCCGGACACCAGTCTCCGTTGCCGGTGGGTATGGGGACCAGGTTCAAGGCGTACGATTTTTTTAAGGGGGGCCGGTGTTAACGCCCGGAACCCAGGAATAAAGGGCGGAAAAAGGCCGATGACGAAAATTGCCCGAATGATCTTTGTTCTTATTTTTGCCGGTGTTGCGGGGGCTTTTGTCTTTCTGGCGACCTGGGATATTCCCGCACCTTCCTCGACGGTTGAAAAAGTGTTGCCTGATGACAGTTTTCCGAACTGAAGGCCATTTCATGTCCAGGTATTTCAAGCTGTCAATAAATCTCCCTCCTTTAAGGGATAGGCTTCGATCCCCCCTGGTGCTTGCCGGCTTTATTTTGGGCCTGGCTGCCCTGATGGCCGTGGGTGAGGCCTGGGCCGGGTTTCCGTCCCCTGCCGAGCGCGCCGCGCCGCGCCCCCTGGCGCCGCCAAAGAAGGCGCCGCTAAAGAAGCCTTCCCCCCAGCCCTTATTGTTGCAGGAAGAAGCGCTTCCCGTCGATGAGGTTCATCCAGATGTGCCGACCCCCGGCGCTCCGGTGAAGATTGAGATGGAGGTGGAAAGCCTGGAAACAATCGACCCTGATTCGGTTGGCGTTCTGGGTGAAAACGAGGGCGGATTTGGCACTGATATGTGGGTTGCCACGCCGCGGCCCCTGGTCGAACACCTGTTGCCGCGTCTCCCCGTCAGAACGGATTCGATAACAAAACAGGACCTTGTCCGGCGCCTCTTGCTGTCCACCGCCTCGGTTCCGGCGGGACCTGCGTTGGGGCCCAGCCTTCTTTCCCTGCGGGTTGAACGGTTGATGGAGATGGGGGACACGGCGGCTGTAAACGAGCTGTTGCGGCTTGCCCAGCCCCAATTGGCTGACGAAGTGTTGTTGCGGGCTCATCTCGATAATCTGTTGCTGGTCAACGATAGTGCGGGGGCCTGTTCCCAGATAAGGGCGCTTATTTCGCAATATCAGGATATCTATTGGCGACGCACCCTTTTGTTCTGTCAGGCGCTTAGCGGCGAGCACGACCGCGCTCAGCTCGGTCTTTCCCTGATGCGGGAGCGCGGTGAAGAAGACCCGGTCTTTTCCAACCTGATCGGAGCGCTTCTGGGTGATTGGAACGGCCAGGTTGAAAGTCTGCCTGATCCCACCCCCCTTTACATGGCGATGTTCCGCGCCGCCGGATTGCATTTGCCAAACGATGTCATCACGGTTTCAGACCCGGCACTGCTTCGCGCCATCGCCGTTTATCCCCATGCCGACACTGAAATCCGTCTGGCTGCCGCCGAACGGGCCGAGGCGGCTGGCATTCTCGACACCGTCGCCCTGGCCCAGATTTATGGCAGCCTTGAATTTTCCGCCGAGGAACTGGAAAAGGCCTTAACCCTTTCCGAAACCTATCCTGGTCCCCGTGGCCGGGCCTTGTTGCTGCGCGCCGCCCACCTGCAGGGCGTACCGACGGCAAAGGCTGAAGTGTTGCTGACGTTTCTCGAACGGGCCCGCAAGGACGATCTCTACGGCCCGGTGGCGCGGCTTATCCAGCCCTTGCTGGAGAACATCACGCCGTCGTCGGAATTGATCTGGTTTGCCGAGGAAGCGGGCCGTGCATTGATTTATGTCGGCCGTCCGGGGCTTGCCAAGAGCTGGCTTGATCTGGCCGAAGCCGAAGCCAAAACCCTGCCCGAGGCGCAAGACGCCTATGTACGCCTGTGGATTCTTTCAAAACTCGCCGATGAATATGATGCCGTGGTCTGGGATGGAGAGATTGTCGAATCCTGGATGATGGGGGCGGCGCCTTCATCCCCGTGGATGGCGGTCGAAGAGGTCGAGGCGGTTGCGGCGGATGTTGCCGGGGCCGAAGGTGAGCTTGTTGTCGAGACCGGACCAGCCCTGGACGAGGCGCGGAATGATTCCGGGGATAAAGGGGATGATAACCGCCCCGACCCCCATCTGGTCGCTGTCGTCCTCAGCCTTTTCGATGCCCTGGGCGAACCCATTGGAATCGACCACTGGCAGATTCTGGTCAACAATGATCTCGTTGAAACAAGTGCCGGCGAGATGCCGGGTAAATTGCCGCCGCCGGCGCTTTTTTACGGTCTCCGGCTGGCCTCTGAGGAACTGCGTCTGGCCGAAACAGTCCTTCTTGCCCTGATTGTGCTCGGCGAGGAAGGGCTTGAAGAGATCAATCCGATCATTCTCAACGATGTCGTCAACCGCATGCGGATGATTGGGCTGGATTCCGAGGCCCGGTCGCTGGCGATTGAGGCGGCGATCAAAGCGGGGTTATAGGCGGTTATGGTCAAGCAGCGGGCCGAGGGGCCGCCAATGGCCCGTCACGTTGAAACTTTCCTTGAAATGCTGGCCGCCGAAAGGGGCCTGTCCCGCAACACCCTTGAGGCCTATCGGCGCGATCTTGCCGATCTGGCCGGTTTTCTTGCCGCCGCCGGCACAAATCCGGCGGATGCCGACAGCCAGGCCCTGCGGGATTATCTCGAACATCTGGTGAAGGGCGGGCTTTCGCCGCGAACCAGCGCCCGGCGGCTTTCCTCCCTCCGTCAGTTTTACCGTTTTCTCAATGCTGAAGGGATTCGCACCGACGATCCCTCAAGCGTCATCGACAGCCCCCGCCAGGGGCGGTCCCTGCCGCGTATTCTTAATGAGGTGGAAATCGAGTGCCTGATGCTTCAGGCACGCCGTCATGGCGGCATGAAGGGGTTGCGCCTGATTGCCCTGATTGAGCTCCTTTATGCGACCGGCTTGCGGGTTTCCGAGCTCGTCGGACTGCCCCTTTCGGCGCTGAGCCGGGATATGACCTATCTCAGGGTGAAGGGAAAGGGCGGTCGGGAGCGACTGGTTCCCTTAAGCGACCCGGCGACGGAATCCCTTGCCGCCTATCGCCCGGCGCGGACTGCTTCACTCGGGTCGAAGGCCGGTGCGGAGGCTGAGAAATGGCTGTTTCCCTCGCGTTCCGGATCGGGCCATCTTACCCGTCACAGGTTTGGCCAGATGTTGAAACAACTGGCTATTGAGGCCGGAATCGAGGCCGAGCGCGTGTCGCCCCATGTGCTGCGCCATGCCTTCGCCACCCATCTGCTTGATCACGGCGCCGATTTGAGGAGCGTCCAGCAGATGCTGGGGCATGCCGACATTTCAACCACCCAGATATATACCCATGTTCAGTCCGAACGCTTGAAATCCCTGGTTGAGCAGCATCATCCCCTGGCCCGGCATCCGGCCAAAAAAGGGGGTTGAAGGCCCTGGAATCGGCCTGATATTGACATTTCGGGGCGGGTCGATCATGTTCCCCCCTCATTTCAGGCTAGAGGTTTTCCCCTGAAATCCGTTTTTTTTTGAAACCTTCAACGTGAGGGAAGTGGGACGAATGAGTTTTCATATTGTCGAGCAGGCGACCGCCCGTCTGAACAGAAGTGAGTTGGCCGTTCCGGGTAGTAATCCGGATATGTTTGAAAAGGCTGCAAAGTCCAGCGTGGACGTTATTTTCCTTGATCTCGAGGACGCCGTTGCTCCCGATCAAAAGGAACAGGCCCGCAAGAATATCATCGAGGGTCTCAACGACATCGATTGGGGCAACAAGATCATGTCGGTCCGGATTAACGGTCTCGACACCCATTACATGTATCGCGACGTTGTCGATCTGATCGAACAGGCGCCCGACAAGCTGGATCTGATCATGATCCCGAAGGCCGGTACCGCCGCCGACATCTATGCCATCGATATGCTGGTTACCCAGGCCGAAGACGCCATGAAGTGCAAAAAGCGCATCGGCTTTGAGATGATCATCGAAACCGCCCTTGGCATGCAGAACGTCCATGAAATCGCCGCCGCCAGCAAGCGCAACGAATCGCTGCATTTCGGTGTCGCCGATTACGCCGCTTCGACCAAGGCCAAGACCACGGTCATCGGTGGCCCCAACCCCAATTATCACGTGCTGACCGATCCTGACGGCGACGGCAATCGCGAAGTCCATTGGGGCGACATGTGGCATTATGCCGTCGCTCGCATGGTTGTCGCGGCGCGGGCCAACGGTCTGCGTCCGATCGACGGACCTTTTGGTGATTTCAACGATCCCGACGGCTACATTGCCCAGGCCAACCGTTCGGCGACATTGGGTTGTGAAGGCAAGTGGGCGATCCACCCCAGCCAGATCGACCTCGCCAATCAGGTCTTCAGCCCGACCGAGGAAGAAACCACCAAGGCCCAGCGTATTCTTGACGCCATGGCTGAGGCCACCAAGGCCGGTAAGGGTGCCGTCACCCTCGATGGCCGCCTGATCGATATTGCATCGATCAAGCAGGCCGAGGTTATGGTTGCAAAGGCCAAGCAGATCGCGGCCAACGGCTAGAAATAGCTGTTGCATCGTTATTAAGAGGGCGGCGGGGAAACCCGTCGCCCTTTTTTTGCCGTCGTCTTGGCGCTTCTCTGTGTCCGCGCTCTATGCTAGAAAACCGCCATGCAGAACTATCTAGACTTTGAAAAACCGATCTCCGACCTTGAGTCCAAGATCGAAGAGCTCCGCCATCTCAGTGACGACGGTGATATCAATATCGCCGATGAAGTCACAAAGTTGCAGGCCAAGGCCGACAAGACCCTGCGCCAGATCTATGCAAAGCTCAGCCCGTGGCAAAAGGTCCTGGTCGCCAGGCATCCCGAAAGACCCCATACGGTCGATTATATTTCGGCTCTGATTGAGGATTTTACGCCGCTGGCCGGTGATCGCGGCTTTGCCGAGGATCGCGCCATTGTCGGCGGTCTGGGGCGCTTCAACGGCCATGCGGTGGTGGTTCTGGGCCATGAAAAAGGGGCCGATACCCAAGCCCGTATGACCCATAATTTCGGCATGGCCCGGCCCGAGGGCTATCGCAAGGCAATCCGTTTGATGGAACTTGCCGAGCGGTTTTCCCTGCCCATTCTCACCTTGATCGATACCCCTGGGGCTTACCCCGGCGTCGGGGCGGAAGAGCGTGGACAGGCCGAGGCAATCGCCCGTTCGATAGAGACCTGTCTGTCCCTCAAGGTGCCCCTGATCAGCGTCGTGATCGGAGAAGGCGGGTCCGGGGGAGCGATCGCCCTTGCCGCCGCCAATGCCGTGCTGATGCTTGAAAACGCTGTCTATTCGGTGATCTCACCCGAGGGCTGCGCCTCCATTTTATGGCGCAGCGGCGATCAGGCCAAGGAAGCCGCCGAGGCGATGAAACTGACCGCCAACGACCTTCTCGATATGAAGATTATCGATGATATTATTTCAGAACCCGTCGGCGGGGCCCACCGCCACCCGGTGCCGACCATCAAGGCGGTTGGCGACGCTATCGACAAGGCTTTGGGGGAATGTCTGGGCGTAGAGCCCGGGGCGCTGCGTCAGCGCCGCCGGGACAAGTTTCTCGAAATGGGCCGCCAGGGTCTTTCCTAAAACCAGCTGGTCGTCAGGCCATCAACTGATGCTGCCGTGGCACTGTTTGTATTTCTTTCCAGAACCGCAAGGGCAGGGCGCATTGCGCCGGACCTTGCCCCAACTGGCCGGATCTTCCGGGTTGATGGGGCCCGCCGGCGCATTCTGGACGGGCTGGTTGCGGGCCGGGGCGCCATTCTCGCCGTGATGTTCCTCCATCGCCTGGGGCTTGCGCTGAACTTCGGCGTCTTCGGGGCTGCCGGTCCTGATCTCCAGATGGCAGAGGACACCGGTGATTGCTTCCCGCACCCGAACCAGCATCTCTTCGAACAGGTTGAAGGCCTCGTGCTTGTACTCGTTTAAGGGGTCGCGCTGGGCATAAGAGCGCAGACCAATTCCCTGACGAAGATGGTCGAGGGATAACAGGTGATCTTTCCAGGCCTGATCGAGAAGTTGCAGCAGCAGGCTCTTTTCCGCCATCCGCAGGGTATCGGTTCCGAAATTAGCCGCCTTTTCCGCCATTTTCTGGTCACCGGCCTTGAGCAGGCGCTCTAAGATCACCTTGTGGTCGACCCCTTCCTCGCTCCCCCATTCCTTGATCGCCAAATCGGTGCCCAGCACCCGCAGGGTCTCCGCATGGAGGCCTTCGAGATTCCACTGTTCGGAATAAGCCTTTTCGGGAATGTGAAGATCGACGATGTCGCAAATCGTTTCATGGCGCATGTCGGCGATGGTCTCGGCGACGTCGGGGGCACCCATGATTTCCTTGCGCTGGTCGTAGATGACCTTGCGCTGGTCGTTCATGACATCATCGAATTTGAGCAGATTCTTGCGGATATCGTAGTTCCGCGCCTCGACCTTCTGCTGGGCTTTTTCAAGCGCCTTGTTGATCCAGGGATGGATGATGGCCTCGCCCTCTTCGATGCCGAGCTTTTGCAGCATGTTGTCGAGACGTTCAGAGCCGAAAATCCGCATCAGATCGTCTTCGAGTGAGAGAAAGAAGCCAGATGCGCCGGGATCACCCTGGCGACCGGCGCGTCCACGCAGCTGATTGTCGATGCGCCGCGATTCGTGGCGCTCGGTGCCGATGATGAAGAGCCCCCCCGCTTCGAGGGCGATCTGGCGCGCCTTTTCGATTTCCCCGCCAATGGTCTCGATGCGTTTTTCCCGTTCCGCTTGGTCGCTGACATCGGCCAGTTCTTCGGCCACCCGCATGTCGAAATTGCCGCCGAGTTGAATATCGGTTCCTCGCCCGGCCATATTGGTGGCGATTGTGACGGCGCCCGGCACACCTGCCTGGGCAATGATCTGGGCTTCCTGTTCGTGATAGCGGGCGTTGAGCACCTTGTGGGGAATTTTGTTTTTCTTCAAGAGGTTAGATAGATGTTCGGAGCGATCGATGCTGACCGTGCCGACAAGCGCCGGCTGACGGCGCTCCTGGCAGGTCTTGATCAACTTGATCAGGGCATCGTCCTTTTCGACCAGGGTGCGATAAATCTCGTCGTCCTGATCTTCACGGGTACAGGGGAGGTTTGTCGGAATTTCGATGACTTCGAGCTTATAGATCTCGGCAAATTCATTGGCCTCGGTCATTGCCGTGCCGGTCATGCCGGCGAGCTTGGGATAGAGGCGGAAATAATTCTGGAAGGTAATTGAGGCCAGGGTCTGGTTTTCAACCTGGACCTGAACGTTTTCACGGGCTTCTAAGGCCTGGTGGAGTCCGTCGGAATAGCGCCGCCCTTCCATCATGCGGCCGGTAAATTCATCAATGATGACAACCTGATTGTCCTTGACGATGTAATCGACGTCTTTTTGGAACAGCTTGTGGGCCCGGAGCGCCTGATTGACGTGATGGACCAGGGAAACATTATGGATGTCGTAAAGGGTCCCTTCCTTGAGCAGACCGCTTTCGCGCAGCAGATTTTCGACCGATTCGGCGCCTTTGTCGGTGAGGGTCGCAGAACGCACCTTTTCGTCTTTTTCGTAATCGTCCTCGGCCAGCTTCGGGATGATTTTATCGACCCGGATATAGAGCTCGGAAGAATCCTCCGAGGGTCCGGAAATGATAAGCGGCGTGCGGGCCTCATCGATAAGGATGCTGTCGACTTCATCGACGATGGCGAAATTGAAGGGTCGCTGCACCATTTCATCGAGATGGAATTTCATGTTGTCGCGCAGATAGTCGAAGCCGAGCTCGTTATTGGTCGCATAGGTGATATCTGCGCCGTAAGCGTCACGCCGTTCGATATCAGTCATTCCATGGGTGATTTTGCCGACGCTTAGGCCTAGGAACTCGTAGATCTGTCCCATCCAGGCGGCATCGCGGGAGGCCAGATAGTCGTTGACGGTCACCACATGGACTCCGGTGCCGGCCAGGGCATTGAGATAGACGGGCAGCGTCGAGACAAGGGTTTTACCCTCGCCGGTTTTCATCTCGGAGATCATGCCCCTGTGGAGCACGATACCGCCGACCAACTGGACGTCGAAATGGCGCTGGCCGAGGGTGCGCTTGGCGGCTTCCCGCACGGTGGCAAAGGCCTCGATCAATAGATCGTCCAGGCTTTCCCCATCGGTAATACGTTTGCGGAATTCCCCGGTGCGTTCTTTAAGTTCCGCATCGGACAGCTTTTCCAGGGACGGCTCAAGCTCGTTGATCGCGTCAATCGTGGGCTGAAGGGTTTTCAGGAAACGTTCGTTTGCAGTGCCAAAAATCCGTTTAGCGATAGCGCCTAACATATATTCTCCAAAACACCCCTCGGTCGTGTTTAATGGGCCAAGGGAAAGAGGGGAATAGGGCTTATTCGCTCCCTTTGGCTGCCATCGGGACGAAACACCGTCCGACGGCCCAAAGACAAATAGGCGGCGCGTGGCGGACTGTCAACGGCGGTTAATGTATTGACGGCGTTTCATTTCTTTCCCCGTCCTGTCTCTCCGCCTTTTCCGGGGCAGCGGTCCGGCCACCGCCCTGGCCACGGGGAAAAGAAAAAAATTTATCTAAAATTATATATATCTGGACAGGGGCTGTGTTTTACACTTAAAGTGCAGGCTAGATGAGGCAAGTAGCCTCTAATTTCAGGGCCAAGAAGGCCGCTTGCAAGGATGTCCTGCCCCGTTGGGCGGACGATCTGTGCCCGCCTCTTCTTGTGTCCGGACCTCAGGAGGAGGTTTTTTTATGAGCGCATCGGTTCTTGGCCCATTTGCGTCAGAAGGCGAGACGTCGCACCTTTTTCCCCAATCGTCCGGCAAGGCGTTGGCGGTCGAGGTGCGCCAGTCCCTGTTCAAGATGGCTCTGAAAGAGGCTGCAGCGGTTCACGGCGGCCTGTCACCCCGGCAAGTGGAGGCGGCTTTGCCGAAATCCGTGCCGATCATGGCCAATGAGGTCGAGGATTAGGCCCAAAGCCGGGTCACTGATTCCAACGCCGGTTCTTCCCTCCGCCCCCTTTATCCCTGCCTTCAGTTAATTATTTTAAGGTGCAAGCCTCAGACGAAGGCTGTAAACTCCGCGCTGCTGTTGAATGAAACGGCGGTTATCCAGGGGCTACGGCTGTCTGGCTTCCGCTTTTGCACAATTCTTCGAAGGATTTTCTCCATGTTTTCATGTTTCCGCCCTCTCTTGGGTGTCTCTCTTATGGGCGTTGTTATGCTCGGTCTTGGTTTTACGGCTGTTCCGGCCCTTGCTGAGGAAGAAGAACAGGTTGTCGCCATCGTCAACGGCGAAAAGCTGTATCGTGCCGATCTTGATGTAGCGATCCGCATGCTGCCGTCCCAATACCAGAAAATGCCTATTGATATTGTCTATCCGGCCCTTGTTGATCAGGTGGTTGAAGCCAAGCTGGTCGAAGAAGAGGGGCGCAAAAATGGGTTTCTCGACAAGGCCGATGTGCAGGCCAGCTTGAAGCGGGCCGAAGGCCGCATTATTCAGCAGGCTTATCTCACCAGTTATGTTGAGGATAACCTGAATGAAGAATCCATGCGGGTGCATTACAAGGAATTGATGGAAACCGCCGAGCCTCGCGAAGAGGTCCACGCCCGGCATATCCTCGTTTCCGACGAAGCCCAGGCCAGGGACATCATCGCTGAACTTGCCAATGGTGGCGATTTCGTCGAAATCGCGCGGGAAAAATCTGTCGGTCCCGAAGCCGCGAATGGTGGCGATCTCGGGTTCTTCTCCGCCGACCAGATGGTGCCTGAATTTGCCGAGGCGGCTTTTGCCTTAGAGCCCGGCGCCACCAGTGAGGCCCCGGTGCGGTCTTCCTATGGCTGGCACGTGATTAAGGTTGAGGACCGCCGGGTTGTCGGCCCGCCGACCTTTGAAGAGGCACAAAATGAAGTTGCGACCAGCCTCTCGAAGATCATTATTGGTAAAATGATTGCCGATTTGCGCGATGGCGCGAAGATTGAGGTTTTCAACCTTGACGGCACGCCGATGAAAGACAAGAAATAAACAGCGCGTTTCATGCGACCCGGCGGCTTTAAAAAAGCCGCCGGGAACGCTGTTTTCTTTTTAACGCTATCTCTATATCGAACGGATAATGGCGAAATCCTCCCCGCTGGCCCCAAAACGCATACAGACCCTGCCTGAAATTGCCGGCGTGCGCGTTGCCGGCGGCGCCTGCGGGCTGAAGAAAAAGAAAGTGCCGGATCTGTTTCTGGCCGAGCTTGATCCAGGCGCCACCATTGCCGGTGTTTTTACCCTTTCAAAATGTTTTTCCGCCCCGGTGGCCTGGTGCCGTCAGGCGTTAAAGGGTGGCCGGGCACGCGCCATCGTCGTCAATTCCGGCAATGCCAACGCCTTTACCGGATTAGCCGGAGATCGCACCGTCGAGAATACGGTCAAGCGTGCGGCCCGGCTCTTCAGCTGCCGGGAAAAGGAAGTTTTCATTGCCTCAACCGGTGTCATCGGCCAGCCGGTACCGGCCAATTACATCGCCTCGAAACTTGCCGCTATGAAAAAGCGCCTTGACCCCAAAGGCTGGCGGGATGCGGCCCGCGCCATCATGACAACGGATACCTTCGTCAAGATGGCGACCCGGAATGTTGAAATTGACGGTGTGGCCGTCACCATCAACGGCTTTGCCAAAGGTGCGGGCATGATCGCCCCTGATATGGCGACTATGCTGGGTTTTGTTTTTACCGATGCGACGATCCCCTCAAAGGTTCTGCAGAAGCTTCTCACCCGCGCCAGTGATCGCTCCTTCAACAGTATTACCGTCGACAGTGACACCTCGACCTCCGATACGGTCCTGCTTTGCGCGTCGGGCAAGGGGGCAAAACACAGGAAAGTCACCTCCGTCACCGACCGCCATCTGGTCGCCTTCCGTGAGGCGCTGGAAGATCTCTGCGGCGATCTGGCCCGGCAAATCGTTCGCGACGGCGAGGGGGCGAGCAAATTCGTCACCATTTCCGTCTCCGGCGCGGTTTCGGCCAAGGCGGCGCGTAAAATTGGTCTCTCGATCGCCAATTCGCCCCTGGTGAAGACAGCGATTGCCGGTGAGGACGCCAATTGGGGGCGCATTGTCATGGCCGTCGGCAAGGCCGGGGAAAAGGCCGAGCGCGATCGCCTGGCGATTTCCATGGGCGGCGTCCAGATCACCCGCAACGGCCAGTTGGTGAAGGGTTATGACGAAGCCCCGGTGGCAAGGCATCTTAAGGGCCAGGAAGTGGATATCGCCGTCGATATCGGATTAGGCCGCGGCAAGGCTACTGTATGGACCTGTGACCTCACCCATGGCTATATCGATATCAATGCCGACTACCGGAGCTAGATCCTCTTCCCCATCCGATTTCGCACCGCTGGACAGTGCGCGCCTTCGTCTGCGCCGTATTGAGCAGGGTGACGCCGAGCTTATTCGCGAACTGGCCGGCAATTGGGAGGTCGCCCGTTTTCTCGCCCATGTCCCCCATCCCTACGCCCCCGGCCTTGCCGAGGACTGGATTGCCCATGCCCAGCGTTCCCTGATCGCCGGTAGCGAGATCAACCTCGCCATTATACGTGTTGATGACGATCAGCTTGTCGGTGTCATCGGCATCGTGCTTGAGCCCCATGGCCGGGCGGGAGAACTCGGCTATTGGATCGGGCGTCCCTATTGGCGTCAGGGTTACGCCATTGAGGCGGTTAATCTGTTTCTCGGCTTTCTTTTTCAGAGCCGCGGGATTGAAAGAGTTACCGCCAGCACTTTGCGCCATAACAGGCCGTCTCTGGCAATTCTGGAAAAAGCCGGTCTGAACTTCGAATCGGAAGGGGAGCGGGATTTTCCCGCCCGTGGCGGCGCCAAGCCGGTGATGATCTATACCATGACGCGGCGTCAGTTCGAGGCTGCGCCTCAACCAGAACCACCCCCCGATACGCCACCGGCCCGACAGCCCGACCCGCCACCTGCCGCCGCTTCGCCCAAGACGTCCGGCGCCAAGCCGGTGGTGCTGGTTTCCGCCGTCGCGCTTATCGATGGTGACGGCCGGGTTCTGCTGGCTCAACGCCCGGTGGGGAAAACGATGGCGGGGCTGTGGGAATTTCCCGGCGGCAAGATCGCTTCCGGCGAAACCCCGGAAGAGGGATTGATCCGGGAATTAAACGAAGAGCTGGGCATCGACGTCAGCGGCAATTGTCTGGCGCCGTTTACCTTCGCCTCCCATGCTTATGCGAATTTCCACCTGTTGATGCCGCTGTTCGTCTGCCGCAAATGGACGGGGCTGGTGAGGCCCCTGGAGGGTCAGGCGCTGGCCTGGGTGCGTCCGGAACATCTCGACAACTATGATATGCCGCCGGCCGATGAGCCCCTGGTCGCCATGCTGCGTGATTATCTCTAAACACGAAAGCATTCAGCCTTCCGATTTGAGCGCCGTCGCCAGATCCTGTTCGGCGCTGCCCGGCGCCAGGGGTTGGGGTTGCCCGGCGTCAGGCGCCCAGGCCGTTACCGTCAGAATTTGAAAGGTCGCCGGCAGGCGTCCGTCCGGCTCCTTGAAGCGCTGGGCATATATCTCGGCGGCCCGCATTGCCGTGGCCCGGCGTGTCGGCGTGCGGCGGCGGTTGTTGAGGGCATTGGTCTCGCCCATGCCGCGCAACTCGGCCATCAGGTTAAAGGCGCTCTCGTAACTTACGGTGAGGGTGTCGCTGTCAACTACCGGTAGGGCCAGACCGGCCCGTTGAAGAAGCGCTCCGGCATCACGGATATCGACAAAGGGCGACACATGCGGGCTTGCTCCGCCTTCTTCCGCTGTCTCGGCTTCGATCCAGGCTTGTCTGAGTTCATTCAGGGTCTCGCCGCCGAGAAAAGCGGCCAGAAACAATCCGTCGGGTTTGAGGCAATGGCGTATCTGGGCCAGGGTTCCGGGCAGATCGTTGACCCAGTGCAGGCTGAGGCAGGAAAGGATGAGGTCGAACTTTTCTTCTCCAAAAGGCAGAGCCTCTTCATCGGCCGCCAGCCCGTAACAGGTCGGCCCGTCTGCGGTCTGCCTGTCTCTGGCGCGGGCGGCCATGGCGGGGGAAAGATCGGTCTCGATGAGAGTTTCAATGCCGCCCCGGTTATTAAGTGCGGCGCTAATCTCGCCGCCATGACAGCCAAGGTCGAGGGCCATGGGGAATTGCCGTTTGATGTCGTCCAGGCGGTCGACAAGACGCTCAGCGGCCTCACGAACGAGAAAGTCGTGGGCCGGCCATTTCGCGGCTGCCCGGTCCCGGCGTTGGCGCAGGAGTGCCCGGTCGAAGGGGGCGGCGGATTGGTTTTCGCTATCGGCCATGAGGCCATTATAGAGGAGACGCCCGGTCGTGCCCCCCGGAATCAATACCCCGAAATTGACTTCGCCTGCCGGTAGGGCCTTCATAGAGCCCATGGAAAATGCCGGATCATCATCGGATATGAAGGAAGGGGGCGTCATCGGGGCAGGGTGGCGCCGTCTGGCTGGAATGGCGCTTGATGTCCTGCTGCCGCCGCGCTGCCTTGGCTGTGGAACCATGATGGATGATATCGGGGGCTTGTGTTCGGACTGCTGGAAGGCGGTCGATTTCATCGCCCCGCCGCTCTGTGAGCGTTGCGGCACCACCTTTACCCTGGAGTCCGAGCCCGGCGCGCTGTGTGGAATCTGCGCCCATCATGCCCCCGCCTATGGCCGCGCGCGCTCGGTTTTCGCTTATGACGCCGCAAGCCGTTCTCTCATTCTTAATTTAAAATACGCCGACCGCACCGATGCCGCCCCGGCTTTCGGCCGCTGGATGGTCCGGGCGGGGGCTGAACTTCTCAGGTCAGCGGACATTCTGGTGCCGGTGCCCCTGCACTGGACGCGGCTTTTTACCCGCCGCTATAACCAGGCGGCCCTGCTGGCCGATGCAGTGGGGCGGGAATCCGGCGTTGCTGTTTTGCTCGATCCGCTGGTTCGCCTGCGCCGCACCCCTTCCCAGGGGCGGATGAGAGCTTCTGATCGACGACGTAACCTGCGCGGCGCTATTGCCCTGCGCCCGGAAAGAATGTCACAGGTGGAGGGGAAAAATCTGGTTCTTGTCGATGATGTGCTGACATCCGGGGCAACGGTTTCGGAATGCGCCCAGGTCTTGTATAAAGCGGGCGCGCGGAATGTCGATGTCCTGACCCTGGCCAGGGCCGTGCATCCGGCGCAGATTGGCGATAGTTAGATTAGTCAGAGAAGGACGCGGCAAACCCCGATGCCCGAGATCGAGATTTATACCTCCCCCCTGTGCGGCTATTGCAGTCGTGCGAAGCGGCTTCTTGCGGCTAAGGGAATTGCCTATCGGGAGATCAATGTGATGGGCGATCCGTCCCGGCGTTCTGAGATGATCGAACGGGCGGGCGGTGGCCGCACCGTGCCTCAGGTCTTTATCGATGGCACGCCTGTCGGCGGGTCGGATGAATTGGCGGCGCTCGATCATAGGGGCCATTTGAACGCTCTTTTGGGATTGGAGGCGTAATTATGGGCGAGAACTTCAAGGTCGCCTGCGTGCAGACCAATTCCGGCAATGATATTGCGGAAAATATCGCCGCCGTGACGCCGCTGATCCGTGAGGCTGCCGAAGGTGGGGCGCGATTGATCACGACGCCGGAATGCGTGACGATGATGGAAGAGGGCCGCGAAAACGTGCTCGCCAAGGCTCTCGCCGAGAAAGACCATCCGGCCTTGGCGGCCTTTTCCGATCTTGCCCGCGAAACCGGAGCCTGGATTGTGGCCGGTTCACTGGCGATCCGTCCCGAGGATGGGGGGCAAGATGAAGCAGAGCGGATCGTCAACCGTTCCTACCTGATTGATGCCAAAGGAAAAATTGCCGCCCATTATGACAAGATTCACATGTTCGACGTCGATATCGAGGGCGATAGAAGCTATCGGGAATCGGCAACATACCGGCCGGGGGAAAGGGCGGTTCTCGCCCAAACGCCCTGGGGGCCTTTGGGCATGACGATTTGTTACGATCTTCGTTTTCCCTATCTCTATCGTTCCCTGGCCCAGGCCGGGGCGCGTTATCTCACCGTTCCCGCCGCCTTTACCCGCCCCACCGGGGCCGCCCATTGGCATGTGCTGCTGCGCGCCAGGGCGATTGAGACCGGTTGTTTCGTTTTTGCCCCGGCTCAATGCGGTGAACATCCCGGCGAGCGCCTGACCTATGGTCATTCGCTGATTATTGCCCCTTGGGGCGAGATCCTCGCTGAAGCGAGCGAGGATATGGGCGTTATTATCGCCGAGATCGACCCCGAACGCGGTAACGCCGCCCGCGCCATGGTGCCGTCCCTGCGCAATGGCCGGGATTTCACGCCGCCTGAGAAAATTTAGGTTTTTTCTACCGCGCCGGGATTACGGGCGCAGAGCTGTCCGACGATCGCCGGGGCCGGGTCGTCGATAAATCCCTCATTGCAGGCGATTATTTCAAGCCCCGCCGCTTCGGCCATGTTCCGTAATTCCCCCTCATGGAGAAGAAAATCCGGATTGCCGGGACGGCCATAGGCCTCGTTCCCCAGGGCGAAGGTCTGATAAATCAGAATGCCGTTTTCGGTGAGTGCGGCGCATAATCCCGGCATAAGCGGACGGTAGAGATAATTGGTGACGATGATCCCGGCAAAATGCCGTCCCTTCAGAATGCCGCAGGGACCGAAAGGGTCTTTGCCGGTCTCAAGATCAGCTTCGAGAATCTCCAGGCCCGGTGTTGCGGCAAGACCGGTCAGCCGTGAAACGTCGCGATCGAGCGCACAGACCGGGTGACCGCGCTCCAGCATCAAACGACTATGGCGGCCTGAGCCGCAGGCAAGATCGAGAACCTCGCCCCCGGGCGGGATCAGGGGGGCGAAACGGACGACCCAGGGCAAGGGGGGGGCGCCGGGCTCCGGTCGGGGTTTTGCTCCCCCGGCTTTTCCGGGTTTCTCTGGGGGCTGGCCGCTCACCGGTCGCCTTCTCTTGTCGCCAGCACCATGTAATTGACCCCGACATCGTGGGAGAGCCGCCACGACCCGGTGAGGGGGTTATAGGCGGCGCCGGTGATATCGGTGATCTGGAACCCGTTTTTCCGCAAAGCGGCGGCGATTTCCGACGGTTTGACGAATTTATCCCATTGGTGGGTTCCCGGTGGCAGCCAGCGCAGGATGTATTCGGCGCCAACAATGGCAAGGGCAAAGGATTTGGCCGTCCGGTTGAGGGTGGCGAGAATCATTAGGCCGCCCGGCTTGAGGAGTGAACAGCAGGCGCGGATGAAAAGATCGCGGTCGGCCACATGCTCGATGACCTCCATATTAAGAATAACGTCGAAACGTTCTTTTCCTTCAGCCAGGGCCTCGACACTGGTTTGCCGGTAATCGATGGCAAGACCGCTGGATTGGGCGTGGGCGGCGGCGACACGGATGTTTTTTTCTCCGGCATCGATTCCGGTGACCTTGGCCCCCAGGCGCGCCATAGGCTCGCAGACCAGCCCGCCGCCGCAGCCCACATCAAGTAGGTTAAGCCCGCTTAAAAGCTTGGAATCATCCGCATTGCGCCCGAAATGGGCCGCCACCTTGTCGCCGATATAGGCCAGGCGCACGGGATTGAACATGTGCAGGGGCCGAAAGTCGCCCTGGGGGTCCCACCAAGCCTCGGCGAGAGCGTTAAAACGGTCGATTTCCTGGCTATCGATGGTGCCGGACATGGAATTTTCCTTGATCTGCCGTCAGGACGGGCTTGCCTAAGTTCTGGTAAATTATGTATACGCGCCTTGGGCGCGGCAATCATTGGTCTTTTGGTCCGATCTTATAGTATCAGTGACGTTGCAAATTTGGCATGCCGGTTCGAGCCTTCAAGGGCTGGATCGGGGAGACGGAGTTTATGGCTCGTATAGTACAGAAATTCGGCGGCACATCGGTTGGCGACATTGAACGCATCCGCAATGCCGCTTTGCGCGTCAAGCAGGAGGTCGATGCCGGCAACGAGGTTGCAGTCGTCGTCTCGGCGATGGCCAACGTGACCAATCAGCTTGTCGAACACGTTCATGAGTTTGGCGCCCTCTATGACCAGAAGGAATACGATGCGGTGGTTTCCAGCGGTGAACAGGTAACCAGCGGCCTGATGGCTCTGGCCCTGCAGGAACTGGGCATTCCGGCGCGGTCCTGGTTGTCCTGGCAGATTCCGATTCATACCGACGACGCCCACGCCAAGGCGCGGATTGAGGTGATTGAGACCGCCGAAGCGAAAAAGAGCCTGGCGACGGGTGAGGTCATGGTTGTAGCCGGGTTTCAGGGCATTGGCCCCGACAACCGGATCACCACCCTCGGCCGCGGCGGGTCGGATACCAGTGCGGTGGCCCTGGCCGCAGCACTCGAAGCGGAAAGATGTGATATCTTTACCGATGTGGACGGGGTTTATACTTGTGATCCGCGGATCATTGCGAAGGCGCGGAAACTCGATAAAGTGACCTATGAAGAGATGCTGGAAATGGCCTCTCTCGGTTCAAAGGTTTTGCAACCCCGTTCGGTTGAAATGGCGATGAAATACGGGGTTCGGGTACAGGTCAGATCGACCTTCGACGACGCAAACGGCACCCTGATAGTTGATGAGGATGAGGTTTTGGAAAAGGAAGTTATTAGCGGTATCGCTTACAGCCGCGACGAAGCAAAGATCACTCTTGTGCGGGTTTCCGACAAGCCGGGCGTAGCGGCCAGTATTTTCGGCCCTCTTTCGGAGGCGAATATCAACGTTGATATGATCGTACAGAATGTCTCGGAAGACGGCGCCGCCACCGATTTGACCTTTACCGTTACCAAGGGCGATCTCGATCGCGCCGTGGCGGTTCTCGAGGAAAAGCGTGACGAACTCGACTATGCCCGGCTGGTGCCGGACCCTGATGTGGTTAAGATTTCCATCATCGGCGTCGGTATGCGCTCCCACGCCGGGGTCGCCCAGCAGATGTTCAGCGCCCTGGCCAAAGAGGGGATCAATATTCAGGTGATCTCGACCTCGGAAATCAAGGTCAGCGTTCTGGTTGCCGAAAAACATACGGAACAGGCATTGAACGCCCTCCACACGGCCTATGGGCTGGACGTTTCCTAGCCCGTGATGGTTGAGTTGGAGGGTCAGGCCCGCCTGGACGCGCTTTGGAGACGGGGAAGGGAATTCCTCGGTTGCCGCCATGCCATTCTTGGCGGGGCGATGACCTGGCTCTCCGAGCGTCATCTGGTTTCGGCCATTTCCAATGCCGGCGGATTTGGTGTTCTCGCCTGCGGGTCGATGACCACCGAGCTGCTTGATGAGGAAATCGCCGCCACGGCGGAAATGACCGACAAGCCCTTCGGCGTCAATCTTATCGTCATGCATCCCGATCTCGACGAATTGGCGGCAATCTGCATCAAGCGCAAGGTCAGTCATGTCGTGCTTGCCGGTGGATTGCCCCGCCGCCCCCTGATCGAGGGCCTGAAGGAGGCCGGGGTCAAGGTTATCTGCTTTGCACCGACCCTCGGCATCGGCAAGAAACTCATTCGCACCGGGGCCGATGCCCTGATTATCGAAGGCATGGAGGCCGGCGGCCATACCGGCCCGGTGGCGACCAGCGTTCTTGCCCAGGAAATTCTTCCCGCAATCACGGATGTTCCTGTTTTTGTTGCCGGGGGAATCGGTCGCGGCGAGGCTATTGTCTCCTATCTGGAGATGGGGGCGGCCGGCTGTCAGCTCGGCACCCGCTTTGTCTGTGCAACCGAGTCCGTCGCCCATCCCGATTTCAAGAAGGCCTTTATCAGGGGGAATGCCAGGGATGCGGTTCTCTCGGTACAGCTCGATCCACGTTTCCCGGTCATCCCTGTGCGCGCCCTGGCAAACGAGGCATCGCGGAAATTTCTCGACGTTCAGGCCACTGTTGTTGAAAAATTCAACAATGGTGAGGTAAGCCAGGAAGACGCCCAGCTTGAGATTGAGCATTTCTGGGCCGGTGCCTTACGTCGTGCGGCAATCGATGGTGACGTGGAAAATGGTTCGTTAATGGCCGGTCAGAGCGTCGGCATGGTATCGGTCGAACAGCCGGTGGCCGAGATTCTGCGGGAACTGGTCGATCAGGCCGTAAATACCCTGAACACACGCGGAGCGGCTAAAAAGGAAGGCTGATCATGAACGTCATTGATCCGGGCAAGTCTCTCCGCCTGTTGCGTAAGGTCCGCGACGTTATGGCCGCTTCGGCCAAGCCTCAAGAGCGTCTCAACAAGATCGTCCGGGTCATTGCCAGCGGCATGAAGGCCGACGTCTGCTCGGTTTACGTTATGCGGGCGGGCAACATTCTCGAGCTATTCGCCACCAGGGGATTGAAGCGTAAAGCGGTTCACCTTACCCGGCTGCGGGTCGGGGAAGGCATCGTCGGCGACATTGCGGCCCATGCCAAGCCTCTCGCTCTGGCCGATGCGACAAGTCACGCCTCATACACCTTTCGGCCTGAAACCGGCGAAGAGAAATTTTCTTCGATGCTGGGGGTGCCCATTCTCCGTAGTGGCAACGTCATCGGCGTTCTCGTGGTTCAGCACGCCAATACGCGCCAATACGCCGAGGAAGAAACCGACATCATGCAAACGGTGGCGATGGTGCTTGCCGAGCTGGTGTCTTCGGGTGGCCTGATCGAGGCTGGCGAACTTTCAACCGTTGACGGAATTGGCCTTCTTCCCCTGCGTCTTGAAGGGGTCCAGCTGAATGGCGGGCTGGCGATCGGACAGGCCGTCCGTCATCAGCCATATATCTTTGTCCGTAACCCTGTTGCCGAAGACCCGGAAGCCGAGCTTTTCCGTCTCAATGCCGCCCTTTCGAATATGTATAGCGCCCTTGACGCCTTGTTTTCGTCTTCCGGTCTCGATGCCGGCGAGAGCGGCGACATACTCGAAACCTATCGCATGTTTGCTGAAGACCGGGGGTTCATCCACCGTATCCGGGATGTGGTACGGACCGGGCTGACCGCCGAGGCGGCGGTTCAAAAGGTGCAGGAAGATACCCGCGTTCGCATGCTCCAGATTCCAGACCCCTATTTGCGGGAAAGGCTTCATGATCTTGAGGATTTGACCAATCGTCTCGCCCGTCATCTTTCCGGTGACGTAAAAACGGCGGCCGAAATGGATCTTCCCGATAATGTGGTTCTCATCGCCCGCACGATGGGACCGGCGGACCTTCTCGAGTACGACCCCAAACGGTTGCGCGCTCTGGTGCTGGAAGAGGGCTCCCAGACCTCCCATGTGGCGATTATCGCCCGTGATATGGATATTCCCGTTCTTGGGCGGGTAAAGGATGTTCTCAATCGTATTGATGCCCTGGAACAGATCATTGTCGATGCCGACAATGAACAGATCATCATTCGACCCGGCGACGATGCCCTGCAGGTTTACAAAAAGAACATGCGGGCCCAGGCCCAGCGGCTGGCCGGCTATGAAGCTATACGCGCACGCAAGGCGGAAACCAGGGATGGGGAGAAGGTCTCCCTGAATATCAATGCCGGTCTTTTGGCTGACTTGCCGCAAATGCACGCAACCCGCGCCGATGGAATCGGCCTTTATCGCACGGAAATTCCCTTCATGGTTCGCTCAACCTTTCCCGATGTTGATGCCCAGACCAAGCTTTACAAGAAGGTTATCGATCAGGCCAAGGGGCGCAGCGTGATCTTTCGCACCCTCGATATCGGTGGCGACAAGGCGTTGCCCTATATGCGGCTGGAAGAACAGGACAACCCGGCCATGGGCTGGCGTTCGATCCGCATCGGGCTGGATCGCCCCGCCATCCTGCGGCAACAATTGCGGGCATTGATCAGGGCGGCGGCGGGCCGCAAGCTCGACATTGCTTTTCCGATGATCTCTGACGTTTCGGAATTCCTGGCGGCCCGTGCGGTGTTTGATCTCGAACTTCAGCGCGCCCGTTCGCGAAAACAGAAATTGCCGCGAAAAATCCGTGTCGGCTCAATGCTGGAGGTTCCAGCCCTTGCCTGGCAGTTGCCGGCCATAGGTCCCCATGTGGATTTTGTTTCGGTTGGCAGTAACGATCTGGTGCAGTTTCTTTATGCTTCTGATCGCGGAAACCCCCATCTTTCGGGGCGTTACGACCCTCTTTCGCCGCCGGTCCTGTCATTCCTGCGCTGGGTGGTTAAAACCTGCGACGATCTCGATTTGCCGATCAGCCTGTGCGGTGAAATGGGCGGCCGGCCGCTTGAAGCCATGGCGCTGGTCGGGCTTGGATTCCGCTCTTTGTCGATGGCGCCTTCGGCCATCGGGCCGGTGAAATATATGGTGCTGACCCTTGAGGTGGAGCCCCTGCGGGATTATCTCGACATCCTCTGCGGTCTTTCGGATCATTCGGTGCGTGACAAGCTAAGCATTTATGCCAGAGACCATGGAATTACGGTCTGATTTATGTGCAATTAACCGCTTTTACACCAAATGCGGCTGCTATCGGAAGGTGTTGTAATTAAATCTTTTCTTGCGCTTTAAGCTTCTTCCGGGGCATTTTGCCCGAAGGTTTTATATTGATGTAGAGTTGCAACAGCGCTCTGCGCGCCGTTTTTTCTGTGGCAGACGGCCAAATAAGGGTTTTGATGTGGCCAGAGATCTTTCGGAATAAGAGGAATGGCAAAAAAAGCGAAGCTCAAACTGGGTATTCCCGACGCCGGTAAGGCAAAAGGTCTATCCGGCGAAAAAAAGAAGCAATCCTCCAAGGCCTCCGGAGGAAAGCAAAAGGCTGCGCCCAAAGACAAGGCCTCATCCTCGGATCTGTTTGATGAGGCACCCCCGCAGACACCCTCCGAGAAGCCCACAGAAAGTCCCGCAGAAAGTCCAGCAGAGTCGGTGATGTCTTCTGTGAGAATGTCTTCCTTGGATAGTGAGGCCGATGTCGGCGCCACCTTTCGCACGATCCGCGAAAGCAAAAAGATGGAATTATCTGAGGTTGCGGCCAAGCTCTGTATTCGTCTGGCCTATCTCAGAGCCATTGAGGATGGGAATATTGAAGAACTCCCCGGCTCGACCTACGCCATCGGATTTGTCCGCGCTTATGCCGAGTTTCTTGATCTCGACCACAAAGAGATTGTCGAAAAGTTTCGTGTTCAGACATCCGGTATGGGTGGGAAGACCGAGCTCAATTTTCCCGAGCCGGTCCCTGAAAGCCGCGTCCCGGGTGGCGCTATTCTTCTGATTTCCCTCCTTTTGGCAGCAATTGCCTATGGCGGCTGGTATCGTCTGACCATGCAGGATGGTGGCGAGGAAACGGTTTTTACGGAAATCCCCGGTCGTCTCGCCACATATCTGTGGGGTGATGATGAGACGGTGCAACTTGAGGACGCCCCGACCGATATCAATTCGGAATTGGCAGGAGCCCCGTACATGCCGCCTGCCGCCGATACGTCCCTGGCGTCAGAAAATGGCAATTTGTCATTCGGTATGACTCATTATTCGCCTTCCGTGCCGCCGCAGGGCGAGCATGTTGTGGTTTATTTCGACGAGCAACTGCCGCAAGGCGCTGTTGAGGCCGTTGATCCTGGCGAAGATGCCGCTTTGGGCGGCGATTCTCCCGAAGCTGAAACCCGGACCTATGGCGTCACCGTTTACCATCCGGCTTTCGTTGGAGAGGACGCCGGGGATACCGCAGAGACGGCGCGCCTGCCTGGGATGTCCGAGACCTCTCAACCGCCCGGCGACGAGGAAACGGCGCCTAAAATGGAATGGGAGGAATCCTCCCAATCTCCCCGGGTGTTTGGCCAGGAATTCGGTGATGTCCGAATTGTTATCACGGCGAACGAAGACAGCTGGGTTCAGGTTCGCGATTCAAGCGGCGAACTTCTTCTGACCCAGATCCTCCATAGTGGCGACACCTATCGGGCGCCCGACCGCTATGGTCTGACCCTGTTGACGGGAAATGCCGGCGCTCTGGAAATTTTCGTTGACGGCTCTCCAGTGCCTTCCCTCGGCCCGACGGGGTCAATCCGGCGGGATGTGCCCCTTGACCCCGAGCGCCTGATTGCCGGAACCGCCGCCACGCCCTGAGGCTCTTTCTTATTCAACCCATGGCTTGAACTTGCGCCGGGAGAAGCGTACGTAAAAGTCCAGCCGGGGAAACCCGACCGGGAAATTCAGCCCTCAGCCTCCTGAAATGGCCAGATCAAAGAGATAAAGTTAATAATGTCCAATAATTCGCACCTTCCCAAAAGACGTCGCAGCGTACCGGTTAAGGTCGGTGGCATTGAAATCGGCGGTGATGCGCCGGTTGTCGTCCAGTCCATGACCAACACCGATACCGCCGATGCTGAAGCGACGGCGGCCCAAATTGCCGCTCTGGCCCGTGCCGGCTCGGAACTGGTCCGTATTACCGTTGACCGGGAAGAAGCGGCCCGGGCGGTGCCCCGAATTCGGGATATTCTTGAGAAAAAGGGCGTTGATGTTCCCCTGGTCGGTGATTTTCACTACATCGGCCATACCCTGCTGACGAAATATCCCGAATGCGCCACAGCATTGGCCAAATACAGGATCAATCCCGGTAATGTCGGTCATCGGGAAAAAAGGGACAGTCAGTTTTCGACCATGATCGAGGTTGCCCTGAAGAATGACCGTCCGGTTCGGATCGGCGTTAACTGGGGCAGTCTGGACCAGGAACTGCTGGCCGGTCTGATGGACGAGAATGCAAAGCTTGCCGAGCCCAAGGATATTGCTGAAGTTACTCGGGATGCGCTGGTTGTTTCGGCCCTTGATAGCGCGGCGCGGGCCGAGGAACTCGGCATGGGACGGGACAGGATTATTCTCTCCTGCAAGGTCAGCGCCGTTCAGGACCTGATCGAAGTCTATCGTGATCTCGGCGCCAAGAGCGACTACGCCCTCCATCTCGGCCTTACCGAGGCGGGTATGGGCTCGAAGGGTATTGTCGCTTCAACCGCGGCGCTGGCCGTTCTTTTGCAGGAAGGCATCGGTGATACCATCCGTATTTCCCTGACTCCCGAACCCGGTGGCGACCGCACGAAGGAGGTCATCGTTGCTCAGGAAATTCTCCAGACCATGGGCCTGCGTTCCTTCGTCCCCCTAGTCACTGCCTGTCCCGGCTGCGGGCGGACCACCAGCACTGTCTTTCAGGACCTGGCGAGCAAGATTCAGACCCGTGTCCGCAAGAAAATGCCGGAATGGGGAAAGGCTTTTAAGGGGGTCGAGGATATGAACCTTGCCGTTATGGGCTGTATCGTTAACGGCCCCGGAGAAAGCAAACATGCTGATATCGGCATCAGTCTTCCCGGCACCGGCGAAGAGCCGGCGGCCCCGGTTTTCATCGATGGAAAGAAGGTGCTGACCCTGCGCGGCGCCAATATTGCCGAGGAATTTTACAAGATCGTGGACGATTACGTCGAGTCGCGCTACCAAAGGCGGTAATAACCCGTTCATTGTGGAACAGGGCTTTGGAGACAGGCATGTGCCGCGCCTCTTGTTCCCTCACCTGAAAATCCGGAGAGACGCGCTTTGTCATCCCTTCAGCCGGTTCGAGGCACCCACGATATTCTCTCTGACGAGAGCGCCCAGCGCCGCCACATCGTTGAAACCGGCCGCAATGTCGCCTCGCGCTACGGCTATGGCGAAATTTCAACGCCGATCTTTGAATTCACCGAGGTTTTCAAGCGCACCCTTGGCGATACCTCGGATATCGTTACCAAGGAAATGTACACCTTCGAAGACAGAGGCGGCCATGAGATCACTCTGCGGCCCGAAGGAACGGCCGGGATCGCCAGAGCCTTCATTTCCAACGGTCTGGCCCAGAACCTGCCCCTGCGCTATTTCTACGAGGGGCCGATGTTTCGCTACGAGCGGCCCCAGAAAGGCCGCTTGCGCCAGTTTCACCAGATCGGCGTCGAGTTGATCGGCGTTCCTTCTCCTCTGGCCGATGTCGAGACAGTTGCCCTTGCCGCCCAGGTGCTCCAGGAACTGGGGGTGCTTGATCGCACGGTTCTCGAGATCAACACCCTTGGCGATACCGACAGCCGCAACGCCTATCGTAGCGCTCTTGTCGATTATTTCACCAACCACCTGGATTCCCTGTCGCAAGACAGCCGCGCCCGGCTGGAGCGCAACCCCTTGCGGATACTCGATTCGAAGGACAAGGGTGATCGCGCCCTGATCAATGAGGCCCCTCTGTTCGCCGATTATCTGAATGACGCGTCCCGTGCCTTCTTTGACGACGTGCTTAAGGGGCTTGATGCCCTGGGGCTGGCCTATAGTCACAATCCGCGCCTGGTGCGGGGGCTCGATTATTACTGTCACACGGCTTTTGAATTCACCACCGATGCCCTCGGCGCCCAGGGGACCGTTCTTGCCGGCGGCCGCTATGACGGCCTTATTTCGGCGATGGGTGGAGCGGTGACCCCCGGTATCGGCTGGGCGGCTGGAATCGAACGCCTGGCGATGCTTGTTGATAGCTTTCCCCCGGCTCCCCGCGCCATCGCCGTCATTCCCGTTGGTGACGAGATGCAGGAAATAGCCCTGAAAATCGCCTGCAAGCTGCGCAGTGAGGGATTTGTCGTTGATATGGATTATTCGGGTAATCTCAGCAAACGGCTCAAGCGCGCCAACAAGCGCCAGGCCCGCGCCGCAATTCTGATCGGTGAGGAAGAAGTGGCGCGGGATGTCGCAACATTGCGGGATCTCGATACGGGGGAGCAGAATGAAGTCCCCCTTTCGGCGCTTAGCGAACATCTTACTCCCTTCAGGTAGCAAGTCATGACGGAACACGCTCAAACGCTGTCCCGGTTTATCGTGGTCGGGGCCAATCACCGTTCAAGCTCGCTTGCCATCCGTGAAAAGCTGGTGGTCGAAGAGGCGGTCCTGCCCCGGTTGCTTGAAAAGCTTAAGGCCGCGGGCCTCGTCCAGGCGGTGGCGATTTCCACCGGCGACAGAATCGAGGTTCTGATATTCGGTGATTCTCTGGCCCAGGCGGAAAAGATCGTCACCGACGCCCTTGCCGATTTGTCGGGGTTGGAGCACAGGGATTTACAGGGACAGCTCTTTGCCTTCAGCGGCGAGGGCGCCATTTGCCACAGCTTTGCCATGGCCGCGACCATCGACGGTATTCTTCTCGGTGATCCCAGAGTGTCCGAGAGTATACGGACGGGTGAGCGTCTGGCCCGTGATGCGGGCATGATCGGGGCGGAGCTCGACGGCCTGCTTGCGTCGGTTTTCAGCGTCGTTGAAAGGGTAAACCGGGAGTCCGGTATCGCCGCCCGGCCGGTGTCGAATGCCACCGCCGCCTTGCAGGTGGCCCGCGATATGTTCGGTGAGCTTTCCCGAATCTCCTGTCTCATGGTCGGTGCTGATGAAATGGGTTTTTTGCTTGGTCGCTACTTTTACGAGGCCGGAATAGGCGCAATGAGCATTACCGGCGGGTCGGCAACCCGGCTTGAGGAGGTTGCCCAGGCTCTTTCGGCCGATGTTGTTCCCCTTGAAGACCTTGACGAATCCCTGGCCGACGCCGATATCGTCATTGCCGCCATTGGTTCGAAGGGCCGTCTTGTTACCGAAAGCCTTGTCGAACGGGTATTAAAAGCCCGCAAGCGCAAGCCCATGATCCTGATAGACACCGCAGTGCCGGGCAATGTAGAGCGCGGGGTGGGCAGGCTCGAAGGCGCTTTTGTCTATGACCTTAACGATCTTGAGCAGATGGTTATGGATGGGCGCGCTGAAAGCGAGCTGGCCGCCCAGACGGCGCATAAAATCGTCGAGGCCGGAATCAGGGCGTTTCTGGCCGGCGGAAATCTCTCCGCCGGGGGCGATGGTGACGAAGGCATCAATGATTATTTCTCCCGCCTGGGCGACGAAGTTATGAGCCGGATTGAGGAAGAATTCAGCGCCGGCGAAACCAGGGAATCTGCCCGCCGCACGGCTGACCTTTTGGTTGAGAAGCTGCTTGCCGACGGCAGGGTTGTTCTGCGCCGTTCTGATCGCGATGAGGGCGAGGAGCACAGCGTAAGATCATTTCTGCGCCGTCTTTCGGGATTCTCCCGTTTTGGTGCAAGGCGCAAAAATTAATAAAGGTAAGGCATGAGCTTGAAAGAAAAACTCGACCGGGTGCTCGCCCGGCGTCAGGAACTAAGCGACGTGCTGGCCGAAGGCGGCTCAAACGATCACCAGGAGTTCGCCCGCATGTCACGGGAATTTTCCGAGCTCAACGCGGTGTCTGAAAGCATTCTCTCCCTGCGCAAGGCTGAAAGAGAAATGGAGGGACTGGAGGTTCTGATTTCCGATCCCGATAGTGATGAGGAAATGCGCGCCCTCGCCGAAGAGGAAAAGGCTGAAATTACAAAACAGATTCCCGAGCTTGAAGAGCAGATCAAGGTCGCCCTTCTGCCCAAGGATGAGGCCGATTCGAAGAATTCCATGCTCGAGGTGCGCGCCGGAACCGGCGGCGACGAAGCGGCTCTTTTCGCCGCCGAACTTTTCCGGATGTACAACCGCTATGCCGAAAAACATGGCTGGAAATTCGAGATCATGGAGATCAATGAAACCGGCATTGGCGGTTTTAAAGAGGCGATTGCCAGCATTTCCGGCCATGACGTCTTTTCCCGGCTGAAATTCGAATCCGGCACCCATCGGGTTCAAAGAGTGCCGGAAACCGAATCAGGCGGCCGGATCCATACCTCCGCGGCGACGGTTGCGGTTCTGCCCGAGGCCGAGGACGTGGACGTTCAAATCGAGGACAAGGATATCAGGGTCGATATTTTCCGCGCCAGCGGGCCGGGCGGCCAGTCGGTCAACACCACCGACAGCGCGGTCCGGATTACCCATCTTCCCACCGGGATCGTAGCCACCTGTCAGGATGAGAAATCCCAGCACAAGAACAAGGCCAAGGCGTTAAAGGTTCTCCGGGCCAGGGTTTACGATGCTGAACGCATGGCCAGGGACGCCGAACGGGCGGCCCAGCGTAAAAGTCAGGTCGGTACCGGCGACCGCTCGGAGCGCATTCGCACCTATAACTTTCCTCAGGGCAGGGTCACCGACCACCGGATCAATCTCACCCTCTACAAGCTCGAGCAGATCATGCAGGGCGAGGGGCTGGACGAGGTGATCGACCAATTGGTTGCCGAGGATCAGGCCAGCCGGTTGGCCGAGATGGATTGATGGTTGTCCTGACCGTCGCCGGGGCGCTCGATATGGCGACGGCGCGGCTGAAGGGGGCCGGTATCCCGTCACCGCGCCAGGAGGGGCGGTTGCTCCTCGCCGAGGCCCTGTCGGTTCCCCCGGAAAAACTGGTTCTCGAACCCGGCCTGTCTCTGGAGGAGACGGAATATTCCCGCTTTGAGGCGGCGCTTGAAAAGCGTGAAAAGCGGATGCCCATGGCCCAGGTGCTTGGCCGCCGGGAATTCTGGAGCCTATCCTTTAAAGTCACCGCAGATACCCTCGATCCGCGCCCCGACAGCGAGACCCTGATCGAGGCCGTTCTGGCGGCTTTCCCAGATCGCGGCGCGCCCCTGCGCCTGCTTGATCTGGGCACCGGCAGCGGTTGTCTGTTGTTGACCCTTTTGAGTGAATACCCAAACGCCTCCGGCCTCGGTATCGATATCAGCGATGCCGCCTGCCTTGTGGCGGCTGAAAACGCCACCTCCCTGGGCTTGGCCTCCCGGGCCATATTTGCCGTCGGCGACTGGGGCCGGGGGGTGGACGGCGCCTACGACGTCATCGTCTCTAACCCGCCCTATATCCCCGAGGCCGAGATTGAGACCCTGGCCGCCGAGGTGGCGGACTTTGAACCCCGCCTGGCTCTTTCCGGGGGGGCGGACGGCTTGGACTGCTATCGCGATCTGATGCCCGACATCGCCCGCCTGCTGGCGCCGGGTGGACGCGCGTTTCTGGAGATCGGCGAGGGCCAAGCCGGGGATGTTTCCGCCTTGGCGGAAAAATCGGAAATGGCGTTAGTGGCTGGGATTGCAGATCTTGGTGGGATTGTTCGTTGTTTGAGCCTTGTTCATGGCATTTCAGAAGTATGAAGAGCGCCCGAAGCAATTGCCGGGAAAAGAAGCGGAAGAGAGAAAAAATGCTTGGAATACGGACGCGCCCCGTCTAGGTTGTTGGAAGAGGCGCTGACTTGTAGCTTGGCTCTGGTCGCCGTCCAATTCTCCGATATTGCCGCCGGTGGATCGCAAGGGCTCTTCCCATGATCGACCGTGTTGGTTTGGCGGGCCTTTTGGTCCCGCGCTGGAACGTTTGTTGTGGTTTCAAGGATTGGGATTGAATTTTGGTTAAAAAGACCGGCGGAATGAAACAGGGTTCTCATGCCAGGCGTTCAAGAGGACGCGGCAATGGGTCCAGAAAAGGCGGCGGGGGATTCTCCCGCAATCAGGTTTTTGACAGCAATGGACCCGACGTAAAGGTCCGTGGCAACGTCCATCAGGTTCTCGAAAAATATCTCAGCCTTGCCCAGGACGCCTCTTCTGCCGGCGACCGGATCGCCGCAGAGGGCTATTACCAATACGCCGAGCATTACCAGCGCCGGATCAGCGATCTTGAGGAGGAAGCCGCGAAAACACGCAGTAATGAAAATCGCGGTGATAAAACTCAGGAAGGCGCTGCCCAGGCTGAAGAAGCCGGCGACAGGAGTGCTCAGAGCAGAAACGACCGCGGCAGGAATGCCCGCAACAGAAATGCCCAGGGCAGAGATGATCGTAAAGAAAATAACCGGGGCGGCAACGGCCGTGGCGGCAATGGTCAGGGCGGCAATGGTCAGGGTGGAAATGGCAGCGACGGGGCGCAGGCTCTTGAGGCCTTTCCCGAGACGCCGCTGCCCGAGGCATCTTCTCCCAAGCCGGAAAAGGCCAAAACGGCGTCTGATGACAAAAACCTTTCTTCCGACAAGAACACCGGCAACGGACCCGACGATGGTTCCGACAAGGAAGTTGCCTGAGGCTTTTTGTTTTTAACGCCCAGATTCGGCTGCGGCGTAATCTTTCCTACAAACAGGGCTTGATCTCATCGCCCTCGCGGACCTGTCCGGGCGTAATAACCCGGGCATAAACCCCTGTGTTGATATGTCCAAAGCCGCGCTGCAGCTCTTTGGGAATGTTCCGGTCCCGCTCGCCGGATTCCGGGTTAACGTTAATCGCCGCGCATCTGTCGATACAGGCGGTAACCGCCAGGCGCGCGGCGCCTATTTCGATTTCCTTCCCCACCCAGTCGAACTCCTGCCATGGCTTGGCGCCGTCAAAATAAAAATTGGCCCGGAACCTCAACCGGTGGATGCTCTCCCCGGCGACTCTTTCGATATCCCTCAGGGAGGCCAGGCCGATTATCGAAACCACCTTGTTTTTATGGTCGGAAAACATGTGGTCGCCACCGTCGATGATCCTTGCCGCGCCGCGGATTTCCTCCCCCAGAAAGGCGCTGAGGAACTGTCCCACCAGGTCACGGCCCAGTCGTGATGTAATATCGCCCCTGGCAACCTGTTTGCCGTCTCTAAACAGGGTCAGGACGCCGCTCTCATCGTCATACACGGAGTTCAGCTTGGCCAGACGGGCATTTCGCATCAACATGGCGAAATTGGTCTTGGGTGCCCATTCAGGGGCGCTGGAATCGAATTTTGTCGTGCTGTGAGCGATGGCAAAACGCCGATCCCGGGGGAGCCCCGACCCCGCGCTCAAACGAACAGAGTCAAGGGCTTCGCCGCTCAGACCCTTGACCGGATAACGGTATATATTTGTAATCAACAGAGCCATTTTGGAGTACATATCTTGTGACAGGTGAATTTTGATCCATATTACTCCGGGATGCCTATTCGGGTCTCTATAATTCCCTGCCTTATTTGAAGGGGCTATTGGAAGGACGGAACGCCAAATATGGAATTTGATAAATTTACCGAACGTTCCCGCGGTTTTATCCAGTCGGCCCAGGGGCTGGCCTTGCGGAGCAATCATCAACAGTTCAAACCCGAACATGTTCTCAAGGTTCTGCTTGACGACAAGGAGGGGCTGGCGGCCTCTCTGATCGAGACGGCGGGTGGCGATTCCAGGCGCGCGGCAACGGCCGTTGAGGCGGAGCTGGCCAGAGAGCCAAAGGTCGAGGGCGGCAGCGGCCAGATTTATCTGGCAGGCGAAACGGCGCGTCTTTTCGAGACCGCTCAGGAAATTTCCCAAAAATCCGGCGACCAGTTCGTCACTGCAGAAAAAATCCTGCTGGCCCTGGCCATGGCCGAAGGCACGGTTGCCGCCAAGGCGCTGAAAGATGCCGGGGTAACGCCCCAATCCCTCAACAAGTCGATCGATGAACTGCGCAAGGGGCGTAAGGCAGATTCGGCAAGCGCCGAGGACAGCTATGACGCCTTGAAGAAATACACCCATGATCTGACGGCGGAAGCCAGGGAAGGCAAGATCGATCCGGTGATTGGCCGGGATGAGGAAATCCGGCGCACCATTCAGGTGTTATCGCGCCGCACCAAGAACAATCCGGTGCTGATCGGCGAACCCGGCGTCGGCAAGACGGCGATTATCGAAGGCCTGGCCCAGCGCATCGTCAACGGCGACGTGCCCGAGGGATTGCGCGACAAAAGCCTGATGTCTCTCGACCTCGGGGCGATGCTGGCGGGATCGAAGTTTCGCGGTGAATTTGAGGAACGGCTCAAGGCCGTCCTTTCGGAAATCACGGCGGCGAGCGGACAAGTCATTCTGTTTATCGACGAATTGCATACCCTGGTTGGCGCTGGCGCCGCCGAGGGCGCCATGGATGCCTCTAACATGCTTAAACCCGCCCTTGCCAGGGGCGAGCTTCACTGTGTGGGGGCGACGACGCTCAATGAATACCGCAAACACATTGAAAAGGACGCGGCGCTGGCTCGTCGCTTTCAACCGGTCAATGTCAGCGAGCCGAGTATTGAGGAAACGGTTTCAATCCTCCGCGGCCTGAAAGAGAAATATGAACTCCATCACGGGGTGCGGATCACTGACAGCGCCATTGTTTCCGCCGCCACCCTTTCCAGCCGCTATATCACCGACCGCTTTCTGCCCGACAAGGCCATCGATCTCGTCGATGAGGCGGCATCCCGCCTGCGCATGATTGTTGATTCAAAGCCCGAAAAGATCGACGAGCTGGATCGCCGGATCATCCAGCTCAAGATCGAGCAGACGGCCCTGAAGAAGGAAAGTGACAAGGCGTCAAAAGAACGTCTGAAGAAGCTGACCAAGGAACTGGCCGGGCTTGAGAAGAGTTCAACTGAACTGACCAAGGTCTGGAAGGCCGAGAAAGAAGGTATTGAAGGTTCTCAAAAGATCAAGGAACAGATCGACCAGGCCCGCGGTGAGCTCGACATTGTTCAACGCAAGGGTGACCTTACCAGGGCCGGCGAATTGATGTACGGCGTTATCCCGGACCTTGAGTCAAAGCTTGAAAAAGCCGATCAAGGGGCCAGTCACAAGATGCTCAACGAAGAGGTTTCCGACGAGGACATCGCATCGGTGGTTTCCCGCTGGACCGGGGTGCCGGTCGATAAGATGCTGACCGGAGAGCGCGAAAAGTTGCTGGCCATGGAGGACCGGCTTGCGGCCCGGGTCATCGGTCAGGATGAAGCGATTAGTGCGGTCAGTAATGCCGTGCGCCGGGGCCGGGCCGGATTGCAGGATCCCAACCGGCCGATCGGCTCGTTTCTGTTTCTAGGTCCCACCGGGGTCGGCAAGACCGAACTGACCAAGGCCCTGGCTGAATTCCTGTTCGATGATGAAACCGCGATGCAGCGCATCGACATGTCGGAATATATGGAGAAACACGCGGTGGCGCGGCTGATCGGCGCACCGCCGGGATATGTCGGCTATGAAGAAGGCGGGGCGTTGACCGAGGCTGTTCGCCGTCGGCCCTATCAGGTGGTGCTGTTCGACGAGATCGAAAAGGCCCACCCGGATGTTTTCAATGTCCTGCTCCAGGTTCTTGATGACGGGCGTCTGACCGATGGTCAGGGGCGGACGGTCGATTTCCGCAACACCCTCGTTATCCTGACCTCAAATCTCGGCGGCGATATTCTCGCCGGTCTTGAAGAGGGTCAGGACAGCAGCGTTGCCCGGGATCAGGTTATGGCGGTGGTTGAGGGGGCGTTCCGGCCGGAATTTCTTAATCGTCTTGATGAAATCCTGCTGTTCCACAAGCTCACCCGTGACCAGATGGGGGGGATTGTCGATATTCAGGTCCATCGCCTGGAAGACCTTCTTGCCGACCGGCGTATCGCGCTTGATCTTGACGCTTCGGCCCGCCAATGGCTGGCCGAGGCCGGCTATGATCCGGTTTACGGCGCCCGCCCGTTGAAACGGGTGATCCAGCGGTCACTGCAAAATCCAATGGCCGGCTTCATTCTCGAAGGCAAGATAGCCGACGGTGAAACGGTCACGGTGCGGGGGGGTAAGGACGGTCTGGAAATAAACGGTGAGAAAGTTCGGCAGTAAGCGGCCGGAGATACGCCGAAAGGCTTATTCGTTGCTCGCCAGTTTGGTGGGATCTTCGAGTTGGGCATATTTGCGTTTGATGTCGGTTACGACTGCCTGGAAACGCTTTAATTCCTCACCCGTCAGCTTGCTTCCCGAGGGCAGTTTAACGCTCAGGGGATTGATCTGCTTGCCCCGCCTGATCACTTCGAAATGCAGATGCGGCCCGGTGGAGCGTCCGGTTGAGCCGACATAGCCGATAACCTCACCCTGCTTGACCCGCTTGCCGCTCCGCATGCCCTTGGCATAGCGGCTCAGATGGGCGTAGGCGGTCGCAAACTCGGAATTGTGACGGATCTTGATGTAATGGCCATAGGCGCCGTTACGGCCGGCCTGGGCGACGGTGCCATTACCGGCGGCCCGGATCGGCGTGCCCTTGTGGGCGGCAAAATCGATCCCCCGGTGCATCTTGTTATAGCCGAGGATGGGGTGCTTGCGCTTGCCATAGCGGGATGAAAGGCGGGCGCCGTCAACAGGGGTGCGCAGCAGGGCCTTGCGGATGCTTTCACCTTTCTCATTGTAAAAATAGGCAAAGCCATTGCCGGTTTCATATTTGTATATGGGCATGTGGACGCCGCTCAGGGTCAGAGAGGCAAACACAACTTCCTTGGGACGGAGAACCTCCCCCTCTTCATCAGCCAGCGCTTCATACATTACTTCAAAGTGGTCGTTGGCCTGAATATCGCGCTGAAAATCGACGTCGTAACTAAAGGCGCCGATCATTTCGCCGAGGATCGCTCTGGGAACTCCCTTGGCGGTGGTTGCCTTGGACAGGCTGACGGAAATGGGGCCATCGGCCAGGACCAGAATTTTTTTCAGCTTACGCCGGATATCGACGGGTGAAAAACCGCCCTTTTTATTTCGCCGGGCGCCAACTTCATGTTCAATGTCCGAGGACAGACGGACCATATCGAAAACGGCATCCATGTCGGCTTGTTTGGCTGCAACGAAGGAAAGGGTGATCTCCTGGCCGGCCCGCAATCGGCGCGGGTTATAGACCTTGCGGACAGCGCGAATAACACGATCGGCTTCGAGATCGGGAACCCCGGCCTTTATAAGGATCGAAGAAAGTGTGTCCCCTCTGCCGACACGGACGATACGATCCCCGGGTGGCCGAAGTTTCTTTTTTACAGGCTTGGGGGGGGATTTCACTTTCTTGGTTTCGGCTACGACTACCGGCTTAACAGGCTCCGCGATATCCGTCGCCGCCATGGTGTCGGCTACAGGAGCGACATCAGAAACGACAGTCGGGACGACATCGGGAACCACAGGAGAGGAATCCGCGACGACAGGGGCATCGGGTATCGTCTGTCCGGCCTGGGCCTTCCAGGGAAGGGCAGGGATTGAACGATTATCATTCTGTGAAAGATGTAAGGGTGTATCGGTAACCACCTGGACAGGCGTCGCCGCGGCCACAGGATCGGGAGCCTGACGAATCACATATGGTGCGTTAAGACGATCAAGTGCGGAGGGGGAAAAAAGAGCCAGGGCCCCGGCGCCGATTACAGCGCAGACAAGCCAAGTCTGTCCCGTTGAATGCCTTATCGGCATATGGTCGCCCCCTGCTTATACAAATGCCAAACACCCATCCAGATCACGTTCAATTTAAGTTTTTTTTGAACCGGTGTTTTTTTTACAAATTCCGGGCCAAGATGCGGCGAATAAGCTGCCTTGTCAACCCGATATTGGGTCGATAACGGGGCGGGGATTTGGTGATGAATCAAGAGCTTATATTTTTTTTCTAAAGTCTTTATTCCCTCCAGGGCGGTTATGGGGAAAAGGGCGCCCGAGCAGGTCGTCAATAACGGGTTTTGGCCCAAAGGCCCTAAAATCGATGTTTTTCTCACCGCTTTTCCGGTTCTGTGGTTTCCGGTCTTTGTTTTTTTTTAAAAATAGGCTATAATCGACCCTCGTTCCCATGGATTTGCGGGTGACTTCTCGATATCGGTTTTTGGCTGATTTCGGGGGCTTTTGCCGTCTTTTCACCGGAACAAATTCAAAGCCTGAAATTCTTTTTACGAGCGGCCGAGAAAAGGTTTGACTTACTTCCGGCCGGATCATATAAACCGGCTCCGTTGTTGCAGCGCGAAACGCAAAGCAGCGGCGGGCGGAGACCCAGCGTCTCCGTTTTGCTCTTTGGACAAGTGAATATGGAAGGGATGCGCAGGCGGCGGCGTGTTGCAAAATACGCCTAATCTTGACGCATCCAGAATTAAAGCAACGTTCTTATTTACTTAAGAACGCCAAAATTCTTTTGTGTCGGGAGAAGGTCCTTCCCGAAGCGACTTCGGTCGCCGAGGGGAAGTCAACTTGAGAGTTTGATCCTGGCTCAGAACGAACGCTGGCGGCATGCTTAA
>CAZAKR010000001.1:40633-236277 GCA_964486105.1 uncultured Rhodospirillaceae bacterium | reverse complement strand
TGGCGGAGAGGGTGGGATTCGAACCCACGGTACCCATAGGGCACAACGGTTTTCGAGACCGCCCCGTTCGACCACTCCGGCACCTCTCCGCCGGGAAAAGCGTCGGACGCAACGCGTCCGGGACGAACCGGGGGAAACTAGCCCAAGGGGCCCGCGTTCGCAAGGATATCTAAGGCTTGGGGCGCCCTGGCGCCAGGGGCTGGGAAAAGGGCTGAAAAGAGCCGTTGAAAAGGGCTAAAAGAAGGAAAAAATGCGTCTAAAAGCGTTGACATGGCGGCCTTGGGGGGTATAGTGCCGCCTCATTCGCGCGGGTGCCGAATTCCTGCGCGTTTTCGGTTTTTTGGACGTCCGTTTCCACAATTTAAAGTGAAGTAGAGAGCCATGTTCGCAGTCATCAAGACCGGCGGAAAACAGTACAGGGTCGTCAAGGACGACGTTATTTCGGTCGAAAAGCTTAAAGCAGAGGCCGGAGATAGCGTGAGCCTCGATGAAGTTCTCATGATCGGTGGGGACAAGGCAACGACAATGGGCACGCCGCTGGTTCAGGGTGCCTCTGTGTCGGCCACAGTACTCGATCAGGCCCGCGCCGACAAAATCATCGTTTTCAAGAAGAAGCGTCGTCAGAATTATCGCCGTAAGGCCGGCCATCGCCAGGATCTCACGATCCTGAAGATCACAGGCATCAACGCCAAGGGCGGCGCCAAGGCTGCGCCCCAGAAGGCAGAACCCAAGAAGGCTGAAGCCAAAAAGGCCGCCCCTAAAAAGGCTGAAACCAAGAAGGCCGCGCCCAAGAAGGCTGAGGCCAAGGCCGAAACCAAAAAAGCCGCGCCCAAGAAAGCCGAGGCAAAAAAAGCCGCCCCCAAAAAGGCCGCGCCTAAGGAGAAGAAGTAGCCATGGCACATAAAAAAGCAGGCGGAAGTTCCCGCAACGGTCGCGATACCGAAGGCCGCCGCCTCGGGATCAAGAAATATGGCGGCGAGAGCGTTCTTGCCGGCAATATCCTGGTGCGCCAGCGGGGCACCAAATACTATCCCGGCACCAATGTCGGGATCGGCAGGGATCACACCCTTTTTTCCAAGGTTGAAGGTAAGGTCTCTTTCCAGACAAAGGCCCTTGGCCGCACTTTCGTTAGCGTGGAGCCGACCAGCTAGGCGGTTCCCGCGCCATCGTCTATTGTGGAGGGGAATGGGTTGCCATTCCCCTTTTTTGTTACCTAAATCCCGCCACGCGGGGGTCGCATATAGAGAATTGCCATGAAATTTCTCGATCAGGCGAAAATATTCGTCAAAAGCGGTAACGGCGGCCCCGGTTGCGTCAGCTTTCGCCGTGAGAAAAATGTCGAATTCGGCGGGCCGAACGGCGGCGATGGCGGTCGTGGCGGCAGCGTCAAGGCGGTGGCCGTTGAAAATCTCAATACCCTGATTGATTTTCGCTATCAGCAGCACTTCAAGGCGAAGACGGGCGGCCACGGCATGGGCCGTGACCGTTTCGGTGCAGCGAGCGATGATCTGATTATCAAGGTGCCCGTCGGCACTCAGATTCTTGAAGAGGACAACGACACCCTTGTCGCGGATATGACCCGCGCCGGTCAGGAGGTGGTGCTGGTCAAGGGCGGTGACGGCGGTTATGGGAATGCCCATTTCAAAAGCGCCACCAATCAGTCGCCGCGCCGCTTTGATCCCGGCTGGCCGGGTGAAGAAAGATGGCTGTGGCTGCGTCTGAAATTGATCGCCGATTCCGGCCTTATTGGTCTGCCCAATGCCGGGAAGTCGACGTTTCTCGCCTCGGTTTCCCGGGCCCGGCCGAAAATAGCAGATTACCCTTTTACGACACTTCATCCTCAGCTCGGTGTGGTGCATGTAGACGAGGCCGAGTTCGTCATCGCCGACCTGCCGGGGCTGATCGAAGGGGCCCATCAGGGGGTCGGGCTGGGGGACCGCTTTCTCGGCCATGTCGAGCGCTGCCGGGTATTGCTGCATCTTGTAGATGGGACGGCCGAGGACGTGGCCGGGGCCTATAGCACGGTGCGCGGCGAAGTGGTGGGATATGGCCATGGTCTGGCAGAAAAGCCGGAGGTCGTGGTGCTCAGCAAATGCGATGCCCTGGATGAAGAGGCGATAGAGGAAAAACGCCGGGAACTGGCTGCCGCCTGTGGCGGTGAGGTGAGACTGCTCTCAAGCGTCGCCGGGACCGGGGTAACCGAAACCTTGCGCATTCTTTTCGGCCATATTCTTAGCGCCAGGGCCGAGGAAAACGCACCTGAAGAGCAAGGCGACGCGGCGGTGAGCCTGTCATGAATGCTTCAGAGCAAAACATAGAGACCGGTGGAGTGCGGACGAGCCGCATGCTTGCCGATGCCCGCCGCCTGGTCGTCAAGATCGGCTCTGTCCTGCTTGTCGAGGCCGAAAGCGGCGAAATTCACCGTCAATGGCTGGCCGCCCTGGCCGAGGATGTGGATATGTGCCGGGCGCGGGGACAGGAGGTTATTCTTGTCTCGTCGGGCGCTGTTGCCGTTGGTCGCCGCCATCTCAATCTGCCGGGCCGGAAATTGCGCCTGGAGGAAAGCCAGGCCGCAGCCGCCACCGGTCAGGCGCGTCTCGCCCACGCCTATCAAGAGGCGCTGGGAAAGCATGGGATCACGACGGCGCAAATTTTGATGACCCTCGACGACACCGAGGAACGCCGCCGCCACCTTAACGCCCGCGAAACCATCGATACGCTTCTGGCGCTGGGCGTCGTGCCGGTGATTAACGAAAACGACACGGTGGCGACCGAGGAAATCCGTTTTGGCGACAATGACCGCCTGGCCGCCAGGGTCGCCCAGATGGTTGGCGCCGACACTCTGGTTCTGCTCTCTGATGTTGACGGTCTGTATACCGCTGATCCGGGTACAGATTCCGAAGCAATTCCGGTGGCGGAAGTGCGCGAGATTACCCCCGAAATTGAGGCGATGGCGGGTGAAGAGCGGACCGGGGATGGATCCGGCGGTATGGTCACAAAGCTGATCGCCGCCCGCATCGCCCTTGCCGCCGGTTGCCGCATGGCCATTGCGCTCGGCAAGCCCCTGCACCCGCTTTCGGCTATCGATGCCGCGAAAAGCACAGCGGCAACCTGGTTTCTGCCTTCCGCCGGCCCGAAAACAGCCCATAAGAGCTGGATCGCCGCTTCTCTTAAGCCCAGTGGGATTATTGTCATCGACGATGGTGCGCAAGCCGCCCTTGCGCAAGGTAACAGCCTGCTTCCCGCCGGGGTGACAAAAGTTGAGGGTGATTTCAAGCGCGGCGATGCGGTGCTGATCCACGCCCTGGACGGCCATGAACTCGGCCGGGGGCTGTCGGCCTATTCGGCTGATGATGCGCGACGGATCCTCGGCCATAAAAGCGATGAAATCGAGGCCATCCTGGGATACCGTGGCCGCGAAGAAATGATTCATCGCGATGATCTGGTGCTTGATTGAGGGAGAGGGTCAATGACGATCGCCGAACAGACCACCGAAGAAGCGGTGTTAACGCCCGATGAAATCGCCGAGGCGATGCAGGCGCTTGGGAAAAAGGCGCGCATTGCTTCGGCAGAGTTGGCGCTGGCCCCGGCGGAGATCAAAAATACGGCCCTGAGGGCGGCGGCGGCAGAAATCCGCGCCCGGTCTGCCGGGATCAAAGCGGCGAATGACCGTGACATGGCGGCAGCGGAAGAGCGCGACCTTACCTCTGCCCTGCTCGACCGTCTCAAGCTCGATACGGCGCGTATCGAAGCCATGGCCAAGGGGCTTGAAGAGGTGGCGGAACTGGCCGATCCGGTCGGGGATGTTATTGCCGAATGGACACGGCCCAACGGCCTTAAAATATCCCGGGTAAGGGTGCCGCTGGGGGTTATTGGAATCATTTATGAATCGCGCCCCAACGTCACCGCCGATGCCGGGGGGCTATGCCTGAAATCCGGCAATGCGGCGATTTTGCGCGGTGGCTCGGAAAGCTTCCATTCCTCCAGCATCATTGCCGAATGTCTGCAGGCGGGACTAGCCAAAGCCGGTCTGTCCGAAGGCTGTGTTCAGCTCGTGCCGACCCGCGACCGCGCCGCGGTTGGGGTGATGCTGACCATGGTTGACGATATCGATGTCATCATTCCCCGTGGCGGACGCTCCCTGATAGAGCGGGTTTCCAGGGAAAGCCGGATCCCGGTGATCAAGCATCTCGACGGCATCTGCCATGTCTATGTGCACGAGGGCGCTGACGCCACCCTGGCCCGCGAGGTAACTCTGAACGCCAAGATGCGGCGGCCCGGAATTTGCGGCGCCGCGGAAACCCTGCTGATCGACCGCGCAATTATCGCTTCGTACCTGCCGGGTATTCTCGACGACCTTATTGCCGCCGGCTGCGAGGTGCGCGGTGAGGAGGAGATTAGGGCTGTCGATTCCCGTGTCCATCCCGCTACTGAGGCCGATTGGGATACCGAATATCTGGACGCCATCATCTCGGTGAAGGCGGTTGGAGATATCGGCGAAGCCATTGCCCATGTCAACGAGCACGGCTCCCATCATACTGATTCCATTCTCACCGGGGACAAGACGGCGGCTGAGCGTTTCCTGCTTGAGGTGGATAGCGGGATCGTCATGCACAATGCCTCTACCCAATTCGCCGATGGCGGGGAATTCGGCATGGGGGCTGAAATCGGCATCTCGACCGGCAAATTGCATGCCCGTGGACCCGTCGGGGCGGAGCAATTGACCAGTTATAAATATGTCGTCCAGGGGTCGGGCCAGGTGCGGCCCTGAACGGGTACCGACAGGCTGGATTGATGGGCGGGGGGCGCGTCTCCCGGCGGCGGATCGGCCTGCTCGGGGGGTCCTTCAACCCGGCCCATGAAGGTCATCGCTACATCAGCCTTCTTGCCCTCAAGCAACTGGCCCTGCACGAGGTGTGGTGGCTGGTTTCGCCGCGCAATCCGATGAAACAGGCCGACGAGATGGCGCCTTTCGATGAGCGATTGTCCAAGGCGCGGAAGATGGCGGCTCATCCCCGGCTAAGGGTCAGCGCTATCGAGGCGGAATTTGGCACCTGCTATACGGCCGATACCTTAAAAGAGCTGAAACGTCGATTTCCGGGGGTGGATTTTGTCTGGATCATGGGCGCCGACAATCTTGCCCAGGTTTCCCACTGGCATCGCTGGACCGAAATATTCACCTCCGTACCCATTGCGATTTTCGATCGCCCTTCCTATTCTTTAAGAAGCCTGACCGGCCTTGCGGCAAAGCGCTATCGGAAAAACCGGCTTTCGCCGCGTCAGGCCGGACGGCTTGCCGACGCACCAGCGCCGGCATGGATATTTTTTCCGGTTCGCCCTCATCCCGCTTCGGCGACGGCGATCCGGCTATCAAGAAAAGGCAAGGAGACTTAGAAAGCCGATGACAGCCAGAACGAGAGGATAAAGCGATCTCCGTACGCAAGAAAAAGACCCCACCCCCCGCAGCGGAGCTGCTCGATCTTATTATTCATAGCCTGGACGCCGATAAGGCGGAGGAAATAGTCGTCATTGATCTTGCCGGGAAAACCAGCATCGGCGATTACATGGTGATCGCGTCTGGCCGTTCGACCCGACAGGTCGCGTCGATGGCCGGTCATCTTATGGAGCAACTTAAAGAGGCAGGCTGTGGCAACGTCCCTGCCGAAGGGGTAAGTCAGGGCGATTGGGCTCTGATCGATTCCGGGGATGTGATCGTGCATCTTTTCCGTCCTGAAATCCGCGGCATCTACAAGCTTGAAAAGATCTGGGGTGATCAGGCGCCGCGTGAAGGCGGGGTGTCGGCGAGCGGCGGCGCGGCCGAGGCGGCGCTTTAGGCGGGTTCTTAAGGCGGCTGTGGCCTGATCATTATCAATAACGGAGGGCGCAAAAGTGCGGATATGGATTTCCGCGGTCGGTCGGGTGCGGGCAGGGCCGGACAAAGACCTTTACGAGAAGTATATCGAGCGGCTTTCCTGGCCGGTGAGCCTCCGCGAAGTCGAGGAACGCCGCCCTCTGCCGCCGGCAAAACTAAAAGCCCGTGAAGGTGAATTGCTGCGCGGGAGCATTCCCGAAGGAGCTGTAATCATCGCTCTCGACGAACGAGGAAAGACGCTTTCAAGCCTTGATTTTGCCCGCAAACTGGAGGATTGGCAGAATCAGGGCCGCAGCAGCGCCGTTTTTCTGATCGGTGGCGCTTGCGGGCTCGATGAAAGCCTGCGGGCCGAGGCCGATCTGATTCTCTCGCTGGGACCCATGACATGGCCTCATTTCCTGGTCCGCGCCCTGCTCGCCGAACAGCTTTACCGGGCGCAGTCGATTCTTGCCGGGCACCCCTATCATCGGGAGGGATAATTTTTTGCATTTTTTGTTGGAAATTAACTGTTTCGAGCGCATACAGGGGAGGAAAGCAAGCGCCTGTACAGGCATGGGTGGGCATGTCGGGTCCTGGCGGAAGGATTCTCCTTTCATGGGCCGTTTTTTAAGCTATATTTAAGCGCTCTCCTACCCAAGGGCCACTATATGTTGATTCTTTGATGACCGAATCAAACCCACCGCGCCCCTTAGTCCTCTGTATTCTGGATGGCTGGGGGGTTCGGGATGAAGTCAAGGATAACGCGATACTCCAGGCCCGGACTCCAGTTTGGGACAGGATTCTGGAGAAGTATCCTCACGGCCTGCTTGAAGCCTCCGAGGAGAGCGTCGGCCTGCCCAAGGGACAATTCGGCAATTCTGAAGTCGGCCATATGAACATTGGCGCCGGGAGAATCCTTCTCCAGAATTTGCTGCGGATCGATGCCGCTATCGCCGACGATTCCCTTGCCGGTAATCCGGCCCTGAAAAGCTTTGTCAACACCCTCAAGGATGAGGAGGGAACCTGCCACATTATCGGCCTGCTTTCGCCGGGCGGCGTTCACGCCCATGAAGATCACATTCTCGCCCTGATCCGGGTGATAGCGGGGCAGGGCGTGCCAGTGGCCCTGCATGCCATCCTCGACGGCCGGGACACGCCGCCGCTCAGTGCCGCTGGAAGCATTGAAAAAGTCGCCGCGGCGATCAAGGGGCTTGGCAATGTGCGTATCGCAAGCGTTATGGGGCGGTATTTCGCCATGGATCGCGATCGGCGCTGGAACCGGGTTGCGCCAGCCTATGCCGTGATCGCCGATGGCGACGGAAAGCGGGTTCCCGATGCCCTCGGTGCCCTGGAAGCCAGTTACGATATTGCGGTTACTGACGAATTCATGATTCCCACAGTGATCGGCAATTATAAGGGTATGGCTGACGGCGACGGTCTGCTGATGGCTAATTTCCGGGCTGACAGGGTGCGTGAAATTCTAAGCGCCCTTCTCGACCCCGATTTCAAGGGTTTTCCCCGCCGGCGGCCGATCAATTTCAGTGCGGCCCTGGGGATGACCGAATATTCGAGGGTTCTCAACAAATTTCTGGCGACCATACTGCCCCCCCAGAAGCTCGAGAACACCCTGGGAGAGGTTGTCGCCAAACAGGGGTTGCGTCAGTTGCGGATCGCTGAAACCGAGAAATACGCCCATGTCACCTTCTTCCTTAACGGCGGGGAAGAGCGGGAGTTTGACGGCGAGGACCGTATTCTGGTTCCCTCGCCCCGGGTCGCGACCTACGATCTAAAGCCGGAAATGTCGGCGCCGCAAGTAACGGCCAAACTCATTGAGGCCATAGAGAGCGGAACCTACGACCTCATCGTCGTCAATTTTGCCAATGCCGATATGGTTGGTCACACCGGGATCATGTCGGCGGCGCTGAAGGCCGTTGAAACGCTTGATGCTTGTCTGGCCAGGGCCGTAGCCGCCGTTGAAGCGGCCGGCGGGGCGATGCTGATAACCGCCGATCATGGGAACATAGAAATCATCCATGATGCCAATACCCATCAACCCCACACCTCCCATACCAGCAACTCGGTTCCAAGCGTTCTGGTCGGGGCGGGAGAGGGGGTAAAGACGTTGCGTCATGGCTGTCTGGCCGATATTGCGCCGACGATACTCGATGTAATGGGGGTCGAGCAGCCGGCAGAGATGACAGGACGCTCTCTTCTTGAAGAATCTTCGGCGAAACGATCAGATGTCAGGGCGGTCTCTGCCTAATCATTTTTCACCGTATTTCCGGCCCGGCCCCCGACAATGGAAAAAGGCCGCGCCGGTTTTTCCTGTTGTACGAAGATGTTTTTTAGGGGCGGGCCTGGCGCTCCTCCTTTCCCTGTCGCCCTGTTCTGCGATGGCCGAGGATGACGAGGGAACGAAAAACGAGCTGCGGTCAATCGAACGGGAATTTGAGCAGGAAAAAAAAGAACGGGCCAGGCTCAAGCGTCAGTCCGGCGGCCTTGCCAGGGAAGTCGCCGATCTGCGCAAGGAAATGATCGCCGCCGCCCGCAGGGCCCAGGAGGGGGAGGAGACACTTTCGAATGTCGAGACCATGCTCGACCAGCTCAACGCCCAGGTAGCGGAAAAGCGCGAAGATTTAACCGCCCGGCGGCGGCAAATGACGGGCACCCTGGCGGCTTTGGAGCGTCTCGCTCTTCTTCCGCCCGAGGCGCTGATTGCCTGGCGTGAGAGTGCTGGCGACAGTATCCGCAGCGCCCTGCTTTTGCGGACGATTATTCCCGCCCTCAATACCCGCAGCCGTGCTCTTGCCAGTGACCTGGAATCCCTGGCCGGCCTGCGGGTCGAGATTAAAACCCGCCACGACGAACTTCTGGAGACAACTCTGGCCCTTGATGAAGAGCGGGCCCGTCTTGAGGCCCTGATAGGCCGTAAAAAGGCCCTGCGCCTGAAGGTGGAAAAAGACAGCAAAAAAACAGCCGCGAGAATGAGAAAGCTTGCCGCGGAGGCTGAAAATCTGCGTGAACTGGTTCTTGGTCTTGATGAAGAATCTGTGATGACGGTGCCGCCCAGGCCTGAAGAACGGCCAAAAGAAGCCGATCTGAGCGAAGAGGCGGAAAATGACAGGGATGAGACCGAGACCGCAGCCCTGTCGCCTCTGGACGATAGAAGTTATCTGCCCTCACAGCGTCCCATCAGCCGGGCCAAGGGAAGGCTGTTGCTGCCTGTCCGCGGCAAGATTCTGGAAAAATACGGTGATTCCATGGCCTCAGGCCTGAGCAGCAAGGGGGTGCGTCTTGAAACGAGGGATGCGGCCAGGGTTGTCGCGCCCTATGACGGAGAGGTTGTTTTCGCCGGGCCTTTCAGGGGCTACGGGCAACTCTTGATCATTGCCCATGGCGAGGGCTATCATATTCTATTAGCAGGGATATCCCGTATAGACAGTGTTGTTGGACAGCGTGTCTTGGCGGGGGAGCCTGTTGGCGTTATGCGAAAGTCGAAGAACGACAATCCGAGTCTTTATATCGAGCTTCGCCGCAAGGGTGAGCCCATCAATCCGTTGCCTTGGATGGTAGCGAGTCAGAAAAAGGTAAGTGGATAATGTATAGATACGGATTGGCCTTGATCACAGGCGTTTCCCTGCTTGTTCTTCCCAACGTGCTTCCTGCCGAGGAAAACGCGTCGGAAACCTACAGACAACTTAATTTATTTGGCGAAGTTTTTGAGCGGGTGCGCGCCGATTATGTCGAAGAAGTTCCTGACAGCGAGCTGATCGAATCGGCCATTAACGGCATGCTGACATCCCTTGATCCTCATTCCAGTTTTCTCAACGCCAAGAGCTTTAAGGATATGCGCGTTCAGACCAAGGGTGAATTCGGCGGGTTGGGGATCGAAGTCACCATGGAGGGCGGTTTCGTCAAGGTCGTTTCCCCGATCGACGATACGCCGGCCTATCGCGCTGGCCTAAAGTCGGGTGACTTAATCACCCATTTAAATGAAAAACCGATACTCGGCATGACGCTGAACGAAGCGGTTGAGCAAATGCGCGGCCCTGCCGGCAGCGATATCAAGCTCACCATTCGGCGCAATGGGGAAGAGCCATTCGATGTCAGCATTACCCGCGCCGTTATCCGTATTCAGTCGGTGCGTTCCCATATTATTGAAGATATCGGCTATCTCCGTGTCACCACTTTTAACGAACAAGCCGACAGCGGCATCAAGAAAGAGTTAAAAAAGATCAAGGCTGAGTTGGGTGACAATTTGAAGGGGGTCATTCTGGACCTTCGCAACAACCCAGGCGGCTTGCTTGATCAGGCAGTGTCGATTTCCGATGGCTTCCTTAATCATGGCGAGATCGTTTCCACCCGTGGGCGCCATCCCGACGATGCCCAGCGCTATAACGCCAAGCCGGGGGATTTGGCCGAAGGCCTGCCCATGGTGGTGCTGATCAACGGGGGGTCCGCGTCGGCTTCCGAGATTGTAGCAGGCGCCTTGCAGGATCATCATCGCGCTATCGTCATGGGAACCCGTTCCTTTGGTAAGGGGTCTGTGCAGACCATCATTCCGATGGGGAACATGGGGGCGATCCGCCTTACCACGGCGCGTTATTACACACCGTCCGGTCGTTCCATTCAGGCAAAGGGGATTGAGCCGGGAATTGTCGTCGAAGAAGCCCGCATCGAACCGCTTGATGTTTCCGGTCGTCGCCGGGAAGCCGATCTTCCAGGGGCGCTGGAGAACGAACATGCGGCGTCCCCGGCGCCTTCTTCCGATGAAGAAACCCCTGAAGAAAAGGCGGCCAGAGAGGCTGAGGCGGATTATCAACTGGTGCGTGCGGTTGACCTTCTTCGCGGGATTGTCCTTTTCGAGGGGCGGGCAAAGAATCAGTGATCAGGGCGTTGGCCAATTGCCGCATTGCGTGCATATCTGATTTTACGCCCGGCGCCGTTGGGGCGGGTAAAGAGGTTCCCATCAACAAGTCGTATATGAGGGCGTGGTCGTGACCGAATCCGAGGTTGATCCCGATCCTGATGTTGAGCCTGAAGAGGCTGTTGCGGACCCCGTCGATGATGGGGATGCGGAGGACGATGCCGCCGCCGAAGATCCCGGCGGCGATGATTCCGGCGCCGATGCGGGCGCGTCCGATGAGTTTGATCCCTATGGCGGTGGCGGCGATGAAGATGATCCAGCCGACTGGGACGTGCAGGATGACGGGGAAGTGGCGCTTCCCGAGGGGGAGGAGGAGAGTGATCTCGATTTTCTCTTCGATGAAGAGTTATCAGTGGATGAAGACGAGGAGAGCTCCCACGGCTTTCGTCCCAGCGCCCTTCTCATTACGATTTTGCTTCTGCTCCTTTCCATGGCTGGAATTGGCGGCTGGTTGATTTTTACCGAAGAAGGGCCGCCCCCCGAGGGAGAAGAAAAACCTCCCGCCTTTACGCATTCCCTGACGCCTGCTTTGCCAGAGGAAACGGCCATGACGGAGGGGCAAGCCGTTTTGCCTTCTCAAAGCCCCGGTCTGGCGGTGCCTGGAGATGGGCCGGCCATGGATGCCCCTGCCTCCCAAACGCCTGGCCAGCCTATGGTGGCGGTGGAGGACGCGGATACTGCGCCGCAGGCGGAAGACGGGCAGGTGCCACTGTCGGTTAAGTCTGTCGATCTGCCGCCAAGCCCGACGATCAAGCCCCCGGCCAAGGTTCTGCCGCCGGAATATCTGGAAAAGGACAGGCTCTCCCTCAGCACAATTTCGGTCCCGGAGCTGATTGAGTTAACCGATGTCGGACCCCTGCCGATTATTGCCCCTGATGGCCGTTTGGCCTGGCAGGAATACGCGCGCCCCTTCGATAGCGAAGATCCGCGACCGCGCATTGCCATCGTTATTCGCGACCTTGGAATGAGCAATTCGGCGACGGAAACGGCGATCCAGCAGCTCCCCGGGCAAATTACCCTGGCCTTTTCGCCCTATTCCCGCAATCTGGAACATTGGATCGCCCTTGCCCGCGCCGCCGGGCATGAGGTTATGCTGACCCTGCCCATGGAGCCGTTGAACTACCCGATTAACGACCCCGGCCCCTATGCCCTGATTATCGGCCTCGATAGCGCCCAGAACCTCGAGCGCCTGGATTGGCTTCTCAGCCGGGTCTCTGGCTATGTCGGCGTGACAAACACCATGGGGGCGCGTTTTACGGCCAATGAAGAAGCGCTTATCCCGATCATGGAGGCCTTTAAAAAACGTGGCCTGCTTTTCCTCGACAGCCGCTCCACAAAGCGCAGCGTCGCCATCAGGCTGGCCGACGAAATCGGGCTGCCCCGGGTGATTAACGACCGGGTTATTGACAGCGTGGCCTCAAGGGCGTCGATCGACAAGAAGCTCAAGGAGGCGGAAAATCTGGCCCGTGAGACCGGATTCGCCGTTGTTACCGGTTCGCCTTATCCGGTGACATTCGAACGTATTGCCGAATGGCTGCCGCACCTTGACCGGGAAGGTTTCGCCGTCGCTCCGGTTTCGGCCCTGGCCAACAAACAGGCGATCAAGTGAGCGCTTCGGCGTTTGAGGATTTACCCTATCGCCCCGGTGTCGGCATCATGCTGCTCGACCGGAAGGCACGGGTTTTTGTGGCGCGACGGATCGACATGCCGTCCCAGGCCTGGCAGATGCCCCAAGGCGGCATTGATGATGGAGAATTGCCCGAACAAGCGGTTATGAGGGAACTGGAGGAAGAGACCGGCACCGACAAGGTGGAAATTATAGCCGAAAGCGATGGTTGGTATTCCTACGATCTTCCCGACTGGCTTATACCAAAAGTTTGGGGCGGGAAATTCAGGGGCCAGCGTCAGAAGTGGTATGCCTTGCGGTTTCTGGGCCGTGACGAAGATATTAATATTGAGACCGAAAATCCGGAGTTTCTGGACTGGAAATGGGTGCAGATGGGTGAGCTTCCTGATCTGATCGTGCCTTTCAAGCGGTCTCTTTATCTCTCTCTGGTCGAGGAATTTGCAGATCTCGGTAGTGTCGGAAAAGAGGGAACAGACGATCCGCCGGCTTAAGACGAATCGGCATGGAAGGTTATCCCTTCACTGTCCGGCGTAACCAGTGTTCCCGCGTTTCCGGAAAGTATATCGGCGGCATCCTCAAGGCGGCCAATACCCGCCATACCCCCTGTTTTAAGGACGAATCTGGCGGCCGCCTCGACCTTGGGGCCCATCGAACCCGCATCAAAGGCATAGGCGCGGAGCGCCGCGGGCGAGGCCCGGTGGATTTTTCGCGCACCGTCCTCTTCCCAGGCGTCATAGACGGCTGGAACGTCGGTAAGCAGCAACAGGGCGCTTGCCCCAAGCTCGCAGGCAAGCAGGGCGGCCGAAAGATCTTTGTCGATGACCGCCTCGATTCCTCTAAACCCCCCTGCCGGAGCAGCGACAACGGGAATGCCGCCGCCGCCCGAACAGATAACCACGGCGCCCGATGCGGCGAGGAGCTGGATGCTTTTTTTCTCAAGAATCTGAATTGGTTCCGGTGATGGAACGACCCGGCGATAACGGTTTCCTTCCGGCGCGATTGTCCAGCCATATTGCGCGGCCAGTTTTCGTGCCTCGCTTTCGCCATAGACTGGGCCAATGGGTTTTGTCGGATTGTCCATGGCCGGATCGTCAGCCGAGACAACGACGCGGGTCAACAGCGTCACCACCTCATATCCGGCCAGCCGGTTAGCCAATTCCTGTTCGATCAGATAGCCGATCATGCCCTCGCTTTCGGCGCCAAGCACGTCAAGGGGATAGGCGAGGGCGTCGGCAGAGGCGGCGGACTGAAGGGCCAGCAGCCCGACCTGAGGGCCGTTCCCGTGGGTAACGATGAGATCGTTGCTTTTTGCGATTTCGGCCAGAGGGACTGCGGCGAGAGCTACATTTCGGCGCTGCACTTCAATTTCGGCTGATTGTCCACGCTGAATAAGGGCGTTTCCGCCGAGTGCGGCAATTACGGTCTGTCGGGCCTGTCTAGTTTGCATCGTCCGGCTTCTCCGTCATTGTGCCGATTTCCCAAAGGTCGAGAAAGTCTTCGGTGATCCGGGTAAGACCTGGTGTTCCGGCTTCGGCAAATGCGTATCGGACGCGCAGCACGGGCTTGTCGATGGCCATGAGCTTATCGAGACTGACGGGAGTCGCCACCACGACTGCATCGGCGGGACAAGCGGAAATAGTCTGAGCCAAAGCCTCGAGTTGAGCTGGTCCATAGCCGATGGCGGGAAGAACCGCGCCGATATGGGGATAGGCACTGAAGATCTTGTTGAGCGGCGGCGTGGCGAAAGGGCGGGGGTCGATTATGTGCGCGGCCCCGGCCCGTCGGGCGGCGATGTAACCGGCGCCGTACGCCATGCCGCCATGGGTGATTGTCGGTCCATCTTCAATAACCAGCACGTTTTTTCCGGCCAGTGATTCCGGCGGGTCAAGGGTTACGGGCGAGGCGGCGTGCACGATGGGGGTGCTTGGAATCAGCATTTCGATTTCCTCGGCCAATCGCGTCAGATCCTCGGCATCGGCGACATCGGTCTTGGCGAGAACGACGACATCGGCCATCCGTAAAGCCGCTTCGCCGGGGTGATGGGATGTCACCTGATCCGGGCGCAGCGAATCAACAAGGACAATATGCAGGTCGGGGCGGATGAAGGGAAAGTCATTGTTGCCCCCGTCCCACAGGATCACATCGGATTCCCGGGCGGCGTTTCTGACAATGGGTGCGTAATCAACTCCGGCATAGACGACAGTTCCGGTCGCAATATGCGGTTCGTATTCCTCACGCTCCTCGATCGTGCATTCGGCATCATCGAGGTCTGCCATCTTTGCGAAGCGTTGCATGGCCTGTCGCGACAGCTCACCGTAGGGCATAGGGTGGCGGATGACGGCGGGTTTCACGCCCCGGCGGCGCAACAGGTCGGCCAGCCAGCGGACGGTCTGGGATTTGCCGCAACCCGTCCTTACGGCGCTGACGGCAATGACGGGGACCGTCGCTTCGATCATGGTTGTTGCCGGGCCGAGAAGGGTGAAGTCACATCCCACAGAAAGGGCCCGCGATCCCAGGTGCATGACCTCTTCATGGGCGAGGTCGCTATAGGCAAAGACCACCTCATCGACACTTTCGTGCTGGCACAACGCTTCGAATCCGCCTTCCTCGAGAATAGGGATGCCTTGGGTGTACAGAGGACCGGCCAGTGCGGGGGGATAGCTGCGGTTCGCGATCCCGGGGATCTGGGTTGCCGTGAAGGCAACGACCCGGGTGTTGGGGTCGTCCCGGTAGCGCATATTGAAGTTGTGGAAATCCCGCCCCGCTGCGCCCATTATGATCACACGTCGGGGAGAATCCTTTGGCGCCATTTTAAACCTGCTCTATTGGGAGGCCTTTTATTCTGCCATGTTGGAAAAGACTACACTAAAACGCAGTCTGTCACTCCCCATTCTCGTGCTTTATGGCCTCGGCACGACGGTTGGCGCGGGGATCTATGCCCTGCTCGGTAAGGTCGCCGGCCGGGCGGGCATGCATGTGCCCCTGTCCTTTCTCCTTGCCTCCTTTCTTGCCGCCTTTACCGCTCTGTCCTTTGCTGAACTGTCGTCCCGTCACCCGAAAAGCGCCGGTGAAGCGGTTTACGTTCTCAAGGGATTAAGAGTCGCCTTTCTTTCCCGGCTTGTCGGTCTGGCGGTGGTTCTGGCCGGAACCGTTTCGGCAGCCGCCATTCTCAATGGGTCGGTCGGCTATATTCATGAGTTATATTTTATTCCAAGGTCGGCACTCATTCTTCTTCTGGTTTTCTGTATCGGCGGCATTGTCGCCTGGGGGATAAGGGAATCTGTGGGAATTGCAGCACTCCTTACCCTGATTGAGGTCGGTGGTCTTCTGATCGTGATCTGGGCGGGTCGGGAGGGGTTTCTCGACTTGCCTCAAAGATGGCCCGAGATAATGCCGCCCCTCGAATGGGTCGGGTGGAGCGGCGTATTGACCGGTGCCTTTCTGGCCTTTTACGCCTTTCTCGGCTTTGAAGACATGGTCAACGTCGCCGAAGAGGTGAAGGGCGTCACCATCACCCTGCCGCGGGCGATTATTCTGACCCTTGGCATAACCACCCTGCTTTATGTTCTGGTCGCGCTCACAGCCGTGCTTAATCTGGCGCCCTCGCAGCTTGCCGAAAGCGCCGCGCCGCTGGCCATGCTTTATGAGGAAACGACGGGCGGCTCCCCGGTGTTGATCGGTTTGATCAGCGTTTTCGCCATTCTCAACGGTGCTCTCATCCAGACGGTGATGGCGTCACGCATTCTCTATGGGATGGGGGCTCAGGGGTTATTGCCAAAATTATTTGCCCGTATTCATCCCATCACCCGTACCCCGTTGCGGGCAACGGGGGCTGTCGTCGGGTTGCTTTTGGTTATGGCGCTGGGGTTCGACATGGTGTCTTTGGCTGATGCAACCTCGGCGATTACCTTAAGCGTGTTCACCCTGGTCAATTTGTCCCTTATCATGATCAAGCGGCGAGAGCCCCGCCCCGTGGATGTCCGTATCTTCCCCATGTGGGTGCCGGTGATCGGTTTTTCGTTTTCCCTGGCTTTTCTCGTCCAGGAAATTGCCGGACGGCTCCTCTGATAGGCACCGGCCCTTAATAAGGCGCACGAAAAAACCGCCCGAAGGGGCGGTTTTTCAGTCGAATAAGCGAGAATGGATGGGTGGTCAGGCCGCCTTGGCCGCGGTCAGTTTGGCTTCGGCGACGGAAAGACTTTTCTCGGCCCTGGCCTTTTCCTTCTCCGGGGTTTCAGGGGCTGAGATATCTTCTTTCAGATTGGTGATCTCGCTTTCGATCTCGGCGGCGTTCAAATCCTCAAGGGCCATGGCCTCTTCGGCCAGAACGATACACCGTTCCGGCGTTGCCTCGGCGAATCCTCCCGAAACGAAAATGCGCTTCTCGACCTTGCCGTTGTTATAGACGCTGAGCACGCCGGGGCGAATGCCCGAGATAAACAGGGCATGGCCGGGCTGGATGCCGAAATCGCCCTCTGATCCGGGAATCAGGATCATCTCAGCCTCTTCTGAAAGAAGCAGGCGTTCGGGTGAGACCAGCTCAAAGGCGACTGTGCTTGCCATTATCGTGATCCTTAAGCGGCCTCAGCGGCCATTTTCTTGGCCTTCTCGATGGCCTCGTCGATGGTGCCGACCATATAGAAGGCAGCCTCGGGCAGATCGTCGTATTCGCCCTCGATAAGACCCTTAAAGCCCTTGATGGTGTCTTCGAGGTTGACGAAGACGCCCGGCGTGCCGGTGAAGATCTCGGCGACATGGAAGGGCTGAGAGAGAAAACGCTGAATCTTACGGGCACGGACAACGACCAGCTTGTCCTCTTCGGACAGCTCGTCCATGCCGAGAATGGCGATGATGTCCTGCAGCGACTTATAGGCCTGCAGGATACGCTGGACCTCACGGGCGGTTTCGTAATGCTCCTGGCCGACGACCCTGGGATCGAGGACGCGCGAGGTTGAATCGAGGGGATCAACAGCCGGATAGATGCCGAGCTCAGCGATTTGACGCGACAGCACCGTCGTCGCATCAAGGTGGGCAAAGGATGTTGCCGGGGCCGGATCGGTGAGATCATCGGCCGGCACGTAAATCGCCTGGACCGATGTGATCGAGCCCTTGTTGGTCGAGGTGATGCGCTCTTGAAGCGCGCCCATGTCGGTGGCCAGTGTCGGCTGATAGCCAACGGCCGAGGGAATGCGGCCGAGCAGGGCCGAAACTTCGGAGCCAGCCTGGGTAAAGCGGAAGATATTATCGACAAAGAACAGGACGTCCTGGCCTTCTTCGTCGCGGAAGTATTCGGCCAGGGTCAGGCCGGTCAGGCCGACACGGGCGCGGGCACCCGGAGGCTCGTTCATCTGGCCGTAGACCAGCGCCGCTTTAGACTCATCGCCCTTAAGGTCGATAACCCCGGATTCGATCATTTCGTGATAGAGGTCGTTGCCCTCGCGGGTACGCTCACCAACGCCGGCAAACACGGAATAGCCGCCGTGGCCCTTGGCGACGTTGTTGATGAGCTCCATGATCAGCACTGTCTTGCCGACGCCGGCGCCGCCGAAGAGGCCGATCTTGCCGCCCTTGGCGTAAGGCGCAAGAAGATCGACGACCTTGATGCCGGTGGTCAGAATTTCGGTCTCGGTGGACTGGTCGACGAAGGCCGGTGCAGGCCTGTGGATCGGCGATGTGCCTTTGGTTTTAACGTCACCGCGTTCATCGACCGGCTGGCCGATGACGTTGATGATGCGGCCCAGGGTCTCAGGTCCGACGGGAACGGAAATGGGCGAGCCGGTGTCGACCGCTTCGGTGCCGCGGACCAGGCCGTCCGTGGTGTCCATGGCGATGGTGCGCACCGTCGATTCGCCGAGATGCTGCGCAACCTCGAGGACCAGAAGGTTGCCCCGGTTGTCAACGTGAAGGGCGTTGAGGATGTTGGGCAGTTCCCCCTCAAAGCGCACGTCCACGACCGCGCCCATGATCTGGGTAATGGTACCGACGTTTTTATTGCTCATCTCGAAAACTCCTAATCGATTTCTTAAGATCAGATGCCACAGACGCTAGATCGCGTCGGCACCGGAAATAATTTCAATAAGTTCCTTGGTGATCACCGCCTGACGCGAACGGTTATAGAAAAGCGTCAAATCGTCGATCATGTCGCTGGCGTTACGGGTGGCATTATCCATTGCCGTCATCCTGGCGCCCTGTTCACTGGCTGCATTCTCAAGCAGCGAGCGGTATATCTGGACGGACAGATTGCGGGGCAGCAGTTCGGCGAGGATTTCTTCTTCCTCGGGCTCGAATTCGTAAATGGCCGGGGTGCCGCCTGCATTCTCTTTCTCACCCTCGATCTCCGGAACCGGGAAGGGGATCAGTTGCTGGGCGGTTACTTCCTGGGTGATAGCGGATTTAAATTTAGCGTAAACGATGGTACAGACATCGAACTCGCCGGAGTCGAACATTTCTGTGATCCGCATTCCGATATTGTCGGCGCTGGCAAAGGTCAGTTTCGGCTTGCTGACATCCGTAATCCGGTCAACGATCAGGTGGCCGTATTCCCTGTTCAGCTGGTCGGCGCCCTTGCGGCCGACACAGAGAATTTTGACCGTCTTTCCTTCGCTCACAAGCGTGTCGATCAGTTTCCGCGCGGTGCGCAGGATGGTGACATTAAAGCCGCCGCACAGGCCCCGGTCCGAAGTGGCGACGACGACAAGCTGGGTTTCGTCGCTGCCGGTGCCGGCAAGCAAACGCGGAGCGTTCTGGGCCCCGGCCAGACTTCCTGCCAGAGATCCCAGCATCCGTTCCATGCGTTCGGCATAGGGCCGCGAGGCCTCCGCCTGTTCCTGGGCGCGACGCAGTTTGGCAGCGGCCACCATCTTCATGGCCGAGGTGATCTTTTGCGTCGATTTGACGCTGCCGATCCGGGTTCTAAGGTCCTTGAGGCTGGGCATAAAAGCTAAATCCGCCGTTAGGGGCCTAAACGAAAGCCGTGGTGAAATTGCCCATGAAAGCGGTCAGCTTTTCTTCAGTGGCATCTGAAATCTTCCCCTCGGTGCGGATCGCATCGAGGATATCGGCGCCCTTGTCGCGGGCCTCGTCAAGCATACTCTGCTCGAAACGGGAGATATCCTTGACCTCGATCCCGTCGAGATAGCCGCGCACGCCGGCGAAAAGGGACAGCACCTGCTCTTCGATTTTCAAAGGGCTGAATTGCGGCTGTTTGAGCAATTCGGTCAGGCGTTCGCCACGGGCCAGCAGCTTCTGGGTCGAGGCGTCGAGATCGGAAGCAAACTGGGAAAAGGCCGCCATTTCGCGGTACTGGGCCAGTTCCAGCTTGATCGAGCCGGAGACCTGTTTCATCGCCTTGACCTGGGCGGCAGAGCCGACACGGCTGACCGACAGGCCGACGTTCACCGCCGGGCGGATGCCCTTATAGAAGAGTTCCGTCTCAAGAAAGATCTGACCGTCGGTGATGGAAATCACGTTGGTCGGAATATAGGCCGAAACGTCACCGGCCTGGGTTTCGATGACCGGCAGGGCGGTCAGCGAGCCGGCGCCGTTCTCGTCGCTCATTTTGGCCGCGCGTTCCAGCAGGCGTGAATGGAGATAGAAGACGTCACCGGGGTAGGCTTCACGGCCCGGCGGGCGGCGAAGCAACAGGGACATCTGGCGATAGGCGACAGCCTGCTTGGACAGATCATCATAGAACATGACCGCATGCATGCCGTTATCGCGGAAAAATTCACCCATGGCGCAACCGGTATAGGGCGCCAGGAACTGCAGGGGCGCGGGATCGGAAGCCGTGGCGGCGACGACGATGGAATATTCCATGGCGCCATTTTCTTCCAGGGCCTTGACGATCTGGGCCACGGTCGAGCGCTTTTGGCCGACGGCGACATAGATGCAGAACAGCTTCTTGTCATCATCGCCGGCTTCGTGAGCCTCTTTCTGGTTGATGATGGTATCGACGATAATCGCCGTCTTGCCGGTCTGACGATCGCCGATGATCAGCTCGCGTTGGCCGCGGCCAACGGGGATCAGGCTGTCAACGGCTTTGAGCCCCGTCTGCATGGGCTCATGGACCGATTTGCGGGGGATAATGCCCGGTGCCTTAACCTCGACCTGACCCATCTTGGCGTCCTGGATCGGACCCTTGCCGTCGATGGGATTGCCAAGGCCGTCAACGACGCGCCCGAGCAGACCTTTACCGATGGGAACCTCGACGATGGCGCCGGTGCGCTTAACCGTGTCGCCTTCCTTGATATGGCGGTCATCGCCGAAAATAACGACGCCGACATTGTCACTTTCAAGGTTGAGCGCCATACCTTTGACGCCGCCTGGGAATTCGACCATTTCACCGGCCTGGACGTTATCGAGGCCGTAAATACGGGCGATACCATCCCCAACGCTGAGAACTTGTCCGACTTCCGCGACATCAGCCTCGGCGTCAAAATTTTCAATCTGATCCTTGAGGATCGAAGAGATTTCCGCGGCCCGGATATCCATTATCCAATCCCTTTCATGGCGAGTTGTAATTTCTGAATCTTGGTGCGAAGAGAGCTGTCGATCATCCGCGAACCGACGCGGACGATAAGACCGCCGATCAGTGATGCGTCAACCGACGTATGGAGAGAAACTTCCTTACCGAACGTCTTTTTCAGGGAATCCTGAAGAGAAGCCATCTGGCTTTCATTGAGTGCGGCGGCGGACAAGACGTCAGCCTTAACCTCGCCGCGTTGCTCAGACAGGCGCTCGAAAAACCGGTCAATGACGTCTGAAAGCATGAAAAGACGGCGGTTACGGGCGGCAAGGGCGATGAAATTCGTCGTTATATCCGAGAATTCGGCTTTTTTCGCCAGAGCAGCCATGGCCAGGGCCTGTTCTTTACGGGAAAAGATGGGGCTTTTGAGCAGCCTTTTCAGATCGCCGCTATCCTCGACCATCGCCTGAATCCGGCGAAAATCGTCGGCAACACCGTCGATTTCAGCTTTTTCAGTCGCTAGCTCGAAAATTGCCGCAGCATAACGCTCGGCAATTTCACTTATTCCTGAGGCCTTTGATGCCACCTGAACACAGTCCCCTGAACCCTATGGGCCACACGTCCCGAGTAAACCAACTTGTTGATTTTCAACAAAAATACCTTGCCTAGGGGTTACCCCCTTGAGCAAGGCCAGCGATACCTAACATAGACCTTCTGCCGTTGCAACCGGACTTGGTGGAATCTGGAAAAAAGGGTAAAAAAAGACGGTTTTTTCTATAGGGGATTTGCTTCCCGGGGGTGTTCTCAAAGGAAGCTGACCGGGTCCATATCCACTTTTATGCGGACGTTGCGGGGCATTTCCACCCTTTCCACCCAGTCCTTAACGATTGCCGGAAGGTTGGTGTTGCGCCCGCCCTTGACGAGAAGCCGCCAGCGGGTGCGGCCATGGAGGATCGTCAGCGGCGCCGGGGCGGGGCCGAGAACCTCGACAGCGGCGATTTGCGGCGCATTGCGGGCGAGACGCTTGGCGCTGGCGGCAACCTCGGACGGGTTCCTCCCCGAGACGATCAGCGCCGCCAGGCGGCCAAAGGGCGGCAGGCCAAAGCGTCTGCGGTCCTCGCTTTCGGCCTCAATGAAGGCATCGCGGCCGCCGCTGATCAGGGCCTGCATAACCGGATGGTCGGGGCGATAGGTTTGCAGCCACACCCGGCCGGGGGTTTCGCCGCGTCCGGCTCTTCCTGCAACCTGGTGGAGCAGTTGATAGGTGCGTTCGGCGGCGCGCAAATCACCGCCGTCGAGCCCAAGATCGGCATCGACCACCCCGACCAGGGTAAGGCGGGGAAAGTGGTGCCCTTTGGCGACGATCTGGGTGCCGATCAAAAGGTCGATTTCATGGTTTTCGACGCGACGGATCAGATCGGCGACGGCCTGGGGGCCGGAAAGCAGATCGCTGGACATAATTTCCGTCCGGATCTCGGGAAAAAGCCCGCGCACCTCTTCGGCCAGACGTTCAACCCCGGGGCCGCAGGCGGCAAGGTGGTCCGCATTCTCGCATTGGGGACAGGTTTCGGGTGTGGGAATGGCATAACCGCAATGGTGGCAGGTCAGCCGCCCCCCCCGATCCTCTCCACCCCGCCGGTGTTCGACCAGCCAGGCCGTGCAATCGGGGCATTGAAAGCGATAACCGCATTTTCGGCAAAGCGTCAGCGGCGCATAGCCCCGGCGGTTGAGGAACAACATCGCCTGCTCACCCGCGGCGAAGGTATTGGCCAGTTCCTCCCGCAAAAGGGGCGACAGCCATTGACCGCTTTGCGGGCCGTCCTGGCGCATGTCAATGACCTGTATATCGGGCAGGGTTGCGCCGCCGTGGCGGTTCGCCAAATGCAGCTTTGCGTACCGTCCCGCCTCGACATTGGTTACGGTTTCAAGGGATGGCGTCGCCGAGACCAGCACAACCGCCAAGTCCTCCTCCCGCCCCCGCAGAACGGCCATGTCGCGGGCGTGATAAATAACCCCATCCTCCTGCTTATAGGCCGATTCGTGCTCTTCATCGACGATGATAAGCGCCAGATCGGGAAAGGGCAGGAAGAGAGCCGAGCGGGCGCCGACCACGACCTTGATCCGGTTTTCCGCGACGCCGCGCCAGGTAGCCCGGCGGATACCTGTCGAGAGGTCTGAATGCCATTGGGCGGGCGGTGCCGAAAACCGGGCCTGATAGCGTTCCAGCCATTGGGCGGTCAGCGCAATCTCCGGCACCAGCACCAGAACCTGACGCCCTTTTGCCAGAGCTGCGGCGACGGCCTCGAAGTAAACCTCGGTCTTGCCCGATCCGGTCACGCCGTCGAGAAGGGTGACGCTGTAGCCGCCTTTACGGGTTTTTTCAGCCAGCGCCGTCGCCGCATTTTCCTGATCCGGCGACAGGGTCGGCCCTGGTTTGGATAAATCAGCCGGCCCGAAAGGAAGCGGCGGGGCTGAGCGTTCCTCCCTTAAAAGTCCGGCCTTGGCAAGATCGCGTACGACCCCCGCCCCGACCCCGGCGCGGCGGGCCAGTTCGGCGGCCTGCAACCCTTCGTCATTTTGTTTCAAAAAGTCGAGGACCTTGCGCCGGGAGGCGGTTATTCGGGTCTCGCTGGTTGCTTGATTTTGAGCCAGATGAAAAAGGCTCAGGAGTTTTGGCGGGGCCAGGGCGTCGGGCACACTGAGGGTCATTTTCAATACCGCTCCCGGCGCGGTGCAGGTATAGGCCGCCACCCAGTCGATAAAATGGCGCAGGTTTGCGCTCAAAGGGGGGGTCGGCAATAGGGCGAGAACAGGCTTGAGGCGGTTGGCCTCAACCCCCTCGTCGTCATCGGGGTCGATCTCCCAGATGCAGCCTATGGCTTCACGCCGGCCAAAGGGCACCCGCACGATATCTCCGGGGGCAAGCTCCATATGGTCGGGGGCCAGGTAATCGTAAGCCTGCCCCAGGGGCAGGGTGAGCATGACGCGCACCCGAAGCGGGCCGGAAACCGCCTTTTTCCTTGCCGAGAGGGATGAACTGGTATGGCGAGAAGGCATGGTTTACACTCTATTCAAGCTGGCCGGTTGGTCCAAGAAAACCCTGACCTGGGGGATTTAATATCTCTTCGGGCCAGGCAATGGAAAGCCGGCATTGTCGGCGTAAGCCTTTAGATACGAAAAAAGCAGTGATACGAAAAAAGCAATGACGCGAAAAAAGCAATGACGCGAAGAAAGCAATCAATCTCTGAGAAAAACGCCGCCGCGGCGCCGGGGGGTGTCGACGATACACAGGCCGGGCTCAGTGACAAGGCGGTTGCCGACTATCTTCTCGATCATCCTGATTTTCTGGTTAATCACGGAGAACTGTTGCGGGTTCTCACCCCGCCCTCAAAGGTCAGTGGGGAAAACGTCGTCGATATGCAGAGCTTTATGATCGATCGTTTGCGGGCCGATAACGGTAGGCTGATTTCGACAACCCGGGGAAATTTGTCAGGCCAGGCGCGGATTCATGATGCCGTCCTCGCCATGCTCGGGGCGACAAGCTTTGAAGAGCTGGTTCATATCGCTTCAACGGACCTTGCAGTTCTGCTTGATCTTGATGCCGTCGTTCTTGGCGTCGAAAGCGCGGCCGTAGATGCGGCGGGGAAACATCCCGGTGGCGTTTGCGTCCTGGCGCCGGGCGCCGTCGAACGTCTGATCGGCGAAGGGCGGGATGTCCGGTTAAATAGTTCCGATGAGGGCGGGGAGGCCGTTTTCGGCGCCGCCACCGGTCTGGTGTGCTCTCAGGCCATGATCCGTCTTAATTTCAGCGACAATACCCCGCCGGGCCTGTTGGCGCTCGGCTCCCGGGATTGTGATAAATTCCAGAACGGCCAGGGAACCGAGCTTCTGGTTTTCCTTGCCCGGGTGCTGGAACATTGTGTGCGGGCATGGCTCGATCTGACGGACTAGACCTGGAATCGGTGGCCTCCAAGACTGGCCCGGGTCTCGCCGGTGCGCTCAAAGACTGGCGGCAATTTCACGAGCATGAGCGCCGGGATTCACCCCATACCCTTTCCGCCTATCTGCGCGATCTCGGGGCCTTTCTCGGTTTCCTCAATGATCATCTCGGCAAGCGGCCCGAACTTGAGGATCTGGCGGTTCTCAAGGCGGTCGACTTTCGCGCCTGGATGGCGCGTCGCGCCAATGCGGGCTATCACAATAATTCGACCGCCCGCGCCCTTTCCGTGGTGCGTGGTTTTTTCCACTTTCTCGATCGTCGCGGCTTTCTCCACAATCCGGCGATCGCGGTGATCCGCACGCCCAAACGCCCCCATGCCCTGCCGCGGCCGCTGCAGGAGGTTGAGGCGGTGGAGCTGATCGACGCGGCGGCGGATGCAAGGCTTAATCCCGATGCGCCGCCCTGGGTGGTCAATCGCGATGCGGCGCTTTTCACGCTTCTTTACGGCTGTGGGCTGCGGATCAGCGAGGCTCTGGGGTTGAATGTCGCGGATATGCCTCTCGATGATCCGGCGGGTGGATTTGTGACGATTATAGGCAAGGGACAAAAGGAACGCCGGGTGCCCGTATTGCCGGTGGTTGTGCAGGCTGTCGGAGATTATCTCGGCGCCTGTCCCTTTTCGCCGGGGGGCGGCGATCCGCTTTTCCTCGGGGTGCGGGGGAAACGCCTGCAAGCGGGAGTGGTTCAAAAACGAATTCGTCAATTACGGGTTCTCCTGATGTTGCCGGAAACGGCCACCCCCCATGCCCTGCGCCACAGTTTCGCCACCCATCTTCTCTCTGGCGGCGGCGATCTGCGGGCGATCCAGGAACTTCTGGGCCATGCCTCCCTATCGACCACCCAGCGCTATACGGAGGTCGATACGCAGCGCCTGCAGAGCGTTTACCGCGCCGCCCATCCTCGCGCCCGGGGATAGGGAAAATCAGGGTTTCTTGTTTTTTTTCGCCCAGGCCGCTTTCAACTGGGCGAGTATCCGCACCGCCCAGGGCTCCTTGCGCAGCAGATAGAGGCCGACGATGACGAAGGGGGCGCTGGGGATGCCCGGTAAAATCCCGCCGATAACGGCGAGGCCGAGAAAGCCGTAACCAACGATGCGGATGAACATATCCATGGGTTTTGCGGTCTTAAATGTGGATGGCCCGCCCGGCAACGGCCAGGGCGGCTTCCTTGACCGCTTCGTTTAAGGTCGGGTGGCCGTGACAGGAGCGCGCGATATCTTCGGCTGAACCGTTAAATTCCATTGCCAGCACCGCTTCGTGAATCAGGGTCCCGGCGTCGGGTCCGATGATATGAACACCCAGCACCCGGTCACTGGCGGCCTCGGAGAGGATTTTCACCAGCCCTTCGGTCTCCCCGGTACAGCGCGCCCGGCTATTGGCGGTGAAGGGGAATTTGCCGGTCTTGTATTCGACCCCGCCGGCTTTAAGTTCTTCTTCGGTTTTTCCCACACTTGCCACCTCGGGCCAGGTATAGACGATACCGGGAATGACGTCGTAATTCACATGGCCGCTTTGTCCGGCAAGAATCTCCGCCACCGCAACGCCTTCTTCCTCGGCCTTGTGGGCCAGCATCGGCCCTTTGATGGCGTCGCCAATGGCATAAATCCCGGTCGCTGTGGTTTTGAATCCGCTATCTGTCTTGATGCGCCCGCGGTCGTCCAGCTCCACGCCTGCGGCCTCAAGATCGAGCCCCCGGGTGAGGGGCCGGCGCCCGATCGATGCCAGCACCGCATCGGCGGTTATTTTTTCAGCCTTGCCGCCCTTGGCGGGTTCAACCGTCAGGCTGACCCCTTTGGCGCTTGTCTTGGCGCCGGTTACCTTGGTTGAAAGCCGGAAGGTCATGCCCTGCTTTTCGAGGACCTTGTGGAGCTGTTTGGCGATTTCGAGATCCATCGTTGGCGTGATACGGTCGAGGAATTCGACGACGGTCACCTTTGACCCGAGGCGGCGCCAGACGGAGCCCAGTTCAAGCCCGATATAGCCGCCGCCAATGACGACCAGATGCTTGGGCACGGTTTTAAGGGAAAGGGCGCCGGTCGAGGAGACGATCTTCTTTTCATCGATCTCGACGCCGGGCAGGGGCATAACTTCCGACCCGGTGGCCAGAATAATGTTCTTCGCCGATATGGTCTGCGTCCCGCCGCTTGAGAGCGCGACATCGACTTTGCCGCCGCCGGCCAGCTTGCCGGTACCCTTGATATAGGCGATCTTGTTCTTGCCGAAGAGATATTCGATGCCCTTGGTCAGGTCGCCGACCACATTGTCCTTGCGCGCCAGCATCGCCTTGAGATCGAGGCCGACCTTGCCGGTGGTGATGCCGTGGGCTTTAAGTTCATGGGCCGCTTCTTCAAATTTTTCGGAAGAATTCAGCAGTGCCTTGGAGGGAATGCAGCCGACATTGAGGCAGGTCCCCCCAAGGGTGCCCCGGTTCTCGATACAGGCGGTTTTCAGGCCCAGTTGGGCGCAGCGGATCGCGGCGACATAGCCGCCCGGTCCGCCGCCGATGACGATGATATCGAAGGGGCCTTTGGGTGCTTCTTCTTTTTTCGCCATTCCCGGTGCCTTCCTTGTCCAGAGGTTACATATCCAGCAGGATTCGTTGCGGGTCTTCGATGCATTCCTTAACCCGGATGAGGAAGGTTACGGCCTCGCGCCCGTCAATGATGCGGTGATCGTAACTTAGAGCCAGATACATCATTGGCCGGATTTCGATCTTGTCGCCGATTGCGACAGGCCGCGGGATGGTTCTGTGCATGCCGAGAATGCCCGATTGCGGGGGGTTGAGAATCGGCGTCGACATCATCGAGCCGTAAATACCGCCGTTGGAAATAGTGAAGGTGCCGCCCGAGAGGTCTTCCATGGTCAGATTGCCGTCCCGCGCCTTGGCGGCGAATTCACTGATCGCCTTTTCGATCCCGGCAAAGCCGAGTTGATCGGCATCACGCAGAACCGGCACCACCAGGCCCTTGGGTGAGCCGACGGCGATGCTGAGATTGTAGTAATTTTTATAGACCAATTCATCGCCGTCGATCTCGGCGTTGACGGCGGGGATTTCCTTTAGGGCGGTGATACAGGCCTTGGCGAAGAAAGACATGAAGCCGAGCTTGACGCCGTGTTTCTTTTCAAAGGCGTCCTTGTGGCGGTTACGCGCCTCGATGACGTTGGTCATGTCCACCTCGTTGAAGGTGGTCAGCATGGCGGCTGTGTTCTGGGCCTCTTTAAGCCTTTCTGCGACCCGTTTGCGCAGACGCGTCATCTTTACCCGCTCTTCCTGGCCGCCACCGGTGGCGGATTTTCCGGTCGCTGGCGCAGCGGGGGGTGCGACAGGGGGCATGTCGTGCGGCGGCGGCGGGGCAGGGGTTGCCGGCGCCCCTTCAAGATAGGCCAGGACATCGCCCTTGGTCAGTCGGCCGCCTTTACCGCTGGCGGGAATCTGGGCGGGATCAAGGCCGCGCTCGACCACCAGTTTGCGCACCGAGGGCGAGAGAGACGCCGCCCCAGCTGTTTTTCCTGCTGGTGCTGATGCGGCGGGCGGCGGTTCGGGCGTGGCCGGGGCGGCGGGCATGATCGGCGCGGCTTTGGTTTCTTCGTTGGTTGGGGCTGGACCGGCGCCGCTGGAAACGGCATCGCTGTCGATAATGCCGAGGATTGCGCCGACCTCGACTTCGGCCCCGGCTTCGGCCCGGATTTCACTCAGCACACCGGCGGCAGGGGCATAAACCTCCAGGGAAACCTTGTCGGTTTCCAGGGACAGGATCGTCTCGTCCACCTCGACACTGTCACCGGCGGCTTTCATCCATTCTGAAACAGTCGCCTCAGTGACCGATTCGCCCAATGTGGGAACCTTGATCTCCGTAGCCATAATCTTTCCGTCTCCCCCTTATCTTTCCTGTTACAGCGTCAAGGCTTCGTTCACCAGTTTTTCTTGTTCGAAAACATGGCGTTTGGCCAGTCCGGTGGCCGGCGAGGCGGCCGCGGGTCGCCCGACATAGACCGGGCGCTGGGCTTTGCCGCCAATTCGCGCCAGAACGTCGTCTTCCAGACACGGCGCAACGAACGACCAGCCGCCCATATTTTTAGCTTCTTCCTGGCACCAGACAATTTCTGCATCTTTAAATCGCGACAATTCCTTAACCAGAGCCTTGACCGGGAAAGGATAAAGCTGTTCCAGGCGCAGGATGTAAATGTCTTTCAGTCCACGTTTCTCCCGTTCTTCGAACAGATCGTAGTAAACCTTGCCGCTGCACAGAATGACGCGCTTGATCTTCTTGTCGGGATGAAGGTTCTCTCCGTTGTCCCAGAGAACCCGGTGAAAGCTCGAATCGGCCCCCATTTCCCTTAAGGTCGAAACACATGATTTGTGCCGCAGCAGGGATTTCGGGGTGAAGATAACCAGTGGTTTCCTGAAGGGGCGGCGCACCTGGCGGCGGAGAATGTGAAAATAACTGGCCGGCGTGGTGCAATTGGCGACCTGGATATTGTCTTCGGCGCAAAGCTGAAGATAGCGCTCAATGCGGGCCGAAGAATGTTCCGGCCCTTGTCCTTCAAGTCCATGGGGCAGCATCATGACGAGTCCCGACATGCGCAGCCATTTGGTCTCGCCAGAGGCGATGAACTGGTCAATGATGACCTGGGCGCCGTTGGCAAAGTCGCCGAATTGCGCTTCCCACAGAACCAGGGCATTGGGCTCGGCCAGGGAATACCCGTATTCAAAGCCGAGCACGCCGGCTTCCGAAAGCGGGCTGTCGATAACCTCGAATTCTTCCTGCCCCTCATCAAGCGCATTCAGCGGCAGAAAGCGGTTTTCGTTCGCTTGATCGACGAGAACCGCATGACGCTGGGAAAAGGTGCCGCGTCCGCAATCCTGACCGGACAGGCGCACCGGCGTTTTTTCAGTCAGAAGGCCGCCGAAAGCGAGCGCTTCGGCGGTGGCCCAGTCGATGGGGCCGCCTTTTTCTATTGCTTCGCGCTTGGCTTTAAGCTGGCGGATGATTTTGGGATGGGGGGTAAATTCTTCCGGCCACTGGGTCAGTTTGCGCCCGATCTCTTTGAGCTTTTTGACCGCAATGCCGGTTTCACCGCGCCGTGCTTCGCCACGGGCCCGCTGAAAGCCGCCCCAGGAACCTTCCAGCCAGTCGGCCTTGTCGGGCTTATAGGTGGCGGCTGATTCAAAATCATCTTCCAGGCGCATCATGAACCCGCTGACCATTGCCTGGGCTTCTTCTTCACTGACCACGCTCTCGGCGACAAGTTTCTCGGCGTAAGTTTCCCGGACTGTCGGATGTTTGGCGATACGGCGGTACATGAGGGGCTGGGTAAAGCCGGGTTCGTCGCTCTCATTGTGGCCAAAGCGCCGATAACAGAACATGTCGATAACGGCGTCGCATTGAAACTTCTGGCGAAATTCAACGGCGATCCGCGATACATGGACGACCGCTTCCGGGTCGTCGCCGTTAACATGAAAAATTGGCGCCTGAACGCCTTTGGCGATATCCGAGCAATATGGCGACGAGCGCGAATGGCTGGGATTGGTGGTAAACCCGATCTGGTTGTTGACGATGAAATGGATGGTGCCACCGGTGCGATAGCCCTTGAGATGGGACAGGTCGAGGGTTTCGGGAACCAGGCCCTGGCCGGCAAAGGCCGCATCGCCATGCATCAAAAGCCCCATCACGTCGTTCTTGCTGTTGGGGAGGTTTTCAATCCCGCCGCGCTGCATCTGCTTGGCGCGGACCTTGCCCAGAACGACGGTGTTCACCGCTTCCAGATGGGAAGGATTGGCGGTCAGGGACAGATGCATGGGCACGCCGTTAAAGTCCCGATCCGAGGATGTGCCGAGGTGATATTTAACATCGCCCGATCCCTGGACGTCCTCGGGATTGGCCGAGGTGCCGTGGAACTCCGAAAAGATGGCGAGATAGGGTTTGCTCATGACATTGGCCAAGACGTTCAGCCGGCCCCGGTGCGGCATGCCGAGGACAATTTCCTTAATGCCGAGTTGGCCGCCTTTCTTGAGGATCTGCTCAAGGGCGGGAATGGCCGATTCGCCGCCGTCGAGACCAAACCTTTTCGTCCCGATGAACTTGCGGGAGAGGAATTTTTCAAACATCTCGGCTTCGGTAATCCTCTGCAGGATTGCCCGTTTGCCCATGTCGGTGAACTGGGTCTGGTTGTGGATGCTTTCGATACGTTCCTGAATCCAGGCTTTCTGGTCCGGTTCCTGAATATGCATGAACTCAACGCCGATCGAGCCGCAATAAGTCTCTTCGAGGATGCTGATGATTTCGCGCAAGGTTGCCGTTTCCAGGCCGAGCACATTATTGATGAAGATCTCGCGGTCGAAATCCTCTTCTTCGAATCCGTAATTATAGGGATCGAGTTCGGGGTGATAGACCCGGCCATCGAGTTGCAGGGGGTCGAGCTTGGCAATCAAATGGCCGCGCACGCGATAGGCGCGGATCAGCATCAGGGCCTGAATCGTATCAAGGGTCGCAGCGCGGAGATCTTCTTTATCGAGGGTTCCCGACGGCTGCGCCGGTGCCGCCGCGCCATTGCCGCTGGGAGGCTGAATACCGATAATCTGGGCTGAAGACGGGGCCCAGCTCGCCCCTTTCATCTCGTGAAGGAGTGCCGTGGGGTCGTCGTCGAGTTGGGAAAAAAAATCGGCCCAGCCAGGGTCGATGCTTGCCGGAGATTCAAGGTATTTGGAATACATCTCGGCGATGAAGGTAGCGTTGACCCCTGAAAGGAATGACGTCAGATCGCGGTTTGCATCCATGATTTAATGTCCTCGGGGTATCAGGAAGGGCGCATGGGGCTTTAAGTCAGCTTTTTAACAGGGACAGCATGGTGCTGCCGATTGTCGCCGGGGATTGAGAAATTTTGACCCCGGCCGACTTCAGGGCTTCGATCTTGTCATCGGCCCCGCCCTTGCCACCGGAAATAATTGCGCCGGCATGTCCCATGCGGCGGCCCGGTGGGGCCGTGCGTCCGGCAATAAAGCTGACGACGGGTTTTTTCACGTTTGAAGCCTTAATGAACTCGGCGGCTTCTTCTTCCGCCGTGCCACCAATCTCGCCGATCATGATGATCGCTTCCGTGGTTTTGTCGGCAAGGAACAACTCAAGGCAGTCAGTGAAATTGGTGCCGTTTATGGGGTCGCCGCCAATGCCGATGCAGGTAGATTGGCCAAGGCCCACCGCCGTCGTCTGGGCAACGGCTTCATAGGTCAGGGTGCCGGATCGCGAGACAATACCGACCTTTCCAGGGGTATGAATATGGCCGGGCATGATTCCGATCTTGCAGGCGTCGGGGGTGATAATTCCGGGGCAATTGGGCCCGATCAGGCGGGTGCCGGAATTATGGAGGACTCGTTTGACCCGCACCATATCGAGAACCGGTATCCCCTCGGTGATGCAGACAACCAGTGGCACCCGGGCATCTATGGCCTCAAGGATGGCGTCGGCGGCAAAGGGCGGCGGCACATAGATAACGCTGGCTGTCGCCTTGGTCTTGGCGACGGCTTCTTCGACCGTATCGAAGACCGGCAGATCGAGATGGGTCTCACCGCCTTTGCCCGGCGTAACGCCACCAACCATTTTGGTGCCGTAGGCGGTCGCCTGTTCAGAGTGAAAGGTACCCTGGGCGCCGGTAAAGCCCTGGCAGATGACCTTGGTGCTTTTGTCAACGAGGACGGCCATCAGGACGCCTCCTTAACTGCCACGACAATTTTCTTGGCGGCATCGGCCATGGTTTCGGCGGGAATGATGGCCAGCCCTGAATCGGCGAGGATCTGTTTGCCGAGTTCGACATTGGTCCCCTCCAGCCGCACCACCAGCGGTACGTGGACGGTAACATCGCGGGCGGCGGCTACGATGCCGTCAGCGATTGCATCACAGCGCATAATTCCGCCGAAAATATTGACCAACACGCCTTCGACCTTGGGGTCGGAAAGTATCAGCTTGAATGCCGTGGTGACACGCTCGCGGGTGGCGCCGCCTCCGACATCGAGAAAGTTGGCCGGATCGCCGCCGGAAAGCTTGATGATGTCCATGGTCGACATGGCCAGTCCTGCGCCGTTGACCATGCATCCGATATTGCCGTCGAGTTTGATGTAGTTGAGGTCATGGCGCCCGGCTTCGCGCTCCATGGGGTCTTCCTCATCTTCATCGCGCAGCTCTTCAACGTCCTTGTGGCGGAAAAGCGCGTTGTCGTCGAAGTTGATCTTGGCGTCCAGGGCCACAACTTCATTGTCTTTTGTGATCACCAGGGGATTGATCTCGATCTGGCTACAGTCGAGTTCGGTAAAGGCGCGATACATGCCGAGGAGGAATTTAACCAGCCCGGTACCGGTTTTGATATCGAGGCCGAGGCCGACGGCGACCTTGCGGGCATAAAAGGGCTGCATGCCGACTTGGGGGTCTATGCCGATTTTGAGGATTTTCTTCGGGCTTTTTTTGGCCACCGTTTCAATCTCGACGCCACCTTCGGTAGAGGCGAGAATGGTGATAAAGCCGGATTGCCGGTCAACCAGCATGCCGAGATAAAGCTCATTGGCGATCTCACAGCCTTGTTCGATATAAACCCTTTTTACTTCCTTGCCCTTGGCCCCGGTCTGGTGGGTGACGAGGGTCTTGCCAAGAAGGCTCTTGGCGACATCCCGGGCCTCCTTATTGGATTTAACGATTTTGACCCCGCCGGCCTTGCCGCGGCCACCGGCATGGATCTGCGCCTTGACGACGCGGATGGCGCCGGGAAGACCCTTGGCAATCCGTTCGGCTTCTGCAGGGGTATAAGCAACGCCGCCCTGAAGGACGGTAACCCCGTATTTTGCAAGAATCTCCTTGGCTTGGTACTCGTGAATATTCACAGACCATTCCTTCCATACAAAGGCGTTATTCAAATAACGTCTTTATGGGAACTATAAAAAGGAATTCAATAAGATAAGCTTAATAGCTTCCCGCCGGGCTGAAAAGGATAAGCAGCCATTTATATTATGCCGGGGATGAAAAAAGGCCGGGGTAATTCCCCGGCCTTAATGCTCAAAACGTGATTTTGGGTGCCGTCAGGCTGTTTCGTAGCGAATGGTCAGTTTGTTCTCCACCGCAATGTTGGCAATCGCGGCAAGGCAGGTCGGCGCTCTTTCCTCACGCAGGGAGATGGCAAAACGGGCGATATACTGGTCGCCGCCGGCTCCCTTGAGTTTTTCCGTGTTGAGACGGACGATATTGGCGCCATGGTCATCCAGGGAGCGGGTCAGCTTTGCCAGAAGCTCGGCCTTGTCCTTTCCCGACAGAATGATGCGATGGGTGATGCGGCTAGACGGGCCACGATCAACCTTGAGCTGGAAGTCGGTTACTTTGACCTCGCCGTCGCTCACTTCCGGCATTTTCTTGATCTCTTTGCCCAGGTCCTTGGCGTCGAGGCCCTTGGGCAGCTCGTAGATCATATTCAGTTCGGCACCCGCACCGAGCAGGGCGAAAGTCGTATCGCCGACAGCGCCGCCTTTTTCGGTGAGAAAATTAGACAGGGTGGAGATTAGCCCCGGCTTATCGGCGCCGATGTAGGAAATCAGAGCATTTTTAGCCATGGGTTCTATCCTTTCAGGGCTTTGATCATTGCCTCACCGATCGTAACGATGGTCTCGGCAACCTCGACACCCGCATCCCGCAGGGCATCCTTTTTGGCATCAGCGGTTTCGGCGCCGCTGGAAACGATCGCGCCGGCATGTCCCATACGCCGTCCCGGAGGAGCAGCGGCGCCGGCGATAAAGGCGGCGACGGGTTTTTTGACGGTCTTCCAGGACTTGATGAACTCGGCTGCCTCGATTTCCGCCGTGCCGCCGATTTCACCAATCATGATGATGCCTTCGGTTTCCGGGTCGTCAAGGAACAGCTCCAGAGAATCGAGATAGTTGGTGCCGTTCACGGGATCACCGCCGATACCGATGACCGTGGTCTGGCCCAGTCCGGTTCTGGTGGTCTGGACCATGGTCTCGTAGCTCAACGTGCCGGACCTCGAAACAATGCCGACTTTACCTTCCAGACCGATATAGGCCGGGATGATGCCGATTTTGCCGATGCCGGGGGTAAAGACGCCGGGACAGTTGGGGCCGACCAGCCGGGTTTTGGAACCGTTCATCTCGCGTTTGACGCGCTGCATGTCCCGGGTCGGAATACCGTCGGTAATACAGACAACGAGATCAAGCTCGGCTTCGACCGCTTCAAGTATGGCGTCGGCGGCGAATGGCGGCGGCACGAAAATACCCGACGCGTTGGCGCCGGTGCCTTCCTTGGCCTCGGCAACGGTGTTGAACACCGGCAGACCGAGATGCTCGGTTCCGCCCTTGTCCGGGGTGACGCCGCCGACCATGTTGGTCTTGGCCTCAATCGCTTTCTCGGAGTGAAAGGTTCCCTGGGCGCCGGTAAAGCCCTGGCAGATGATCTTGCTTTCTTTGGTAATCAGGACGGCCATTTATGCAGACTCCTTCACGGCTTCGACAATTTTTTTCGCCGCTTCATCCATGCTTTCAACAGGCTGGATAGGCAGGCCGGATTTTTTAAGAATTTCCCGGCCCATTTCAACGTTGGTGCCCTCCAGGCGAACCACCAGGGGTTTGCTCAGGCCGACTTCCTTGGCCGCGGCAACAAGGCCCTCGGCGATGTCGTTACAGCGCATCATGCCGCCAAAGATGTTGAGCAGAATGCCCTTCACATCGGAATCCGAATAAATCAGCTTGAAGGCGGCGGCGACGCGATCAGGCGTTGCCGCGCCGGCCACATCCATAAAGTTGGCGGCGGACCCGCCATAATGCTTGACGATATCCATTGTCGCCATCGACAGGCCGGCGCCGTTGACCATCAGGCCAATATTGCCGTCGAGTTTGACATAGTTGAGGTCGTGGCGGGCGGCTTCGAGTTCAAGCGGGTCGATCTCGTCGTCGTCGCGCATTTCCTCAACTTCGCGCTGGCGGTAAAGGGCGTTTTCGTCAAACGCCGTCTTGCAGTCGACAACGATGACATCGCCCGAGCCTGTAATCACCAGGGGGTTGATCTCAACCATGGCCGCATCGAGTTCGCAGAAGGCGCGATAGATGGCCATGATGTTTTTCTGGGCAATCCGGCCCGTCTTTCCCTTCAGACCAAGATTATAGGTAATCTTGCGGGCGTGATGGGGTTGCAGGTCGATGCCGGGGTTAAGGCGAACCTTGAAAATCTTTTCCGGTGTCTTTTCGGCCACTTCCTCAATGTCCATGCCGCCCTCGGTTGAGGCGATCACGGTATTTCCACCGGTCTCCCGGTCAATGAGAATGCAGAAATAGAGTTCGTCGGCGATATCGCAGCCGGCTTCAATATAGACCCGGCGCACTTCCTTGCCTTCCGGCCCTGTCTGGGGCGTAACAAGGGTCATGCCGAACATCTTGTCGGCCTCTTCGACGGCCTCCTTGACGGATTTGACGACCTTGACGCCGCCGGCCTTGCCGCGGCCACCGGCGTGAATCTGCGCCTTAATGACCATGACGTCTTCGTCGAGCCACTTGGAGACGGTTTCCGCCTCATGAGTCTTGTAGGAAATGTCACCAACAGGGACATTAACGCCAAATTTTGCGAGCAGCTGTTTTGCTTGATACTCGTGAATGTTCATTTATTACCCACCTTTATGAGAGAGAAGACAGTCTCATCCATCAGAAGCGCTACTGGAAAGCCACTTCCAGGCTCCCTTCGCTCTCCATTATCGAAGGAAATACGATTCGCCAGAAACCGGCGCAAAGTGCCAACGCCACCCCCTTGAGTCAAGGGATGAGAGGGTGTTTCCCGCTATTTTTTGCGGTTTCGGACTCTTAAAGGCGATTCTGGGGGCTTATTTCCGTCGTCGCGCCTTTGTTACAGTCCGTTTAGCTGTCCGTTTGGCGGCAGGTCTGCGTGCCGTGGTTTTCTTCACGGGTTTCCGCTTGGCCGCCGGCTTGCGAGCCGTGATTTTGCGCTTGGCTGCGGTTTTCTTCGCCGGTTTCCGCTTGGTTGCGGTTTTCTTCGCCGGTTTCCGCTTGGTTGCAGCTCTTTTTGCGGCGGCTTTCTCTTTAGCGGCGGCCTTTTTCGCGACAGCTTTCGCTTTCGCAGCTTTTTTCAAGACCCTTTTCGAGGCCGAAATCAGCCCGCGAACAGAGGCAACCGATTTTTTGAACATCTTCTTTTCGCTGGCGCTGAGGTCGATCTCGACGACCTTTTCGACGCCTTTGGCGCCGATAATCACCGGCACGCCCACATAAAGGCCGCGCACGCCGTATTCTCCATTCAGATAGGCGGCGCAGGGGAGAACGCGTTTTTTGTCCTTAAGATAGGCTTCGGCCATTTCGATGGCAGCCGCCGCCGGCGCATAGAAGGCCGACCCTGTTTTAAGCATGCCGACGATTTCGGCGCCGCCGTTACGGGTGCGATCGACAATGGCGTCGAGGCGCTTTTGGGTCGTCCAGCGTTTCTTGACCAGATCGGGAAGAGGAATGCCGGCGACGGTGGAATAGCGGACCAACGGCACCATGGTATCGCCATGGCCGCCAAGCACAAAGGCGGTGACATCCTGGACGGAGACCTTGAATTCATCGGCCAGAAAATGACGGAAACGGGCCGAATCCAATACCCCGGCCATGCCGACAACCTTGTTATGGGGCAGTTTGCCCAGCTCGCGCATGACCCAGACCATGGCGTCAAGCGGGTTGGTGATGACGATAACGAAAGCCTTGGGACAGTATTTTTTGATGCCCTCGGCGACCGATGCGATAACGCCGGCGTTGATGCCGATCAGGTCGTCGCGGCTCATGCCCGGTTTTCTGGGCACCCCGGCGGTGACGATGACGACATCGGACCCCTTGATGGCTGCGTAGCTGCCGGAACCTGAAAAAACGCCATCAAATCCTTCGACCGGGGCTGCCTGGGCGATATCAAGCGCCTTGCCCTTGGGGAAGCCTTTAACAATGTCGAACAGAACGACATCGCCAAGCTCCTTCAGTCCGGCAAGAAGAGCCAGAGTACCGCCGATATTGCCTGCGCCGATGAGGGCGATTTTGCTACGCGCCATGATATTCCTCCCAGAAATTTTTGTTGGCCACGATTGTTCGTGGGTCTGCTTATCTGAACACTAACCAAGGCGGCAACAAGGGGCAAGCTCGGACAGTGTAATCCCGGTGTTATCGGCTTGCAGAGTGGTTGGGTGGGGCTAGGCGGAATCTTCAGGAAGAAACGAGATATCGAGGCCGATATCCACCGCCGGGGCTGATTGGGTGAGGCGGCCGATGGAAATAAAATCAACGCCGGTTTCGGCAATGGCGCGCACTGTTTCTATTGTCACCCCGCCCGAGGCCTCAAGGGGAATGCGTCCGGCCACCGTCGCGACGGCGCCGCGCAGGGTATCATTATCCATGTTGTCGAGGAGAATCCTGTCGACCCCGGCGACGAGCGCCTTTTCCACCTGGCTCAGGGTGTCGCACTCAACTTCAATGTCGGTCAGGCCCTTCTCCTTGGCCGAAGCGACGGCTTGGTCAATAGAGCCGCAGGCGGCGATATGGTTGTCCTTAATCAGAACCCCGTCGTAAAGACCCATACGGTGGTTGCTGGCGCCACCCAATGCGACGGCATATTTTTCGAATCGGCGCAGGCCGGGGGTCGTCTTGCGGGTGTCGAGAATGACCGTATTGGTACCGGCTACTTCCTCGACATAGGTTCGGGTCAGGGTGGCGATGCCGCTTAAATGCTGAAGGATATTGAGCGCCGTGCGCTCGGCTGTCAGCAGAGAGCGGGCGTCGCCCGAGATGTGGGCAAGGACGGTTCCGGCCAGGGCTTCCTCTCCGTCTTGGACGAGAACCTCCTGGTGGCAGTCAGGGGAAAGGCGGCGAAAGACCTCAAGGGCGATTTTAAGGCCCGCGGGAACGATATCTTCCCTGGTGACCAGGCTGACCCTGAGAGGCGTTTTTTCGGGGATTGTCGCCTGGCTGGTGCAATCACCCTCTTTCCCCCGTTCCCCGAGGTCTTCGGCAAGAGCGGTTTCGATCAGGCGCTCGATGTCTTGGCGTCCGGGTAAAGCGCAATCCGTCATGTTAAATCCTGCCGGTTATGACGCTCTTGAGGGCTCAGGCGACGTTGGCGTGGGGGTCGAAGGGGGTGACCTTTGACGTCGGTGGTGACATCTCCAGCATGCGGTCCAGTGGCTTTTTGGCGGCGAGCCTGAGCTGATCGGAAATTTCGATCCGCGGGGCCATGTTGATCATCGAGAGATAAAGCTTTTCCATGGTGTTGAGTTCCATGAAAGGGCAATTGGCGCAGGAACAGGTGCCGTCGGCGCCGGGTGCGGGGTGGAAGGTTTTGCCCGGGGCAGCTTTTTGCATCTGATGAATGAGATGGGGCTCGGTGGCGATAATGAAATCCTGGGCTGAAGATTCGCTGACGAATTTCAGCATCGCCGAAGTTGAGCCGATGTGATCGGCATGGGCCAGGATGGCTTCGGGACATTCCGGATGGGCCGAAACGACCGCATCGGGATAACGTCCCTTAAGGCGGATCAGTTCACGTTCGGAAAACTGTTCATGGACCACGCAGGCACCGGGCCACAGTAAAAGATCGCGGCCGGTTTTACGGGAAAGATAGGCCCCCAGATGGCGGTCCGGGGCGAACAGGATGGGCTGATCCTCAGGGATCTGGCGGATGATTGCCTCGGCGTTGGCGGAAGTGACGATAATATCCGAAAGTGCTTTCACCTCGGCCGAACAATTGATGTAGGAAACGACCAGATGATCGGGATGTTTTTCACAAAAGGCGCGGAAGGCTTGCGGAGGACAGGATTCTTCCAGTGAACAGCCGGCATCGGCGTCGGGCAGGAGAACGGTCCGCTCGGGGCTGAGAATCTTCGCCACCTCGGCCATGAAACGGACGCCACAAAAAACAATGACTTCAGCCTTGGTTTCGGCGGCGCGGCGTGAAAGATCTAGGGAATCACCGACAAAATCGGCCAGCTCCTGGATTTCTTCATCCTGATAATAATGGGCGAGAATAACCGCGCCCAGTTCTTTGCGAAGGCGGTTGATCTCGCTTTCCAGATCCAGGGTTGGATCGATGTCGCTTATCCCCCGGGCGTCAGCCTCTTGGGGAATGACCGTGTTCTGCATCTTTTGCTCCAGGATAGAGGCCCCCAAATGTCGAGCCGTATCGAGGGGCACGACGACGGCAACAGACCGAAATGTCGGAAAAAATATTCAGGTAATTCCAGCCCATATTCAATCTGCGGTTTGCCTCATAGGTGGGGGCATAATCCTAACTAATCCCTTTTAACCGTCTTCGCAAGGTGAGGGCGGTTTTTTTTACATATTGGCACAGAGGGGTTTTAAAGACTTGATTAAGATAATCATGCTTTAAAGTGATAAAATGTTGGTAATCACATACACTGTGATTACTTGGTTTGTAGGGAAGAATTCGGTCAGGAGGCCTTGAATGAGCCAGTCGCTATCGAAGATCCTTTATGTCGAGGATGAACCCGACATTCAGGCGGTTGCCAAAATCGCCCTTGAATCAGTTGGCGGATTGACCACCGAGGTCTGCAGTTCCGGCAACGAAGCGCTTGAAAAAGTTTCCGTATTCAAACCGGACCTCATTCTTCTTGATGTTATGATGCCCAACATGGATGGTCCGACAACCATGAAGGCGATTCGCGAAATCCCTGAGTTCACCACGACGCCGGTTGTCTTCATGACGGCCAAGGTTCAGCCACAGGAAGTCTAGGCCCTTTTGGCTTTGGGTGCGCTCGACGTTATCCCCAAGCCATTCGACCCAATGGCCCTGTCAGATCAGGTTAAGGACATCTGGGCGAGCAAGGTGGCCTGACAGCCGAAACCCTCTTTTTTTCAGGCCGGCGCCGGCCTAATGCTCCGTTTTGGCTGAATTGTGGGGATGGGCCAGGTATTCCGCCGATTGCATCTCGGCCAGTCTTGAGACGGCGCGGGCAAATTCAAAACTGCCACTTCCCTTTACATAGATCGATTCGGGCGGAACTTCCGCCGAACAGATCAGATTGACCCCATGTTCATAGAGCGAGTCGATGAGAACGAGAAAACGCTGAGCCTCGTTCCGCTGCCCGGAATCCATGCGGGGGATGCCGGATAAAATGAGGGTGTGATAGCGTTTTGCGAGGGTTAGATAGTCATTTGGCCCCAGCGGCTGCTGGCAAAGCTCGGCAAAGCTGAAGCGCGCCACTCCGGCGCTCGCCAGGGGCACCTTGAGCTTGCGCCCCTGCAGGTTTAATTTTTCCCGATGGCCTCTTTTTCCTTCCGTCAATTCGGCGAAGGCTTCATCAAGCGCCTTTTCCGATTCTTCCGAAAGGGGCGCGTGATAGACCTTGAGGCCGTGAATTCTGTCGCGGCGATAATCAATATCGCTATCGAGATGACAGATTGTGAGGCGCTCCTTGAGGAGAGCGATAAAGGGAAGAAAGCGGTCCCGTTGCAGGCCACCGGCATAGAGGTCTTCCGGGTCGCGGTTTGACGTGGCGACAACGATGACGCCAAGGTCGAACAGGGTCGTAAAGAGACGTCCGAGAATCATCGCGTCGGCAATGTTGGTAACCTGGAATTCATCAAAGCAGATGAGGGTGTATTTGGCGGCAATTTTGCGCGCGATCCGGGGCAAAGGGTCCCGCACGGCCTTTAACTTGTGGAAATCCGCATGCACATCGCGCATGAAGTCGAGAAAGTGGATTCGTTCTTTTTTGCGCTCCGGGGCCATGGCGAGAAACATGTCCATCAGCATCGATTTCCCCCGGCCGACATCGCCGCAGATATAGACTCCCCTGGGAGGCGTGGATTTAGCCTTTTTGTGGAGATGCCAGAACCGCCGTGAGGAAGGGGGGCTGTACGTCTTCATTTCTTCGTACAGATTTTGCAACTCTTCGGCGACCCGCACCTGGGCCGGATCGTGCTTGATTTCTCCGGCCTCGCGGATGGCGGCGAAGACTTCGAGAAATTCCTTTTTCATGGATGAAGAACCACAGGGGTCTGGCGAACGGGGTGCCGGGATCAGTCCTGGCCGCGCGCCGCGATCAGCTTTTTCAGCTCGGCGATGGCCTTTGCCGGATTGAGATGCTTGGGACAGGTCTTGGCGCAGTTCATGATGGTGTGACAGCGGTAGAGCTTGAAAACGTCATCGAGTTCGTCGAGGCGTTCGGCGGTCGCTTCATCGCGGCTGTCGGCAACCCAGCGGTAAGCCTGAAGCAGAATGGCGGGCCCGAGAAACTTTTCGTCATTCCACCAATAGCTCGGACAGGCGGTCGAGCAGGAGGCGCAGAGAACGCATTCATACAGCCCGTCAAGCAGCGCCCTTTCCTCTGGCGATTGCGGGCGCTCACCATTTTCGGGCGGTGGCGTGTCCGAGCGTAGCCAGGGCTTGATCGAGGCGTATTGTTCATAGAAATGGGTCAAATCCGGCACCAGATCCTTGACCACGGGCATATGGGGCAGGGGATGGATTTTTACATCTCCCTTGACCTCGTCGATAGGCTTGAGACAGGCCAGGGTGTTGGTGCCGTCAATATTCATGGCGCAGGAACCGCATATTCCCTCCCGGCACGAGCGACGGAAGGTAAGCGTGCTGTCGACCTCGTTCTTGATCTTGATCAGGGCGTCGAGAACCATCGGCCCGCAATCGGAAAGGTCGATATCATAACTGTCGAGACGGGGGTTTTCGCCGTCATCGGCCGACCAGCGATAGATTTTGAAGGTGCGCGGATTTTTGGCGTCGGGGGAAGCGGGGTTTTCCCGTCCCGGCTTAACCTTCGAATTGGGGGGCAACGAAAACTCTACCATCTTGCTTCTTTCTGCCTCTCAAACATCTTCACGATCAGTATACCCGCGCTTTGGGCGGAATGGATTCGACGCCCTCAACGTTGGGGTCCATATGAACCGGGCGATAATCGATCTTCGGTTTGCCGTCCTCGTCCAGCCAGGCCACGGAATGCTTCATCCAGTTTTCATCGTCCCGGTCGGGCTTGTCGTCCCTGGCGTGGCCGCCTCGGCTCTCGGTGCGGTTAAGGGCGCAATGAAGGCTGACCATCGCCTGTTCGATCAGATTGTGGAACTCCAGGGTTTCGACAAGGTCGCTGTTCCAGACCAGGGATTTGTCGGTAACCTTGAGGTCGTCACGCCGGGCCCAGATATCGGCAAGCTTCTTTGCCCCGTCTTCCATCGCCGGGCCCGAGCGATAGACCGGGCAATCGGCCTGCATGGTGTGCTGCATCTCCAGGCGAAGGTCGGCGGTTGATGTCTTTCCCTTGGCGTTCAGCGCCTTGTCCAGGCGTGATAAGGCCAGGGCATCGGCGTCTTTCGGCAAATCCTCGTGGGGCTCGCCCGGCTTGATGATCTCGGCGCAGCGCTGGGCCGCAGCGCGTCCGAAAACAATAATATCAAGCAGCGAGTTTGATCCCAGCCGGTTGGAACCGTGCACCGAGACACAGGCCGCCTCGCCGATCGCCATCAGGCCCGGCACCACCGTATCGGGGTTGCCGTCTTTCAACGTCACCACCTCGCCATGGATATTGGTGGGGATGCCACCCATGTTGTAGTGGACCGTGGGCTGGATCGGGATCGGTTCGCGGGTCACATCGACATTGGCAAAGACCTGCGCCGATTCGGCGATCCCCGGCAGCCGCTCGTGGATAACAGCCGGGTCGAGGTGGCTGAGGTTGAGGTGGACGTGATCCTTGTTGGGGCCGCAACCGCGGCCTTCTTGGATTTCCAGGGTGATCGCCCGGCTGACCACGTCACGGCTCGCCAGGTCCTTGGCGTGGGGGGCGTAACGCTCCATGAAGCGCTCACCCTCGGCATTGGTCAGAAACCCGCCCTCGCCGCGCACCCCTTCGGTGATCAGCACCCCGACACCGTAAATGCCGGTGGGGTGGAACTGGATAAATTCCATATCCTGGAGAGGCAGCCCGGCCCGCAAGACCATTCCGCCGCCGTCGCCGGTACAGGTATGGGCCGAGGTGCAGGAGAAATAGGTGCGGCCGTAACCACCGGTGGCCAGAACGACCATTTTGGAGCGGAAACGGTGCAGAGTGCCGTCCTCGAGATTCATTGCCACGACGCCGCGACAGTTTCCGTCCCCGTCCGTCATCAGGTCGATGGCGAAATACTCGACGAAAAACTCCGCCTCATGGCTGAGTGACTGCTGATAAAGGGTGTGAAGAATGGCGTGGCCGGTGCGGTCGGCGGCGGCACAGGTGCGTTGCGCCGTGCCTTCTCCGAAATGGGTGGTCATGCCGCCGAAGGGACGCTGATAAATCTTGCCGTCCTCGGTGCGTGAAAAGGGCACGCCCAGATGTTCCAGTTCAAGCACGGCTTCCGGCGCTTCGCGGCACATATAGGCGATGGCATCCTGATCGCCGAGCCAGTCCGAGCCCTTGACCGTGTCATACATATGCCAGCGCCAGTCATCCTCGCCCATATTGCCTAAGGCTGCGGAAATGCCGCCCTGGGCCGCGACCGTATGGCTGCGGGTGGGGAATACCTTGGTGACGCAGGCGGTTTTCAGACCAGCCGCGGCCATGCCGAGCGTCGCCCGCAGGCCGGCGCCGCCGGCGCCGACGATAACGACGTCGTAGTCATGGTCGATAATCTCATATTTTCCGGCCATAACTTTTTACCTAACTGTCGATCATGATGACGATGATGGAAATAACGGCGACGACGGCGCAAATCCTGCCGAGAAGGCGGATAAATTTGTGCAGATTGCGGTTTGTCCGGGATGTGTGGACGTAATCGTCGACCACCACTTCAAGCCCCAGCAGCAGATGGCGGAACAAGGCGCCGCACAGGACGAACAGGAGGACGCCGTTGAGGGTGTCGCCGACCCAGGCGTGGACGCCGTCATATGTAGCCCGGGTGCCGGCGAGATAGGCAAGGGAACCCACCAGCCACAGACCGAGCGGAATAAGAAGGAGGGCCGAGGCGCGCTGTTCTTTCCAGTGGCCGACGCCGCTTTTATTTGTCGTGCTCATGACCAGATTCCGATCCGGGGACAGGCCAGCACCCAGGCCAGCGCTGTCAGGCCAAGAGAGGTAAAGACAACCAGCCAGCCGGTTAACGCGGCGGTTTTAAGGTCGAATCCCAACCCCTTATCCCAGGCCAGATGACGAATACCGTTGCTAAGGTGATAGAAAAAGGCGAAGGACCAGCCGAAAAGCAGCGCCAGGCCAATCGCCGAGGTGAAAAAACCGCGGGCCACGGCATAGGCCTCTGGCCCGGTGGCAAGGGCGGCGAGCCACCAGGTGAAGAACGGCACGCCCAGCGCCAGACCCACCCCGGTAATACGGTGGAGAATCGACAGCACAGATGTGATCTGCGGCCGGTAAATCTGAAGATGCGGCGATAGGGGCCTGTCTTGCCTGGTCATCATTTCCCTGTCATTGGCGCCTGGTGAAAAGCTCGGCAAAGATTTAAGAGCGCTGAAGTGATTGATAGACATCAAACCGGGACCCGTCAACGTGCAGAATGACTTGTCCACGCCAAGATATGCCGGGCCCCGGAAACCTCTCTCTTTATGCCGGAAATACGCGGGTTAAGGAGGCGGGAGCGGGGGATATGAAGGGTGGTTTTTAAGAACCCAACAAAAGAAGGCGTTATCCTCGTGATTTTAAAGGAGCAATAATAAACCTGTGGATAACTTGTGGAAAACTTGTGTGTTTTAACCCTCTTTACTCACAAGAAATTACATGAATACTTGAATTTATTATTGCAAATCTAGTCATCTTACCCTTTTATTGCATGCGTCGCGTGAAAGTCACGGGATTGGCCGGGAATTTCCTGGCGCCGGTTTACCCGGCATCAGGGGGGGTTCGGCCTTTACCAGGGCTGTTTTATCGGGTTTCCGGTTGGACGGCTTTCACGGCGGTTGATTTCACGGCCACGGAAATTCAATCGCTTGAAGAAGAGACCTTTCACGTCATTGTTGTTCGGCTTGGGGGGCGGGCGGTTGTCCTGCAGATGATCCGTTTTCTCCCTTTTGGCCTGCCCCATCCCGGGGCTTTGGTCATTTAGCTGTCGGAGCCGTCCCGGTTCTCGGGACAAGTTCCGGCGGTTGATCCGGGCAAGCGATGGCAAGTGGAGGTTATCTCTTCTCTCGGCAGGCGATGGCTTGGGGGGGGATTCATTGTTTCCCGTTGGGCCGCATCCATTCGGCTGTGGGGCGTGTACATCTGGGGCACACGAATCACAGGATGGTTGGCTGGGTTGTCTGTCAGTTTTCACGGGGCATGAGCCTATCCGGCTCTTTTTGAGGCGTCAGGAGTGTTTTAAAAGCCTCCGGCTTTTGGGCACGTTGCGCTGACCTCCCTTCCAGGACGCGCACCTGACGCCTCAAATTTTATCCAGAACCCTATAGATAAAGCCCGTAAGACCTAGCGCCGGGGAATCAGCACCGTGTAATCGAGGTCGAGGACGATATTTTCAGGAAAGTCCTTGCCGGCTTTTTCCGGATAGACGGCTTGTGACGAGTCTTTCGAAGCCAGGGTGCGCACCCTGAGCGCCCCGATATCGTCGCGTCCGGGAATTTCCGCCTTTTCGAGAATCTCCGACCAGGCATAGATGGTGTTGCCGGCAAAGCTGGGGGCCGAATGGCGGCCGGCATGGATGGCGGCAACACGGAAGGCGTTGGCCAGCCCGTTGCAGGAAATGGCCCTGGCGAGGGAAATGATATAGCCGCCATAGACAATCCGCCGACCGAATCGCCCGTCCTTTTCCACATCCTGATTGAAATGGACCCGGGCGTTATTCTGATAAAGCCGTGTCGCCATCTGGTGTTCGGCTTCCTCAATGGTCTGGCCGTCGAGATGGTGAATTTTTTCCCCAACCTCGTAATCCTCGAAATAGGCATCAGAGCCGGTAACCTCAGGGTCCCAGCCTTTAAGATCAATTCCTTCGGGGATGATCAGTTCATTCACCGGCACATGATCGGGCAGGTCGTCGGGTAATTGAGGTTCAGGCGCGGGTGAATTCGCGTCTTTTTTGCGCATCATCAGCCAGCGGTAATAGTCGAGCACCACTTCGCCCTTCTGGTTCCAGCCGGTGGAATGGACGTAAACGGTGCCGGTCTTGCCGTTTGAATTTTCTTTTACCCCGACGACGGTGGATTTGGCGTTGACCGTGTCACCGGCATAGACCGGGACGCCGAATTTCACTCCGGCATAGCCGAGATTGGCAATGGCGTTGAGTGAGAGGTCCGGCACCGTGCGGCCGAACACCATGTGAAAGGCGAGAACGTCGTCGAGCGGCGCTTCCCGGTAGCCGAGCTTGCGGGCGTATTCATCCGAGGAGTGCAGCGCAAAGCGCGCCCCGGTGGTCGCCATGTAAACGGCGGCGTCGCCCTGGGTAATAGTGCGCGGCACCGAATGGACGATTACATCATCGACGCCGTAATCCTCGAAATAACGGCTCTTGAAGCACTTGGCTGTGGCTTCCTCGGTAAATTTGCGGTCTTTGTCGCTCATCTCGTTCTTCCCCGGCCGATCAGGCCGTATCAAGTCTATTTGTTCAGGTAATTGGCAATCAGCTCTTCGGCGATCTGGACGGTATTAAGGGCCGCCCCTTTGCGCAAATTATCACCGACCACCCACAGAGCCAGCCCGTTGGCGACGGTGGAATCCTCGCGGATACGGCTGACATAAACCAGATCGTCGCCGGCGCATTCCACCGGGGTCACGTAGCCTTCGTTGGCGCGGTGATCGATGACGGCTACTCCGGGCGCTTCCCTGAGCGCCTCGCGGGCTGCGTCGACGTCGATGGGATTTTCAAATTCAATATGCACCGCCTCGCCATGGCCGATGAAAACCGGCACCCGCACGCAGGTGGCGATAACCTCGATATCCGGATCGAGAATTTTCTGGGTTTCAACCACCATCTTCCATTCTTCCTTGGTCGCGCCGTCATCCATGAAGACGTCGATATGGGGAATGACGTTAAAGGCGATCTGCTTGGTGAATTCCTTAACCTCCACCGGATCGTTGACGAAGATCGCTCTGGTCTGGGTGAACAACTCATCCATCGCCTCTTTCCCGGCACCCGAGGTGGACTGATAGGTCGCCACTACGACACGCTTGATCCTGGCGACGTCGTGGAGGGGTTTTAAGGCCAAAACCATCTGGATGGTCGAGCAGTTGGGATTGGCAATGATGTTGCGCTGGCCATAATCGGCAATCGCTTGGCCGTTTACCTCCGGCACCACCAGGGGAATTTCCGGATCCATGCGGAAGTGGGAACTGTTGTCGATAATTACAGCGCCCGCATCCGTGGCGCGTGGTGCAAAGGCGCTTGCTACTTTCGCCCCGGGAGAAGACAGCACGATATCGGTCCCGGCAAAATCATAGGCCCCGAGGTCGCCGACCTTGAGTACCTTGTCTTCACCGAACGACACCTCACGCCCAACCGAGCGTTCCGACGCCAGCGCCACGACCTCGTCGGCGGGGAAATTGCGCTCGGCAAGCGTCTGAAGCATTTCGCGCCCGACATTCCCGGTGGCGCCGACAACTGCAACCTTGTAACCCATAATTTTGTTATCCTTGTTGAACAGGGCCTATGACTTACGCCCCCCAGAGCCGTTTTTCAAGCCACGCGCCGGACTTAGCCGGCCAGACCTTCCAGCTCCTCAAGCACGGCGTCGCCCATTTCACTGGTTGAGACCTGGGTCTTGCCGTCCTGCATGATATCGCCGGTGCGCAGGCCCATCTCCAGAACCCGGGTGATGGCCGTATCCAGAAGGTCGGCGCTGTCCATATCGTCGAAGGAATAACGCAGCATCATCGAAAAGCTGAGCAGGGTGGCCAGCGGATTGGCGATGTTCTGCCCGGCGATATCCGGGGCGCTGCCGTGTACCGGTTCGTACATGCCGGGAATGCGGCCATCGGCAAGAGGCGCGCCGAGGGACGCCGAGGGCAGCATGCCCAATGAGCCGGTCAGCATGGCGGCGGTATCGGAAATAATGTCGCCGAACATATTTGTGGTGACGATGACGTCGAACTGCTTGGGGTTACGCACCAGCTGCATCGAGGCGTTGTCCACATACATATGGCTGAGCTCAACCTCAGGGTAATCGGCGTGCACCGCCTCGACGGTTTCCCGCCACAGGATCGTGCATTCAAGCACATTGGCCTTATCCACCGAGCACAGCTTTTTGCCGCGCTTCATGGCCAGTTCAAAGGCGGAGCGGGCGATGCGCTCAACCTCGGACGTGGTGTAGGTAAGCGTGTTGACGCCCTTGCGCTCGCCGTTGGGCAGATCTTCGATGCCCCGGGGCTCGCCGAAATAAATACCGCCGGTGAGTTCGCGGACGATCATGATGTCCAGCCCGCTGACAATTTCGATTTTAAGGGTCGAGGCATCGGCCAGGGCGTCGAAAACAACAGCCGGACGCAGATTGGCGAACAGTCCCAGTTCCTTGCGCAGGCCGAGCAGGCCGCGTTCGGGCTTTTTATCGAAAGGCAGATCATCCCATTTCGGACCGCCGACCGCACCCAGCAGCACCGCATCGGCGGTCTTGGCCGCTTTCAGGGTTTCCTCGGTCAGGGGTTCGCCATGGGCGTCATAGGAGGCGCCGCCAACCAGCCCCTCGGTGATTTCGAAAGAGGTCTTTCCGTTGTCGTTGAACCAGTCGATGACACGGTTGACCTGGGCCATGGCTTCGGGCCCGATGCCGTCGCCGGCGAGGATAAGGATGTTTTTCTTGTCCGACATAGTATTCGTTCCGTCGTTTGTTTTAGGCCAGAAGCCAGGGTCGTTCGAGTTTCATCCGCGCCTCGAAATCATCAATGGCGGGCTTTTTCTGGAGCGTCTGGTTGATGTCGTCGAGTCCCTCAATCAGGCAATGTTTGTGAAAAGGGTCGATTTCGAAGGTAATGAGGCCACCGTCGGGGCCGGTGATTTCCTGCTTTTCCAGATCAACACTGATCACCGCATTGGCACCGCGCTCGGCATCGTCCAGTAATTTGTCAATCTCTTCGTCGGGTATGACGATGGGCAGAATGCCGTTCTTGAAGCAGTTGCTGTAGAAAATATCGGCAAAACTCGGCGCGACAATACAGCGGATGCCAAAGTCCAGAAGTGCCCACGGTGCGTGCTCGCGCGATGAGCCGCAGCCGAAGTTTTTCTCGGCGATAAGGATTTTCGCCTCCCGATACGCTGGCTTGTTGAGAACGAAATCTGTGACCTCGTTGCCGTTATCGTCATAGCGCATCTCATAAAAGAGGCTTTTGCCCAGCCCTGAGCGCTTGATGGTTTTCAAAAACTGCTTGGGGATGATCATGTCCGTATCGACGTTTATGATCGCCAGTGGCGCGGCAACGCCCGTCAGTTTGTCAAATTTTTGCATGCCCTTTTCCCCCTGGGTTCCTAGAGCTTTCTCACATCGGTCAGATGGCCGGTTATTGCGGCCGCAGCAGCCATCTCCGGGCTCATCAGATGGGTGCGCCCCTTGTGCCCCTGGCGTCCTTCGAAGTTGCGGTTCGAGGTCGAGGCACAACGATCTCCCGGCTCAAGGTAGTCGGCGTTCATGGCCAGGCACATGGAACAGCCCGGCTCGCGCCACTGGAATCCGGCGGCGGTGAAAATTTCATCAAGCCTTTCTTCCTCGGCCTGTTCCTTGACCAGGCCAGAGCCGGGCACGACCATTGCCGTTACCCCGTCGGCGACCTTGCGGCCCTTGACGATATTGGCGGCGGCGCGCAAATCCTCGATTCGGCCATTGGTGCATGAGCCGATAAAGACATGATCGACAGCGATTTCTTCCAAGGGCGTTCCCGATTTAAGGCCCATATAATCGAGGGCCCGGGTCATGGCATCGTGGAGGTGGTGTTCGCTCTGGTCCGCCGGGTCCGGCACCCGGCCCGTGATCGGCAACACATCCTGGGGGCTGGTGCCCCAGGTAACACAAGGCACGAGGTCTTCGGCCTGCAGGGTGATCTCACGATCGTAATGGGCGCCTTCGTCGGAGGGCAATGTCTTCCAGTCGGCCACAGCCTGCTCCCAGGCCGCACCCTTGGGCGCCATCGGACGGCCCTTGAGATAGTCAAAAGTGGTCTCGTCCGGGGCGATGAGTCCGGCTCGCGCACCCGCTTCGATCGACATATTGCAGACCGTCATGCGGCCTTCCATGGACAGATCGCGGATTGCCTTGCCGGCATATTCGATAACATAGCCGGTACCGCCGGCGGTGCCGATCTTGCCGATGATGGCGAGCACCATGTCCTTGGCGGTGACGCCGGGGGGCAGATCGCCCTCGACGGTGATCCTCATATTTTTAGCATGTGCCTGGATCAGGGTCTGGGTGGCCAGCACATGCTCTACTTCCGAGGTGCCGATACCGAAAGCCAGGGCGCCGAAAGCCCCATGGGTCGAGGTATGTGAATCGCCGCAGACGATGGTCATGCCGGGCAGGGTAAAGCCCTGCTCGGGGCCGATAATATGGACAATGCCCTGGCGAATATCGCTGGTCGGAAAATAGTTGATGCCGAATTCGGCACAGTTCTTTTCCAGGGTTTCCACCTGAATCCGCGATTCTTCGTCGGCAATCCCCTGGCTGCGGTCGGTGGTCGGCACATTATGATCGGCGACGGCCAGGGCCGCCTTGGGGCGATGAACCTTGCGACCGGCATTGCGCAGGCCTTCAAAGGCCTGGGGGCTGGTCACCTCATGGACGAGCTGGCGGTCGATATAGATCAGACAACTGCCGTCTTCCTGCCTGTCGATGAGGTGGCGCTGCCAGATCTTATCAAAAAGGGTTTGCGGCTGGGACATGACGAAAAATTCTTGGCAAGGGGCAAAACCGTGAAGTAGCGGCTCCGCCGGGCGTTTTTAAGAAAAAGGTTTGAAAGGCATCCGGCAGGCGGCCCCGCCCTGTCGATAACAGGACGGGGGCCTGAACTCTGCTATTCGGCGTCCTTTTCAGCTTTGGCTTCTTCGGCCGGGGCTGGCGCTTCAGTCGGCGCTTCAGCCGGGATATCCATATCCGAAGCGACGGCGATATCCTTGTCATCCTTTATCTGGAAGCCGGTTCTTTCGACGATACGCGCCCGTTTGCCGGTGCGGCCCCGCAGGTAATAGAGCTTGGCCCGGCGGACCCGGCCATGGCGGACAACCTCGATCTTTTCAATGCGCGGGGAATAGAGCGGGAATACCCTCTCGACACCTTCGCCGTAGGACAGCTTGCGCACGGTGAAAGAGGAATTGAGGCCACCATTCTTGCGGGCGATGCAGACGCCTTCAAAAACCTGGACGCGCTCTCTTGTGCCCTCGACCACCTTGACGTGGACCTTCAATGTGTCACCGGCTGCGAATTTGGGGATATCCTTATCCGCGACCAGTTTTTCGGCCTGTTCGTTCTCGATCTCTTGAATCACATTCATTGCTCTCATCCTTACAATCTATTCCGCTGGCAATTCCGCCGATAATCCCGGGTGCGCTGTCATCTCAACCGCGGCGGGACTTGCTTTTAACGTTCTTCCGTTTCATCTCGCCTGCGCAGATAGGCCTGCCACAGGTCATCTCGTCTTTCTTTCGTCACCGCCTCCGCCTGTTTCAGGCGCCACTCCCGAATTTCCTTGTGGTTCCCGGACAGGAGAACCTCGGGGGCCGCACGGTCTTGCCAGACCTTGGGGCGGGTATAATGGGGATATTCCAGTAATCCCCTCTCGAAACTTTCTTCTTCCAGCGTCTCGGCGCTGCCGAGAATGCCGGGTTGCAACCGGACGCAAGCGTCAATCAGAGCAATTGCCGCCGGCTCGCCGCCCGAAAGGACATAGTCGCCGAGACTGATCTCCTCGACCCGGTGCTCCGCGAGCACCCTTTCATCGACGCCTTCAAAGCGTCCGCATAACAGGACGACTTCTTTTTCCGCCGCCAGCGCCTTGACGCGATCCTGCGTTAACAGGCGGCCACGGGGCGAAAGGTATATCACCGGTCCGCCGCGCTGTCCCCCGGATTTCTCAGCCAGAGAGTCGATTGCGGCGTCGACCACATCGGGTCGCAGGACCATTCCCGGGCCGCCGCCAAAGGGGGCGTCGTCCACGGTGCGGTGTTTATCGCGCGCAAAATCGCGAATGTCCACCGTTTCTAACGCCCAAATCCCATCTTTCAGCCCTTTTCCGGCCAGGGAATAGGCCAGCGGCCCTGGAAACATCTCGGGAAAGAGCGTCAGAACCCTTGCCGTCCATGGTGCAATGGCTTGTTTTTCAACCATTTTTCTCGTCCTCTTCCGACTCGAGAAGCCACTCGGGCGGGGTGACGACAATGCGACCGCCGGTCAGGTCCACTTTCGGCACGGCGTCGCGGCTAAAGGGGATGGTTATCGCGCTGCCTCCCTCCTTTTCCTCAATCTCGATCATGTCGCCGGCACCATAGTTCTGGACCGCTTTGACAATTCCAAGGGGCGTGCCGTCGGCCAGAACCGCATCGAGCCCGACAAGATCGCAGTAATAATACTCCTCCTCGTCAGGGGCCGGCAGGACCGTGCGGGGGACGAAAAGCTTTACCCCCTTTAAGGCCTCGGCGGCATCACGGTCATTTACGCCCTTGATTGTTGCCCGCACCACGCCCTTGGCGGTGCCGGTGACGGTAAGGGTGAAATGCCGCTTGCCACTTTCGTCGCTGACATCGCCATAGGCCGCCACATCGACGGGGTTCGCGGTAAAGCTCTTAATGCGAACCGCCCCGCTGACACCATGGGGGCCGGAAATGACGCCGATACAGATGCGTTCGGAGGCCATTGTTTACTGCCCTTTGACCTTATCGATCGCCTTCCTGGAACGTCCAGGAGGCTATTCGGATTTTGCCTCTTCTTCGGCCGCTGCGGCTTCCTCGGCAGGGGCCTCGGCCGGAGCTTCTTCAGCCGCAGGGGCTTCCTCGGCCGCAGCGGTTTCCTCGGCCGGAGCTTCCTCGGCCGGAGCAGCTTCCTCGGCAGGCGCTTCAGGCGCAGCAGCTTCTTCAGCCGGAGCGGCTTCCTCGGCGGGTGCCTCAGCCGGAGCTTCTTCGGCGGCCTTTTTGGCCTCTTCCTTTTCCTTCAGGCGCTCAAGGGTCCTTGGCTTGGGAAGATGCTGCTTGGTCTGTTCGGGGATCGACGGGGCCGCCATCATGCCGACATTGGCGAGGAATTTAGCCACCCGGTCGGTGGGCTTGGCGCCGACGCCGATCCAATATTTGATCCGCTCTTCCTTCAGGGTGATCCGCTCGGGATGGTCTTTGGCGACCATCGGGTTATAGGTACCGACTTTTTCGATAAAGCGGCCGTCGCGGGGGCTGCGCGAATCGGCAATAACGACGCGATAGAAGGGGCGTTTCTTGTTGCCGCCACGGGCCAGTCTGATTTTTAAAGACATAACGTAAAGTTTCCTTGTCTGCTTGGTTGTTAAAGGTTGATTTCTGGTTGTCTAAATTAGGGTTGCATGAAGGGGGGCATGGAGCCGGGCGGGCCGCCGCCAAGCATCCCTTTTCGTCCCATTTTCCCCATTTTCTTCATCATCCGGCTCATATCCTTGAACTGCTTGAGGAGCCGGTTGATCTCGGGGACCGTGCTGCCGGAGCCCGAAGCGATGCGTTTTTTACGCGATGCATTAAGAAGTTTCGGATAGCGCCGCTCTTTCGGCGTCATCGAGGAAAGAATTGCCTGTTGGCGCTTGATCAGGTTTTCGTCGATATCGGCATTGGCAATCTGTTTTTTCATCTTGCCGATGCCGGGCAGCATGCCGAGAAGGTCGGTCACACCCCCCATTTTGCGGATCTGGGTAAGCTGGGTGGCAAGGTCGTTGAGGTCGAATCCGCCTTTGGAGATTTTCTTGGCGAGTTTTGCCGCTTCTTCCTGGTCAACGGTTTCAGCGGCCTTTTCGACCAGGCTGACCACATCGCCCATGCCGAGGATGCGCGAGGCAATGCGGTCGGGATAAAAGTCTTCCAGGGCATCGAGTTTTTCACCAATGCCAAGCAGCTTGATCGGACAACCTGTAACGGCGCGCATGGAGAGCGCCGCACCGCCACGGGCATCGCCATCGACCCGGGTCAGGACGATGCCGCTGAGCGGCAGGCGCTGATTAAAGCTTTCCGCGACCTTGACCGCGTCCTGGCCGGTCATGGCATCGGCGACCAGCAGGGTTTCTTTGGGCTGGGCGATCTTGGCGACGGCGCTGATCTCGTCCATCAATTCGTCATCGACATGCAGACGTCCGGCGCTGTCGAGCATAACGACGTCATAGCCCCCTCGCCGGGCCTGATCCATGGCGCGGGTGGTGATTTCAAGGGGTATTTCTCCCTTGACGATCTCAAGACTGTCGACTCCGGTCTGCCCCGCCAGCACGGCAAGCTGTTCCTGGGCGGCCGGGCGGTTGACGTCGAGGGAGGCCAGCAGAACCTTCTTTTTCTCGCGGCTCTTAAGGCGGCGGGCGATTTTGGCCGTACTGGTGGTTTTGCCCGAGCCCTGGAGGCCGACCATAAGAATGGTGACCGGCGGTGTGGCGGCCAGATCGAGGGGAACATTCTGGCCCAGGGTTTCAATCAGGTGATCGTTGACGATCTTGATCACCATCTGGCCCGGTGTGACGCTGCGGGTCACTTCGTGGCCGGTGGCGCGCTCTTTGACCGCGGAGATAAAATCCTTGACCACGGGCAGGGCGACATCGGCCTCGAGCAGCGCGATGCGCACCTCGCGCAGGGCTTGCTCGACATCGGCCTCGCTGAGCGCGCCGCGCCCCTTCAGCCGGTCAAAGACCTCACCCAGTTTGCCCGAAAGGCTTTCAAACATAATCTTGGCCTTGCTTTTTTATCTGTACGGCTCTTGCTCAAACCACAAAGCAAATAACGCCAGTGCGCGAAACTCGCGGACTGGCGGACCCCCATTTCGGGCGGGGGCTGTGAAAAAAGTCTCAAATGACTTGAGCGGGGCGGACTTTAGGCGCGGCCTTCGGGGAAGTCAAGTAAACCGGGGGGCGGCATAGTCGCCCCGGGGGTGATGTTTCCCTCAGGGGGTTCCCCCTTCGGCTCTCCTCGCCTCTTATTTATATTCAACCAGGCCGTCGTTGATGAGGATGATATCCTCCTTGCCGAATTTGGCGATATCGATATCAACTTTCTCCTCACCACAGAAATTACCCCAGCGCTCGCGAATATCCTCGAAGGGTTCCGAGCGCAGTCGCCACATGGCGTACCAGGCGCGGATTTTGTACTGGGGGATGACGGCAAACCCTTTATGTAAAAGGGTCTCGAAATGAGCCAAAAGCTCGTTTTCATGGCGTTTTTCCATTGTTAACATCCTTATTAGGTTAGTGACGTTAACTAGATAACAATGTTAACCATAATACAAGGCCACCGCAAGCCGGTTTTTGGGCCCGGTCGGGAACGTTTCCGCGCCGCGCCGGGAAGCGGCCTCCTGAAGTGAGTGACGCCCGTATGAAACAGGTGGACTTATGGGGTATGAAGGCCATATTAAGCCCGTTATGGATACAATTCCTTTCATAAAAATGCATGGCTTGGGGAATGATTTCGTGGTCATCGACGCCCGCCAGGATCCTGTCGCGGTTTCCTCCGGCGGGGCGCGGGCCATTGCCGATCGTCATCATGGTATCGGTTGCGACCAGGTTATCCTTATCGAGCCATCCGCCGATGGGCTTGGCGACGTTTTCATGCGCATTCTTAACGCCGACGGGGGTGAAGTAGCCGCCTGCGGTAATGCCACGCGCTGTGTCGCCAGTCTCCTGATGGCTGAAAAGGGGGCCGATCATGTGGTGATCGAAACCGCCGGTGGCCTGCTTGATGCTGAAAAAGGGGATGGCGGGCTGATCTGCGTCGATATGGGGCGCGCCCGTCTCGATTGGCGGGATATTCCCCTTAGCGAGGCCACTGATACGTTGCATCTGCCGATTTCTGAAAACGGGCTGACCGATGGCTGCGCCGTCAATATGGGCAATCCCCATCTGGTCTTCTTCGTCGAGGACGTTGACGCGATCCCCCTGGAGGTGGTCGGGCCAAAGCTTGAGCGTCATAAAATGTTTCCCCAAAGAACCAATGTCGGCATTGCCCGGGTGATGGCGCCGGACCGGCTGCGTCTTCGTGTCTGGGAGCGTGGCGCCGGGATTACCCAGGCTTGTGGCAGTGGCGCCTGTGCGGCGCTGGTGGCGGCAAACCGCCGGGGATTATGCGACAAAAAGGCCGAAATTGAGCTGGATGGGGGCGTTCTTACCGTTGAGTGGCTGAATGACGAGCATGTCTTGATGACCGGTCCGGTGGCGACCAGTTTCCACGGCGCGTTGGACAGCGCTCTTCTCAGCGGAGATGGGTCATGACCTGCCAGAACGCCAGAGATCCGGAAATCATCACTTTCGGCTGTCGTCTTAACAGTTTCGAATCAGAAGTCATGCGTCGCCTCGCCCGTGAGGGTGGGGTCGAAAACGCCGTTGTCATCAATACCTGTGCGGTTACCGGCGAAGCCGAACGCCAGGCGCGCCAGGCTATCCGCAAGGCGCGGCGGGAGAACCCCACGGCGCGGATTATCGTAACCGGTTGCGCCGCCCAGATCGCGCCGGAAAGTTACGCCACCATGCCGGAGGTCGACGAGGTTCTCGGCAATGCCGAAAAGCTGGTGGCCGAAAGCTTTTCGGGGCTCGAAAGCGGCATTCATGTCACCGATATTCAGCAGGTGAAAGAAGCCACGCCCCACCTGATCGAGGGGTTCGAAGGCCGCACGCGGGCCTTTCTCCAGGTTCAGCAGGGATGCGACCACCGCTGTACTTTCTGTATTATTCCCTTTGGCCGGGGGCCGAGCCGCAGCGTGCCCCTGGCACAGATTGTCGACCAGGCGCGCGTCCTGGTGGCGGGTGGTTACCGCGAATTTATTCTTACCGGCGTTGATCTGACCTCTTACGGCGGCGATCTGCCGGGGACGCCCCGGCTGGGGTCTGTTGTCTCCGGGCTTTTAAGGGCGGTGCCGGAGATTGAGCGACTCCGCCTGTCATCCCTTGATCCGGACGGATTCGACCCGGAATTGATAGAGATCATTGTCGGAGAATCTCGTCTCATGCCTCATCTGCACTTGAGCCTTCAGGCTGGCGATGACATGATTTTAAAACGGATGAAACGGCGCCATGATCGTGCGATGGTTATAGAACTTTGTGAAAGTCTGCGCCGCCGGCGCAAAGAGATTGTATTTGGCGCCGATCTGATTGCCGGGTTTCCGACCGAAACCGATGAGATGTTTGAAAATACCCTGTCGATTATCAAGGAGTGCGATTTGACCCAGCTTCACGTCTTTCCCTATTCGCCGCGGCCATCGACGCCGGCGGCCGACATGCCTCAGGTGGCGCCTCCGGTTCGTAAATCCCGTGCCGCACGCCTGCGTGAGGCTGGAGAGGCACAGTTGAAGGCGGATCTTTCCCGCCGCATCGGATCAAACCTTTCGGTTCTGGTGGAAAAGCCGGGTTGGGGACGCAGCGAGAGCTTTGCGTCGGTAATTCTCGAGGGATCTGCAGAGATAGGGGATATCGTATCGGCCAGGGCTGTCGCGGTTGACGGCATGCAACTCATTGCCCGCGTCGCCACGCAATCTCAAAAGGCGGTGGCGATATGACGGGACACAAAACAGGCGGCTGGCTGAACCGGCTTCGAACGGGAATGACCAAATCTTCCCAGCATTTCAGTGAGGGTGTGACTAAAATATTTCACAACCACCGTCTGGATGAAGAAACCCTGAGCGATCTTGAGGAGTTGCTGATCTCGTCGGATATTGGCGTTGCGACGGCCAGCCAACTGGTCGGCAGTCTTGAGCGTCACCGTTTTCACGAGGAAATCTCCCCCGAGCAGCTGCGCGAAATTCTTGCCGACAACATTGCCGAGGTTCTCGAGCCGGTGGCCAAGCCTCTGGTTCCCGGCCCCGATAACAAGCCCCATGTCGTTCTTGTCGTCGGCGTTAACGGTAGCGGCAAAACCACAACTATCGGCAAGATAGCCAAGTCCTTTCGCGAGGACGGGCTAGAGGTGATGATGGCGGCTTGCGACACTTTCCGCGCGGCGGCGGTGGAGCAATTGAAGATATGGAGCGAACGCACCGGGTGCCGGCTTATCTCCGGAGATGAAGGCGACGATCCGGCCGGGCTGGCCTTCGATGCCTATAAAAAGGCGCGGCGGAAAAAGGCCGACATTCTTCTTGTCGATACGGCCGGGCGGCTTCAGAACAAGAAAGGCCTGATGGAGGAATTACAGAAAATCGTCCGGGCGCTCCAAAAGGTCGACCCCAAGGCGCCCCACAGCTGCCTCCTGGTGCTGGATGCCACCACCGGTCAGAACGCCCGCACCCAGGTGGAGACTTTCCGCGAGATGATCCCCGTCACTGGCCTGGTAATGACCAAATTCGACGGCACCGCCAAGGGCGGCGTGTTGGTGGCGCTGGCCGATCAGTTCGGTCTGCCGGTGCATGCCGTCGGTGTCGGGGAATCGTCCGATGATCTCCGCGCCTTTTCCTCCTCCGCTTTTGCCGATTCCCTGATGGGTGTAGAGCGCTAGGCTTTTTTAGGGGGTTGACGGGAGACAGATGGCCTTGACTGATTTTTCCGTCGCTTCTCACGAATATATCCTTTGGCTGACCGTTATGGCCTATGCCCTGCATATCATTGAGGAATACGCGATGGATTGGCGGGGATGGGCGGAAAAAACCCTTGGCTTTGCCGGGATCGAGTGGGGCCAGTTCTACGTCGTCAACGCCTGTGCGATGATTCTTGCAATTGCCGCCGCCATGATCGGCTGGCGCTGTGCTGAAGTGTCTCTTGCTGTTCCCGCCGCTTTTTTCGTTAATGCGGTTTTCTTTCATATTCTGCCGACACTTCGTTTCCGGGTTTATTCCCCCGGCGCCTTTACGGCCGTTGTTCTTTATCTTCCCGTAACGATCACCGCCTATCTCTTTGCCCATGACGACGGGGTGCTGACCTTGCGGGTCGGCGTTGTCTCGGCTTTTCTCGGCATCGCCTTAATGGCTTTTCCCGTGGTGCTGGAAAAAATTCGCGCTCACAGGGCGGCAAACTAGGGCTCGCGGCTGACCCGCCAGATTTTTCCACCCACATCGTCGGCGACCAGCAGGCTGCCATCGGCTGCGACGGCCAGTCCGGCGGGGCGGCCCCAGACCCCGGCGGTCTCTTCTCCCTCAATCCAGAAGCCGGTAAGGAAAGCCTCATAACTTCCGGTGGGCCTGCCGTTCTCGAAGGGAACACGGACAACCATGTACCCCCGGGGTGCGGCGGCGTTCCAGGAGCCGTGGAGAGCGACGAAGGCATCGCCGCGCCAACTCTCACCGAAACTGTCGTGATCGTAAAACACCAGTCCCAGTGGCGCGGAATGGGAATGGAAAAGGAGATCGGGGGTAAGCGTTTTCTTGACCAGATCCGGCTTGCGCCCGGCAAATTTCGGCTGTGGGTTAGGCCCGATATAGGCATAGGGCCAGCCGTAAAACCCACCATCCTGCAGGCTGGTCAGATAATCCGGTACCAACCCGTCGCCCAGACCGTCGCGCTCGTTGACGACGACGAAAAGGTCCTGGCTGCCGGGATAAAACGCAATTCCAACCGGATTGCGCAGGCCGGTTGCAAAGCTGCGCTGGGATTTGCCGTTTTTGGAAAATTCCTGGACCGATGCCCGTGGAGGTGATTCGACGTCGATATTCCGCCGTGAGCCGACAGCGACGTAAAAGTGGGAGCCGTCGGGATGAAAGGTGATATTGCGGGTCCAGTGGCCCGAACCGTCGCCAATTGCACCCGGTCTGGTGACCGGCTCGGGGTCGACGCCGGGGGTGTCCGATCCGGGCCTGTAGGGTAATCGCCAGACCCGGCGCGTATCGGCGATGTACAGCCAGTTATCGTTGAGGGCAAGTCCGTGGGGGCGGTTGAATTTATCCCCAAAAACACCGACGAAATCGGCCCGGCCATCGTTATTGGCATCCCGTAGCAGGGTGACGCGTCCTTCAGCGCTCTGGGCCAGGAAGACGTCACCATTGGGGGCTACGGCCAGCCATCGCGCCCCTTCCAGGCCATCGGCAAACAGGCTGACGGCAAATCCTTCAGGCGCCTTCAGGCGGGTATTTGGGCTTGGCCGTACCTGCCGGGGTGGGTTGGCGACACTCGGCGAGGCAAAGGGTTTAGGCAGATTTTCCGGGGAAAGATGAAATTGTGTGCCCGGCGCAATATCGGAGGCGCTAAAAGCAGCCGGTACAGCTAGGACACTGAAAAACAAAGCGTAAAAAGCAAGGGAAAGGGAAAATTTCATTCCGGCTATGATCCCGACCTTAAGGTTTAAGTGATAACAATCACTTTTTATTAAGACTCCAGCGTATAGATTTTAGGCTTGGAAGCGAGGGAAACTCTAGAATTATTCCCGATAAAAACACTTTGATTTAAGGCTTTCTTCCTGGATTTTTCTATTTAAATTGTTCATGGAGAAATTGCTCAAGAGATACATTAAGGAATTGATCCCGATGGATTTCCTCTCTGCCGGCAAGTTTCGGCTTATTGCGGTGGCTTGCAGCGCCTAAGAGGGTGGGTTTCGGGAAGTGTGATTTATTATCGCTCAGCATAGGGCCTAAAGAGGGCACAGAAAATATAAATGGCAAAGAAATTATAAATGGGAAAACCGACCCAAATCGAAATTGAGAAACTGTTCAGCCTGGCACGGGACAAGTCCGTTGAGGCGAGAACGACACTTGCCAACACCGTCAGCGACTTGTTCTTCGGAAACGAGAATATCCTTTCCGAGCACGAGCGCGAGTTGATGACGGAAATTCTCAATCAGCTCATTCACGATGTTGAAATGGAGGTTCGCAAGGCGCTGGCTCAACGGTTGTCCACACAGTCAACGGCCCCCCGCGAACTGGTGATGCAGCTCGCCAACGATGAGATCGACGTGGCGCGCCCGATCTTGCTGGAAAGCCCGGTGCTTAGAGATGCCGAGCTCATTGAGATCATTCAGCATAAGACCATGGAACATCAGCTGGCGGTTTCCCGTCGTGAGGGAATCGGCGAAGATGTGACGGAGGTTCTGGTCGAGACCGGCAATTCGAGTGTGATTACATCACTCCTTGAGAATCCGACAGCCAGCATTGCCTCGAATATATTGGACATGCTCGTTGATCAGTCGCAGCAGGAAGAGGCCTTTCAAAAGCCCCTTTTGCGCCGCCCAGACCTCGGGAAGGATTTGGCCAAAAAAATGTATTGGTGGGTCTCGGCTGCCCTGCGCGATCATATTCTTGAGAATTTTGAAGTTGATCCTTCCGAACTCGATAGGTCGATGGAAGAGGCGGTTGGAGAATCCATCGAGAAAGACGAGGCTGAAGAGGACCCCGAGTACCAACGCCCCTTCCAGTTGGCCCAGCGGCTGGCTGAAAATGAATCGATTACACCAAAGCTTTTAATTCAGGTTCTGCGGCAGGGTGAGATCCTTCTTTTTGAGGCCCTTCTCGTGCAGTTGACCAAGCTTCGCCTGACCCTGGTGCGGCGCATTCTGTTTGAGCATGGCGGCGAAGGGTTGGCCATCATCTGCAAGGCGTCGAACGTCGAGAAGCCCGACTTTGCATCGATCTTTCTTCTCAGCCGGAAGACCCGCCCTGGTGACAAGGTTGTTGACCCGCGTGAGCTTTCCAGGGTTCTCAAATTCTATGACCGGATTAATGCCGAGGCTGCGGAAGGTGTGCTGCAGAGGATGCGCCTTGATCCGGAATATTTGAATAGCATACGCAAGTTACACACCGAAAAGAGTTGAGCGAAACACAACGGGTTGTTTTGGAGGCATCTTGATTTTACGCATTCTATTTTTGTCCCTTACGCTTGGTCTGATAATTCAGAATCCGGTTTCCTCTCCGGCGCGGGCCGGCGTAACCGGGGATCAAGCCGTTGATGTTGTTTTTTCCGAGGTGGAGAAAAGGCTGGTCCGTGAATATTTCGGTAAAGATATTGGCGCCGCTAAGAGCGATTCCGATGATGCGGATGGAAAAAAGGGCAAAGGAAAGAAAGGCGGCAAAGGCGGTAAGGGAAAGACTCCACCCGGTCTTGCCAAGCGCGATAAACTCCCCCCCGGACTTGCGCGCCATGTGGAAAAACACGGCACTCTTCCTCCGGGACTGGAAACCCGGGAATTACCTCCGGGGCTCGAATCAGAGCTGCCATCGGCTAAAGGGGGAACCGAACGCGTCATCGTCGATCAGGATGTTGTGTTGATCGAACAGGCGACGGGCAAGGTTCTCGATGTCATTATCGACGTTATTAAAAACTGAGCGACATGCTGACAATGACGCCAGGGGTGGTCATATGCTAATGTCGCCTGTTTCCATGGATTGATGGAAGCAGGGGAGTAGTTTTTTGTCTCGGGCCAAATCACAATGCATTCGTCTGGCTGGGATAGGCGTTTCCAAAGCCGTTCTTGAAGAGATTGCAACCCAAGCCCGTACCCTCGGTTTTGCGGGCTACCTTCAGGTTGAGGATAACTCGGAATTTTCTTCCCCCGCGGCGACACATGCCGACAATGAAGACAAGCGCATTCTGTTAATCAGCAATATTGAGCCTGAAACCCTTCTCCAGGGGCTCAAGCCCTGTTTTGATGCCGTTGTCGAATTAAACGACGTCGATAAGCCATTTTTTCTGGCCCTGCGACAGGCCGTTTATGCCAATGGATTTTTCTTCTCTCTTACAACTGTTTCCGCCATGAGGGTGGAGGTCGCCAGACATCTCTGCGATGCGCTGGTTCAGCAATTCGGGGCCGACGGAAGGATCAGGGATAATGTGGAAACGGCACTGCAGGAGGCCGTTTCAAATGCCTTGATTCACGGAAACCTTCAGATCGGGAGTGATAATCGAGGCAGCGTCGAGGGGATGTCAAAATTTTCTGTTTTAGTCAACGAAAGTCTAGAAAATCCTGAATTTGCTTCACGGCGGATGAATGTATTTATGCGGGTTTCGGCCAATATGGTTGAAATTGAGGTTCACAACGAAGGCCCCGGTTATCTGATCGACAAAGGTGCTGCGCCGGCGCCGGACCTCCCCTACGGAAGGGGGCTGGGTATTATCCGCGCATTTTCCGGGACGGTCTCTCTCTCCGATCATGGCCGGCAAATCAGCATGACCTTTCCCGTCCCATCGGTTGCTGGAGAGGATGGTAAGAAAACCGGAACAACCAGCCCGAAGAAAGCCAAATTCGTTTCCGGGGGGGAAAAGCTCAGTCGGGAAGTTCTTGATAGTCGGATTCTTATTGTCGATGACGATGGGGTAGCCCTGGAGTTTATTTTCACCTATCTCGAATCGGCGGGATTTACGCGACTCGAAACGGCTGTGGATGGCGCCGATGCTCTTGAAAAGGCGGAACAGTTCCGTCCCGATATTGTGGTTCTCGATATCGTTATGCCGAAGATGGATGGCTTTGAGGTGTGCAGCAGATTGCGGAAAAATCCTCTGTTCGTTGATCTCCCCGTCATCGTCCAGACCGGTTACGACAAGCCGGAGGACCGCCAGAAGGTCTTTGCTTCCGGGGCGACGGATATGGTGGTCAAGCCGATCTATAAGATGGAGTTGATCGCGAGGGTTCGGATTCATCTCGAAAACCTCCACCTGATTCGCAATATGCGGATGTACAGGGAACGGGTAGAGAGTGAACTCGATTTTGCCCGGGACATGCAACGCAATCTCCTGCCGACGGAAGCGCTCATTGACACTGTCCGGGAAACCTATGCCATCGATATCGCATCATATTTTATGCCCTCATCAGAACTGGGCGGTGATTTTTGGGGGCTGATCGAAATCGATGAAGACAAGTTGGGGGTCTATATCGTTGATTTCACCGGTCATGGGGTGATGTCGGCTCTAAATACTTTTCGTCTTCATACCCTGTTGAGCGAGATGGGTGAAATTGCTGCGGATCCTCCGGCTTTTCTTTCCGTTCTCAATGATCGTCTCGTTCAGTTGCTGCCGACCGGCCAGTTTGCGACCATGATTTACGGCGTTATCGATCGTTCAACAAATAAATTTACCTATGCCGCCGCAGCCGCGCCGAGCGTTCTTTTCCTCAGAAAATCAGAGCAAACGCCTGGTCTTCTCGACACATCCGGCGTTCTCCTGGGCATTTCTAAAGATGGTGTATATGAAAGCAATCAAATCGATATAGCCGAGGATGATATTATTTTTCTGTACAGCGATGCATTTACGGAATGTCTTAGTCCGAACAAAAAGGCACTTGAAGAAGAAGGCTTCAGCGCACTGTTCAGCCACCATAAATCGGCTTCTGACAGCAAGAGCCTGGTCAAAGGGCTTGTCGAGAATTTCCTGGATTGGGCTGAGCTTCCGCTGGTCGATGATCTTACCGCTGTTTGCGTCCGGATCATGCCGCGCAGATAGCCCCTCAATCAGCTTTGGGGCGGTCGCTGGAAGCTTGATGTTTTTGAGCATAAAAAAACCGGATGGAGCTTGAGTCTCTATCCGGTTTTAAGTAGCTGATGTGTTGTTGTTTTAGCGGGCAGGCTCAATATAGAGATAGCCGAGACCGCCGGCAGCGCCGAGTCCGGTGTTGCCTTCAAGAGCGATTGGCGACAAGGAGAAGTTCTTTTCACCTCCGCCGACGAGGACAGCGGCGCCGACACCGACACCAACGCTGGCAGACGCTTTGGCGCCAAGATATTTGCCGGCCAGGGAGTGAGAGCCAACCCGGTAATCAGAGGTGACACCGAGGACGGCAAAGCTGATCTTTTCAACGCCCTTCAGGTTGAGATCAACGCCAAGGCCGATACCGGTCTCACCGTTGTAATACTCGGCGCCTCCGGGCGAGTTGAAGACGCATTTAAGATCAACCGAAGAATGGATAATAAGGTTAAGCCGGGTTCCGGCGACGGCTTCACAGTTGAGCACACCGATTTCAATTCCGGGGTCGGCGGCGCGTGCTTCCTGGGACAGGCCCGAGGCCAGAAACAACAGGCCCAGGGAAAGGGTTGAGTAGAGAAACTTTTTCATGTTCCTGATCTCTGCAATAGTTGCTGAATAAGTCGAAATTCTGTCCGCAAAGACTAAAGAATGATTTCCTTGTTAGCAAGGGTCTTAACTTGTGACGCCGGGCACATTTCCCATAAAAAACCTGTGACGTGCCTGCCGTTATCTTGTGGTGGCGGCTCCCGGCTCGATAAAACTTTAGCGATTAGTTTCCGGTTAGGGGTTTCAGATAAGTCTCCAGTTTAAGGGCATAGCGATTGGTCCATCCCGGCCGGCGCAAATGGTCAGAGTTGCGCATGGCGTAATCCGGCACGCTTCCCATGGCGAAAAAATCATCCATGCTTACAGATTGGCAGGAAGCGGGAAAAGCCTCTGCGAGGCGGATATGAAAATCATCGAGTGCCTTTCTGGCGCGCCAGATGTTGAGGGTGGTTTCCGGAACCGGGGCATGGAGAATATGGATGGTAAATCCTTTTTCCCCGGCAAGGGCGCAAAGGCCGTCCAGAGCCGCGATAACGCTGGGCACAATGGATAGATTTTTTTCACCTCGACCACGGATTTCCTCCCTGACGGATGCGGGGATCGGCGGCGGTTCGACGGCCAGGCCGGGCTGAGGTGTTTTAGGGCCGACGGGAAGGGCTGTTGCGGTCGGGGCGAAGAGGGCCAGGAGGGGATAGCCGATCCGGTTTTCGAGGTCGAAAACGGCGGGCTCCCGGGACGCGGCGCCGGAATTGGGCAGATGCCGGGTCATCCAGTCAATTTCGTCATCTTGCCTGAAAACCGAATCGAGATAGACTTTTGCTGTCGCTCGGTCGGGGACATAACCGAAAAATTCCGGCGTCGAGGCGATGACAAGATGACGGATCGGTTCATTGGTCTCAAGATAGCGGCGCAGGAGAAAATAGGCGCCGACAACTCCGCTGGCCTGATTGGTGGTGAGGTTGGCCACCTTGCCGGAGGGGGCGACCCGATAGTTTTTCAGCACGTCCTGGGTCACGCTGTCACCGACAAGGGCGATGGGGGCCGTCATGCCGCCATTGTCCAGAAATGCCAAGGTGCGGTCGAGATCATGGCGGCGCAGGGGAACGTCTTTAAGGGCCAAGGCCGTCAATTCAGCGGCAAAGGCGAGAAAGGCCAGGGCCAGAGGCAGGTGGATCAACACAAAACGTCGCCAGGTTTTATCCATCATTGTCCCCTCTAGAACTGGAAGTAGAGAAAGGTTCGCGGCTCATCGAGCCAGCCGACGGAGAGCCAGGCAATTCCGGCGACGACAAGGGCCAGGGCCGGCGTCGGGCGAAGGCGCATATAGTCTTTTGCCGGGTTCGCCATGACCAGGGACAGAATGCCGAGCGCCCCCATCCAGGCGAACATATGGAGGGTAAAGGTGCCGGTCACAAACAGAGGCAGCGACGTCCAGGCAAGGTTGTGGGTTTCGGCGAAAGCGGAAAGCCAGTTCGGCATCATAAAAGTGGACGGCGAAACCATTGTCGTCAGCATCATATTTGCCTCAACAATCCCCGGTGAGCGGAAATAGACGAAAGAGATCAATACCGTCAGCATCGTTAAGGCCCAGCCGAGCCAGCCCGGCAGGTTCGGCATCTTCATTTCCTTCCAGGCATGGTTGGCAACCAGCCCCGCCCCGTTGACGGCGCCAAAGGCGATAAATGTCCAGCCCGCCCCGTGCCAGAGGCCGGCGAGAAGAAAGGTGGCGAAAATCGGCGCCGTAACCGTGAGTAGAAAGAGCGCCGCGCCTTTTTTAAGGTTTGTCATGCCATAACGCGTCAGGGCGAGGGCTATGGGCGAATAAAAATACATCATGAAGAAACGGGTCATAGTGATATGCCAGCGTTTCCAGAAATCAATCATCGAGGTGGCGCGAAAGGGAGTGTCGAAATTGAGCGGCAGACGAAAACCGAACATCAGCCCCAATCCCACCGCCATGTCGGAATATCCCGAAAAATCGAAATAAAGCTGAAGTCCGTAGGCGCTTGCCCCCGCCCAGGCCTCCAGCAGGGAAAGGTTTTCGATCTGGGAAAAGGCGATGTTGGCATAAGGCGCGATGTTATCGGCCAGGCATACCTTTTTAAAAAGGCCGACGAGAAAGACGACAACCCCCGGCCCGAACAGGGCCAGTCCGGCCCCCTTGCCTTTGTGAACATCAAGAAGCTGGTCGCTCAATTCCCGATAAAGAACGATGGGCCCGGCGATCAGCTGGGGAAAAAAGGTGATGAACTGACTGAAATCGAGAGCCGAGGGCGGTGCCGCCACCTCGCCGTCATGGCTGTCGATCAGCAGGGCGATCTGCTGGAAGGTGAAAAAGGAAATGCCAAGGGGAATAAAAACAAGCTCGAAGGACCATTGCTCCCCCAGGGCAAGTCCGAGATTTTCGAGAAAGAAATTGCGGTATTTGAAATAACCGAGAACGCCGAGATTAATCGCGATTGCCAGGGTCAGGATGAATCGGGACGGGGCCAGGGCCAATCTGCGGACGAAGAAAAAGTTAACCAGTAGCGAGCCGATGAGAAGCGCCAGAAAGGGCGGGTTCCACCAGCCATAGAAAAAAAGCGAAAAGACGACGGCCGATCCCAGCGCGAACGCGCCGCCGAAGCGGATGCGGCTGAAGTGAAAAGCCAGAAGGCTTACGGGCAGGAAGGCATAAAGAAAAATTGAGCTGCTAAAAAGCATATGATCCCGGCTGGTTTGGTGCGGCGGCGACTTCGATGAGCGACAGGCTGAAGGCTTGGCCCTTTAAGCGTTTGAGATATGCGAGATCAGATGATCGACCATTTCGCCAATATTCTGTAGGGCGTTAATTTCCCTTGGTTTGAGGCGGATCGAAAAGGCCTTTTCGCAGCCGATGATAAGCTTGATCTGGTTGAGGCTGTCCCATTCCTCAATTTCTTCGGCGGTGGTGTCGCGGGCAAGGTTCAGGGTTTCGTCATCGAAAACGTCGCGGAAGACTTCCGTCAGCTTTTCCAGAACGCTATCGGGTGAGGGGGATGTCATCAACGGGGATCCTTATTAAACAATTTTCATGTGATGGGAGGGCAGGGAGGAGGGTGCCCGGGCGGCCGAGCTCCAGATTGCTTCAACGCCCTTTTTGCTGTTTCCGTCTCTGGTTTCAAACCCCATTTGAGGCAGAATATCCTTCAAAAGGCCATTGCGGTCGGTTTCAACAAGGCTCAGGTTCAATCGCGGCGCACCGGCGGCCTCCGCCGCTTCGGCCAGCATTTGCCGCATAACATATTCCAGCCGCCGGGAAAATACGCGGCAACTCATGATCCAGTTCTCAATCTCCAGCGTCCCCTCGCCGGCCTTTGTTACGGCGACGGAAACGATGCCGTAATCCTGCAGGCGGTCGGTCAGGCGCAAGGCGATAACATCGTCGCTTCTGGCAATGATTTCTTCCGCCGTAAAGGTCCGGGGATTGATCTTGAACTGGTTGGTCTTGGAAATGAGCTGGGCAATGCGCTCAACCGTTCCCGGCCCGACTGGCTCGACCCGGACTACCGGGTCTAATCCGGCAAGGAAAGAGTCCATGTCCTCTGTCGCCGCCATCTCCCGTTTTGTTCTGGTCCGGGCAGTGTAGGAATCCGCTCGCTCCAGATCCTCGCTTGTCAGTCTGGTCAGGGGAAAGGCGCGGGCGTCATCAAGGGCGCAGGCAAAACCGGCAGGATCGTCGGGTAGATCGATAACCATCACCTCGGGCAGGCGGGCGCGAACCCATTCTCGCTCCACCGGGCTGTCATCGACCAGAACCAGGGAATCCATTCCGACGTTGAGCTCCTCTGCAATGCGCCTGAGGTTGGAAGCCTTGTCCTCAAAATTGGCGACGAAAGCGGAAAAGTCGGATTCGGCAAGGATCATCGCCGGATGCTCACGAAACGGCTGGCGCGCAATGGTGTCGTCATTTTTCGAACAGACGGCTAAAATAACGCCGCGTCGCCTGAGCTCGCCGATATAGGTCTGGAAAGCGGAAAAGGCTTCTCCTTCTTCTGTTTCAGGCCCGATTTCGATTCCCTGCATACCGTCGTCACCGATGACGCCGCCCCACAATGTATTGTCGAGGTCGAGCACCAGAACCTTCCGCCCGCGCCCGAAAATCCCGCTGCCCGCGGCGGCCAGACAATCAGCGATATGGGGGAGAGCCTCGAAAGAGAAAGGTTGTTTGCACATGTGATAAAGGCGGGGATCGTGCCAGCGTTCCTTGCCCAGTCGATAGGCGAGAGCCTCGCTGTCGATAAAGGCGAGGGAGGCCGGGGCACGGGCCGCCAGTTCCAGATTGGTCCGCCTTGCATGCAGCGTCGCGCCTCCAGCCGTCAAGCCATCGAGCTCTCCCAGCGGACGCACAGGCGGTGGGCCAAAGCTCATTTGTACGCAGGGGCCGGGCAGCTGTTTCCACAGAGATTGCCAAAAATCGGCCTCCTTTTGTACGCAGACCTCGGCCTCGTCTTTTGTACAGCCGACCGGGGGCAAGTGGGCAAGATCGCGATAGCTGGGTAAAAGCAGCAGGAGATCGAATTTTCGGGTGTGTATCTCGTTTGTCTCGTCAAGCAGGGCTGCAGCCAGAACACCATAGGGTCCGGGGCTGATCTCGGCCATGAAGCCTCGCCGCGCAAACATCAAGGGCAGGATCTCGACAAGATAGTCGGTAAGAAAAGACGACAGCACGGCGACTTTAAGAGGCCGGCCCATGTCGGAAAGCGGCGCCGGGTTTTTATTGAGCCGTTTGGCAAGGCGGGTAATCTCTTCGACCGGACGAGATAACAGGGTTTCGTCACCGAGAATGTCGGAAAGACACCCGGTTTCAGGGTTTTTATCCCTTAAGCCTTTTTTGCCGCCGCGGTTTTTTTTCTGTGGCATCGGGGTGTCTATCTCCGCTGCGCCCGGCTAACCGGGACGACGGTTCCGTAGAGCGTATCGGCTTGCGCACTCATCAGAAACTTTGCGACCGCGGCTACATCCTCGGCCGTGGTGAGGCGTTTTTCGGGCAGGCCGTCGGCAATCTCGGCAATATACATCTCCGGCAAATCGGCGGTGAGGCGGGACTCGACCATCCCCGGCGCCAGAATATGAACCCTCACGCCGCGCCCGACCCATTCCTGGGCGATCGTTCGGGCATAGGCGGTCAAGGCCGATTTGGCAGCGACATAAGGGGCGATTTTCACCGGCGGCGAACCGAGAACGTATTCGGTGCTCATGATAATTACGCGGGTTTCGGCTTCCTGTTTTTCCAGCAGGGGAAGAGCGCAAGCCAATGAAAGGTGAAGGGCCTTGAGCTGGCTGTCGATCTGTTCCTGAAAAACCGCCCAGTCGGTTCGATGGGTCAGTTTATGGGGGAAGGGCCGGGCGATCGCAAAAACAAGCCCGCCGAGCTTCCCATGCTTTTCGCGGATTCGTGCGAAAAGGGCCTGGGTGTCGGCTTGGTCACTTAAATCGGCGGTTTCGCTCTCAACGTCACAGGGGCCGGAATTGATCTCTGCGGTGAGGGTTTCAAGCTGGTCACTGGGCCCAAGTCCGTGAAGAAGCACCGGCCTGTCCACAGAGAGGCTGCGCGCTATAGCCGTGCCGATGACGCCCGAGGCGCCGAGAATCAGGACAGGATTTTGCATGTCACGGTGCCTCTGGTGACGGTTTGGGGGCCGTTATCGGTGGCTTTTGTAACCTTAATTCTAAGCATGACAAGGGCCAGCTCATGGCGGATTTCACTGATCTCGGCCTTCAGGCTAACCGTGTCGCCGGGATAGGTCGGGTTGGGAAAGGCAAGGCTTTCCTCAAGCAGCAGACATCGTTTGCCGGGCAGGATCATGCCAATCAGGCCGGAAATTTTGGCCCCGAGGAAAAAGCCGTGAACCACGCAATCGGAAAAGCCCTTGGCTCGGGCATAAGCCGGATCTTTATGCAACGGGTTGTGGTCCCCGCTCAACTCGGCGAAGGCGTTAACCTCCTCGGTCGTCGCGGTCCAGGAAATATCGGCCACGTCTCCGGGAGAAATAGCCTCAAGGGAAATATCGCGAGCGCTGGTCATCATATGAAATGTCGGGAATTATGGATGGCTATTCATAACAGTTGGCAAGCCACCCTTACAAGGCAGCTTGCAACCGGTGGTCAGCCGGACTCGTCATCGGAATTGTCCGGCAGACGGGATTCCAGGGCCTCCAGGGTTATCGTGGCGAGCGTATCGATGGTGCGGGCGAGATTCCGGGCTTCCTGAAACTTGCCCTCCCGGCAGGCCATTTCGATGGCTCTGGCCTGATCGCTTAACCCCTCGGCGCCGAAATTCAGCGAAGAGCTTTTCAGGGTATGGGCTTCATCGCGCAGGACGTCGTAATTTTCTTCCGTTCCGGCCTCGGTCATGCGGGGGATGCGGTTGGCGGTCTCTTCGACGAATTTTTTTATCAGGCGGGGCACGATTTCAGGCCCGATATCGGCTTCCAGCTGTTCGATCGCACTGGGGTTGATGAGCTTCGATTCTATCTGCCCGGGTTCCGCCGGGGCCGGATCTGGGGCGGGCTTTCCAGCAGTGTCCCCTATTATTTCCGCCCGATCGGCGCCGCTGGTCCATTTCCCGACTATTTCCAGCAGGGATTCTTTATCAAACGGCTTGCCTATAAAGTCATCCATTCCCGCGGAAAGGCATTTTTCGCGGTCTCCTTCCATGACATTCGCCGTAATCGCTATGATCGGGGTGTTTTCCTTGCCGCCAGCCATGCAGCGGATGGCGGCGGTGGCGGCATAACCGTCCATTTCCGGCATCGAGATATCCATCATAATGATGTCATAGACGTCCTCTTCCATCGCTTTGACCGCCAGTTTTCCGTTATCGGCGCAATCGATGTGATAGCCCGCCCGTTCAAGAAAGTTCCTGGCCACCATCTGGTTGGTGGGGCTGTCCTCGGCAAGAAGGATCCGCGTCGCGGTTTCCCTTGATCCATCGTCGTCGACGGGTTGCCACGCTCCGGGATCGGCAGGTTTTTCGTTGCGGGTGCGGGCAGGCTCTTTTTCCTCAACAAAGGGAATCGGGTCGGCGCTTAGGGGCGGCAGGTTGCCTTCGAGAAGGGCGGTGATCTGTTTAATCAGAACCAGACGGAGCAAAGGCTTGCTGAGAACCAGATCGAAGTTTGATGCCCGGACGGCTCCACCCGTCGCGCCGGAGAATGTCAGGGCTTTTTTCATTCCCTGGTGAACCGGATGTTCGCTGATCCATTTGCCGAGATCCGTGCCGGTCATTCTGGGCAGAGTATGGTCGATAATTGCAAGGTCAAAAAATTTACCCTCACCGCCGGTTTTTTCCAGTATCTCCCTGGCCTCCTCTCCGCTTGTCGCACTTGTGACCTGTGCGCCGGCAGTGGTCAGCCAATCAACGATCCCCAGGCATGCGGCGTCGTTGTCTTCGACGGCCAGAATATTTTTCCCCTCAAGGGCGGGGGTTTTTTCGGCGACGGTTCTGGTCTGGGGGGCTTTCCTCAAGGTCGTGGTGAAGAAAAAAGTGCTGCCTTCGCCCTCTGCGCTGGTAAAGCCGATCTCGCCGCCCATGGCGTTAACAATTTTCCGTGTAATTGCCAGTCCCAGTCCGGTGCCGCCGAAGCGCCGGGTATGGGACGGGTCGGCTTGGGTGAATTGCTCAAAAAGGCTGGATTGAGCCTCACGGGGGATGCCGATACCGGTGTCCGATACTTCTATGCGCAGATTAAGCTGTTCGGCGCCTTCCTTCTCAATGGCGGCCTTAACGCCAATCGCACCGGACATCGTGAATTTGATCGAATTTCCGATCAGGTTGAGGAGAACCTGTTTCAACCTTCCTTCATCGCCCAACAAGGGTGCAGGCACGTCCATGGGAACGAAGGCGGTGATTTCAATGCCCTTGGCCTGGGCGCGCGGGGCCAGAAGCTGCACGACTTCATCGACGGTTGAATGAACATCAAATTTATCGATCTCCAGATCCAGCTTTCCGGCGTCCATTTTCGAGAAATCGAGAATGTCGTTCAAAATCGAGAGCAGCGATTCACCGGATTCCCGCGCGATGCGGATATAGTCACGCTGGGATTCGCTGACGTTGCTTTCCAGGAGAAGTTCGAGCATGCCAAGAACACCATTCATCGGCGTGCGGACTTCGTGGCTCATCACGGCCAGGAACTCGCTCTTGATCCGGTCGGCGGTTTCAGCTGTTTCCTTGGCATTGCGCAGGGCTGTCTCGTATTCCTTCTGTTCGGTTATGTCGCGGATAACGCCTGTGAATATCCTGCGGGTTCCGGCCTTGATTTCACTGACCGCCAGATCAATGGGAAAGGTTTCCCCGTTTTTGCGCAGAGCCGTAACCTCGCGACCGATGCCGATGATCTTTTGTTGCCCGGTTTTAAGATAGCTATGGAGATAGCTGTCATGTTCGTCTTGGTAAGGTTGGGGCATCAGGATGCTGACGTTCTGTCCGATAACCTCGATGGCTTTATAGCCAAAAAGGTTTTCCGCCGCAGGGTTGAAGGATTCGATGATTCCTTTTTCATCAATGACGATAATGCAGTCCACCGCGCTTTCCAGGATCGCGCTGAGGCGGGATTCGCGCTCACCCAAAGCCTCAAGGGTCGCGATCGATTCTGAAATGTCGCGCATGACGACGACGGCGCCGATATCTTCTCCCTTTTCCCTGATCGGGGTGCAGGAATAATCGACCGGGAAAGACGAGCCGTCTTTGCGCCAGAAAATGTCATGGCTGATATGACAGGACTGACCGCTTTGAATGGCCTGGAAGGTCGGACATTCTTCCTGCGGATAAGGGGTGCCGTCGGCTTTGCTGTGGTGAAGCACTTCTTGGAGGGATTGCCCGATCAATTCCTCAACCGGAAATCCGGTTATTCTGGCAACGGCGGGGTTACAGAAAGTGCAAAGCCCCTCCCGGTCGAGGCCGAGAATGCCCTCGCCCGCCGAATCGAGGATCTTTTCGGTTTGATGGCTAAGCCGTTGCAGGGCGTCTTCCGCCATTTTGCGCTCAAACACCCGGCCAAGCTGGGTGCCGATATCGCTCAAAGCCTTGACTAGGGTTTCATCCGGTTCGATTTCTTGACTTGAAAAGAACTCCATCACCGCGGTCACATTGTCCTGTGACAGAATGGGCAGGCCGAAACCGGCCTTGAGATTACATTCCTTCATCTTGTCGGCCCGGGTAAAACTAGGATCTTCGCTGATATCGGAAATCCAGATTGGCTTTTTGTCGCGGAAGACCCAGCCCGGCAGGCCACTTCCGGGAGCGAAAGTGGTGCTCTGGGTTTTTTCGACAAAAGATTGAAAGTCGTCCTTGTTTTCCAGATTCCAGATATCGGAAGGAACAAGCAGGTCTTCGCCGTCTTGGTGCTGGTGAAAATAAACATGGCCGGCGGGCCAGTCGAGATGGGCGCAGATCAACACCAGGCATTCGTACAGGGCATCCTCTGGTGTTGGGGCCGTATTTGCCGCCACGGTCAGATAGTGCAGCAATTGCACCAGCTCCGATTTGGCGTTCAGTGCCTTTTGGGTTTCCGCTGCCTCGCTTACGTCCTCGCCGATGGCGGCGAAGACCGGCGGCGTTTCATCGGGAAAATACTGGATCTGACACTCAAGGGGATAGGTGGAGCCATCCTTGCGAGTGTGGGCGGCCTCGATTCTCAAAAGGGTCTGATTGCCTTCGCGCATCCTGTCCAGCTTGGCCTTCAGCTCATCCTTGCCTCCTCCATGCTTGAGATCGAAGGGGGTGAGTCGGCGCATTTCCCCGGCTGTATAGCCAAGGTTATTCAAGGCGCCCTGATTGGCCTGGGTGAAGTGAAGGCTTTCAGCGTCAAAAATGTAGATTTCGTTTTTTGAGCTGTCGAGAATCTGGCCCAGTTTTTCAGCCTCGGCTTGTGCAGATTCCGCCTGTTCCGCGGCACGCCGTGTTCGCGATCGCTCAAAGAATAAAAGAACCAGAAGGATGACACCACAGACCGGCACGGAAACGCCGATGAAGACGAAATAAAATTGAATGTCCCGGGATAGGGCGCGCTCATCCTCGCTTATGGATTTCCGGGTCTCGGAGAGCACATAGGCCAACTCGTCGAGATTTTTTTCAAGGGCGGATATCTGGCCGGCCAGGGCCGGAATGGTGTCCGCCCCGCCGGCCTCAAGCTCGCCCGTCAGCACGGCGATTTCCCCGAGGGCTTGAAAGATATTTTCCCTTAAGCCGTCAAATCCGGGCGCCAGTTCGATTAACATCGCACTACCGGGGTCGGCCAGGGCCTCGAGCACCAGGGCCAGATGTTTGTGATTGGAGTTCACCTCTTCGACGAACTCGGGTACCGACAAGGAAAGCGGGTCGCTTGATTCCGCCAGATCGCGAAGGGCTTCGGCCCCGGTCCTGGCCTGAAGAACGACTGTCAGGGCATTGCTGAGGTGCATATTTTCCGCCAGGTCGGCTTCATTGCGTTCCAGCAAGCCGTCGATTTTAATCAGAATGAAACCCGAAAAAACGAGCAGGGCCAATAAAGCAAGAAGGCTTCCCCGTCTTCTGGAAAAAAAGCCCTCGGCCGGGTCGGCCTGGCGACTGGATCCGGTGCCGTTTATGGAGGTTCTCTCCGCCATGGCTTGCTCAATCCCTCTGTTTTTCGTCACCGGCCATAACCGCAATTGAGCGGCTATCCTTCAGGCTGGCATAACGCCATGTGCAAGGCGCATACACATGTATTCCACAAAACAAAGTGTTTTGGGGATGAATATATTTTTCCGGCGATAACAATAGGTTGGATGAGATTATCTTGCAAATAATCTCCTCGCCCGCCTGCCATTGACGGCTATTTCAGCGAATCCGCCGGCCCTGGCGAAATGATCGATATGGATGATCTGCCCTGAATCGTCCGGCTTGCCGGATTGCTCAAAATCTACGGACGGTCAGTGTGTGCGTTCCAGCGGTTCGACATTAACGACGTGAAACTTGTTGATGAGCTGCATTTCCTCGCCCTCGGTGACAAAGGGGAAAAAGCCGTTATCGTTGTTCAGCACGTCTTGAATCCGCGCCGTGGCGTCGAGGAAGAAATAACCAACGAGAATCTTGTTCCCCCGCAAGGTGATCCGGGCAAAGGTTTTGACCTTGGGAATGACGACGGAATGTTGCTGTCTCATAAACTCAGCCTGAAATTGCGACTATAAGGGTGCTGGGGAAAAGTCCTTTACCTGCGCAACGTTAACGCGATTGGGCCGGGACGACAAGTCGCACAAGGCGTCCAGAGATGAGAGCGGTGGACTGTCCGAATGACGCCAGCGGGCACGGTTTCAGGCAATAGTGCCACGCCTTGGGATGCTACTTCTTGCCGTTGGGCGGTTGCTGGGTTACAGTCCGCCCCCAATGCTGCACTGCAAAACAGCTTGAGTGTTTAACCCATATGTTTTCTGTCGTGGCCGTTTCCGTCGGGGGCGCGTCACATTGATTTTAAGGTGAAGAATAATGAACGAAAAGCGGATCCAGGACGAGCATGACGAGCTCCACGGCCATTACCTCGATGACTTGTCCGTCGGCATGACCGCGGTTTATGCCAAGACCATTACCGATGCGGATATTGTCCTTTTTGCGGGCATCTCCGGGGACACCAACCCGGTTCACCTGAATGAGGAATTTTCAGGCGGTACTATTTTTGAGAGCCGGATCGCCCACGGCATGCTTTCAGCCAGTCTGATTTCAACGGTGATCGGCACCAAACTGCCTGGACCGGGCTGCATCTACATCAAGCAGACCCTCAACTTCAAGGCCCCGGTCAAGGCCGGTGACACGGTGCGGGCGCGGGCGACGATCAAGGAAATTATCCCTGAGAAAAAGCGCGTCATCATGGAAACGGTTTGCAGCGTCGGCGAAACGGTAGTGCTTGAAGGCGAGGCTTCCATCATGGTGCCTAAACGCAAGTAAAAGCAGGCTTTTCGGCCGTTTTTCTTGATCGCTCCCCGTTTCAGATAGATTTTACGTCAGCCCCCGCCCCTGTTCAGGGGGCGGGAGCGACTATAAACTCTCGCATTCCTGCCTGAGGCCAAACAGGCCGTCCGACCGGGAAGCCAAGGCTAAAAAGGCCGTCTGGCCGGGAACGAGGAGAAGTCCGGGTTTATGCGTATTTTTCGTCACTTTACGGACCTGCCGCCGCAGGCGCGCCAATGTGTCGTCGCCCTGGGGAATTTTGATGGCGTGCATCACGGGCATCAGCATGTGATCCGTACCGCCGGCAGTATCGCCCATGACCTCGGCGTACCCCATACAGTGATGACGTTTGAGCCCCATCCCCGCCTTCTTTTCAATCCCGATCACCCGCCATTTCGTTTGACCTCGCTTCGAACCAAAGCCCATTGCATCGAAAGTCTCGGCGTCGATAGCCTCTTTGTTCTCCATTTCGACCGTGCCTTTTCCTCCCTGAGTGCGGAGGATTTTGTCTCGCGGGTCCTCTGCGACGCCCTTGGAGTTCGTCATGTTGTAACCGGCTATGACTTCGTTTTCGGCCACGGGCGAAAGGGAAACCCGGACCTTCTTTTTCACATGGCCGGGGAAAGGGGGTTTGGCTTCACCTGCGTCGATAAATCCGTCGATCCAAATGGCGAGGCCTATGCATCGACCAATATCCGGACTTATCTCGAAAAGGGAAATCCGGCCCGCGCCGCCGAGTTGCTTGGCCGGCCCTGGGAAATCGAGGGCCGCGTGGTCAAGGGCGACCAGCGTGGCGGCGAGTTGGGTTTTCCTACGGCCAATGTCCATTTCGACGATTATCTGGTCCCTGCCTTTGGTGTTTACGCCATCCGCGCCGGGATCGATCACGGGGCGGGCACCCACTGGCATGACGGGGTCGCCAACTTAGGGATCCGCCCGACCTTCGGCGGTAAAAGGGCGGTTCTGGAGGTTCATCTGTTCGATTTTGAAGGCGATCTTTACGGTCGGCACCTGCGGGTTGCGATGATGGATTATCTGCGGCCTGAGAAGAAGTTTGACGGGATAGAGGATTTAAAGGCACAAATCGCCCTGGATGTGGGCGTGGCAAAAGACCTGCTGGCAAATATGCCCCGGCCTCATGCGGATGGCGATATGCTGCCGCCACCCGCCGGTTGAGGCGACAGGAAAGAATGAAAGAACGATGAGCAACGATTACAAAAACACGGTTTTTCTGCCCCGGACTGATTTCCCCATGAAGGCGGGCCTGCCCAAGCGCGAGCCGGAATGGTTGGAGCGCTGGGAAAAGATCGGCCTCTACGAAAAACTCCGCGCCGGGTCAAAAGGGCGCGAAAAGTTCATCCTCCATGACGGCCCGCCCTATGCCAACGGCCATCTTCATATCGGCCATGCCCTCAACAAAATTTTGAAAGACATCATCAACCGCTCGCGCCAGATGCTCGGCTTTGATGCCTATTACGTCCCCGGCTGGGATTGTCACGGTCTGCCCATCGAATGGAAGATCGAAGAGAAATACCGTGCCGACGGCAAGAACAAGGATGATGTGCCGGTCATGGAATTCCGCCATGAATGCCGGGAATTCGCCGCCCATTGGGTCGATATCCAGCGCCAGGAGTTCAAGCGTTTGGGCGTCATCGGCAATTGGGGCGATCCCTATACCACCATGGCTTTTCCGGCCGAGGCCGATATCGTCGCCGAGCTCGGCAAGTTCCTGATGAATGGCGGGCTGTACCGCGGCGAAAAACCGGTGATGTGGTCGGTGGTTGAAAAAACCGCCCTGGCCGAAGCAGAGGTTGAATATGACGATCATACTTCGACGACGGTCGTTGTGCGCTTTCCCGTGGTCAAGGCGTCCAGCCCGGCCCTTGACGGGGCCAGCATTCTGATCTGGACGACGACGCCGTGGACCCTGCCCGGTAACCGCGCCGTGGCTTACGGACCCGAGATGGAATATGTCGCTTTTGAGGTGGCGGAGGTCGAAGAGGACAGCCTCGCCAAAAAAGGCGAAAAGCTTGTCGTCTGCGATGCGCTGGCGGCGCAGGTTCAGGCCGATCTGGGAATTGCCAATTGGAAAGAAGTGGCGCGGTTCGGATTTGGCGAGCTGGCCGGCACCATCTGCCGCCATCCCTTTCACGGTCAGGGGTATGATTTCGAGGTCCCCCTGGTGCCCGGTCCCCATGTGACGACAGAGACCGGCACTGGCTTTGTTCATATCGCACCCGGTCACGGGGCCGAGGATTTCGAGGTCGGTCAGGCAGAGTCCCTGGAGGTGCCGCAAACCGTCGGCGGCGACGGGCTGTTTTACAATCATGTGCCGCTGTTTGCCGGGAAACATGTGTTCAAGGTCGATGGCGATGTGGTCGAGGCTTTGAAAGATGCCGGCGCCCTGGTCTCAACAGCCAAGATCACCCACAGCTATCCCCATTCCTGGCGCTCGAAAGCGCCGTTGATTTTCCGCACCACGCCCCAGTGGTTTATCTCCATGGAGACCAATAATCTTCGCGACAAGGCGCTCTCCGCCATCGACGAAACCCGCTGGGTGCCGAAGGCCGGGCGCAACCGCATTCACGCCATGGTCGAGAGCCGCCCCGATTGGTGCGTATCGCGCCAACGCGCCTGGGGGGTGCCGATCACTGTTTTTACATCGAAGGAAACCGGCGAGCCTCTGCGCGACGAAAAGGTCTTTGCACGGATCGTCGCGGCGGTGCGCGAAGAGGGTGCCGATGCCTGGTTCACATCAAAGCCGGAGCGTTTTCTCGCTCCCGACTATGACTGGCAAGATTTTGAGCAGGTTTTCGATATTCTCGACGTCTGGTTCGATTCCGGCTGCACCCACGCCTTCGTGCTTGAGGCCCGGTCCGAGCTCTCCAGCCCGGCATCGCTTTATCTCGAAGGCTCCGATCAGCATCGCGGCTGGTTCCATTCTTCGCTGCTCGAATCCTGCGGCACCAGAGGACACGCACCTTATGAGGCCGTTCTCACCCATGGCTTCGTGCTCGACGAAAAGAGCCGCAAGATGTCGAAATCTCTGGGTAATGTGGTTGCCCCACAAAAAGTGATGGACGATCTGGGGGCCGATATTCTGCGCCTCTGGGTGGCGACCTCGGATTACACGGCGGATCTGCGCATCGGGCCGGATATTCTTAAATCACAGACCGATTCCTACCGTCGCCTGCGCAACACCCTGCGCTATCTGCTCGGTAACCTTCACGGGTTTGATGAGTCCGAGCGTCTGGAAGTGGCCGAGATGCCGGAACTTGAACGCTGGGTCCTGCACCGGCTTTTCGAGCTTGATCGAGACATGCGGGTCTGTCTGGAAAGTTATGATTTCCATGGCTTCTATACCGCCTTACATAATTTCTGCGCCGTCGATCTCTCCGCCTTCTATTTCGATATCCGCAAGGATTCCTTTTATTGCGACGCCCTCTCGTCACCGCGCCGCCGCGCCGCGCGTACTGTGCTGGCGACGCTTTTCGACTGCCTGACGGCCTGGCTGGCGCCGGTTCTCAGCTTTACCGCCGAAGAGGCCTGGCTGGTTCGCGAAGAAGGCGGCACACGTGAAGAAAGCGTGCATCTGCGTCCCTTTCCGGAAATTCCCGCCCAGTGGGAGGATGCCGATCTGGCTGAAAAATGGGCCAGACTGCGCGATCTGCGCCGGGCTGTTACCGGGGCCATTGAGATCGAACGCGCCAATAAAACCATCGGCTCAAGTCTTCAGGCCCATCCACGGGTCAGCGCTCCGGCGGAATACGTTGCGGCCATGGAAGGTGTCGATGCAGCGGAAATTTCGATTACCTCGGCTTTCGATTTTGTGCCCCAGGGCGAGATCGGTGATGGTTTCAAACTTGATGATTTGCCGGGGATTGTTGTCGAAATCCGTAAGGCCGAGGGCGGCAAATGCGATCGTTGCTGGAAGGTGCTGCCGGAGGTGGTCGAGGGCGGTGAAACAGATATTTGCCAGCGCTGTTCGGACGTCGTTGATGAACTGCCCCAGGCCTCCTCAGCCTCATGATCAGGTTCGGTCTCTCTCTGGCGGCTGTCGTCATCCTGCTTGATCAGGCGAGCAAATGGTGGATTCTCGAAATCGTGATGCAGCCCCCGCAAACCATTCCCCTGTTGCCCTTTTTCAATCTCGTTCTGGTAAAGAATCTCGGGATAAGCTTTGGCATGTTTGCCGGCGTCGGTGCGATCTGGCCTCTGGTCGCCATTGCCCTGGCGATCATGGGGGGGCTTACCTACTGGCTGCGGAGTGTCGAAAACCGTCTCCTGGCGACTGGTCTGGGGCTCATAATCGGCGGCGCGGCGGGGAATGTCATTGACCGTTTTCGCTATGGGGCGGTTGTCGATTTTCTCGATTTTCATGCCCTCGGCTGGCACTGGCCGGCCTTTAATCTGGCCGACGCCGCGATTACCATCGGCGCCGCCGTTGTCCTGCTCGAGTCCTTTCTTAACCAGGACGGATCAGAAACCTTAACCCGGGACAAGAAATAGCGTAGAATGGCTCGATTATGATGCAAGTGAACAAAAAACCGTTTTGTCTGGCTATCCGTCCTCTTTTCCCCGTTCTGGCGATGGGGATATTTGCCTCGGCCTGTGAGGGCGTTGGTGACGAGATTGAGGCGGCTCTGGGCTGGGAAAAAGGGACGGCGCAGGAACATGAGGTGCTGACCAGCCCACCGCTGACCCTGCCGCCCGATTATGAACTTCGTCCTCCCGGCACCGGTGGTGGGCCACCGCCGGGGTTTGAACATCTGGTACAGCCGGTGGCGCCGCAACAGCCCGATCCCAATGCGCCCGCCGTGGCCGGTCAATATTATCCCGCTGTTCCGGGTCCCTATGCCGCCCCTGCGCCGAATGTAAATTATGGTGTGTCGCCGACCGCTTATCCGGTTCCGGGCGCTGCTCCCTGGCCGTCGCCTCAGGCCCAGCCCTGGGTTGCGCCCTGGCCCCAGAATACGACCCAGACGCAATCGAGCTTTAATCAGGCGACCCAGGCCTATCAGTCGGCAAACCAGAGGGCGGCGCAGCAAGCCTATCCCCAGGGCTACCCGCAGCCTTATCCGCAGCCCTATTACCAGGGCTACCCGCAGCCTTATCCGCAGCCCTATTACCAGGGCTACCAGCAGCCCTATCCCCAGGGTTATCAGCAGCCCTACCAGCAGCCCTATCCGCAAGCCTACCCTCAGCCCTATCCCCAGGGCTATCCTCAGGCCAGCCCTGTTCAGACATTGGCCACTTCGCCGACGGACAAGGTAGCGGTTCCGACGGTTCAAGGGGGTGAGGGTTCGGCGGGTCCGTCCCAGGAATGCCAAAAGATCACTGTTGACGCCTTTGGGAATTACGTCTGCTCGGAATAGACGTTACGTCTGTTCACAGTAGGTGTACGCCCTTATTGCGTCTTGCATTGATCGCCGCCTTGTTTTTGCCCAAATGGAAGCCTAAACAGCAGGGATGATAAACAGAACATTTCCCCGCCCCCATACCCTTCTTCTCGCTGCCCTGACGCTGATCGGCTTTTCATTGCCGCTGTCGGGCGGTTGGGCCGCGGTTTTCAGCCCTGAGACTTTTGAGCTGGAGAACGGTATGCAGGTGGTGGTGGTTCCAAATCACCGCGCCCCGGTCGTCACCCATATGGTCTGGTACAAGGTTGGCTCCGCCGACGAGCCCGCCGGCAAGTCCGGTATCGCCCATTTCCTTGAACATCTTATGTTCAAGGGCACTGAAAAGGTCGCTCCTGGAGAATTCTCGAAGATCGTGGCCCGCAACGGTGGCCGCGACAACGCCTTTACCAGCCAGGATTACACCGCTTATTTCCAGAGCGTCGCCCGGGACCGGCTTGAACAGGTTATGGAGATGGAAGCCGACCGCATGACCGGCCTGCGCCTTACCGATAAGGAAGTTCTGCCGGAACGCGACGTGGTCCTCGAAGAGAGGCGCAGCCGCACCGACAACGATCCTTCGGCCCTTCTCAGCGAAGGCATGCAGGCGGCGCTTTTTACCAATCATCCCTACGGCACGCCGATCATCGGCTGGGCCCACGAAATTAGCGCCCTGACGACAGAGGATGCTCTCGATTTCTATAAGCGGCACTATGCGCCCAATAACGCCATTCTGATCGTCTCTGGCGATATCACGGCGAAAGAGCTCCGCCCCCTGGCCGAAAAATACTATGGCGCCATTCCACCCCGGGAGGTGCCCCCGAGACTGCGCCCCCAGGAGCCCTTACCGATTCTCAAGCGCAACGTCGAATACAAAAACGAAAGGGTGCGTCAGGCAACCTGGAGCCGCAGCTATCTCGCCCCCAGTTACGGTACCGACGAGAATGGAGAAGCCTATGCGCTTCAGGTGCTCTCGGAACTGCTCGGTGGAAATTCTTCAAGCCGTCTGTACCGTTCCCTTGTGGTTGAAAATCCTCTGGCGTCGTCGGTCGGCACTTATTACGACCCCGACAGTCTCGACCACGGGCAATTCACGATATATGGGGTGCCCCGCCAGGGGGTTTCGATCAAAGAGGTTGAGACTGCGGTGGCGGCTGCTTTGCGTCAAATCGTCGATAACGGGGTCGAGGCGGAAGAGGTGGATCGCGCCAAGCGCCGTCTTAAGGCGGCGGCGGTTTACGCCCGCGACAGTCTGTTCAACCCCGGTCGCGTGCTCGGTATGGCGCTGACCACCGGTCAAAGCGTCGAAGAGGTCGAATCCTGGCCGGCGCAGATCAACTCCGTAACACCTGGGCAAGTCACCGCTGCCGCCCGCAAGGTTCTCGGTAACGGCGCCTATGTGACCGGTGTTCTTCTGCCGTCTTCCCCGGCGGCAGACGAAAAAGGGAACGGCGAAAAATCCGCAGCGCCGGTGGAATCCGGTTCATGAGAAAATCCGCATTCCCGTCTTTCCACAATGCCGTCATCGGTCTTTGTCTGGCCTTGGGCATTTTTCTTGCCTCAGGCCCCGCCAGGGCGACAACCATCGAGCGTGTCGTCAGTCCCGGCGGCATCGAGGCCTGGCTGGTAGAGGATCATTCGATTCCGGTGGTGTCTCTTTCCCTCGCCTTCCTCGGTGGCAGCGCCCTTGATCCGGCTGATAAACCCGGCCTGGCGGCGATGGTTTCCAGCCTCATCGACGAAGGGGCGGGCGACCTTGATTCGAAGGCCTTTCAGAAGCGTCTTGCCGATCTTTCGATCAGCCTCAGCTTCGATGCCGATCTGGATGCTTTTTCCGGTGAACTGAAAACCCTGCGTGAAAATTACGAGGAAGCTTTTTCCCTTCTCGGACTGGCCCTGAACGAGCCCCGCTTTGACGGCGAGCCGATTGAGCGCATCCGCGGCCAGTTCATGACAGGTTTTGCCTTCCGCGACGAAGACCCGGAAGATATCGCCAACCGGGCCTGGTTCGAGGCGGCTTTCCCGGATCATCCTTATGGCCGCAGCGCGAACGGAGAGCCCGAAGGGATAGCGGCGGTTACAGCGGCGGATTTGAAAGAGTTTACCGCCCGGCGTTTCGGTCGCGATGTCCTTATCATCGGCGTTTCCGGGGATATCACGGCAGCAGAGCTCGCCCCTCTTCTTGATGCGACCTTTGGGGGATTGCCCCCGAAAGCCGCTTCTTTTGAGGTCGCCTCATCGGCGGTTTCCGATGGCGGTGTCATTATTATCGAGAAAGACAATCCGCAAAGTGCGGTCCGCTTCGGTGAGAACGGTATCAAGCGCAATCACCCGGATTTCTTTGCCGCGCGGCTTCTCAATTATGTGCTTGGCGGCGGTGGTTTCAATTCCCGCCTGACCGAGGAAGTCCGTGAGAAAAGAGGGCTCGCCTATTCCATCTATTCCTATCTCCAGCCTCAGGCCCATGGCGCATTGATCTCCGGGGGCGTGGGGACGGAAAATAGCCGGGTGGCGGAAACCATCGACATCATTCGCGACGAATGGCGGCGTCTGGTCGAAGAGGGGATCAGCGACGAAGAGCTTGAAAATGCCAAGACCTTTCTCACCGGCTCCTTTCCCCTGCAATTGAGCAGCACCGGCCGGATTGCCCGGATGCTGGTGACGATCCAGTATTTCGATCTCGGCATCGATTATCTTGATCGTCGCGATGGGATCATCAATGCCGTCACCCAGGAGGACGTAAAGCGCGTTGCCCGTGACCTGTTTGATACCGATGCTCTTCTTTTTGTCATTGTCGGCCGCCCTGAAGGGATTGAGCCGACGCGCCCGCCGCCGTCCCGTTTCGCCGGTGAGGGCTGAAAACCGCGCTTTGCCCCCTAAAGATGCTGGGGCCGTGACGGTTCCGCCTGACAGCGCTCACGCTTCCTGTTAGTGTCGCCGAAGTTTACCGATGGCTTTCTGACGCGATTTTATGTCCTATCAGCAAATAACAGATTCCTGTTTTACCCAACCTATCGGTGGCAATGGATTAAGCCGCGAGGGGTTCGAAGCAGCCCTTAAGGAAACCGCGTCCGGCCTTGAGATGCTGCGTGCCGGTCTCGCTGACGGTAGCCTGCCATTTCTCGCCCTTCCCGCCCTGCGCGACGATCTTGCCGGCCTTTCTGAAATTGCCGGGCGTTATCGGGGAGCCTTCGAGCAGGTCGTCGTTCTCGGCACTGGCGGGGCCAGTCTCGGCGGCCGGGCCTTTTGCGCTTTGGCGGAAAATCGTTGTCGACCGGGGGAAGGCGGTCCTGCCCTGTCCTTTATGGACAATATCGACCCCGACGGATATGCCGCCATTTTCAATCGTTTTGATCCGGCCAAAACCGGTTTTCTGGTGATTTCAAAGTCGGGGGGAACGGCCGAGACCCTGACCCAGTTCCTGACCTGTTACCAATGGATGGCCTCTGCCTTGGGGGAGGAGGCCGCCGGGCATTTCACCCTGATCGTCGGCCCCGGTGATAATCCCCTGCGCAATGCGGGCACGGTTTTTGGCATTCCGGCTCTCGATCACGATCCGGGGCTTGGGGGGCGGTTTTCGGTTCTCTCTCTGGTTGGAATTCTGCCCGGTATGATCGCCGGGCTCGACCCGGTGGCCTTGAGAGAAGGGGCGGCGGCAGCTTTGTCGCCGATAACCGGGGGCAGGGAACCCGCGGACTGCCCGCCGGCGGTTGGCGCCGCTCTTGCCAAAGCTCTCCATCGGGAAAGGGGAGTCTCCATCACGGTAATGATGCCCTATCTCGATCAGCTTGTTCCCTTCTCCCAGTGGTTCCAGCAGCTGTGGGCCGAAAGCCTCGGCAAGGACGGCAAGGGAATGACGCCGGTAAGGGCGCTGGGCACGGTCGATCAACACAGCCAGCTTCAGCTTTTTCTCGACGGCCCCCAGGACAAGATGTTCACCCTGGTGAGCGCCGATATGGCGGGAAGGGGAGAGACCGTTTCGGATACGCTTGCCCATAAGGCCGGGATCGACTGGCTGGCTGGAAAACGCATGGGCGATTTGCTGGCGGCCAGCCAAAAGGCGACAACGGAAACCCTTGCCGCTAAGGGCTGCCCGGTGCGACGGATTGAAATCGGCGCTTTGAGCGAACACAGCCTCGGGGCGCTGTTCATGCATTTCATGCTGGAAACCGTTTTGGCCGCCCATTTACTCGGCGTCAACGCCTTCGACCAACCGGCGGTCGAAGAGGGCAAACGCCTGGCCCGCAAACACCTCGCCGGAGAGGGGTAAGACAAAGGTGAACCCGCACTCGCGCTCATGACCATTCGCTTGCTTCCAGAAACCCTGATTAATCAAATCGCCGCCGGTGAAGTGGTTGAACGTCCGGCCGCGGCGTTGAAGGAATTGGTGGAAAACAGCATTGATGCCGGGGGAATGCGGATCGACATTACCCTGCGCGACGGCGGTCGCGAGCTGATCGCCGTTGCCGATGACGGCTGCGGCATGGGGCCGGACGAGATGGCGCTGGCCGTAGAGCGCCATGCCACCTCAAAACTGCCCGACGAAGACCTTTTCAATATTTCGACCCTGGGCTTTCGCGGCGAGGCCCTTCCTTCCATGGGGGCCGTCGGGCGGCTCAGCATTACCAGCCGGGCCGAGGGCGCGGACGACGCATGGCAGGTTTCCGTTGAAGGGGGGCGTAAGGGCGCGGCGGTTCCGGCAGCCCTTAACAAGGGTACGCGGATTGAGCTGAAGGATCTTTTTTTCGCCACTCCGGCCCGGCTCAAATTTCTCAAAACCGCCCGCACCGAGGTTAATCATGCAATTGATGCGGTCAACCGGCTGGCCATGGCCCATCCCGGCATTTCCTTTACCCTCACCGCCGACAGCCGGTCGCCGATCCGTTATGACGCCACCCAGGGCGATTTGCTTGATGCGCGCCTGGCCCGTCTGGCTCAGGTAATGGGGCGGGAATTCGCCGATAATGCTGTGGCCATCGAGGCCGAACGCGAAGGCTATACGCTCAGCGGTTATGTCGGTCTGCCGACCCTTAATCGCGGCAATGCCCAGATGCAGTTCCTGTTCGTCAACGGGCGCCCGGTGCGCGACCGTCTGCTGCTCGGCGCGGTGCGCGGCGCCTATCAGGATTTTCTCGCCCGCGACCGCCATCCCCTTGTCGCTCTTTTTCTTGCCGCCCCGCCCCGCGAGGTCGATGTCAACGTCCATCCCGGCAAGACCGAGGTCCGTTTCCGCGATGCGGCTCTGGTCCGCGGGCTGATCGTCGGGGCGATCCGTCACGGTCTGGCCGGGGCCGGCCATCGCGCCGCGACAACCGTTGCCGATACGGCGCTTGGCGCTATGCGTCCGGCTTCCGGCGGCCCCGCCTTGCCTTATCCCCGCGGTGGTGGCGGTGGCGGAGCGGGGGGGCTTGCCGAGGAAATATTGCGCTTTCAGGCCCCTCTTTCCGGGAATTCCGGGGCTGCGCCCCTGCCGGGTCTTGATGCGCCCCCTGAGGCGGCGGTGCCGATTTATGACGCCGATGAAGCTATAATTTCAGCACCGTTGGGTGCCGCAAGGGGCCAGCTGCACGAAACCTATATCGTCGCCCAGACCGAGGACGGGATCGTTATCGTCGATCAGCACGCCGCCCATGAGCGGCTGGTCTATGAACGGATGAAAGAGGCGCTGGCGGGTGAGGGCGTGAAACGTCAGGTGCTACTGATTCCCGAAGTGATCGAGATGGAAGAGACGGCCTGCGGGCGGCTTCTCGCCCAGGCCGATGATCTGGCCGAGCTGGGATTGGTGATCGAATCTTTCGGCCCCGGTTCTCTCGCCGTGCGTGAGGTGCCGGCGCTCCTCGGGGAAACAGATGTCAGCGGGTTGGTCCGTGATCTGGCCGATGAAATTGCCGAGATCGGCGAAGCTCTGGGACTTAAGGAGCGGCTGGAAGAAGTTTGCGGGACCATGGCCTGTCACGGCTCGGTGCGGGCCGGTCGGCGGCTGACCCGCGAGGAGATGAACGCCCTTCTGCGCCAGATGGAGGCGACCCCCCATTCCGGCCAGTGCAATCACGGGCGGCCCACCTATGTGGAGCTCAAACTGGCCGATATTGAGAAATTGTTCGGGCGTCGCTGAGGACAAATGAAAAAACGAATTCCGGACGCAACCCCAACCTCCACCCATGCTACCGGTCTTCCCCGCGGCGTCTGGATGCTCGGCTTTGTCTCTCTCTTCATGGACATGAGTTCCGAGATCATTCACAGCCTGTTGCCGTTGTTTCTGGTCACCGGGCTGGGGGCCGGGGTGGTGGCGGTGGGGCTGATCGAAGGCGTTGCCGAGGGTACAGCCTCGGTGATGAAGCTCTTTTCCGGCGCGCTTAGCGATTATCTGGGCAAGCGTAAGGGGCTGGTTCTTCTCGGCTATGGCTTTGCGGCGCTGACCAAGCCTCTCTTTCCGCTGGCCGGAGGTGCGGGCATGGTGCTGCTTGCCCGTTTTATGGACCGTCTTGGCAAAGGAATACGCGGATCGCCGCGGGATGCCCTGATCGCCGATCTGACTCCTTCGAAACTGCGCGGGGCGGCATATGGCCTGCGCCAGGCCCTCGATACGACAGGGGCTTTGCTCGGGCCTCTGCTGGCCAGTCTGCTGATGGTCGTTTTCCTCGGTGATTTCCGCGCCGTGATGTGGGTGGCGGTCATTCCGGCGGGGCTTTGCGTGCTGCTGATCGTCTTCGGGGTAAAGGAGCCGCCCCGCAAGGTCCGGCACGATAAGGACGGGAGCCCTCTAGCCCGGCGCTGGCCGATCCGGGGCGCCGATTTATCTCGTCTCGGGCGCGGGTTCTGGATCTTCGTGGCGATCATTTTCGCCCTCACCCTGGTTCGCTTCAGCGAGGCCTTTCTTCTTCTCCGGGGGGCGGAACTTGGACTTGCCGATGCCATGGTGCCGCTTATTCTGGCGGCATTAAGCTTTGCGTTCGCCCTCTCCTCCTATCCGGCGGGGGTTCTTTCCGACCGGCTCGGGCGCAAGAACGTGGTCATCTGGGGCTTTGGGATGATGATCGTCGCCGACCTTATTCTGTTCATTGCCGAGGCGCCATGGGTGGTCTTTCTCGGCGCCGTTTTCTGGGGGCTGCATCTGGGGCTGACTCAGGGGATCTTTTCGGCCATGGTCGCCGACCGGGTGCCGGAGGATTTGCGCGGCACTGGTTTTGGCGTCTTTCATCTGGTCTCAGGCACCGGGCTCTTTCTCGCCAGCCTCCTGGCTGGCCTGTTGTGGCAGGCTTTCGGGGCCCAGGCCACCTTCCTCGCCGGGGCGGTGCTGGCGCTTATCGCCGTTCTTGCCTTCGCCCTCTATTACCGGGAAGACGCTGCTTCCGCGCCATAGCGCAGAAAAATCATCTTTGCCGCCCCTTCGTTGCGGGTTTTCAGAATTTCGAATCCCGGCGGCGCTGCGAAATCGTCCTCGCGCCCGGTTTCCACGATGCCGATGGCCCCTTTACATAGCCACCCGCTGCCTGCCAGGGCGACCAGAATGGTTTCCGCCAATCCCTCGCCGTAAGGAGGGTCGAGAAAGAAAATATCGCTTGGGGTTTCGGCCTGCGGCGGGTGGGTGGCGTCGGTGGGGATGAACTGTGCGTTATCCGCTTCATTGAGCTTTCCGGCGTTTTTGCGCGCCAGTTTCAGGGCCTGGCGGTCGCGGTCGAGAAAAACCGCCTTTTTTGCCCCCCGCGACAAGGCCTCAAGCCCCAAAGCCCCGGTGCCGCAACAGGCATCGAGCACCTGGGCGTCGACAAGCGGTGAGGCGCCGCCTTCGCCATAGCCGCTGTGAACCAGCATGTTGAAAAGGGTTTCCCGCGCCCGGTCCGATGTCGGGCGGATGTTGCTGTCTTCGGGCGGGGCGAGCCTGCGCCCGCGATGCTTACCGGCGACGATTCGCATGGGGTTTGGCCCGGCTCTGCTTGGACCCGGTGGATTTCGGCTTGCCCGCTTTGGCCCGGCCCGGCTTATCGCCGCCCGGTTTTTTCCCGGAGAGCGTAAGCGTCCCCGTTCTGGGCCGCTTCTGTTTGGCGCTGCCGGGCCGGGGCTTGCCGGGTTTGTCTCCGCCCGGCCTGGGTTTGGCGGATTTGGCCCAGCCCGGTTTAGGCTTGCCGGGTTTGGCCCCGCCGGTGCTGCCCGGTTTTGTCTTACCCAATTGTTCCTTCAGCATCTTGCCGGTCACCCGGCGCACTTCGCCGCGTTTGAGCTTGCCGAGCTGAAAGGGGCCATAGGCAACCCGGATCAGGCGGTTGACGACCAGGCCCAGATGCTCAAGAACCTTGCGCACTTCGCGATATTTACCCTCGGTGAGGCTGACCGACAGCCAGACATTCTCGCCCGCTTTGCCGGCTTCGGCCTTTTTGCCTTTCAGGGCCTCAAGCTCCGCCTCGATGGGGCCGTAGCGGACCCCCTCAACGGTGATGCCTTTCTCCAGGGCTTTCAGTTTGGCCGCATCGGGGCGCCCCCAGGCGCGGACCCGATAGCGCCGCCGCCAGCCGGTTGACGGCATCTCAAGCTGGCGCGCCAGTTCCCCGTCATTGGTCAGCAGCAATAAGCCTTCTGAATTAAAATCGAGCCGCCCGACGGTAATCACCCGGGGCAAATCCCTGGGCAATTGTTCGAACACGGTGGGGCGGCCTTCCGGATCGGCGTTGGTGGTCATGACGCCTGTCGGCTTGTGATAGAGCCACAACTGGGTTTCCTCTATTGCCGGGATCGGTTTGCCGTCGACGGTGATGGTCTCATCGGTGCCGACACTAAGGGCGGGAGATGTCAGGGTTTTGCCGTCAACCGCCACCCTTCCCGCCTCGATCCAGCGTTCGGCTTCACGGCGCGAGCAAAGACCGGCCCGGGCCAGCCGTTTGGCGATGCGCTCGCCCTTGGGCTCGGGCGTTGGCGTATCTGTCATGATCGCTCACCCGCCGCCGCGATAAGGGCTGAAAAAATCAGCTCGTCGCCGGGATCGATTGAATATTCGGGATGCCACTGGACGCCGAGGCAAAAGCGCCGGCGCGGGTCTTCTATCCCTTCGATAACGCCGTCTTCGGCCATTGCATTGACGACGACGCCCTCGCCGACATCCTTCACCGCCTGGTGATGGGCGCTGTTGATGTTCATTTCCAGAGAGCCGGTGATGCGGTGAAGCAGGGTATCGGGCGTCACCGCGACGCTATGGCCGGGCTCGGTGCGCGGGTTGGGCTGTTCGTGGGGGAGCGGGTTTTCTACTTCGTCGGGGATATGCTGAATAAGGCTGCCGCCGAGCACAACGTTGAGCAATTGCTGGCCGCCGCAGATGCCGAGAACAGGCAGGTCGCGGGAAATGGCCCCCTTGGTGATATCGAACTCAAAACGGGTGCGCCTCTCCTTTGTGGTGACGCTGGGATGGCAGCTCTTAGCCCCGAACAGGGCCGGGTCGATATCAAAAGCGCCGCCGGTCACGATAAGCCCGTCGATCGAGGCCAGGTAATCCTCCGCCAAATCGGGCTCATGGGGCAGCATCAGGGCAAGCCCGCCGGCACGCTTCACACTGTCGGCGTAATTCTCACGCAGGGCATACCAGGGCAGATTGGAATATTTGCCGGGCTCTTCCCAGTCCAGGGTAATGCCGATAACGGGGCGTTTGGATGTTGAATGCGGGCTCATGGCGGGAATGTAGGGCCTCGGCGCGCCGCCCGCAACGGCTTGTGTTTTCTTGTCGCCGGGAAATCGGGTTGACGCCTGTTTGGCCCACCGGGCAATCTGGCCTCTATGAACGATTCCCCCTCACCGATGAGCCGCGCCATCGATCTGGCGCGTGAGGCCTATGCCCGTGGCGAGGTGCCGGTGGGCTGCGTCATCGTTGACGGGGAAAGCGGCGACATTCTCGCCGAGGCCTCGAACCGCTGCGAGGAGGCGGGCGACCCAACGTCACATGCCGAATTGCTGGCGATCCGTGAGGCGGCCCAAAAAACAGCCCAAAAGGAAGGAGTGCGCCTGTCTGCGGCCGATCTTTACGTGACCCTGGAACCCTGCGCCATGTGCGCGGCGGCGATTTCATTCGCCCGTCTGCGCCGGGTCTATTTCGGCGCTTTTGATCCCAAGATGGGGGGCGTTGAACATGGGGCCAAATTCTTCACCCAGCCGACCTGTCACCACGCCCCGGAAGTGGTCGGCGGCCTGGAAGAGACCATTTGCCGCCAGTTGATGCAGGATTTCTTTAAGGACAGGCGTTAGAGTGCGGTCTATTTCCCGGTCACCCGCCAGCCGATATCGCGGCGGCAGAAGCCTTGGCCCCAATCGATCTTATCCACCGCTTCGTAGGCCCGTACCTTGGCCTCACCCACATCCTTGCCCAGTGCCGTGACGCCGAGCACCCTGCCACCGCTGGCCAGAATTTTATCGCCGTCGCGTTTGGTTCCGGCGTGAAAGACGTCGACGCCCCCGACCCCATTCGCATCCTCCAGCCCCTTGATCTCGCTGCCTTTTTCATAGGCGCCGGGATAGCCCTTGGCGGCCATGACGACGCAGAGTGCGGCCTCATCCGACCATCGCAAATCGATATGGTCGAGCATTCCGTCCCGCGCCGCGATAAGCGCGGTGAGCAGATCGGATTTGAGGCGCTTCATCAGGGGCTGGCATTCCGGGTCGCCGAAACGGATATTGAATTCCAAGAGCGTCGCCACGCCATTTTCGATCATCAATCCGGCAAAGAGCACGCCGCGAAAAGGGCGGCCGTCGGCAACCATGCCCCTGGCGGTGGGCAGGATGATGGTCTCCATCACCTGGGCCTCAATCTCGGGGGTCATCACCGGGGCCGGGGAATAAGCCCCCATGCCGCCGGTATTGAGCCCGCTATCGCCCTCGCCGACCCTTTTATGATCCTGGGCGGATGTGAGCGCCAGGGCGTTTTCGCCGTCGATAAGGGCGAAAAAGCTCGCTTCCTCGCCGGTGAGAAATTCCTCAATGACGATTTCCGCTCCGGCCTCGCCGAACTGCCTGTCCGCCATCATTCCATCTATCGCATCATGGGCCTGTTCCACGTTTTCGGCGATGATGACCCCCTTGCCGGCAGCCAGCCCGTCGGTTTTCACCACGATCGGCGCGCCTTTCCCGGCGATGAAAGCGTGGGCGGCGTCGGCTTGCGTAAAGCGCCCATAGGCGGCGGTGGGAATGTCATGGCGGGCGCAGAAATCCTTCATGAAGCCTTTCGATCCTTCAAGCGCCGATGCCGCGGCACTGGGGCCGAAGGCACGGATTCCTTCCCCTTCCAGGCGGTCCACCAGACCCGCCACCAGGGGTGTCTCGGGGCCGATGACGACGAAATCGACCGCCCTGTCTTTGGCCAGGGCGAGCAATCCGTCAATGTCCTCGGCCGCCACCGGGACGCAATCGGCAATTGCAGCCATTCCGGCATTGCCCGGGGCGCAGATCAGCGATGTGCAGAGGGGGGAGGCGCTGATCGCCCAGGCCAGGGCATGTTCGCGGCCACCGCCACCGACAAGAAGAACCTTCATATTGAGTCCATTCCTTCACTTAATTCCTGTTTTACGCTTTCTAATGCTCTTGTATCATAATGGCGATTGAAAATGAGCAATACGCCTTCAAAAACCGACGATTCCGATCTCCCGCCCGCCGCCGGCGGTAATCTTCCCGAATATTCGGTAAGCGAGATTTCGGCTGCTCTGAAAAAGACCGTCGAGAGCAATTTTTCCAGGGTCCGCATACGCGGTGAGATTTCCGGTTTCAAACGCGCCGCCTCGGGCCATCTCTATATGACCCTGAAAGACGAAAATGCGGTTCTCGACGGGGTGTGCTGGCGCGGTTCTGCCGGCAAGCTCGCCACGGCGCCCGAGGACGGATTGGAAGTCATCGTCGAGGGGCGGCTGACCACCTATCCGGGGCGCTCGAAATACCAGATCGTCATCGAGGCCATGGAGCTGGCCGGTGAGGGGGCGCTGCTCAAGCTTTTGGAAGAGCGCAAGCGCAAGCTGGCGGCTGAGGGTCTCTTCGACCCGGCGGCCAAAAAGGAGCTGCCCTTTCTGCCTGAGGTGATCGGAATCGTCACCTCGCCCACCGGGGCCGTCATTCGAGATATTCTCCACCGCCTCGACGACCGCTTTCCGCGCCGGGTATTGCTGTGGCCGGTGCTGGTTCAGGGCGAGGGGGCCGCCGAACAGGTGGCGAGCGCAATCAAGGGCTTTAACGCCATCACCGGCAAGGGCAAGGCGCCGCGGCCTGATCTCCTCATCGTCGCCAGGGGCGGTGGCTCCCTGGAAGATCTGTGGGCCTTTAATGAGGAAGTGGTGGTCCGCGCCGCCGCCCTATCCGATATTCCCCTGATCTCCGCCGTCGGCCATGAGCCCGACGTGACCCTGATCGATTTCGCTGCCGACCGGCGCGCGCCGACACCAAGTGCAGCGGCTGAAATGGCGGTGCCGGTGCGGGTCGATCTGCTCGCTGGGGTGATGGAGGCGGCCCAGCGCCTTTTCGCCGCCACCAACCGGATATTTACCGAGCTCGGCCACCGGATCGAGGGTCTGGGTCGCGGCCTGCCCGAGCCCCGGCGCCTGCTGGAGACCGCCGAACAGCGCCTCGACGACAAGGGGGGCCAGCTTTCCACCGCCCTTACCCGATGTCTTAAGGATGCGGGGGCCGAACTGGAGCGGCTGTCCTCGGGGCTTCGGGGGCAGACCCTGTTGGCCGATTTTGATCGCCGGGGCGAGCGGCTTTCCGATCTCTCCCGGCGCTTTGAGACGGCGACGCGCACCCTGCTGACAAACCGGGGAACGGAATTGAAAAGCCTCGCCAAGCTGCTTGAGAGCTTTTCCTACCGTAACGTGCTCAAGCGCGGGTTCACGGTGGTGCGGAATATGGACGGCGTGCCCCTGACAAGTGCCGCCGCCGCTGTGCCGGGGCTTGATGTGATGATTGAATTTCAGGGAGATGAAAGCCGCCCGGCAACGATCAAGGGTGAGGATGCGCCCAAACCAAAAGCGGCGAAAAGGACCAGGCCTGGAAAATCCACAAAGTCTGAAAATACAGAGAAAAAGGGCGGTGACGACCCTCAGGGGAACCTTCTGTGAGGCTGGGGAATTTCAAGCTCGGCTTCATTGCTCTTTGTTTTTTGGTGGCCCTCCCTTTCGGTGTTCCCAAAGCCGGGGAATTGCCCTTCGGCCTGAAAGGGGTGGCGACCCAAGGCGGTCTTTTGCGCGGTCAGGCACCGGTGGGGACGAAAATCTGGCTCGATGAACGGCCGGTGCGGGTGGGGGAAAACGGCGGTTTCCTGATCGGCCTTTCAAGAAAGGCGCCGGAGAGTGTCACCCTCCGCCTGCTTTATCCCGATGGCGGCGCGGTGAGCGAAACCCTCACCATTACCCAGCGGGAGTACGACATTCAGCGTATCAACGGCCTGCCGGCGGGCCAGGTCTCGCCATCCCAAAGCGATCTGGCGCGGATAGGCCGCGACAGCGCGGCGATCAAAAAGGCCCGCCGTCTGAAGACCGACACGCCTCTTTTTGAAGGCGATTTTATATGGCCGCTCACCGGGACCATTACCGGGGTTTACGGCAGCCAGCGTATTCTAAATGGTGAGCCGCGCTCGCCTCATCTCGGCGCCGATATTGCCGCCGATGAGGGAACGCCGATCCTGGCACCTGCCGACGGGCGGGTGGTGCTGGCCGATGAGGATATGTTTTTTACCGGAAAGACGCTGCTGATCGACCATGGCCATGGGCTGGTTTCGGTCTATGCCCATATGAGCGCCCTGGATGTGGTTGAGGGGGCACGGGTGGCGAGGGGTGATCCGATCGGTCGGATCGGCCAGACCGGACGGGCCACCGGGCCGCATCTTCATTGGGGGGTGCATTTGAACGGCACTGGCCTCGACCCGGCCCTGCTCGCCGGTGACATGCCTAAACCAAGGGCCGGGACAGCCCCTTGATATTTTGTTCCCTCAATCGCCGGGCGGGCGCATCCGCGCCCTTGGCTTTCGCGCCATGGGGCGCGGCGCGCGGTCGTGCTTTCCAACGGTCCTTATGGTCCGTTGGTCCGAAATTTTTTAATCTTTCCAGCGCCGATGGACCCACATCCATTGTTCCGGGTGTTCCCGCACCCAGCCTTCGATCAACCCGTTGATCGCCGTCATGATGGCCTGGGTGTCTTTCTGGCGGTCATCGGTTCGCGGGATATCGAGGGGCGGTGCGAAAATCATCCGGAAATTGGCGCCATCCGTCCGCACGATGTGCGCCGGCAGGAGATGGCAATCGAATTTCATCGCCAGCTTTGCCGCCGCCGGGGCGGTCATGGCGTCGCGGCCAAAGAAGGGAACCGGAATCCCGTCGTTCATTTTCTGATCGGTGAGCAGGGCGAGATGGCCGCCATGGCGCAGAACCTCGATTGTGTGCCGCCCGCCTTCCGCGCCCTTGGCGGCAAAATCCCGGGTGATGTTGCGTCGGGAATAGCGGATCAGGCCGTCGGTATAAGGGTTGTTGGGGGCTCGATAAACAAGGGTCAGGGGCAGCAGGTGCTGCACACCCCCCATGGCGTTAATTTCCCAATTGCCCAGATGGCCGGAAAAAAAGATGCCGGACTTGTCGCTGTGACGCATAAATTCGACGTTTTCCAGGCCCTCGATGATAATCCGCGGGGGTTCCCCCCCTTCTTTAAGGGCGCGGGCATCAACCGTCTTCATGGCGTAAAGATGGGGATATTCGGCAAATACCCGCCCCAGATTGTCCCACATGCCGGTAACGATCCCCTCGATCTCTTGCTGGCTTTTTTCGGGAAAGGCCAGGGCGAGATTGCGCCGGGCGGTTTTTGTGCTGCCTAGAAAAGGGCCGATTTTACGTCCCAGCCAACCGCCGAGTTTCGATGCGGTATCGAGGGGCAGGAGCCCAAAAATGCCAAAGCATATCCAGGCCAAGGCGGCTTCGGTGAGATAACGCAGGGTTTTCATTGCCCGGCCTCCGACTTGGGAAGCACGCCGTCGATAAGTGCGGTGAGCGCCGCCTCGTCTTCCCAGGCCAGATCAACCTCGAAGACGGTAACTCTGTTTCGTTGATCCGGGGCAAGACGCATCACATCCTTGGCCGTGGTGACGGCAATTGCCCCGACGGCTTCGGCCTTGGCGAGAAGGCCGTCGATTTCGCCGCGGGTATAGGGGTGGTGGTCGGCAAAGCCATGGCGCGCGATAAGCCGGCAACCGGCATCTTCCAGGCTTTTGAAAAATTTTTCCGGTCGGCCGATTCCGGCAAAGGCGAGAACGTCCCGGCCCTTAAGCGCTTTATCATCGGGGTGCGGCGCAAGACGGGCGGAAAGAAGGGGGGTCTGATCGCCGACAATCCGGGCAATATTCTTTTCATCCGCGCCGATAACGATCACCCCATGGGCGCGGGCAAGCCCGGCCTCAACAGGTTCACGCAAGGGCCCGGCGGGCATCAGCTTGCCGTTGCCGAACCCATAGGCGCCGTCCACCACCAGCAGGGACAGATCCTTCGAAAGGGTCGGGTTTTGAAACCCGTCGTCCATGATCACAATCCCGGCCCCGGAATTGATTGCCGCGATGGCGCCGGCCACCCGGTTGCGGGATACCCAGGTCGGCGCAACTCGCGCCAGTAGCAGGGCCTCGTCGCCGACCTGATGCGCGTCGTGACGGGCCGGGTCAACCTCCACCGGGCCGGGCAGAATGCCGCCATAGCCGCGGCTGAGAAAGTGGGGGTGGTGTCCGCTCGCGGTCAGTCGTCTGCCGATATCCAGGGCGACCGGGGTTTTTCCCGCCCCCCCGGCGACCAGATTACCGATGCAGATTACCGGCACTTTGCAAAAATGGGGGCTGGTCAGGCGTGTCCGCAGGCGACCGGCAAGGCCATAGGCCCAGCCCACAGGCGCGAGGAGGGGGATAAGCGGATTCCCTGTCTCTGACCAGAACTCAGGCGTCCGCATCGGCCGCCTCCATCACTTTTTTCCCGTCCCCGGTTTGATCGATAAAGGGCATGATAAGAGAAAGAATCTCGTCCAGCACCGCCTGTTTGGAACCGGCGATTTCGGCAGCCCGTTGGCCCATCTTTTCGCACAGGGCCGGGTCGGAAAGCAGTCTTGTCATGGCTTTGGCCAGCCCCTCGCCATCGGCAATTTCAATGGCCGCATCACCGGTGAGCATTTCGGGGACGATTTTGCGGAAATTCTCCGTATGGGGGCCGAGCACGATGGCGCAGCCGAGTTGCCCCGCCTCAAGGGGGTTCTGTCCCCCATGATTGACCAGGGAACCACCGATAAAAACGGCCCCGGCCAGACGATAGAAAAGGCCGAGTTCGCCCAGGGTATCGGCGAGATATATATCGGTTTCCGGTTCTGCCGCCCCACCGGTTGAGCGTCGGGCGACGATGTGTCCCTCGGCGCGCAGAATTCGGTCGATGGCGGCTCCCCGTCCGGGATGGCGGGGAACAATGATGGTCAACAGATCGGGGAAACGGGCCCGCAGTTTGCGGTCAATTTCTGAGGCGATCTCTTCCTCGCCGGGATGGGTGCTGGCGGCAAGCCACACAGTGCGTCCCCGGCACATTTCTTCCATTCGCGCCAGTTCCGTCTCATCGGCGGGCAGGGGGGCGGCGACGTATTTTAAATTGCCCGGCGCGGCGACCTTCTTGGCGCCCAGAGCGGTCAGTCGTTCGGCTTCGGTGTCATCCTGGCCGAGCGCGAGGGAAAAAGTTTCAAGCAGGGGCCGGATCGCGAAGGGCAGTCGCCGCCAGATGGCGAAGGAGCGCTTTGAAATCCGCGCATTGACGAGAACCATGGGAATGCCCCGGCGGTGGGTTTCCAGCATCAGATTGGGCCAGAATTCGGATTCGATCCACAAGGCCAGATCGGGCTGCCAGTGGTCGAGAAAACGGCGCACGGGATAAAGCAGATCGACGGGCACATATTGGTGCAGGGCCCCTTCGGGCAGTCTCTCTGCCATGATCCGGGCCGAGGTGAGGGTGCCGGTGGTGACCAGGATATGAGGCCGGTCGGAGGCTTCAAGCAGGCGCTTGATAATCGGCAGGGCGGAAAGGGATTCACCGACGCTGGCGGCATGTATCCAGACCAGCGCCCCTTGCGGCCGGGGAGCCATTTCTTTCCCCAGGCGCTCGGGAAACCGGGCCTTATCTTCCTTGCCCTGTTCGAGCCTGCGGCGCAGATATTTTTCCACCAGGGGGGCGGCCAATACCGAGACAAGGCGGTAAATGTTCAGCATTTTTCTGCCTCTTCGGGAACCGGAGCGGCGGGCTCAATGGGTGTCCGGCCGGACAGTTCATCGGCCTGCCGGGTGACGGTGTTCAGCGCCTCCTCAACCCGGCCCAGAGCCGCGTCAAGGGCTGTCGCATCGGCATCGGCGGGGACAATTATGGGGTCACCCCAGACAAAGACGCCCTTCGAGAAGGGCAAGGCAATGAGAAAACGGTCCCAGCTTCCCAGCACTTTGCCCCGGTTGGCGCTAAAGGCGACGGGCAGGATCGGCGCCTGGGCGAGGCGGGCGAGGCTGACGATGGCGCCTGCGGCGCGCATCCGCGGCCCGCGCGGGCCATCCGGCGTGATGCCGATGGACTGGCCGGTTTTCAGGGTCCGCACCATGGTCCGCAGCGCCGCCGAGCCGCCCTTTGACGATGAACCGGTAATGGTGTGGATGCCGAAATGGCCGACCGTGCGGGAGAGGATCCGGCCGTCGGGATGCTGGGAAATAAGCACGTTGATGGGGATTCCCCGGCGCCAGCAATAGGGCATCATCAAAAGTCGGCCGTGCCAAAAGCTGAGGATGAAGGGCTGGCCCTCGTCCCATAAACGGGCCGGGATTTCACCGCCCACGCTCTGCCAGCGCCCGGTGAAGGCGCAAAGGCGGATATAGAGCGATCCAAGCCAGCACAGAAAGCGCAACAGCAGCTCGTTTTGCAGTATTTTTTTGGTGTTCATGTGCAAGCCGGCGGGCGGTCAAGGGGTCGCGGCGGGGGTTGCGCCTGCCCTGGCGTTACCTGTGTCAGGACCAGATTGCGCTTCCTCTTCGCTGGAATTGGTAAACTGCAAGGCGCAGAGGCGGGCATAGGCGCCGTCCTTTTTGAGCAGATCGCCATGGGTGCCGGATTCGATGACCTTTCCCTGCGAGATCACATAAATAAGATCGGCATCGACAATCGTCGAAAGGCGATGGGCGATCACCAGCGTCGTCCGTCCCTTCATAAGTTCTTTCAGCGCGGCCTGCACCTGACGTTCGGATTGTGTGTCCAGCGCCGAGGTTGCCTCGTCGAGAAGGAGGATCGGCGCGTTTTTCAGCATCGCCCTGGCGATGGCGATGCGCTGGCGCTGGCCGCCGGAAAGCCGCACACCGTGTTCGCCGACCAAGGTGTCATAACCCTCGGGCAGGGCCTTGATGAACTCGTCCGCCGCCGCCTGACCCGCCGCATTTTCGATTTCCTGTTGCGAAGCGCCAAGCCGGCCATAGGCGATGTTGGCTCCGACGGTATCGTCAAAGAGGCTGATCTCCTGCGAGACCAGGGCGATATTCCCGCGCAGGGAAGAAAGCGTCACGTCGCGGATATCGGCGCCGTCGATCTCAATAGCCCCTTTGCCGACGTCGTAAAAGCGCGGGATAAGATTAAGGATGGTCGATTTGCCGCCACCCGAGGGGCCGACCAGAGCCACCGTTTTTCCCGCCGGGACGTCGATTGTAATATCGTCCAGGGCCAGCACGTCGCCGCCATAGGAAAAACCCACGTCCTGAAAGGCGATCCTGCCGCCAACCCTGTCAGGCAGAGGCTTGGCGTCGGGTTTGTCTTTAATCTCCGGCTCTATATCGAGCAGGGCAAAAACCCGCTGGGCGGCGGCCAGCCCTTCCTGCAGATTGGCGTTAAGCTTGGCCAGATTCTTCATCGGCTGGTAGGCGAGCAGCAGCGCCGTGATGAAGGAGAAAAAGGCGCCGGGCGTGGTTTCCCCGGAAACAACCTGAGATCCCCCATACCAGACAACCAGGGCGACGGCGATGCCGCCCAGCGTCTCCATTACCGGGCGCGAGATCGAACTGACCCTGGCCGATTTGTAGATCAGCCAGAAAATCTTTTCGGTTAACTTTGACGCCCGTTTGGTTTCATAAGCTTCCATGCCATAGGCCTTAACGTGGCGGGCGCCCTGAAAAGACTGGTTGAGAAGGGTCGTGAACAGGCCCACTTCGGTCTGGGTATTGGTTGAGATTTTGCGTAGGCGCCGTCCGATGCGAAGAATGGGCAGCACGGCAATAGGGAAAACGACAAAAGCGATTATCGCCAGTTGCCAGTCGCGCATGAACATCAAGGTGAGCAGGAAAATGAGGGTCAGGAAATCCTTGGCGATCCCTGTCAGAGCCGTGCTTACTGCAATGCGGAGTTTCATGACGTCGGAGACGAAGCGGGAAATAAGCCCCCCTGTCGCATTATCGTGAAAAAAGGCGATATCGGCGCGCATCAGATGGGCGAACATTTCCTTCTGGATATCGGTGATAACCCGTTGGCCGACAAAGTTCATCAAAACCGCCTGACCGTATTCCGTCACCCCCTTGACGAAGGCGATGATCAGCACCGCAATCGGCACCAGAATCAGCATCGTCGAATCCCGGTTCAGGAATACGTCGTCGAGAATGGGCTGCATTATCCAGGCGTTGGCCGCGGTGGCGGCGGCGGCGAGTATCATGCAGAGGATGGCGAAAAAGAGCCGCCCGGAATATGGGCGCACATACCCCTTGACCAGACGTTCGACGAGAACGGTGGTGGTTTCGGCCAGGGGGGTGGGGTCATGAAGGGATGCGTTCAAAATCGGCTCAAGGATCTAAGGCGCCGGTTCGCGGCTGGGATGCGGAATCTCTACGCTCGGGCAAGGATAGCACGGAGGGATTCAAGGGGCCAATGGGCCAGGTGCTCCTGTGGCGTCTGATGCCGGAAAAGGGCTTTTTTCAGGGCTTTTCGGACTTAATCATCGGCCAGTTCGGCGCTCAGTTCGGCGCTCAGTCCTCTCCCGGCGGCGAGTACGCTGGAATGGCGGGGCCTGGTCTGATTATAGACCATCGGCTTTCCATCGGCGGTGGTCAGCATTCCTCCGGCCTCGGCGAGGATGATATCCGCCCCGGCGAGGTCCCAGTCGCTTTTGGGCAGCAGGGAAACCGTGGCGTCGGCCCGGTCGGCGGCGACCAGGACGATTTTATAGGCGATCGAGCTGATTGAGCTGATTTCGCAGTTAATCAGTCTGTCGTGGCTGGCCAGGTTTTTGAACTCCCCACGGCTGACGAGAATCCGGGCGTTTTCGATAATGTCGGCCTCGCCGACGTGAAGTGTGCGGCCTTTGCACCGTGCCCCGCCGCCCTTGACGGCTTCGAAAAATTCTCCCGTCTGGGGGTTGAAGACCGCACCGAGAACCGGCCGTCCGTTTTCGAGCAAGCCGACCGAAACTGTGTATTCGGGGCGCCCTTCGAGAAAGGCTCTGGTGCCGTCGATGGGGTCCACCACCCATAGCCGTTCGGCCTCCTCGCGGCCTGTCGATTCCGCGCTTTCCTCCGAAAGCCAGCCGTAATCGGGCCGCGCCGACATCAGCGTATCGCGTAACAATGCATCGACGGCTAGGTCGGCCTCGCTGACCGGCTGACCGGGGCGCTTCATCCAGTTCTCAAGGTCCTGGCCGAAATAGCTTGCCGCCAGTTCGCCCCCGGCCCGTACCGCCTCGATCAGCAGGGCGTGATCGTCGGCCATCCAGTCGTTCTTTGATGATGCTGTCATGGGGCCGCCTCCTAGATCCCGGCGACGGTCATGCCGTCGATGCGCAGGGTCGGGGCGTTGGTGCCAAAGCGGAAGTTGAGATCATCGGCGGCGGTAAGGTTGGAAAACATATCACTGAGATTGGAGGCGATCGTAATCTCGCTGACCGGATAGGCAATCTCTCCGTTTTCGATCCAGAATCCTCCGGCACCCCGGCTGTAATCGCCGGTATTGATGCTGATGCTGGTGCCCATCACTTCGGTGACGTAAAGCCCGCTGTCGATATCGGCAATCATTTCCGCCGGTGAAACCGTGCCGGGTTCGAGATAAAGGTTTGTCGGGCGCGGCGAGGGCGGTGCGCCGGTGCCGCGCGCCGCATGGCCGGTGGATTTCAGGTTGAGCTGGCGGGCGGTGTTGAGATCGAGGAACCAGCTTGTCAGAACGCCGTTATCGATGATGTTGCGTTGCTGGGGCGCGATCCCCTCGCCATCAACGGGTTTTGAGCCCAGTCCGCGGCGACGGAAAGGGTCGTCGACAATGGTGATATCTTTTGAAAAGATTTTTTTACCCATGGATTCTTTGAGAAAGCTGGTCTTGCGCGCGATGGCGCTGCCGTTAATCGCAGTGGCCAGATGGCCGACAATAGAGTTCGAGACTCTGGGGTCGAAGATGATGGGAACCCTGGTCGTCGAAACCTTGCGCGGATGGAGACGCTTGACGGCTCTTTCTCCGGCATTGCGTCCCAGTGCCGCAATATCGCCGAGATCGGTGGCGTAAATGGTGCTTAAATATTCGTAATCCCGTTCCATTTCGGTGCCTTCACCGGCCAGCACCTCGACGATGATCCCGTGACTGGACCTCGAATAGGCGCCGGAAAAACCGTTGGAGGCGGCCATCGCCACATCGGTCATTCCCCAGCTGGCTTCGGCCCCTTCGGAATTGTTCACGCCTTTAACCGCGCGGGCGGCGTCTTCGATGGTGCGGGCGCGCTCGGACAGAGTCTCAGGGGTCGGCTCCTCCATATCGCAGATATCGGTTTGCGCCAGCAGTTTGGCCAGATTTTCCGGATCGGCCAGATCCCGCCGGTCGGCGAGGCCGCAATAGGGGTCTTCGGGCACGTTCTCGGCCATGGCCAGCCCCCGCTCGATCAACTCGCTAAGGGCTTGGGGTGAAAAATCGGTTGAGGAAACGACCGCCTGACGCTTGCCCTTGAGGATTCTCAGGCCGATATCGGCGCCTTCGGAGCGTTCAATCCTTTCCGGCTCGCCGAGGCGCTGGGCCGCCGACATGGAGACGCCTTTTACCATCACGCAATCGGCGTCGTCGGCCCCGGCCTTGCGGGCGCGCGCGATCAGGTCGTCAAGCAGGTTAAGGGCGTTCGTCGCGTCCGGCTGGTCCGGCATGGAGCTGTCCTTGGTGGTTATCTGGAAACGGGGCGGTTTGAGATGTCTATATAAGGCACCGGGAAGGCTTTCGCACCCCTTACTTCCAGATCGGCTTGCCGGAGCCGGGCAGGCCGTATTCAGCCCATTTGCGGGTCACGTCCTCAATCACATCGTCGCTCATGCGGATCGGGGTGCCCCATTCGCGGCTCGTCTCGGGGGGAATTTTGGTGGTCGCATCAAAGCCGATTTTCGAGCCCAGGCCGGATTGCGGCGAGGCGAAATCGAGATAGTCGATGGGGGTGTTCTCGATCACCGTGATATCGCGGCCCGGATCCATGGTGGTGGAGACGGCCCACATGACGTCCTTCCAGTCCCGTGGATTGATCTCGTCGTCGACCACGATAACGAACTTGGTATAGATGAACTGCCGCAGATAAGACCACACCGCCATCATGATGCGCTTGGCCTGGCCGGGATAGGTCTTCTTTATGGAAACCACGGCGATGCGGTAGGAACAGCCCTCCGGCGGCAGCCAGAAATCGACGATCTCGGGGAATTGCTGTTGCAGCAGCGGGATAAACACTTCGTTCAGGGCAGCGCCGAGAACGCTCGGTTCGTCGGGCGGGCGGCCGGTAAAGGTCGAAAGATAGATCGGGTTCTTGCGCATGGTAATGGCGCTGACTGTAAAGACGGGGAATTTCTCCACCGAATTGTAATAGCCGGTGTGATCGCCATAAGGCCCCTCATCCTGTTTCTCATCCAGGGACACGTGGCCTTCCAACACGATCTCGGCCGAGGCAGGGACCTTCAGCGGCACCGTCTTGCAATCCACCAGTTCCACCGCCTTGCCGCGTAAGAGCCCGGCAAACTGGTATTCCGAAACCGTATCGGGCACCGGGGTAACGGCGGCCAGAATAGTGCCGGGGTCGCAGCCAATGACTACGGCGGCGGGCAGGGGCTGGCGCTTTTCCTTGCCCCAGCGTTGGTGATGCTGGGCCCCGCCGCGATGTTTAAGCCAGCGCATGAGCGTCGTATTTTTTCCCGTCACCTGCATGCGATAGATGCCGAGATTGAAATTGTCCTCGCGCTTGTCCTCCGGGTTTGGCCCCTGGGTGACCACCAGCGGCCAGGTGATCAGCGGCGCCGGCTCACCCGGCCAGCAGGTCTGGATCGGCAGGGCGGAAAGGTCGATGTCGTCTCCCGTTTTCACCACCTCGTGAACCGCGGCCCTGGCGGTCGTTTTGGGCTTCATGGTCATTACTTTTTTAAGCAATGGCAGCATATTGATCGCTTCGCGCCAGCCGCCGGGCGGTTCGGGTTGGCGCAGAAAGGCGAGGGTTTCGCCGATTTCGCGTAAATCCTGCGGTTGGCGCTCCATTCCCCAGGCAACGCGCTCGACGGTACCGAAAAGATTAACCAGGACCGGCATGTCGGCTTTGCGTCCATCCGCCCTCACCACATTCTCGAACAGTACTGCCGGGCCTTCTTCAGCCAGCAGACGGGTCTGGATTTCGGTCATCTCCAGTTCGCTTGAAACCGGGGTCGAAACCCGGATCAGGCGACCCTCTTTTTCAAGTCTTTCAATAAAGTCGCGGAGGCTTGAATAAGGCATGAGAGGTAAAAATCCGTCATTTGAGAGGAATTTGTCTTGGCCTTAAGGCCATAGGAAAATAGTTTAGGGGGGCTTTTAGGTGCGGATCAATCAGGGTTTTGACTTATGACCAAATACTTTGTCGTCGGCGGTGAATACACCGACACTGATTTTAAGACCCTCTCGGGGGATGGGGCGGAAGAACGCTTCGGCCCCTTTGACGATTTTGCCGATGCCCATGAGGAATGGCAGAATCGCGCATGGCTGACGGTGGATAACTGTTACGCCCGCTATCACATCGTCGATGAAAGCGGTACACCGGCCCTGCGTAAGGAAATAGACGCCTAGAGCGGGAAAGACAGGCTCTAGGGCATAACCCGCCAGACAATCGCGTTTCGTTCGCTCCGGTCTTCCAGCTCGAGGCTCGTCGGCACCGTGTGTCGCGCCACCTCGACCAGCCCTTCTTTCGGCAGATAGTCGCGACCGGGATCGCCGATCATCACCACTGCGCCGCCGCCGGCCAGGGTTCGCAACCAGGTCGTCACCCTTTCCGCCAGCGCTTTTTCATAACAGATGTCGCCTGAGAGAACGACGTCCCAGCCCTGATTTTCCTTACCCACCAAATCGCTTCCCTCAAAGGTGAGCGTGACCCCGTTGAGCTCGCTATTGAGCCCGGCGGCGGCCAGGGCGAAGAGGTCGATATCGGCGCAGGTAACGCTTTTGGCCCCGGATTTCGCCGCCGCAATGGCGATCAGGCCACAGCCCCCGGCAAAATCAAGCACATTGCGTCCGTGGACGATTTCAGGATGGTCGAGAATATGACGGGCCAGGGCCTGCCCCCCCGGCCAGGCGAAGGCCCAGAAGGGGGGCGGAACATTCTCGCGCTCCAGAATGGCTTCGGTGGCCTCCCAGATCGGCGTGATTTCGCCGGCAAGGTGAAGGCTTATCTCGGGAACCTGGGGCGGCGAAGAGACCGCCGTCCAGGCCGTGATGAAATCCTTTTCCCGATCCGGCGTTTTGTGGGGTGGTGTTGCGCTCACCCTAAATTCCCTCTGCCTTCCCCTGGGGGGGAGATCACTCCTTTCTTGGAAAGGACTGTCCCTGGCTCATGGCACCCAGCGGCAGGGAGAAATTCGCCTGTCGCCAGACCCAGCCCTTATCGGTGTGTTCGAAAACAGCGGTCAGGCGGCCGGGAAAGACGAGGCTCTGCCCCTTTATGGTGGCATGAATAACGGAATCGGCGGCAATCCAGGCCGTATTGCCGTTAATGTCTATTTCCCTGCCGGTGATGGTCATGGCGACCTTCTCGGTCTGCTCCATATCGCGGTCGATCTGGTCGCGGATGGCGTCCTTGCCCTTGCTGATTCCATCGGCGGTGGAGCCTAGGAAAATCACTTCGTCGTCATCGGGCAATTGGGCGATAATGGCGTCCGTGTCTTCGCGGCTATAGGCGCCGGCATAGGTCTCAAGAAGAGTGAGGATTTCCACCTTGTCATCCTCGGCGCTGCGTCCAAGGGGATGGTGCTGGAAATAGGCGATGCCGACGAGCACCAGAATGACGGCAAGGGCGGCGGTAAGGAATCCGCTTCCGCAGAATTTATTCATTTTTCTGAACCTCCGGGTTTACAGGCCCAAGCGGGCAACAAGAAAGGTGGCGAGAACAATCCAGCCAACCAGAATATTGGACTTGAAAAGGGCAAGGCAATTGCCCGCATCGTCGATCTTCAGTTGCGCGATCTGATAGCAGAAATGTCCCGCCGTCAAGGCGAGTCCGCCATAGAAAAGCCAGTTTGTCCCGTTTTCACCCAGTCCGGCCAGCCTGCCGGCCAGCGCGAGAAAGAAAATTGCGGCGCCGAAAAACCCGGCCAGCCAGATATGGGTTGCCGGGCCGAATTTCAGTGCCGTCGATTTAATTCCGGCCATCGCATCGTCTTCCCTGTCCTGATGGGCGTAAATGGTGTCATAGCCCAGCGTCCAGGCGATCCCGGCGGCGTAAAGGGCGAGTGCGGCGGCGGAAAGCCCGCCGGTCAGCGCCGCCCAGCCCATCAGCGCCCCCCAGTTAAAAGTCAGGCCGAGAAAGGCCTGGGGCCAATAGGTCAGGCGCTTCATAAAGGGATAGGCGGCGACCAGGGGCAGGGCGGCAATGCCGAGAAGAACGGTAAAGGGATTGAACGCCAGCAATACGCCAAGCCCAAGCAGCAATTGCAGGGCGAGGAAGATCAGGGCCTTTTTGACCGATATCTCACCGGCCGGGATCGGCCGCACCGCCGTGCGTTCGACCCTTGCGTCGAGATCGCGGTCGATGATGTCGTTTAACGTACAGCCGGCCCCGCGCATGATTACGGCGCCAAGGGCGAAAAGCCCCATAAGCAGGAACTCTTTCTGGGGCTGCGGCGATATCGCTCCGGCGAGGACAATCCCCCACCAGCAGGGGAACAGCAGCAGCCAGATGCCGACCGGCCGGTCGATCCGGGCCAGCCGCAGATAGGGACGCAGACTTGGCGACACCTTGGCCTCGATCCAGTTGCCGTTCTCGATGTCCCTGCCCATTGATAAACCCTGCCCCTTTCCCGCGTTTGGTGGGATAATCTCTTGACCGTGTTTCATCTTGAGAGCAAGAGGCGAAAGGGGCAAGCATGACGAAAGGGCAATCTTCCCTCGCCGGTCGGCGCCCGCGGCTGTTTGTTGAGGCGGCGCTGGCAAAAGCCGGGCGGATCGAGGCAAATGACGCCCAGGCCCATTACCTGCGCCATGTCCTGCGTCTGTCACCGGGGGACGGGGTTATTCTCTTCAACGGCAAGGACGGGGAATTTTCCTCTCAGCTCGAATTCGCCGGGAAAAAGGGCGCCATATTGGAAATCGGCGACCGCTTGCGCGACCAAATGGGGGGTGCGGATTTATGGCTTGTCTTTGCCCCCTTGAAACGCGCCCGGCTTGAATTGATGGTGGAAAAGGCGACCGAGCTCGGGGTCGCCGCTCTTTGCCCGGTTGTGACCCAATATACCGATCATGCGCGACTGCGCCTGGACCGGCTCAGCGCTATTACCATCGAGGCGTCCGAGCAATGCGAACGGCTCACCCTGCCGGATTTGCACGAGCCTCAAAAACTCGATGCCTTGCTCGCCGATTGGCCGCCTTCGCGCAGGATCCTGCTTTGTGATGAAAGCGCGGCGGCGGGTCGCGGTGGCGCCCCCGCCTTCCTTGATGCGGTGGCCGATCTTTCTCCAGGCCCTCCCTCTGGCGGTTCCTGGGCCCTGCTTGTCGGGCCGGAGGGCGGGTTTGCGCCTCGCGAACTTGACGCTCTGCGTAAACTGCCCTTTGTTACCGCCGTCGGGCTCGGCCCACGGGTTCTGCGCGCCGAAACTGCGGCGATTGCCGCCCTTGCCTGTTGGCAGGCTGCGCTCGGCGATTGGCGGGAACAGGTATGAGTGTCACGAAAGGCGGCAATATTTAATGGTTTCAGAGACTTCCTTGAGCTCCACCGCGCCGATTTCCGGGCAAGACCAGTTGGTTGAAAGTCTGGCCTCGGGGTGCAAGCCGAAATCGGCCTGGCGGATCGGCACCGAGCATGAAAAATTTGTCTTTCGCCTGGCTGATTACAGGCCGCTTCCTTATGAGGGCACGGACGGAATCGGCGCCCTTCTTGAAGGCTTGCAGCGTTTTGGCTGGGAGCCGGTCAGGGAACAAGGCAAGACCATCGCCCTGATCCGCGAAAAAGCCTCGGTCACCCTTGAGCCCGGCGGACAGCTGGAACTTTCCGGGGCGCCTGTGAATACCGTTCACGACACCTGCCGGGAGGTTCACGAACATCTGCGCGAGGTAAAGGAAGTTGCCGAGGGACTGGGAATCGGCCTGATGGGCATGGGGTTCCAGCCGAAATGGGCGCGTGACGAGATCCCCTGGATGCCCAAGGGCCGTTACGCCATCATGCAGGCCTATATGCCGAAAAAGGGAAATCTCGGCCTCGACATGATGCTGCGCACGGCGACCGTGCAGGTCAATCTCGACTTTGAATCTGAAGCCTGCATGCGGCGTAAATTCCGTCTTGCGCTTGCCCTGCAACCGGTGGCGACGGCGCTTTTCGCCAATTCTCCTTTTGTTGAGGGCCGCCCCAGCGGTTATCTCAGTTACCGCAGCCATATCTGGACCGATACGGATCCCGACCGCTGCGGCATCCTGCCGTTTGTTTTTGAGGAAGGGTTCGGCTTCGAGCATTATGTTGATTACCTGCTCGATGTGCCGATGTATTTCGTCTATCGGGACGGCCGCTATATCGATGCCAGCGGCCAGTCCTTTCGGGATTTTATTGAGGGCCGTTTGCCGGCGCTTCCCGGCGAGGCGGCGACGATGAAGGATTGGGAAGATCATATGACGACGGTTTTCCCCGAGGTGCGCCTGAAACGCTTTCTCGAAATGCGTGGCGCCGATGGCGGCCCCTGGGGGCGGCTCTGTGCCCTTTCGGCCCTTTGGGTAGGTTTGTTGTATGATGGCGCCGCCCTTGAAGCGGCCTGGGATCTGGTCAAGGATTGGACGGGTGCGGATCACGCCCGGCTGCGGGCAGAGGTTCCCCGCCTCGGTTTTAAGACCGTGACCGGGAAACGGAATATGGACGAGCTGGCGCTGGATGTGCTGGAAATAGCTGGCGAAGGATTGAAATCACGGGCCTGCGTCAACTCCCAAGGCCGGGATGAGCGCTGTTTTCTCGATCCCTTGCTGGAAACCGCCAATTCCGGCCGCACCCCGGCGGAAGAATGGCTGGAGGCCTATGAAACACGCTGGAAGGGCTCGGTCGATCCGCTGTTTACCGAGAATGCCTACTGAGAGGCGGAACCCCTCTCAGGTAATTTTAAGAAAGGTTAGACGCGATGACACGCTGCCACGATCTTCAGGAAGTCCGGGACAATATCGACCGGCTGGACAAACAGATCCTGGAGTTGATCGGTGAGCGCAGCGGCTTTGTCCGCGAGGCGGCGCGCTTAAAAGCCCGGCGCGAGGAAATCGTCGACCGGCCGCGGATCGAGTCCATCATCGTCCGGGTGCGCAAACTGGCGGAAGAATACGGTCTGGCGCCGGATATCGCCGAAACCGTCTATCGCAACATGATCGACGGCTTTATCGAATTCGAGGGTGAGGAATTCGACCGTTTGCACGACAAGGATTAGTTTTTTGAACAATTACAGGGCGCCTGCTTTATAGTCGGCGTTAACAATTACAATTTTTGTAAGGGGGAGACACTTTATTATGACCGCAAATCCACAGGCTGAAACAGCATTTGGGGGTTGTCCCCACGATTGTCCCGACACCTGTTCAATGGTGTTTGATATCAAGGATGGAAAAGTCGCCGGCGTAAGTGGCAATAAAGAACATCCCATGACCAGGGGCGGTCTTTGCGTCAAGCTGAAGGATTATGAAAAACGCCACTATCATCCCGATCGTCTGCTCCATCCCATGCGCCGTGTCGGTCCCAAGGGATCGGCCCAGTTCGAGCGCATTTCCTGGGATGAGGCGCTCGATGAAATTTCCGGCAAATGGAAGGCCATCATCGATGAGCATGGCCCCCAGGCCATCATGCCTTACAGCTATTTGGGCCATCAGGGCCTCGTCCACGGCCTCAATGGCGCAGATGCCTTCTTTAACAGAATGGGGGCGACGGTCACCGAACGCACCTTTTGCGGTGAAGGGTCCTGTACTGCCTGGCTGACCACGGTTGGCCCGACCGCGGGTCTTGATGTGGAGAGTTATATCCACTCCAAATATATCGTCATCTGGGCCTGCAACAGTGTCAGCACCAATCTCCATCACTGGGCCATTATCCAGGATGCCAGGAAGAACGGCGCCAAGGTTGTCGTTATCGATTCCTATAAATCACGCACCGCAAAGGAAGCGGACTGGCATATTTGTCCCAAACCCGGAACCGACGGCGCCCTGGCGATGGCCGTCATCAACAGCATTATTGAACAGGGTCTGGTCGATAAGGATTACGTCGACAATTACACCAATGGTTACGACGAGTTGGCCGAGCGCGCCAAGGACCGCACCCCGGAATGGGCGGCGGAGATTACCGGTGTTACGGCTGAAGACATCCGCCAGCTGGCAAAAGACCTGGCCACCGAGCAACCGGCTGCCATTCGTATGGGTGTGGCGCTGGAACGCCATTACGGCGGCGGTCAAACCATCCGCGCGGTGACCTGTATCCCGGGATTAACCGGTGCCTGGAAACATGTGGGTGGGGGAATCACGCAATTCCCCGTTTGGGAACATCCCTATAAATTCGATGTGATCTGTCGGCCGGATCTTATTCCCGAAGGCACGCGTGTCATTAACGCCCTGCAGGTCGGCCGGGCGCTTACCGGTGAAATGGATCTGGATATCCCGATCAAATCGATGATGTTCTGGAACGCCAACCCCGTCACCCAGGCGCCGGAAACGGACAAGATTATCGCCGGTTTGAAGAATGACGATATGTTCGTGGTCTGCGCCGATCATTTCATCAGCGATACCGCGTCATATGCGGATATCGTTTTGCCCGCCTCCATGGGCGCCGAGATGGAAGATATGATCCTGTCCTGGGGGCATCTGTATCTCACCTACAACGCCAAAAGCGTTGAATCTCCCGGAGAAGCGATACCCAATAATGAAATCTTCCAGCGTCTGGCGGCGCGCATGGGTTACGAAGACGAACAGTTCAAATGGTCGGATTCGGAATGCCTGGAAAACTATGTTGATTGGGATGCGCCGGCCTGTGATGGCATCGATCTGGATTATATGCGTGCACACGGGTTTGCCCGCTTGAATGTGGGGACCAAGGATGACCGCTGTCCGCACAAGGAAGGCAACTTCCCGACCCCATCGGGTAAATGTGAATTCAAGCTGGAAGGCGCGGTTAACTTTGTTGCCGGGCCCTTCCGTCAAATGTATGAGGGGTTTCAGCCTGGCGAACCGCTGGACAGTCTGCCGGATTATGTTCCATCAAGAGAATCTGCGGCGACCAATCCGGAACTGGCAAAGAAATATCCCTTGAACATCGTTTCACCCAAAAGCCACGGTTTCCTGAATTCCTGTTACGCCAATATGGATCACAAGATCAAAGGCCAGGGCGAACAATTCGTTTTGATTAACGCTGCTGATGCGGAACCCAGAGGGATTAAAGACGGCGACAAAGTTCGTGTCTTTAATGATCGCGGCGGTTTTGTCGGTGATGCAAAGGTCACGGACGATGTAAATGCGGGGGTTGTCGTTTCCTCCCTTGGCTACTGGCGGCAATTAAACGAAGGGACGGTTAATTGCATCTCTTCCGCCGAATTCGTCAATATGGGGCATGCCCCGTCTTTTTCCGACAATCTGGTGGAAGTGAGGCTCACCAACCGCGGCCCCGGCGACGAGGAATCCGCCGCGGCCTGACAACAGTGAGATCCATTTCGTCGAATAGTCCGGCCCTCCACCTAAGTGGGGGGCCGGCTGTTGATGCTCGATACATCATATTGGAGTAAGTGTTATGAGCGATGTAAACGATCGTGAAATGATCGAAAAAGTGGTTCAGTTCTATGTCGATGGGGCAAAATCCGGGCGCGGAGAGGATATGAAACCCGCCTTCCACGCCGATGCGACGATCTTTGGTTATATCGGCGATGATCTGTTCGCCGGACCGATACAAAAGCTTTTTGACTGGAACGATGAAAATGGTCCGGCAACCGGCCTTAAAGCGCAAATAGCCAACATCGATATCGCGGGCACGGTGGCGACCGTTCGTCTAGAGCTTGACGACTGGACCGGCCACAAATTTACCGACTTTTTCACCCTGCTCAAGGTGGACGGCGCATGGAAGATCATGAATAAGGTGTTTCATCTCCACGCTTAACCCGGCGTGGTTATTCGCTCTCTCGACGGTCAGGTGTCTCCTATCGAGATTGCCGCATGCGAAGGGTGCCCTTATTGTCGACAATCCGCACGGAGATGGGCAATCCCGTCCCTTCTGCGGCATCCCAAAGGTTAAAGAGGGTATTTAGATTCCCATCGCGGCCACTTTTGGGCACTGCCAGCCATTCATTTGTCGCCGTAAGCTCGACAATTCCGTCACCAAGGCTTTCTACGTTAGTGAAGAAGTCAAAGCCTGATCTTTGTTTGGCGTTAGCATTTAGAATCTCCACAGCCGCCTTGAATTGGTCAAATCGAGGGTCCGGTGGAGCTACACTTTTCCCTCCCGGTGACACGCTTCCTGTTAAGGGGCTTTCTATCCATCCTTCTTTTCCACCACTTCTATCTATCCCTACGTTAACCCAGCCACCCTTTCGTTCAAATTCTATAAGCTTGTGGCCCCGATTAAGCTGTAACACTAGTGGGGCATCTTTGTTCGGCCCTTCTCTGATGGGCGAATTATCCTTTTGTACGAAAAGGATGTCTCCTAGCTTGGCATAGGGGGTAATGGGTGCAGCGAGTGCGGCAACTAAAAATAATATAGCTATGCGGTTGATCTGCATGCATAGACCTCCCTGAAAATAGAACCCTTATGAGGTCTTTCAGTGGGTCCTATGGAGAATAAATCGTGCCTTTATAATAATCATTTTGTGTTGTGTAGGGTAATTTTCCCGCCCTCATGTATCGGTGCCGCCGACAGTCAGGCCGTCGATCTTGAGGCTCGGCTGGCCGACGCCGACCGGCACGTGCTGGCCGTCCTTGCCGCAGGTGCCGACGCCGTTATCGAGCTTCATGTCGTTGCCGATCATCGACACCTTGGTCAGAACGTCGGGGCCGTTGCCGATGAGCGTCGCCCCCTTGACCGCCGGGCCGATCTTGCCGTCCTCGATGAGATAGGCTTCCGAAGCCGAAAAAACGAATTTACCTGAGGTGATGTCCACCGAGCCGCCGCCGAAATTGACCGCATAGAGGCCCTTGTTCACAGAACCGATGATTTCGGCCGGGTCGTGGTCGCCGTTCAGCATATAGGTGTTGGTCATACGCGGTATGGGGACATGGCCGTGCGACTGGCGGCGTCCGTTGCCGGTCGGCGCGACACCCATCAGGCGGGCGTTCATGCGGTCCTGCATATAACCTTTCAGGATACCGTCCTCGATCAGCATGGTGTTCTGGGCCGGGGTGCCCTCATCGTCGATGGTCAGGGATCCGCGCCGGTTCTCTAATGTCCCGTCATCGACAACGGTAACTCCTTTGGCGGCGATGCGCTGGCCCATCAGGCCGGCGAAGGCGGCGGTTTTCTTGCGGTTGAAATCTCCCTCCAGGCCGTGGCCGATGGCTTCATGCAACAGAATGCCGGGCCAGCCGGGGCCGAGTACGACGGTCATCTCCCCGGCAGGGGCGGGCACCGAGTCCAGATTGACCAGGGCCTGGCGCAGGGCCTGGTCGACGGAATATTTCCAACTCTCACCCTCAAACCAGTGGCCAAAACCATGACGGCCGCCGCTGCCATAGCTGCCCTGCTCCATGCGCTTGCCCTTGCCGGCAGTGATCGAGACGCTGAGTCGCACCAGGGGGCGGATATCGCTGGCGTAAGAGCCGTCGGGGCGGATAATGCGAACCGCCTGCCATTCCCCGGAAAGCGAGGCCATCACCTGTTTGACCCTGGAATTCTTGGCTCGGGCATAGGCGTCGATCTCGGCCAGCAGCTTCACTTTTTCAGCAAAGGCTATTTCGCCCAGGGGGTTGAGGTCGTCATAGAGGCGCAAATTGGTCGAAACCGGCGGTTCGGCGAAGGTGCCGCCCTTGCCCCTGTGAATGGTTTTTACGGTCTCCCCGGCACGCTTTATCGCCGCTTCGCTGATCTCGGAAGAATGGGCATAACCGGTGGTTTCGCCGGAAACCGCCCGTAATCCAAAACCTTGAGACGTATCGAAGCTGGCGTTCTTCAGCCTTCCATCGTCGAAAGTCAGGCTTTCGGATTGGCAGTATTCAAGAAAAAGTTCGCCGTCGTCACTGGCGTGAAGGGTTTCGGCAACCAAGGCCTCTGCACGGGGCTTATCAAGCCCTGTGCGGGCAAAAAAGAGATCGTCAGTCGCCGCTAAATCACTCATTTTAAAGGAATTCCCTGATTATTTTTAAAAAATCCAGACCGCAAGGCCGCCGAAACAATACAGCTACTATATAGGAAAATCTTCGGCAGATTCAGCCCCTAAGCCTGGCGAGGTCGATCTAGGAGGTGCCCCTGTGTCCCTTTGGTGAAAAAATGTGCAGGTCGGTGCTTTCTAGGGCTTGAGCAAGAGATTGGCTCTGTGTAAGGTGCCGACGCACTTGAAAAGGAGGGGGCCTTGACGGTAGTGTCTTTTCTGCAAGGAAAAGACCGTAAAACGTCTGGGGGGATTTATCGCTTCAATTTCATGCATAAACCGGGCGGATTCTTGTAATTCGAACCGCTCAATTATTTTCTGAAGCAGGGCAGGATAAAAATGTTTCTGAAAAATTTTTCTACCGCTTTCACCGCAGCTCTATTTACGGCTCTGACGTCTACGGCTGCTTTCGCAATGGAGGGGGCTCCAACCCCCTGGCAGTTGGGTCTTCAGGCATCCGCTTCGCCAGTCATGACACGGATTACCGAATTTCATGACCTGCTCCTCACGATCATCGTTGCGATCACGATTTTCGTAACGGCGTTGCTTGTTTACATCATCATCCGGTTCCGGGCCTCGAATAACCCGACGCCCTCGAAGCTGACCCATAATACACCGCTCGAAGTGGTGTGGACGGTCGTGCCGATCCTGATCCTGGTGTTTATCGCCATTCCCTCCTTCAAGCTCCTCTATTTCGAGGATCGCGCCGCCGATGCGGATATGACCATCAAGGTCACCGGTCACCAGTGGTATTGGGAATATGAATATACCGATCACGACGAGATCACCTTCGACAGCTATATGGTGGACGACGACGAACTTGAACCCGGCCAGATCAGGTTGCTGTCCGTGGACAATCCCGTCGTTCTGCCGGTCGGCGCCACCGTGCGGGTTCTGCTGACCTCACCATCTGATGGCGTTATCCACTCCTGGGCCGTTCCCGCGCTGGGGGTCAAGACGGATACCGTCCCCGGCCGCCTCAACGAGACCTGGCTAAAGGTCGAGGAAGAGGGCTGGTATTACGGTCAATGTTCCGAGCTGTGCGGCACCAACCACGGGTTCATGCCGGTGGCAATTCATGCTGTTTCCCAGGCGGATTTCGACCAGTGGGTCGAAGAGGCCAAGGAAGAGTTCGCAAGCGCCGACCAGGGGGATACCCCATTTGAGGTCGCGCAAACGGTTAACCGGCAATAAGCCTAAAAGAAAGAGTTTGTCATGAGTGCTTCTCACGCAAATCCCACCGGCTGGAAACGCTGGGTATTTTCGACCAATCATAAGGACATCGGCACGATGTACCTTATCTTCGCCATCGTTGCCGGCCTCGTCGGCACAGCTTTCTCTGTAGCCCTGCGTATGGAGCTCTCCGAGCCCGGCATGCAGATCTTCGGCGACGACTATCACATGTTTAACGTGTTCACGACGGCCCACGGCCTGATCATGGTCTTCTTCATGGTTATGCCGGCGATGATGGGCGGGTTTGGCAACTGGATGGTGCCGCTGATGATCGGCGCGCCGGATATGGCCTTTCCGCGTATGAACAACATCAGCTTCTGGCTGCTGGTTCCGTCCCTGTTGCTGCTTGTCATGTCGGCGGTCACAGATGGCGGTGCGGGCACCGGCTGGACGGTTTACGCGCCCTTGAGCACTTACGGGCACCCCGGCAAGGCGGTGGATCTGGCGATCCTTTCGCTTCACCTTGCCGGTGCAGCCTCAATTCTCGGTGCTGTCAACTTCATCACCACCATCTTCAACATGCGCGCGCCGGGGCTGACGCTCCACAAGATGCCGCTGTTCGTGTGGTCGGTGCTGATCACCGCCTTCCTGCTGCTGCTTTCGCTGCCGGTTCTGGCGGGCGCCATCACCATGTTGCTGACGGATCGTAATTTCGGCACCACCTTCTATTCGCCTGAAGGTGGCGGCGATCCGATCCTTTACCAGCATCTGTTCTGGTTCTTTGGTCATCCGGAAGTTTACATCCTGATCATTCCGGGCTTCGGCATTGTCAGTCAGGTGATCTCCACATTCTCGAAAAAGCCGATCTTCGGCTATCTCGGCATGGCCTATGCCATGGTGGCGATCGGCTTCGTCGGCTTCGTCGTCTGGGCCCATCACATGTATACCGTCGGTATGGATGTGGACACCCGGGCCTATTTTGTCGGGGCGACGATGGTTATCGCAGTGCCGACGGGTGTGAAGATATTCAGTTGGCTCGCCACCATGTGGGGGGGCTCGCTGACCTATAAGACGCCGATGCTGTTCGCTCTGGGGATGATCTTCCTGTTTACCGTCGGCGGCGTCACAGGCGTGGTTCTGGCCAATGCGGGTATGGATATCGCCCTTCACGACACCTATTACGTGGTCGGCCATTTCCATTACACCATGTCCATGGGGGCGCTGTTCTCCATGTTCGCCGGTTTCTATTACTGGATTGGCAAGATGAGTGGTCACCAATACCCTGAAAAACTCGGCCAGATTCATTTCTGGGTGACGTTTATCGGGGTCAATCTGACCTTCTTCCCGATGCATTTCTCCGGTCTTTCGGGGATGCCGCGGCGTATTCCTGATTATCCGGACGCTTTTGCCGGCTGGAACATGGTTTCCAGCGTCGGGGCCTATGTTTCGGCCTTCGGTGCGCTGTTGTTCCTGTATGTCATCTACAAGACGTTCACCTCGAAGGAAAAGGTTGCAGATAATTACTGGGGCGAAGGGGCCAATACTCTCGAGTGGACCCTGAGCTCACCGCCGCCGTTCCATTGCTTCGAGGAACTGCCGAAGTTCAAGTAGCGGCTTTGGCAGTGCGCTTAAGACAGGGCAGGAGGACTTGATGTCCCAGACCTCGGTCAATATGGCAAATTCCCAGGCGGGGGCCGTCCATGAGGACGGTCCCCGGCTCGGGGATTTTGTTATCCTGCTCAAACCGCGGGTGATGTCGCTTGTCGTCTTCACCGCTTTTGCCGGCCTTTATCTGGCACCCGGTCATCTGCATCCTATGCTGGGTGCGATCGCCATTCTCTGCATCGCGATCGGGGCCGGGGCTTCGGGCGCCATCAATATGTGGTACGACCGCGATATTGACGCCCATATGGCCCGGACCATGAACCGGCCTTTGCCCAAACACCGCATGGACCCGGCCACGGCTCTCGGCTTTGGCGTCGTGCTTTCGGTGGGTTCGGTGGCGATAATGGGGCTGGCGGTGAATTACGTGGCGGCGTTTCTATTGGCGCTTACCATCTGTTTTTATGTTTTCATCTATACGATCTGGCTCAAGCGCCGGACACCGCAGAATATCGTTATTGGCGGCGCGTCCGGGGCTTTCCCGCCGATGATCGGCTGGGCGGCGGCTACCGGTGATGTTTCCCTGGCCTCCCTGTCTCTCTTTGCCATTATTTTCATGTGGACGCCGCCCCATTTCTGGGCGCTCTCTCTTTATCGCCGCGGCGATTACGCCAAGGCCGGCGTGCCGATGATGCCGGTGGTTGCCGGGGATAAAGAAACCCGGCGGCTTATTCTGCTCTATACGGTTCTGCTGGTGCCGGTGACGCTTTCACCCTATTTGATCGGCTTCGTTGGTGTCCTTTACGGGGCCAGCGCGGCGCTTCTCGGCGCGATTTTCCTGTGGCAGGCCTGGCGGGTCTATGTGGATCACAGCGATTCCAGCGCCCGGCGCATGTTCGGTTTCTCCATTCTCTATCTTTTCCTTCTCTTCGTGCTGATGATCGTCGATGTGACGCTGAAGGTGGGGGCATGAAATGGGAGGGGGCATTGCTATGGCTGATCTGAATAAACAGCGCCGGGCGCGCAATCTGGCTCTGGCCGGCGTTCTGTTCGCCCTTGTCGCTCTTTTCTACCTGATCACCGTCGTCCGGATGGGAGACCAGTAAACATGGCTGCTTCCCCGGTTCATAACGCGGCTCCGCTGGCTAAACGCAACCGGCGGGTACTGATTGTGCTTTCCGCCGTTGTTTTTGGCATGGTGGGGATGGCCTATGCCTCGGTGCCGCTCTATCGTCTCTTCTGTCAGGTTACGGGCTATGGCGGCACTACCCAGACGGCCGTTTCGACGCCGGGTCAGGTCTTTGACCGTGTGATGACCATACGTTTCAATTCCGATATCAGTTCAAGCCTTCCCTGGGATTTCCGTCCTTCCCAGAAGGCCGTCGATATTAAAATCGGCGAGCAGGGCCTGGCTTTCTTTCAGGCCCGGAATATATCCAGCGAGACAGTGACCGGCTCGGCCGTTTTCAACGTTACGCCGCTTAAAGCCGGCAAGTATTTCACCAAGGTCGATTGCTTCTGTTTTGAGGAACAGACTCTGGTCCCCGGCCAATATGTTGATATGCCGGTTACCTTTTTTGTCGACCCAATGATTATGGACGATCCGAATATGAGCGAGGTCAAGACGATCACGCTTTCCTACACCTTCTTTCCGGCCGATGCCGGGGAGGAACCAGATCCTTCACGACAGACCAGCAGCCTGATGTCTCAGGCCGGGTCCGACGTGACGGTTAACTAGTGCGCCTATGGGGGGCGATACTATGATTTCATCCGTTATTATTGAGAGAGAGTGCGAAGAATGAGCGATTCCGCCGCAAAACACCCTTATCATCTGGTCGATCCCAGCCCATGGCCCGCTTTTGGCGCGCTGTCGGCTTTCGTGGCGGCCATTGGTTTCGTCTGGTTCATGCATGACGAGGGAAGTATTCTTTTCCTCATCGGCATGGCCCTGGTCATCTTCACGATGTTCGCCTGGTGGCGCGATGTCATCAAGGAAGCCGAGGTCGACAAGGCCCACACGCCCATTGTCCAGATCGGCCTGCGATACGGCATGGCCCTGTTCATCGCTTCGGAAGTGATGTTCTTCGTGGCCTGGTTCTGGGCCTTCTTTGACGCCAGCCTCTTTCCCGGCATGGACAGCCCCGAGCTGATCGCGCGGAAAGAAGTGCTGGGTGGGATCTGGCCGCCCCAGGGGATCGAAACCCTGGAAACCTGGACCTTTCCCTTCCTTAACACGGTCATCCTGCTGACCTCTGGCGCAACGTTGACCTGGGCCCATCACGCCCTGATGAACGGCAACCGCAAGAGCGCGGTTAATGGCCTGATTGTTACGATCCTTCTGGCCATCTGCTTTACCAGCGTTCAGGCCTATGAATACCACCATGCGACTTATGCCTTTGACGGTGGGATTTATGCCTCGACCTTCTACATGGCTACCGGCTTTCACGGCGCCCATGTGATCATCGGAACCCTGTTCCTGATCGTCTGCCTGATCCGTCTGAACAAGGGGCATTTCACCCCCGATCATCATTTCGGTTTTGAGGCAGCGGCCTGGTATTGGCATTTCGTTGATGTCGTCTGGTTGTTCCTTTTCGTCTGCATCTACTGGTGGGGCAATATCCCGCATGTGTAGACCGATGTCGGCATGCATGCATGCCTGACATAAGACGATGAAATCCGTATCACCACTCAGAGCGGGGGCAGCATTGCGCTGCCCCCGTTGCGGTGAGGGCAAGCTCTATCAGGGATTTCTTCAGGTCGTGGACCGTTGTTCGGCTTGCGATCTCAATCTGGGCGTTCACGACAGCGGCGACGGCCCGGCGGTTTTCGTTATCCTGATTCTCGGCTTCATGGTTGTCGGCCTTGCGGTTTGGGTCGAATTCACCTTCCTGCCGCCGATATGGGTGCATTGGCTGCTGTGGCCGCCCTTCGTTCTTGGCGGGGCGCTGCTTTTATTACGCTATCTGAAGGCCTATATGATTGCTCTACAGTTTCATCACCGGGAAGAAGATTATGAAGACGTCGAATAAGGGGTTTTATTTCCATGGGTTTGTGTTCCGCCCCACCTTGTGGCTGACCGTGTGCACCGCCCTTGGCGCTAGTCTCATCTTCGGCCTCGCCTTCTGGCAGGTTGAACGTCTGAAATGGAAGACCGTGCTGATCGACGAGCGGGTCTCACGTTCCGAATCAGCCCCCATTTCCCTGCCTGCAATGGATGACGACCCGGCGGGTTTTGAGTTTTACCGGCTGCATGTGGCGGGTGAATTTCTGCACGACGAGGAACTCTATCTTGCCGCGCGGAGTATGCGCGGCAATATCGGTCACCATATTATGACGCCTTTGGTGATGGATGACGGGGCGACGATCCTGGTTAACCGCGGTTGGGTGCCGAACGAACGCCACCTGCCCGACACCCGGTCCGAAGGCCAGGTCACGGGCGAGGTGAGTGTCGAGGGCGTCATCCGCCGCCAGACTACCCCCGGCGTGTTTGTGCCCGACAACCAGCCGGAGGACAATCTCTGGCTCTCTGTGGACATTCCGGCAATGGCGCAGGCGGCAGGGCTTGACAATGTTCTTCCCTATTACATCGAGGCTGGACCCCAGGAAAACCCCGGCGGCTATCCAATCGGCGGCCAGTCCCGTATTTATCTGCCCAACGATCACCTGCAATATGCCATTACCTGGTTTTCCCTGGGCTTGGTCCTTCTGGTCATCTTCGTGATTTACAGCACCACCCGAGAGGACCGGGACGACGGCGAGCCCTCCTGAGCCGCTGTCCGGTCAGGAGCGCATCATTTCATGAACCCCTATCGCCAACTTGAAGACCGTTTTCGCCGGGTCGCCCTTCTCGGCGATGCCGAGGGCATCCTGCACTGGGATATGTCGACGATGATGCCCGAAGGCTCGGCCAATGGCCGCGGCGAGCAGCTCGCTGTTCTCAAGCGCGCCGCCCATGAAATTCTTACAGCACCCGAGACCAGGGATTTGCTGGAAGAGGCCGGGGCGGCCAAAGCCGATCTTGATGACTGGCAGCAGGCCAATCTGGCCGAGATGCGTCGTGATGCGATACACGCCAATGCGGTTCCCGCAGATTTGGTTGAGGCGCTCTCGAAAGCGGTGTCTTCCTGCGAGATGGAATGGCGCCGCGCCCGGGCAGAAAACGATTTTCCCGGCATCCTGCCGTCTCTCACCACCGTGCTCTCCCTGATCCGCGAGGTCGCCGCGGCCAAGGCCGGGGCCTTGGACTGTTCCCCCTATGACGCCCTGCTCGATGAATACGAACCGGGTGGGCGGTGCGCCGATATCGACGTTCTGTTCGCCGATCTGGGGGCGTTTCTGCCCGGATTTCTCGAACGGGTTCGTGAGCGCCAGGCCGGTGAGCCTGAGGTTCTGATACCCGACGGTCCTTTCCCCGTAACCGCCCAGCGTGAGTTGGGCTTAAAACTGATGGCTGGGGCGGGCTTTGATTTTGATCGCGGGCGTCTCGATATCAGTCTCCATCCCTTTTGCGGCGGATCAACCGAAGATGTGCGGATCACGTCGCGCTACGGTGAGGATGATTTCACCCAAGGCTTAATGGGGGTGATGCACGAAACCGGCCATGCGCTCTATGAATTCGGCCTGCCGGAAGAGCGGCGCTATCAGCCGGTTGGCCGGGCGCGAAGCATGAGCATCCATGAAAGCCAGTCTCTGCTGGTCGAGATGCAGGTCTGCCGTTCCCGCGCCTTTCTTACCTATGCCGCCCCCGTCATGGCCGCCGCCTTCGCCGCCTCAGGCCCGGCCTGGGACGCTGACAATCTTTCCCGGCTCTATACCCGGGTGCGCCCCGGTTTTATCCGGGTCGATGCCGATGAAGTGACCTATCCCGCCCATGTCATCCTGCGCTATGAGCTGGAACGCGCCATGATCGGCGGCGACCTTGCCCTTGCCGATCTTCCCGGCGCCTGGGGCGAGGGGATGCAGCGGCTTCTCGGGATCGTTCCCGAAACCGACCGCGAGGGGTGCCTTCAGGATATTCACTGGTTCGACGGCGCCTGGGGCTATTTCCCCACCTATACCCTCGGCGCGATGAGTGCGGCGCAGATATTCGCCAGCGCCAGGGCCTGCGATGGGAATATCGTTCCGGCGATTGAAAAAGGCGATTTCACCCCTCTGATGACCTGGCTCAGAACCCATATTCACGGCCAGGGATCGCTTCTTTCGGTGCCCGATCTTATGCAATCGGCCACCGGCGCTCCGCTTTCGACAGAACCCTTCAAACACCATCTGGAAGAACGCTATCTCGGCACCGGTTGATGGCATTGCGTGCCCGGCTTATCCTGTCTGGGAGGTAACCGAACATGATCTTTCGCGCTCTGACAATCGTTCTTGCCGCCCTCTTGCTCTGGGGGGGCGTGGCTTATGCCGAACCGACCCGGCTGACGGTGCGGGTGATGGCCAAGGACGCCAAGTTCATCGGCACCTCGGTCGGCGGCGCGCAGATCACCATCCGCGACGCTGATAGCGGGGAAATATTGGCCCAGGGGGTGACGCAAGGCTCGACCGGCAATACCGAAAAACTGATTGAGGACGACCGGGAAAGAGGCGTGCGCCTGTCGAGCCGGGGATCGGCCCAGTTTACCGCCACCCTGGATATTACCGAGCCCCGTCAGGTCGAGATCACCGCCTATGGCCCCCTTGCCCAGCGTCAGGGCGCAGCCAGGGCCTCGGTCACCCACTGGCTGGTGCCCGGCAAGCATGTCTCGGCAGCCGACGGGGTTGTTATTGAGCTTCCCGGCTTCATCGTCGATATTCTCAACCCGCCGGGGAACGTCACATTTGATGATCTGCCGGTCGAAGTGCCGCTAAAGGTCAATGTGACGCTGATGTGCGGCTGCCAGGTTCAGCCCGACGGCCTGTGGGACGCCGATAAATACGAGGTGGTGGCGCTGGTCCGCCGGGACGGGGCCGATGAGGGTAAATACGCCCTGGAATACGCCGGAAGTCCGAGCCAGTTTATTCTTGATATGACGGTCCACAAAACCGGCCTTTACGACGTTATCGTCTATGCCTATGACAGTTTGACCGGCAATACCGGCCTTGACCGGGTGACGTTCCGGGTTGTCGAATAGGGCGGTGGGGCGCTTGGCGTTGCCGTCTTGCCTGGCCGCCCGCGCTTGTATAGGTTAGCGAAATTATTTTCTCAGCAATTCCAGAGGGTTGCCGTGCAATATATCAGCACAAGAGGGACCGCGCCGAGGCTTCCCTTCGATGACGTTCTGCTGACCGGGCTGGCCCGGGACGGCGGCCTTTACGTGCCCGAGATCTGGCCCCGCTTTACGGCCGACGAGATGCATGAGATGGCCGGTCTTTCCTATCCCGATCTTGCCGCCCGTATCATCGCCCCTTTTGTCGGCGAGACGATCGCCGAGGACCAATGCGCGGCCCTGGTGGCTGAGGCTTACGGCGGCTTTACCCATGACCCGGTGGCGCCCCTGCGCAAGCTGGGCGAAAACGAATGGCTGTTGGAACTTTTTCACGGGCCGACCCTGGCCTTTAAGGATTACGCCCTACAACTGGTCGGTCGTCTGTTTGACGATGTCCTGGCCCGCCGCGGCGAGCGCATCACCATCGTCGGGGCAACCTCGGGCGATACCGGTTCGGCGGCCATTGCCGCTTGCCGGGGCAGCGAGGCGATCGATATTTTCATGCTCCACCCCCAGGGCCGGGTCAGCGAGGTACAGCGTCGTCAGATGACGACGATTGATGATTCCAATGTCTTTAACATTGCTCTTGAGGGCACCTTCGACGACTGTCAAAACATCGTAAAGGCGCTGTTCAACGATTTGGCCTTCCGCGACGAGGTTCATCTTTCCGCCGTCAATTCCATCAACTGGGCCCGCATCATGGCCCAGATCGTCTATTATTTCTGGGCCGCTCTGAAATGCGGCGCCCCGGCACGCGAGGTCGCCTTTGCCGTGCCGACGGGAAATTTCGGCAATGTCTATGCCGGTTATGCCGCCCGCGCCATGGGCCTCCCCGTAGCCCAGTTTATCGTCGGCTCGAACCGCAACGATATCCTCACCCGCTTTTTCGAAAGCGGCGTGATGGAGATGCGCGGCGTCGAAGCGTCTCTCAGCCCGAGCATGGATATCCAGATTTCGAGCAATTTCGAACGCCTGCTGTTTGATCTTTACGGGCGAGACGGCGCACGGGTTGCGGATCTGATGGAAGAATTCCGCTTAAGCGGTAAATTTGCCGTCGACGAGGAAATCCTCGCCGAGGCGCGTTCGCTTTTTTCCGGCTACAGCCTCGACGATGAGGGAACGAAAGCGGCGATCAAGGCGCTTTACGGGGAAACCGGCATGGTCATCGACCCTCATACCGCTGTTGGCATCATGGCCGGCCGGGCGCGGCGTAAAGATATGGCGGTTCCTCTCATCGCCATGGCCACCGCCCATCCGGCGAAATTCCCGGCGGCGGTGGAAGAGGCGCTTGGCGTTCATGATCCCTGCCTCGACCGGCTCCAGGATTTATTTGCGCTTGAAGAGAAAAGCCACGCCCTGCCCAATGATGTGGGCGCGGTCGCCGCTTATATCCGCGAGCAGGCGGCTTTGACCTCAAGTGGAAAGTAGGGCGCCGAATGAGCGTTGAAGTGACGACACTGGAAAACGGCCTGCGGGTGGCGAGCGATACCATGAAGAATGTGGAATCGGTGACCCTCAGCGTTTCCGTGGCGGTTGGCACCCGCCATGAACGCCCCGAGATCAACGGCATCTCTCATCTTCTTGAGCATATGGCCTTCAAGGGCACAAAGCGCCGGACGGCAAAGGCGATTGCCGAGGAAATCGAGGCGGTGGGCGGGCATCTCAATGCCTATACCTCGCGGGAAAGCACGGTCTATTACGCCAAGGTGCTGAAAGACGACTTAGCCTTAGCGGTCGATATTCTCGCCGATATCCTTCAGCATTCGACCTTTGAGCCGCAAGAGCTTGAGCGCGAACGCCATGTCATTGTTCAGGAAATCGGCCAGGCCGCCGATACGCCCGATGACGTCGTGTTCGATCATTTTCAGGCCCGCGCCTATCCCGACCAGGCCATGGGGCGGCCCATTCTCGGTACCAAGGAACTGGTGCTGGGCCTGTCCAGGGAGTCGATCTGCGACTATCTCGGCGCCAATTACGCCTTTCCGCGCATGGTGGTTTCGGCGGCCGGAAATCTCGACCATAGGACGTTTGTCGAAATGGCCGCAAATGCCTTCGATCAGCCACCCTCTAAATCCGAACAATCTTTAGAACCGGCCAGATATCAGGGCGGGGATGCGAGTGACGATCGGGATCTGGAACAGGTTCACCTTGTTCTCGGTTTTGAGGGGCTGGCCTATAGAGACCCGGATTATTACGCCCTCGCCATTTTCTCCAATCTTCTCGGCGGCGGCATGTCCTCGCGCCTGTTTCAGGAAATCCGCGAAAAGCGCGGCCTTGCCTACAGCATTTACAGCTTTCTCTCTTCTTATACCGATGGCGGTATTTTCGGAATCTATGCGGGCACCGGAGAGAGCCAGGTGCGGGAGCTTCTTCCCGTCATCGCGGAAGAGTTGAGTGGGATCGCCCGCACAATGTCTGCCGATGAATTGAACCGGGTCCGGGTACAGATGAAGGCGGGGCTCCTCATGGCCCAGGAAAACACCGGCACGCGGTGTGAGCAATTGGCGCAGCAGTTGCAAATTTACGGTCGCCCCTTGCCTCTGGGTGAAATCGTTGAAAAGATCGAGGCCGTGGATGCGGCTGCGATCGCGCGTGTATCGGCACGGGTTCTTTCATCGAACCCCACTTATGCCAGCCTCGGGCCGTTGAAAAATCTGGGTGGGCTGGATGAACTCGGGCTCTCCTTTAACTGAGGAATGGCGGGGCAATGGATGTCTGATTTCCGGTTCAAGCCCATGCGTGACAAACCCGTATCGAAATGGTCTTTTTCTCTGAAGAAAACCGGGGCCACCGCGCCTGTCCGCGTTTCCTTCGCCAAGGTTTTTATTCGCCCGCCCCGTGAATCCGACTGGCAGGTTTGGTCGGAGCTACGCGCGCACTCAAAGGATTTTCTCACTCCCTGGGAACCGCAATGGGGCAAGAATGCTCTTTCAAGCACTGCTTTCAGGCGGCGCTTGCGCAACTATGCCCGCGACTGGCAGGCGGACAAAACCTACAGCTTTCTGATTTTCCGGGCCGATGACGAAACGCTTCTCGGCGGTATTACCCTGAGCAATGTGCGCCGGGGCATCGTCCAGTCGGCCAGTTTCGGTTACTGGATCGGGGCGCCCTATGCGGGGCAGGGCTATATGTCCGACGCCTTGAAGGCGGCGCTGGAATTTGCCTTTACCCAATTGGAGCTACACCGCATGGAAGCGGCGTGTATTCCCTCCAACAAGGCGAGCCGCCGGGTGTTGGAAAAATCCGGCTTCCGCCATGAGGGGATGGCGCATAAATACCTGAAAATAAACGGAATATGGCAGGATCATGAGATTTTTGGCCTGCTGCAGGAGGAATTCAGCCGGCCGACAGAGGGGTAAAAAAGTCTGCCGGGGCACCTGTTTCAGGCGTGACCGGCATCTTCCGACAGCATTGAGAGATCGAATCCGAGTTTGGCAATCGCCTGCTCCCAGGTTTTCGATATGTCCTTGTTGAAGACGAGCTCGGAATCAGCCGAAACATGAAGCCAGCCGTTCTGCTGAATTTCGGTTTCCAATTGCCCCGGACCCCAGCCGGCATAGCCGAGCGCCAGCAGGCAATCCCGGGGGCCCCTGCCTTCGGCAATGTCCTTTACAATCTCCACGGTGGCGGTCAGGGAAACGGTCTGGTCGACAGGCAGGGTGGCTTCCTGCTGATATTCCGGGGAATGGAGGACGAAGCCGCGGCCGGTTTCCACAGGCCCGCCGAAATGGACGCTGATCGGTTGCTCGGATAAAGAGCGGTCGATCTCAAGCTGCTCCAGGAGATCGGGGAAGGTGATGGAATCGGCGAGTTGATTGAGAACCAGTCCCATGGCTCCGTCATCGGTATGGGCAACCATGTAAATGACGCTACGCTCAAACCGGGGGTCCTTCATCTGCGGCATGGCGATGAGAAGGTTTCCGTCGAGATAGCTGCTCAGTTTATCCTTTATCGACATATCTTTGTCCGTCTCAGGTTCAGCTATGGGATGTCTCTATGCTATCAACAGGTGCCGGTATTTCTCAAGGGGGCGGTCGAAAAAGACCACGAGAATGTGAATTGGCGTGATCCCGAGCCGCGCTATAGTGCCCCCGGATCAAGACGATTATAGTCCGGCTGAACTTAATATTTTGTGAGGAAACATGGCATTCCGCGATCATTGGACGGCTTTGGGGACGGCCCCGGCGCTTTTGATCTTAGTCCTTGTTTTTACAGGGATTTCATCTGTTTCCGCCGGCGAAGGCGGGGACCGGGTTGGGGCCTCTGCCTGGGCCGGCGAGGAAGAAAGCCGGGTCCGCCTTATTGCCGGTCAAACCGGGGTGGGAGATGGAAAAAATGTCGAACTGGGCTTTCAGTTCAGCCTTCAGCCGGGATGGAAGATTTACTGGCGCTCACCCGGCGATGCGGGTCTGCCGCCGGAATTCGACTGGAGCGGGTCTGAAAACCTGGCCGGGACGGAAGTCTTCTGGCCGGCGCCGAAACGTTATTCGGCCTATGGACTGGACAGCATCGGTTATGAGGATGAGGTGGTTTTGCCGATCATTGCAGAGCTTAACGCCGCCGGGCAGCCCCTCGATCTGAAGGTCCGCCTCGATTATCTGATCTGCAAGGATGTCTGTATTCCGCGCCGTGCCGAGCTCGCCCTTTTGCTGCCCAAAGGCCCGCCCGCACCGACAGATTTTGGGCAAGAGATTGCGCACTACCTGGAAAAGGTGCCGGGGCGGGGGAATAGGCCGGACTTTGGAATCGAGAGCGTCGAGGGGATCGGCTCATTGGATGAGCCGCGCCTGCGGGTGGTCGCCCGCTCAACGATACCTTTTGATGAGGCGGATGTTTTTATCGAAGGGCCGCGGGGAAATTTCTTCAAGACGCCTGAGCTTGAGCTCTATGAAGGTGGCCGCCGGGCGGTTTTCGACGTGCCCCTGCGCCGGGTCGGCAAGGCGCGGGACCAATCCCTGATCGGAAAGACCCTCACCGTGACTTTTGTCGCCGACGGGCGCGCCCTCGAGACAAGCGCCATTGTTACCCAGGGCGCGGGTGAAGCCTTGGGGGGCGGTGGTTTTATAGTCTCCCTTCTTCTGGCCCTGCTTGGCGGCCTCATTCTTAATCTCATGCCCTGTGTGTTGCCGGTGCTGTCCTTAAAGCTGTTGGGCGCAATCGGCCATGGAGGGCGGGAAAAACGGCTTGTACGCCTCAGCTTTCTCGAATCCGCGGCGGGCATTTATTTCTCATTTCTGGCCTTGGCCAGCCTCGCCGTGCTTTTGCGTCAGGCCGGGCACAGTGTGGGCTGGGGCATCCAGTTCCAGCAGCCGCTTTTCCTCATCTCAATGGCTTTGGTGCTGACCTTGTTTGCCGGCAACCTCTGGGGATTCTTCGAGATCAGACTGCCCGGCTGGATGGGCGATCTGGCGACGCGAACGGGCAATGGCGAACCCAGGGTCGAAAACGGGGGCGGCCATCATCCCGGCGCCCATTTTCTCACCGGCGCTTTCGCCACACTTCTTGCCACGCCCTGCTCGGCGCCTTTTCTAGGCACCGCAATCGGTTATGCCTTAAGCCGCGGGACGGTTGAGACCTATGCCATTTTCATCGCCCTCGGGCTCGGTTTTTCCGCCCCCTATCTGGCGGTTGCCTTGCGTCCCGAGCTGGCCACCCGCCTGCCGCGCCCCGGCCCCTGGATGGCGGTTCTGCGCCGTATCCTAGGTATTGCCCTGGCGGTGACGGCACTGTGGCTGATCACTGTTCTGGCGGCGCAAATCAACCTTGATGCGGCGGCCCTGGTGGCGCTGTTGCTTTCCCTCATGATGCTTGTGCTGTGGGGGAGATCCCGTCTGCCGCGCCGGGCTATCGTCCCGATCTTGCTTGTTCTTGGATTGCTGGCGCTATTGGTGCCGGGGCATTTTTCTGAAACAGCGCCGCCGGTTGAACAAGATGAAACCAACTGGGCGGTCTTTTCGGCCCCGGAAATTTTAGAGCTGGTCGGGCAGGGGCGCGTGGTGCTGGTTGATGTCACCGCCGATTGGTGCATCACCTGCCAGGTCAATAAAAAGCTGGTGCTTGGCCGGGGCAAGGTGGCCGCGCTTATCGATTCCGGGGCGATCACCGCCCTTCGCGCCGACTGGACCCGGCCGGATGATCGCATTGCCGCCTATCTTGCTACATTCGGCCGATACGGCATTCCGTTTAATGCCGTTTATGGTCCCGCCGCGCCGGGCGGCATTGCCTTGGGCGAATTGCTGTCCGAAGATGCGGTTATTGAGGCCATCGACGCGGCATCGGGGAAATAATTTTTCCGGTGAAATTCCCTTATCGGTTGCCTATCTTTTAATCTGAATCATTTTTTTTCATATTACTTGAATAGAGTCAGGAGCGAACATGACGATCAAAGTTGGTGATAAAATCCCCGCTGCGACCTTGGCCCATATGACCGCCGACGGCCCGAAAAATATTTCGACCGAAGATCTGTTCAGCGGCAAGAAAGTCGCTCTTTTTGCCTTGCCCGGCGCTTTTACGCCGACCTGTTCGGCTCAGCATCTTCCCGGCTTTGTTCGTCATAGTGAGGATCTCAAGGCCAAGGGGGTGGATATTGTCGCCTGCCTTTCGGTCAATGATGCCTTCGTCATGGACGCCTGGGGCAAGTCCCAGAACGTCGGCGACAAGGTGATGATGCTGGCCGACGGCAGCACTGTCTTTACCAAGGCCATCGGCATGGAACTGGACCTGGTCGAAGCCGGGCTGGGCGTTCGTTCGAGCCGTTATTCCATGGTTGTCGAGGACGGCATGGTGACAAATCTCAACGATGAAGGCGGCGGTGGATTCGAGGTTAGTTCAGCCGAAGACCTTTTGACCCAGCTCTAGGCGGTTTTCACCGGCTGGGCTCAGGCTGTTCTGCTATCTGACGGAGTCGACGCCTTTCCTGGCCAGCGCGTCGGCACGTTCGTTCTCAACGTGGCCGTCATGGCCGCGCACCCAGTGCCATTCGACTTCGTGACGCTCGATGGCGGCTTCAAGGCGCTGCCACAGATCCTTGTTCTTGACCGGCTTTTTATTGGCCGTTTTCCAGCCCTTGGCTTTCCAGCCATTGATCCATTTGGTGATGCCGTCCCGGACATAGGTGCTGTCGGTGGTCAAATTGGCGCGAACGCCCCGGCTTAAGGCCTCCAGCCCCTCAATGGCGGCGGTCAGTTCCATGCGGTTATTGGTGGTCTCTTTTGCCCCTCCCCAGAGTTCCTTTTCGACACCGCGATAGCGCAATACGACCCCCCAGCCGCCGGGGCCGGGATTCCCCGAGCACGCCCCATCGGTGAAAAGCTCGACCATATCTTCCGGTTTGTTCATGGCGGACGATCTCAGGCCAGGCCGTAGGCGCTGGGACCATCGACCTGCTGGTGAAAGCGCAATTTGTGAAGATATTCGCGTGGGTCCTTGCGCTTGACCATGGCGTCGGGCGGGGTGTTGAGCCAGTCATAAAGCCGGGTCAGCAGGAAACGGGTGGCCGCGCCCCGGGCGAGCAGGGGCAGGGCGGAAAGTTCGTCATCGGTAAAGGGGCGCACCTTGCGATACCGCGACAACATCAGTTTCGCCTTGGTGACGTTGAAACTGCCATCGGGCTCAAAGCACCAGGCATTGAGACAGATGGCAAGGTCATAGGCGAAGAAGTCGTTACAGGCAAAATAGAAATCGATAAGACCCGAGAGCTTGGTGCCGAGAAAAAAGACGTTATCGGGAAAAAGGTCGGCGTGAATGATGCCAGTCGGAAGACCCTCCGGCCATGCAGCTTCAAGATGCCCGATCTCACTTTCCAGAATGCCCTCCAGGCCGTCGATAACACTGTCGGCCTGGCTTCGACACTGATCGAACAGGCCGCGCCACCCGGCGACAGAAAGATCGTTGGGCAGGGACAGCGGAAAGTTTTGTCCGGCCAGATGCAGTTGCGCCATGGCCTCGCCCAACTCGGCGCAATGCTCGGGGTGGATGCGCCGCGGCCACATGCCCTTAAGAAAGCTGATGATGGCGGCGGGGCGTCCGCAAAGGGAGCGCAGGGCTTCCCCGTCCCGTCCCCTGATCGGAGTCGGGCAGGCGATGCCCTGGCCGGCCAGATGATCCATATAACCAAGAAAGAACGGCAGGTTTTTCGGATCGACGCGCTTTTCGTAAAGGGTCAGGATATAGGCGTCACTGTCGGTCTGGATCAGATAGTTGGAGTTCTCAACCCCTTCGGCGATGCCCTTGAACGAGACCAGGCTGCCGATCTCGTATTCGCCGATAAAGGCTTCGAGCTCCTCGTCGCTCACTTCCGTATAAACGGCCATGGCTGGTTTCCCCCGGGATGTGCGGCACACCCCCTTTGAATAACGCCGGGCCTTATGTTTTATTGTATCGGCGTTTGAAACTTCTTACGTATAGATGCGCCATCAAGACGCGGCGGCGCGAGGGCCAAGGTAATACACACACCGGGCCAAATAAAGTCACAAGGAGCAAGAGAGTGAGCGATCCTGTAATTGCCCGGAAAGAGCCCTTTGAAGTCGAGGTTGAGGCCGGTAAGCGCTATTTCTGGTGCACCTGCGGCCAGAGCAAGAATCAGCCCTTTTGCGACGGCGCCCACACCGGCAGCGATTTCCGGCCCCATGTGTGGACGGCGGACGAGGCAAAAACGATCTTTTTCTGCGGCTGCAAACACACCAAGGACGCCCCCTTCTGCGATGGCTCTCACGGCAAGCTTTAGAGCTTGTCTTCGGTGACCGATGAAAAAACCCCGCCTGATGGCGGGGTTTGGTGTTTTTGGAAGGTGTGTTGAGCGCCTAGTGCAGTATTTTCGGTAAATCGGCAATCGCGTCATCGATCAGGGCGCTACTGCGGGGCTCATCGAGGTAGTCACCCAGAAGCTGTTTGGTCGCAGCGATGGCGATTGTGACCGCCATATTGCGGACGTCCTGTATGGCCTCTGATTCGGCCTGGGTAATCCTGTCCAGGGCCTGTTGTTCGCGCCGGGAAAGCGAAACCTCAAGGTCTCTGGTGCTATGGGCCCGCATCCGCGCCACTTCTTCTTCCGCATGGGCGATGATTTCCCTGGTTTCTTCAACCGCCTCGCGTTGTTTGCGCTGATAAGTAGCCAGGGTCGCCTGGGCTTCTTCGCGCAGGCGGGCGGCCTCGTCCATTTCGTCCTTGATCTTATCCGCTCTTGTATCCAGGGCTTCAATCAGGAACTTGCGTCCGGGCTTAAAGGCGCCGACAGCAAAGATCACAAAGGCGACGGCGACCCAGAATGTTGGGGATTCCATCATCCTTCCTGCTCCTTCATGGCATCGGCCAGGGCGGTTTCAAGCTTGCCCTCATCGATATCCTCGACGCCGATCAGTTTGGACGTTGCGTCCCGGGCCACTTCGGCGGCGACGCTCGCAATATTAGAGATAGCTTGCGATTTGGCCCCTGCGATCTGCTTTTCCGCCGCATCGGCCTTTTCGGCAAGGCTGGCTGACAGGGCGGCGTGCCGCTTGGTTGATTCTTCGGCCATTTCCTGTGATGCGGCCTTGATGATGCCGAGAGCTTCGCTCCGCGCATCGGCAACCGTCTTTTCATAGGCGGCAAGAATCTCTTCGGCCTCGTTCTTGAACCTTTCGGCCTTGGTGAGGTCGCTTTCAATCCGATCCTGACGCTCTTCCAGAACTGCCGAGATTTTCGGCAGCGCCAGTTTCGCCATGGCGAAATAGAGCACGACGAACGTGATGGCGAGCCACACGAGCTGGGGCGGATAAAAGGAGATATCAAGTTGAGGCATACGGCTTCTCTTAAAAGTTTTCCTGCGTCTGCCCCGCACTCGGCGGGGCAGTCCAGTTCTAGAGGAACAGGATGAGGAAGGAGATCAGCAGCGCGTAGAGGGCGACGGCCTCAACCAGCGCAAAGCCCAGCATGCTCATCGGGAACACATCCGGACGAGAGGCCGGATTGCGCGAGATCGATGTGATGAGCGAGGCAAAGATATGACCAATACCGGCGCCCACACCACCCAGACCGACAACGGCCAGGCCGGCGCCGATCAGTTTTGCGGCTTCTGCTTCCATGATTTCTAAATCCTTTTTTCTATTGTAATATCAAACACGTAACTAAGGGCCTCTGGCCCATTCTTGGCGGCCATCCGGTCTAATGCAGGTGGATGGCGTCGTTGAGATAGAGACAGGTCAGAACGGTAAACACATAGGCCTGAAGAAAGGCCACGAGAACCTCGAATGCGGTCAGGGCGACGTTGATGATAAGCGGCGCAACGCCGAATATACCGAGGATGAAAACGAATCCGCCGAAAACCTTCATCATGGTGTGCCCCGCCATCATATTGGCGAAAAGGCGGATCGACAGGCTGACCGGGCGCGAGAGATAGGAAATTACCTCAATCGGCACCATCAGTGGCATCAGCGCCATCGGCACTCCCTTGGGGACGAAGAAACTGAAAAAGTGAAACCCGTGGCGCACCAGCCCGATGATGGTGACACCGATAAAGACGGTCAGCGCCATGGCAAAGGTAACAATGATATGGCTGGTAAAGGTAAAGCTGTAGGGCAGCAGACCGAGAAGGTTGCCGAACAGAATGAACATGAAAAGCGTCAGCACAAAGGGGAAAAAGGGCCGCCCTTCGGCCCCCACATTGTCACGGATCATGTTGGCGACGAATTCATAGGATATTTCCGCCATCGACTGCCAGCGGCCCGGCACCAGGGCGCGGCCGCGCATGCTGCCGGCCATAAAAGCGGTGACCAGAACGGCCGCGGCAATCATGCCCAGGGATGAATTGGTCAGCGAGACATTCACGCCGGCAATTTCAAGCGGCACGATGGGGTGAATCTGAAACTGTTGTAACGGGTCCGCCACTTTGTGTTTATCCCTCGACTTTATTCTTTACTCTCCGGCATCGGGGTTATTCCCTTTGCCACCGTCTCGCACTTCATCGTCTCGCGCTTCTTTGCCTTGCGGCGCCTTGTAGCCGGGGGCAAGACCGAACCCGGCAACGGCGCGATAGACATTCAACATGCCGGCTGCGGCCCCAAGGAAAAAGAAAACGATCATTCCCCAGGGGGCTATGTCCAGCCAGTTGTCGATCAGGAGGCCAATCCCGGTTCCGACGACCACCGCCGAGACCATCTCGATGCCATAGCGCATGGCAAGCCCGAAACCGCTCATTGGAGCCGCTGCTCCACCTTCTTTCGGCTTTCGCCCTTGATGCCTTTTCTTGGCATGGTCAAGGCGGGCCTCAAGGTTCTCAAGCGACGTCGGGGGTTCTCGTTTGCTCATAATTCGGTGAGCCAGTCGTTGGAATAAGCTAAAACCCCTGCTTTTCGGCGGTATCCACGCCAAATCCGGGGCAACATAGGGGGTGGCCGGGAAGCTGTCAAGAGCGCGAAAACCTTGGCTTTAACATCGTCAAAAAACACCTCATTACCGACGCGCGGACAGCAGTGGATGGCGGTGGAAAACACCCGGTCCGGGGGTCAGCCGGCCTCTTTCAGCCGTTGGGCGCCTTGCATGTCAACGGAGACGAATTGCGAAACGCCTCGCTCCATCATGGTCACCCCGTACAGGCGGTCAACCCGCGCCATGGTGATGCGGTGATGGGTGATGAGAAGGAAGCGGGTGGCCGAACTATGGGCGATTTCCGAGATAAGGGCGCAGAAACGGTCAACATTGGCGTCGTCCAGAGGTGCGTCGACCTCATCGAGTACGCAGATCGGCGCCGGATTGGTCAAAAAGACCGCAAATAGCAGGGAAAGGGCGGTCAGGGCCTGTTCTCCGCCCGACAGCAGAGTCAGGGATTGCAGCTTTTTGCCCGGCGGGCTGGCGAAGATCTCCAGCCCGGCTTCCAAGGGGTCGTCGGATTCGATCAGCTCCATATGGGCATGACCGCCGCCGAAAAGGCGCACGAAAAGCTCCTGGAAATGCTTGTCCACTTCCTTAAAGGCGGTCAGAAGGCGCTCACGGCCTTCGCGGTTGAGGCTGGATATACCCTGACGCAGGCGGGCGATGGCGGCTTCCAGGTCCTCACGCTCGGATTGCAGGGTGGTGCTCTGTTCAGAGATTTCCTCGGCCTCCTGCTCGGCCCGCAAATTGACCGGCCCCATATTGTCGCGCTCGCGAAAGAGGCGCTCGAGGCGGGTTTCCACTGAGTCCGGATCGGGGAAGTCTTCATCGGCGGAGACCTTGATCTCGGCCAGAATATCGCCCGGCGCGCAACCCAGCCGTTCATTGATGCGCTCGATCAGAACCTTCAGGGACTGGTCGGCCTGTTCGACCTGGGCCTCGGCGCGGACCCGTCCTTCGCGGGCCTGGTGGAGATTGGCTTCTTCGGTCTTGAAGCGGCTGTCGACTTCTCTGAGAGCGGTTTCGGCTTCGGCCAGGGCGTCGGCGGCTTTTTTGCGCGCCTCTTCGGCCTTATCCACCTGATCCTGGAGGAGCTGTCGCCGCTGGGTAATCTCTTCGGGGCGGGAAACCAGGTTTTGGTGTTCGCTTTCCGCCGCCGCCAGTCGTTCCCCAAGGTCGGAAAGCTGGGTCTCGGCGCTTTCACTGCGGGCAGTCCAGGACTGTAATTCGGATTGAAGATGAGCGATACGTTCCTGGCGGGCGTTGGCTTCCCGTTTAAGGCGGTCGCGCTCGCCCTGGCAATCGATCAGCTCGTCACGCCGCCCGGTCAGCTCCTCACGCAGACGGCCGATCTCATCGCGCAGGGCGGTGGTGTCTTCGACAAGCCCAAAGCTCCCCTGTGTCGCCGTCAGCTCGGCTTGCGCTTCGGCAAGATCGGCGGCCAGACGCTCGATACTTTCGGTCAGCGCCGCAAGTCGCGACTGATGGGCCGACAGCGCCCTGGTCTGGGTGGCCAAAGTGTCCCGGGCTTGGTGCAGATCGGCATGAGCCTGACGCAGGGAGCCCTGGGCGCTGCGTTCGTTCGAATGGGCGTCCCCGGCCTTTTCTTCCGCCGCCTGAAAGCGGCCCTTGATTGCGGCAACGTTTTCTTCCGCCGCCGGGCGCATCTTGGTGATTTCCGCCAGCCGGTTGCGCTGGGCAAGACGTATTTCAGCCGGACTGGCGGCCCCGGCCTCTACCGTAAAGCCGTCCCAGCGCCACAGGGCGCCGTCACGGCTGACCAGCCGTTGTCCGGGGCCAAGCCGGGGTTGCAGGGCCTGGCCCTGGGTATTGTCGGTGACAAGGCCGATCTGGGAAAGCCGCCGGGCCAGTGCCTGGGGGGCCTCGACGAAACGGCTTAAGGGCGGCACGTCGTCGCCCAGTGAAATTGTCTGGTCGAGAGGGGGCAGGGTTTCCCAATGCATGGGGGCGTCGACATCACTCGGCGCGTCGAGATCTTCGCCGAGGGCCGCACCCAGAGCGGCTTCATAGCCGGGCTCGACGTTCACCTCGTCGAGCAGGGGTGTCCATTCCCCTTTGTCGTGGCTGCCCATAAGGTTTGCCAGGGCCGCTTCTTCGGCCCGCAATTGATCGAGCTCTTTTTCGGCAATTTGCAGGGTCTCGCGTTCACTGGTCTCAAGGCCGCGGGCTTTGGTAAGTTCGGATTCGGCCGTTTCGGCAGTTTCACGGGCGGCTTCGAGACTTTCCCCGGCAATTTGAGCCGCCGTTTCGGCGGCCTCCAGGTCGCCCAGCCCGGCGCTTTCCTGTTCGACGTCCTGGCGCTGACTTTCGGCTTCGGTCCGGCGTTCCTGAAGGCGGTTAATGCGGGCTTCTGTTTCACTGACCTGCCGTTCCAGCCCGGCCCGTCGGGCTTCGGCGTTGGCAACCTCCTCGGTCAGGGCGGTAAGGCGATTTTCCAGCTCAGTAACCTTTGCCGCTGCCGCTTCGACACGGGCGTTGGCTTGCTCGCTCGCTTCGGCTTCGCCTTCTCCGGCGGCGGTCAGCGTGGCGGCTTCCGCTTCAAGAGTGGTGCGGGCCTGGGCGGCATCGCCGAGAAGTTCCGTTTCGCGTTCGATATCCCTTTTGCACTGGTCGATCCGGGCCTCGCATTCACGCAAGGTTTCGGCCAGGCGGCGTTCTTCTTCGTCGAGGGATTCCCGCGCCAGTATCAGACGTTGCAGAGCGGCGGCGGCTTCTGTCTCAAAGCGCCGCAGCTCGGGCAGCCTTTCGGCGGCCTTGGCCTGTTCGGTGGCGATGGCGCTGGTGATCCCAGTCATTTCAGCGACCTTGGACTCGAACTCACGCAGCCTTTCGGCGGCGGTGTCTTTTTCACCACAGGCATCGCGCCAGCGCAGATGGAGCAGAATGCCTTCCTGATGACGGATGCGATCACCGACACTGCGATAGCGGGCGGCCTGGCGGGCCTGACGCTTGAGGCCCTGAAGCTGGGTTTCCAGCGTTGTCAGAACATCATCAAGGCGTTCGAGATTGGCCTCGGCGCCGCGCAGCCGCAACTCAGCCTCGTGACGCCGGGAATGAAGCCCGGTAATACCTGCGGCCTCTTCGAGAATGGCCCGGCGCGCCGTCGGCTTGGCGTTGATAAGCGCCCCGACCCGGCCCTGGCTGACCATGGCGGTTGAACGTGCGCCGGTTGCCGAATCGGCAAAAAGAAGCTGCACGTCCTTTGCCCGCACATCCTGATTATTGACCGAGTAAGCCGAACCCGAGCCACGTTCGATGCGGCGGGTAACCTCAAGCTCGTCGTCGCCGTTATAGGCGGCGGGGGCCGTGCGGTCCCCGTTGTCGAGGACAAGGCTGACCTCGGCGATATTGCGCGCCGGCCTGTCGGCGGTGCCGTTGAAGATGACATCATCCATTTCGCCGCCGCGCATTTGCTTGGCGGAAATCTCGCCCATCACCCAGCGCAGGGCCTCAACGAGATTGGACTTGCCACAGCCGTTGGGGCCGACAATACCGGTCAGCCCGGACTCGATCTCGAGTTCGGTCGGATCGACGAAGGATTTGAACCCAGAAAGCCTGAGTTTAGAGAATTGAACCAAGACGGATCCCTTTTAACGATCAGGAATCAGGCACAAGTTTGCGTAAGACCGCATCCATGGCCCTAAAGGAATAGTCGCCGTCGTATTTTTCCCCGTTGATGATAAAGGTCGGGGTCTCTTCAACCTGGTATTTCTGTTCGGCTTTGAGCCGCACATCGAGAATGGCCTCTTCCAGGCCCTTATTGGCAAGGCAAAGGCGGATGTCCTGGGCGCTCAACCCGCCGAGACGGGCGATGCGTTCGAGGGATTTTACGGGGTCCTTCGAGCGGGTCCAGTTTTTCTGGCCTTTGAAGAGAACGTCAACAAAGGCGAAATAACGCTTGTTTCCGGAACAGCGCGAGAGCATCGCCGCTTTAAGAGCGAAGATGTCGAGGGGAAAATCGCGCATGACAAGGCGGACCTTGCCGGTCTCGATATAGTCGCGTTTGAGTTCCGGCAGGGTTTCGGCGTGAAACTTGGCGCAGTGACCACAGGTCAGCGAGGCGTATTCGACGATGGTAATCGGCGCGTTTTTTTCGCCGATGGATTTTTCCGACATGGCGCCGATGGTGTCGTCGATGGCCGCTGTAGAGGGGCGCGGGCCGGCGACAAACAGGGTAAGGGCAAGAATTCCGAAAAGGGCCGCAAGGGCCGTGTATTTACGCAAAAGAGAACCTCCGAGCTGGCTGAATGCGAGTGACTATACTTCGGGCGTCCAAGGGCGGCAAGAGAGCTTGAAAATGGGTAAAACCTGCCTTGGCTTACGTCCGGTTATGGCGACGATTACAGCCAAATCCGGCTTTTTTATGGCTCTTTTGCCGTTTTCTGGGCATCGAGCCGCACCGCTTTTCCAAGTCGGCGCAGAGCGGTTTCCAGGCTGTCTTCATCTTCTTCCGCCGTCGTTTCCGTATCCTCGTCTTGGGCTATTGGGGGCTTATCAGGGCGTGGGGCGGCGACGACGCGCCCTTTCACCACCCCCTGGATCAGGCGCAGGCCGGTCACCGCGCTATAACCGAAAAAGGTATTAATGCGCTCGATAATCCGCGGTTCGAGATGCTGGAACTCGATGGCCAGCGGGGCATGGACCCGCAGATGCAGAATGCCGCCGTCCCGTTGTTTCCCGCGGAAGACCAGTTTTTCGGGCACACAGTGGGGGGCCAGCCGTTGGCCGATAATCAGCGGCCAGTCGGTGAGAATCCGGGTCTCGGTAAAGCCGCGCCGGCGGAAGGTCGCTCCGGTTATTTTCGGCACCAGCCGGGCCATGGGCTGAAGACCGCGCTCCATGCGGGTAAAGGCCGGTTCTCGGTTTTTTTTTGCCATTGGTGACGATAACGTAAAAAGTGAATAAAAGGCGGCCGGGGGAGAGGCGCGTCGGCAGGCATGTTAAGGCAGAGACGAGACGGGAACAATGGCCGGCAAGAGAAAATCAGTGACCGATCGGGCGGCGGGGCGGATTGAGGCGGCGCTGCCGGCGCAATTGCTGGCCTGGTATGACCGTGCCGGCCGGGACCTGCCCTGGCGGGCCGTCGGCAAGGGCGGTTCCCCCGATCCCTACCGGGTCTGGCTCAGTGAGATTATGCTCCAGCAAACCACCGTCGTTACGGTGATCCCCTATTATCAGGCTTTTCTGGCCCGCTGGCCGGATATCCATGCGTTGGCGAGATGCGACCTCGACGGCGTGCTCCATGCCTGGCAGGGGCTCGGCTATTACGCCCGCGCCCGCAACCTTTACGCCTGCGCGCAAATGGTCAGCGATCAATATGGCGGTGTCTTTCCCGATCATGAGTCGGGGCTCCTGGAGCTGCCCGGTATCGGCCCCTATACGGCCGCCGCCATCGCCGCCATCGCCTTTGACCGTCCCGCCGTCGTCGTTGACGGCAATGTTGAGCGGGTCATGGCGCGGTTTTATGGCGAGGAAACGCCGCTGCCAAAGGCCAAATCGCTGCTCCGCGCCCGTGCCGCTGCCCTGACGGCTCTCTGTCCGGACCGTTTTGGTGATTACGCCCAGGCAGTGATGGACCTCGGCGCCACCATCTGCACTCCGCGCAATCCAGATTGCCGGGCCTGTCCCTGGGGCGGCGATTGCCGGGCTTTGGCCGAAGGCAGGGCGGCTGAACTCCCACGGCGCTTACGACGTAAAAAAAGGCCGCGGCGGTATGGCGCCGTGTTCTGTCTGTCGCGCCCGGACGGGTCGGTGCTGTTGCAAAGGCGTCCGGAGAAAGGGTTGCTCGGCGGGATGATGGAATTTCCCGGCACCGATTGGCAAGATGAGGCCTTAAGCCGGGATCAGGCCCTTGCCATGGCGCCGCCGGGCGACGATTGGCGGGTTCTGTCCGAACCCATACGTCACGTCTTCACCCATTTTGAGCTGGAAATAACGGTCTTTGTGGCTGACCTGAAAATATCTCCGAATAAGGCAAGGCCGCAGGGAGAGGGCCGGGCGGGACCACCCGGAATATGGGTGCAGCCGGGACAGCTGGGGGAGCACGCCCTGCCGACCCTGATGCGAAAGGTCGCCGATCTGGCTCTTTTGGAAAAGGCAACCGCTTCGACGGCCTTACAAGGCGCTTGAAGAAATGCAAAAGGCCCACTCGTTAGGGAGGAGCGGGCCTTTCAAAAATTTGGTCCTGGTCTTGGTTCGGACCTAAAAATCCCATCGGAGGGGGGGGGAGGAATACCGATCAGAATTTACCCCGTCGTTATCTCACGGCCTGTCTGAACCGGTGCTGATCTGCATGTTCATCTGCAATTCATAATGGTCGGCGCGATTCCGGTGGTTTCCCTGGCTATTCATGCCTTATTCAGACGGCTGTACCTAGATTCCGGAGATGAAAAGGACTGTTTTTATCTTTCTGTTGCAGGCGGTTGCCGGCACAGTTTTGGTTGCGTCCAGCTCGCCGGGGCTGGCCCAGGGGGCCAGCCTCGATCATGACCGGGCGCGGGCCGCAGTTCAGTCGGGCGAGATTCTGCCGCTGCATGAAATTCTCGCCAAGGTCAGTGAAAAGCAGGAAGGCCGTGTTCTTGAAGTTCGGCTCGACGATCTTGAGGAAGGACTCCACGGTTGGGTCTATGATATCCGTCTCTTCACGCCCGAAGACGAGGTTCTTTTCCTCCGCGTTGATGCGGGGACGGCGACGATCCTGCTGATCGAGCGGGGAGGGGCCGGTGACCAGCCCTGACAAAGGCCTGTGGACGTCATAGGGAAAGAGCGTTAAACCCTTAACGAAGCAGCCTATTTTCTTAATACTGAGGATAAGTTGGATGCGCGTGCTTGTTGTCGAGGATGAACCGGATCTTGCCCGTCAGGTGGCCGACACCCTGGCCGAGGCCGGTTATGCGGTGGATGTCGCCAAGGATGGCGAGGAAGGGCATTTTCTCGGCGATACGGAACCCTATGACGCGGTGGTTCTCGATCTCGGTCTGCCGGTGATCGACGGGTTGACGGTTCTTGAGCGCTGGCGGCGCGATGGCCGTAAAATGCCGGTCCTGATTCTCACTGCCCGCGACCGCTGGAGCGAAAAGGTGGCCGGCTTTGACGCCGGCGCCGATGATTACGTCACCAAGCCCTTTCAGATGGAAGAACTCCTGGCCCGCCTGCGGGCGCTTATCCGCCGCTCGGCGGGTCATGCGTCCGCCGAGATATCCTGTGGCCCGGTCAGCATCGATACCCGCAGCGGCCGGGTATCGGTCGAGGGGGTGGCGATAAAGCTCACCGCTCAGGAATACAAGATTCTGTCCTATCTCATGCACCATCAGGACAAGGTGGTGTCCCGCACCGAGCTGACTGAACACGTTTATGACCAGGATTTCGACCGGGATTCAAACACCATCGAAGTTTTTATCGGTCGTCTGCGCAAAAAACTCGGCGTCGATGTGATCAAGACCGAACGTGGCCTGGGCTACCGCATGGTGGCCACTGATAATGAGGCCTAATTCTCTCGCTTTCCGTCTCGTCGCCGGGGCGGCCCTGTGGATCGCTGCGGCGCTGCTCGCCGGAGGGTTCGCCCTTTCCGCCATCTTCAGTGATTACGTTGAGCGCGCTTATGATGCCCGGTTGCTGGTCATGCTCGATGCCCTGGTGGCGGCCAGCGACGTGGTGTCGGAAAATTATATCGAAGTCTCGCGGGATCTTGGCGATCCCCGGTTCGAACAACCCTATTCCGGCTGGTACTGGCAGATCACATCGCCTCGCGGGCCTCTGGTGCGCTCGCGCTCGCTCTGGGACCAGGCGTTGCGCCCCGGCGTCGGTCTGGTCGGCCTGCGGGGCAGGGTAACGCGCTCCCAGCTTACAGGGCCTGCGCAGCCTCTGCGCATTGTTGGACGGGATGTGACCCTGCCCGGGGTTAAAGAATCTCTCCACTATATGGTGACCGGGGATACGGCCGAGACGGAGGCCGAGATACGTAATTTCAACACCACCCTTGCCGGGGCGCTGGGGGCGCTGGGCCTGGGGCTTGTGATTGCGGTTTTCATCCAGGTGCGGTTCGGGCTGTTGCCCCTGCGCAGCATCGGTAAGTCGCTCTATTCCATTCGCAGCGGCAAAACGACCCATCTCGAGGGCCGCTTTCCGGCGGAAATCGAGCCCCTGGCCGATGAAATCAACTCTCTGCTCGACCACAATGCAGAGGTTCTGGAACGGGCCCGCACCCATGTCGGTAATCTGGCCCATGCCCTGAAAACTCCCCTTGCGGTTCTGGCCAACTCCACATCGGCGGACAAATCGGCCCTGTCCGATACCGTCGCCAGGCAGACAGAGGCGATGCGGCGGCATGTCGAGCATTATCTGGCCAAGGCGCGCACAGCCGCCGCGGCAGGCGTTCTCGGCCAACGCACAGAGGTTTTGCCCGTGATCGAGGATTTACGCCGGACCTTGAAGAGGATTCACGCCGAGCGGGCGATTGAACTCGAGATCAAGGGCGATCCGGCGCTTTGCTTTCGCGGTGAGCGCCACGACCTTGAAGAGATGCTCGGCAATCTCATCGACAATGCCTGTAAATGGGCCAAGAACCGGGTCTGGATCACCCTTGCCGATGAAGGTTCGGAACTTTCGATTACCATCGAAGATGACGGGCCGGGCCTGGCGCCCGAGCAACGGGCAGAGGTTTTCGCCCGTGGCCACAGGCTGGATGAGGCCAAACCGGGCAGCGGCCTGGGGCTTGCCATCGTTACCGATTCAGCCGGTCTTTACGGCGGCGGTGTGGAACTGAATGATTCGGATTTAGGCGGGCTGGCCGTGGTGCTGACCTTGCCGGCGGCCCTGGCCGACGTGACGTAAGACTAAAACGCTCTCAAAGCGCTTCTTGACGTATTTTCTGCCGCAGAACGTCGATTTCCTTTAAGCCCCCATCGGTCTCGAAATGCCAGAAGGTCCATCCGTTGCAGCTCGGCGCGCCCTGCACATGGGCGCCGAGTTTGTGAATAGAGCCCCTCGCCTTGCCCAGCCCAAGTGAGCCGTCGGCATGGATTCGGGCTTTAAATCTTTTACGCTGGTCGTAAAGGACATCGCCGGCCGATAGCAGGCCGCGTTCGACCAGGGTGCCGAAGGGTACCCTGGGCTCGCTGCGTTTCGAAGGCGTGACCAGCAGTTCGCCGTCGGTTTCGGTTTTAATCACCCGCAGCCGTTCCTCGGCCAGGGCCGCATAGCCGGGATCACGCTCTAATCCCAGATAGCGGCGCCCCAGTTTCTTCGCCACGGCACCCGTCGTGCCGGTGCCGAAAAAGGGATCGAGAACGAGGTCGCCGGGATTGCTGGCGGCAAGGATGATCCGGTAGAGAAGGGCCTCGGGTTTCTGTGTCGGATGGGCCTTTATGCCGTCCTTCTTCAATCGTTCGCCGCCGGTGCATAGGGGGATGACCCAGTCGCTACGCATCTGCACGTCGTCGTTAAGGGCCTTCATCGAATCGTAATTGAAGGTGACTTTGCGCTTGTTGTTGTCCTTGGCGCACCAGATCAGGGTCTCATGGGCGTTGGTAAAACGCTTGCCGCTGAAATTCGGCATCGGGTTCGACTTGCGCCAGATGACATCATTGAGAATCCAGAAGCCGAGATCCTGAAGGGCCGTGCCGACGCGGAAAATATTGTGATAGCTGCCGATGACCCAAAGCGTCCCGTCATCTTTCAGGATGCGCCGCGCCTGCGCCAGCCAGTCATGGCTGAAACGGTCATAGGCGGCAAAATCATCGAACTTGTCCCAGGCGTCATCCACCCCGTCGACCAGAGAGTTGTTGGGCCGGTGAAGATCGCCTTCGAGCTGAAGGTTATAGGGCGGGTCGGCGAAGATGAGATCGACGGATTTATCCGGCAAATCCTTCATCAACTCGATGCTGTCGCCCTGGAGAATCCGGTTCGTTTTTATGTTTTTTATCTTGGTCATGGCCGACAACACTGAGTCGTTGGCCCAGCTGGGTCAAGATAAATTTTGTGGAATCAAGGCCTTAACTAGATATGCGAATGCCGTGACTCAAGGGACTCAACATCATGTGTCTGTATCAGCTGTCTGTGCCGGGCATGGATTCAATCAATAACTTGATGGGTTTGAAGCTGCGCCGGTGATGGGCGCTGACACCCATTTCTCTCAACCCCGCCTGATGGGCCTTTGTGCCGTAGCCGGCATTTGTTTCCCAGCCAAAGGCAGGATAACGCCGCGCCAGCGCCGTCATGATGTGGTCGCGGGTCACCTTGGCGATAATCGAGGCGGCGGCGATGGAGAGGCTCCTCGCATCCCCCTTAATCACCGTATGGCTGGGGCAGGGCAACTCAGGGGCCTTATTGCCGTCGATCAGGGCGCAGGCGGGAGGCCGGGCGAGCGCGCCCACGGCGCGGGCCATGGCGGTCATTGTCGCCTGGAGAATATTGATCCGGTCGATCTCATAGACGCTGGCGGCGCCGATGCCGATATCGACGCCCTTGCCGCGCAGGTCGAAAAGAGCGCCATAAAGATTTTCACGTTTTTGCCGGCTCAACGCCTTTGAATCGTCGAGCCCCCCCAAAAGGGTTTGGTCGAGACGGATTGGATCGAGGATGGCGGCTGCGGCCACCACCGGCCCGGCCCAGGGTCCGCGCCCGGCTTCGTCGATACCCGCGACCGGCCCATTGAGCCCGTCTTCTAGGGAAAAATCAGGCATTTCGCCCTTTTTCCCCAGGCTCTTTGCCGTCCGGGGTGACTTCTTCCCAAACCACATCGACGATTTTTTCATCGCTGTCGTCGTCTTCGTCTTTAAACAGCGGTGAGCGGGCCAGTTGTCGACGCAGGAATTCGGGTAGCCAGCGTTCCGCCATCTCCCCCAGCCTGTTTACAAAGGCGAAGACCTGGGGCGCATGGCGGCCAAAGAGCAGGCGGATAACTTCCCGCCCCGAAGTGGCGCCGAGTATGACAAAGCGCAGGATTCGCCGCGCCGTAATCAGCCACAGAGGCGTTATCACGATCGACAGGGCGGCAACGGTGATCACCAGATCGCCGTCGGCCCGGCTGATCAGCCCCGAGGCAACGCCGGTCTGTCCGAGGAGGAAGGAAAATTCGCCGATCTGGGCGAGAAGGATGCCGGCGATAAAGGCATGGGCCCAAGGCTCACCGGTCAGTCTCAATATGCCGATATTCATCAGTGATTTAAAGATCGTCACCATGAACAAAATGAGCAGAACCGTGCCCAGATGCGCCCATACATAGCCAAGATCGATGAGAAGACCGATGGAGAGAAAAAAGACCATCATCAAAATGCTCTCGATCGGCTTTATGCCGTGTTTCATCGCCTTGCGTTCGGTGCTGTTACCGATCACAAGCCCGGCGAGAAAGGCGCCGTAAGCGGGTGAAAGGCCGAGCAGGCCGGTCACCGTGGCGCTGCCGAAGCACAGCGCCAGCCCGCGCAGGGGAGTCAGATCGGCGTGTCCGGCAACCATTTTGGCAAACGGCAACTCGATCTTTTTACGTCGGCCGAGATAACCGACGATAGCGATAAGAAGGGCCACCGAAAGAATAATTCTGGCCACACCGGCGGGGTCGGTGCCGTCGGCGGCGAGATTGCCGAGGATCAGCATCATCGGAATAAAGGCCAGATCCTGGGCGATCAATACACCGACGATGATCCGCCCGATGGGTGTTTTAAGAAGGTTCATCCCCTCGATAATCTTGATCACCACCGCCGTGCTGGAGAGGGCGATAACAAACCCCAGCAGAACAGCCAGACCCAGTGACCACCCGAAGATCAAGGACAGGGTCAGGGTGGCGCCGACGCTGATGAAAATTTGCAGAACCGCCGCGACAAGGGCCTTGCGCCATACCGACTTGAAGGCATCGAGGGAGAGTTCCATGCCGATGAGGAAAAGCAGCATCAGCACGCCAAGCTCGGCCAGAACGGTGATTTGTTCGCGATTCTCAACCAGTCCCAAAGCCGAGGGGCCGAGAAGGATACCGGCAAGGATATAGCCGACGATGGCCGGCTGGCGCAGGCGTAGCATGACGATGCCGCAAAGAACCGCGGCAACCACTACGAGGGCGAGGCCGGTAAGATCGAAATGGTTGATCATGGCGGGATTCTAGCATGGCGAAAGGGGTCTTTGGCAGTCCTGCTTTGACGGCGCAGCCTTCATTTCACTCCCTTGCCGGGGATTTGAACTTGGGTCGTCTATTGGCGACAGATCAATGTGATTTTATGGTGTGACGGTATAAAAAGACTCGTCCAAAACGGGTAATTCATGCAAGAGTATGCGAATAGGGCTCAGTATTATTCCAGTTTAAAAAAGGGGGGGCGAGGGAAATGATGAGTAATGCAAAGACTAATCGGGGTAAAACAAAGACCTCAAAGGCCTCTATAGGGCGCGGCAAAAAACCCAAGGACGCCCCGGCGCCCCATTACCTTAATCACATCCACAAGGCGATAAACGAACTTGATGGCGCGATGAAAGAGTGTCGAATGGCCTCTGACTGCAATTACTGCCAAAGCAAGTTTCTCTGCCATGACATGACGCTCAGGGCGCGGGAATTTCTCGAAGCCCTGCCGGGTCTGGTCGCCAGGCATTAGGCTTCGTCCGGGGGAAGGGTTTCGTTCTGTGCGAAAAGGCAGATCGCTCTTTTTTCCTGTCGATTCTGGGCCTTTCCGGCCTTTTCGTGGGCCTTAGAAAAGCGCCATCTGGTCGCCCTTCGCCAGGGGTGGACAGAATTGGTTGGGATCGAGGTCAATCTCGGCCCCTTTGAGATTGAGCTGGCGGCAGGCGGTGCTAAATCGCTTCGATAACAAATCGGCTATCGCCCCGGTTCCTCTCATCCGCCGGCCAAAGGCGCTGTCATTCAACTCACCCTCACGGCACTGACGGATCAGGTTAAGCACCCGTCGGGCGCGCTCGGGGTAATGGGTCTCCAGCCACGCGGTGAACAGGGGCTCGACCTCATGGGGCAGACGAAGGAGCATATAGGCCGCGCTCGACGCGCCGGCATTTGCCGCTTTTTTTAGAATTTTTTCAAGTTCATGATCGTTCAGCGCCGGGATCATCGGGGCGCTGAAAACGGCTGTTGGAATACCCGCTCTGGCCAGTTTGGCGATCGCATCAAGGCGGCGCGCCGGCGCGCTGGCCCTGGGTTCCATCCGCGAGGCAAGGGTTTTGTCCAGGGTTGTGACGCTGATCGCCACCGAAGCCAGGCCGCGCCCGGCCATGACCTTAAGAATATCCAGGTCGCGCAGGACCAATGCCGATTTGGTGACAATCGCAACCGGATGGGAAAAGGCGTCGAGCACCTCCAAAATTTCACGGGTGATCTGCAACCCCCGCTCCGCGGGTTGATAGGGATCGGTGTTGGAGCCCAACGCAATAACGGCGGGTTTGTAGCCCGGCCGCCGCAGCGCCGCTTCAAGCAGGGCCGGGGCATCGGGCTTGGCGAAAAGCCGGGTCTCAAAATCTAGTTCAGGCGAAAGGCCGAGATAGGCATGGGAGGGGCGGGCATAACAATAGCTGCACCCATGCTCACAGCCGCGATAGGGATTGACCGAGCGGTCAAAAGGCAGATCTGGCGATGTGTTGCGGGCAAGGATGGTTCGGCTGGCATCGCGATAAATTTCTGTCTGGGGGGCGGGCCAGGCGGTCTCGCCATATTCTTCGTTTCCGTATTCCCCTTCTGCGTATTCCGCCTGCCATCCGTCATCAAGACGCTGGCGGGTCAGGGTCTCAAAGCGTCCTTCAATATTTCCCTGCGTGCCGCGCCCTTTAAGGGGCTGGTCGGGCAACTGATCATTGCCGAAATGGCGGTCGGCAAAAAGCGGATCGCCGGAAAATTGGCTTGGGCTTTCTTTCTGCATCGGTTCAAGGTTAGGGTTTAAACCGGAACAAAGCAAGAACAAATATCAGATGTTTTTCTTAATCTCCCTCTCTGGGCTATGGTTCCGGCCATGTCCGCGCCCCGGCTCACCATTGTCATCCCGACCCTTAACGCCGCCCATACCATTGGTGGTTGCCTTGCCGCCCTTTACGCAGGGGGCGACAGGCGGCTGCCTTTTGAAATTATCGTCGTCGATGGCGGTTCAAGTGATGAAACGCTCAAGCAAGCCGCGCGCAACCATGCCCGGGTCGTCACCGCCCCCCAGGGCCGCGGCGCTCAGCTCGCCGCCGGGGCGCAAGAGGCCAAAGGCCATTGGCTGCTTTTTCTCCATGGCGATACCGTTCTTGGCGACGGCTGGGGGGCGGAAATTATAGAGTTTATATCCCGGGAGACCGATGCCCGCCGGGCCGGTTATTTCCGTTTTGCCCTCAATGATGATGTCGCCCCGGCGCGTCTTTTGGCGCGTCTGGTCAACTGGCGCTGCCGGGTTTTCGCCCTGCCCTACGGTGATCAGGGGTTGCTGATCGCCAAACCTTTTTATGAGACGCTGGGGGGATTTGCCGCCCTGCCGCTGATGGAGGATGTGGATTTCATCCGCCGCCTTAAGGCCGCTTCCGGATTCCGGGCCCTTATTCCTCTCGACATTGTGGCGGTGAGCGATGCGGCGCGCTACAGGGCTTCCACCTATCTTGGCCGCTCAATGCGAAACCTTTTCTGTCTCGGTTTATATTTTGCCGGCGTGCCTGTGCGCCTTATCCAGAGGTTCTATGGATGAACCCGCAACGACACCTCATTATCTTCACCCGTCTGCCCCGGCTGGGCACGGGTAAGCGGCGTTTGGCAAGGGATATCGGGGCCTTCGCCGCTCTCGACTTTCAGCGCCGCACTCTCGCCGCTTTGCTGGCGCGGCTGGCCCCGCCCCGCTCTTCCCGGACCTGGCGGGTCTGGCTGGCCCTTACCCCGGACAGCGCGGCAAAGGGTCGGGGCCTTGACCGGAACCTTGGCCGGCTGGTGAATAAGGGCCGGATCGAAACCCTGGCTCAGGGCGGCGGGGAGCTGGGCGCACGCATGGGCCGTATTTTTAATGCCCTGCCGCCGGGTCCGGCAGTGATTATCGGCAGCGACATCCCGGCAATTACCGCCAGTATGATCAGCGACGCCTTTAAGCAACTGGGAAGGCATGATTTCGTCTTTGGCCCGGCCGGCGACGGCGGCTATTGGCTCGTCGGGGCGGGGCGGCGACGTGGCCGAAGCTCCTCCTGCGGGCGGTTATTTTGCAATGTCCGCTGGTCTTCGAGCCATGCATTGGCCGATACATTGGCAAATCTAAAAAAGGTCGAGAGCGCCGGGTTCGTCGGGCAGCTTGATGATGTGGATGACGGGGCGGCCTATCGGCGCTGGCGCCAGGGAAAAATGGGGCGAACGGGTTGAGCGCCGGATCACTTCTCCTGAAGACGCGGCATCAGTTCGACGAAATTACAGGGGCGATAACGCGAATCGAGCTGCCAGCGCAGGATGTCCTCCCAGGCATCGCGGCAGGCGCCGGGCGAACCCGGCAGGGCGAAAAGATAGGTCCCCCCGGCAACGCCGCCGGTGGCCCGGGACTGGATGGTCGATGTTTTGATTTTCTCATAACTCAGCATCCGGAATAGTTCGCCGAAACCGGGAATTTCCTTTTCATACACCGCCTGAAAGGCTTCCGGGGTGACATCGCGGCCGGTGACCCCGGTGCCGCCGGTCGATATCACGACGTCGATTTGGGAATCGGCGATACAGGATTTGAGGAAATCGATCAGTTGGTCCAGCTCGTCGGCAAGGATCGTGCGTTTGACGATCTTGTGGCCGGCGGCCTCGATATTTTTTTTCAAGAGGTCGCCGGACTTGTCGTCGCCAGCGCTGCGGGTGTCGGAAACGGTCAGAAGCGCGATATTGACCGGCAGGAAAGCCTTGCTTTCATCAATGCCCGGCATTTTTAGCCAGCTTCATCTTATTGCCGTCAAGGGGCGTATAAGTCGGCCATTCGCCCGCGGCGATGGCATCGAGCGAAGGGGCGGGCTGGTCGAGACGTTGGCGATAGATCCACAGATTGGTCAGAACCTTCTCGATGAAATTGCGCGTTTCCGCCGAAGGAATGGATTCGATGAACAGCAGCGGGTCATCGTAATACTTTGTTTTACGCTGCCATTTCGAAAGATTTCCAGGCCCTCCGTTATAGGCGACGGCAAGCAGGAAAAGGTTTCCCTGAACCAGATCATTCTCGAGAAGCTGGCTGATATAGGCTTCGCCCAGGGTGATGTTGAGTTCGGGATCAAACAGCTTGTCTCTGTTGGCCCCCCGGAATTTTTCGCCCTTGGCGAGATAGGAGGCGGTGCGCGGCATCAATTGCATCAGGCCCCGTGCTCCGGCATGGCTTTTGGCATTGGGGACGAAGCGGGATTCCTGGCGGATGATGGCGTAAACCAGCGCCCGATCGACGGAAAAACCACCGACGGGCGTCCAGCCTGGGGCCGGATAAAGGGCGCCGTCATTGGGGTTGTTGTTCTTGCCCCCCCATTGGGTGCCGATCCGCATGGCCAGGCCCGGCAGATTGCCTTTCATGGCGACGCCAAGGATGGTCTTGGCGATCTCGGGGTCGACGGAGGGATAAATCTTGCGCAGTTCCTTTTCCGCCGTTGTATAGCGCCCGGCCTCGATCAGGGCCAGCGAGCGTTTGCCAGCGGGGATGGCCTGAAAACGAGCCAGCATGGCCGGGGTCAGAGCCGGAATAGTCCAGTTAAAGAAAGTCGGCAGGCCGAGATTGCGCCGCGCCAGAAGGCCGTAAAAAGTGCGCCCGTTCAAGGCCGCGATATTGAGCCAGTGGTTGACCTTTTCGGGGTGGCGCGCGAGCAGATGGGCGCGGGCCGCCCAATAGGCGGCGGCAGAGACGTTCCATCCAGAGGCGGTGTCCGATACGGCCAGGGTCTCAAAATGTTTTGCAGCAATCTCAAGCTGGCCCAGTCGCCAGGCCGCCAGCCCCGCAATCCAGTGGGCGCGGGGCACCTTTTTCCCCGAGCGTCCGGCAACTTTGGATGCAATTTCGAAGGCTTCCTTGTCCTTCGAGGCGGAAAAATATCCTTGAGCGATTTTTGCCAGAAGGTGATCGGTCTCGATCCGGTCGATGAATTTAAGGGCCGGTGATGCGGTCAGGATTTCCTTCGCCTTGGTCGGTCCGCCACGGCGAATATACCTGCGGACCGCCGATTTAAGTTTGTTGACCTGCCGTTTCTGATCCTTGGTCAGCTTCTTGCGCGAGACATAGGGAAATTCGACCTGGGAACCGGGGTCGGTGCCGCCGCCGATCAGATAGCCGGTTTTCACAGGCCGCACCGGGGCCTTGGCCTTGGCCGGTTTGCGCCGCATGGCCAGGTTATAGATTCGCTTGGCCTGGGGATGGTCTGAATAGAGTTTCAGCCAGTCGCGCAGTTCATTGTATTTAGAGCGGTATTTAGTCGGGTGGAGATAACGCTGGGCCTCTACATGTCCGAGCAAAATCGGGTCGTTGAGTTTTTTAATCTCGAGGTCGGCCGCCGACCATTTGCCGTCCTTCTGAAAGAGAAATATTTTACAGTAGGTTATAACGTCATCTTCATTGAGCTGTCGGGGCAGCTTTCTAACCCTTTCTTCACCCTGTCTGTTTAAGGCGTCGGTTGCCCCTGAAACAGTCGATTCCAGCACCGCCACTTCCGTATCAACAGGGATGGACGTATTTGCGTCCGCTACGACCAGTTGAGCCGGGTTACTCGTTGCGGATTCGGGCAGGGCGGCGTCGGGGGCCGGGAAAAGCTCAACCTCACCGGCTTGGCTTGTCGGAACCGGGACGGCGCCGGCAAGCGAGAGGGCGAGCGGGATTCCAAGACCCAAAACAAGCGCCCGCGGGAAAAACGGGCGCTTCAGCTTTTTCGATTTCAGGTGGAATGACATCGCTGAATTATTAGGCGATTCCCACCCCCCAAACAAGTCTTAAACTACAAGATATGGTAAGAGTTATCCACAGGATGTGGATAATGTTGTGTTTTTGTGGAATTTCAGAGAGTTACGATAAAGACTTCAAACGGGCCTTTATTTCGAGAAGATCGATCCAGGCCTCCCGTTTATGGGCCGGCGAGCGCAGCAGATAGGCGGGATGGAAAATGGCTCTCCCCTGAACCGGGCTGGGCAGGCCGGGGCTGGCATATTCGAACCAGTTGCCCCGCATACGCATGATCCCCTCGCTGCGGCCGAGCAGGGTCTTGGCTGAAACGCCGCCGACCATGACCAGGATATCAGGCTCGATCAACTCGATCTGGCGTTCGATAAAGGGCAGGCAGATGGCGATCTCGGCCGGACTGGGGTTGCGGTTGCCCGGCGGCCGCCAAGGCAGGATGTTGGTGATATAGGCGCTCTTCCGGTCAAGGCCGATAGCCTCCATCATGCGGTCGAGAAGCTGGCCGCTGACCCCGACGAAGGGGCGGCCCATCCGATCCTCATCAGCGCCCGGCGCTTCGCCGACGAACATGATCTGGGCTTGGCTGTTACCCTCGCCGAAAACCAGAGAGGTGGCGGTTGTTTTCAGGCCGCAGCCGTCGAAATTCTCTAAAATAGTGCGCAAAGCCTCCAGGGAAGGCGCGTCATGGGCGGCCGCCCTTGCATCGTGCAGGGCGCTTTCCTGTCCCCCGGCACGGCGCGGTTTAAGGGGCTCCGGGGCGGGTTTGAAAACAGCGGCGGTTTCATTCAAGCCCGGCGGTGAGGCTGGTGGTGAGGCCGGGGCCGGGGCCAAGGCTGAGGAACCTGCGGAAGGCGCGCCCGTCACCCCGCTCTGGTCTTTCCCGGACCTCTCGTGATAGTGGTTTACGGGATCAGCCGAGATGGCTTCATCGACGCCGGCTTCAAGCTGCCAGCGCAGAAGCATTTCGGAATTGTCCTCCTTTTCCATGAGGGGGAACCTAACACAGGAAAGCAGGATTTCCGACAGGCTTTGACGCCGCAATAAAAAGTCGGAACAACATCTCAAGGAGCCCCGATGCAACGCGACGTTATGGAATACGATGTGGTTATTGTCGGCGGTGGTCCCGCCGGGCTTGGCGCTGCCATCCGTTTAAAGCAACTGGCCGCCGAACAGGCCCACGAGGTGTCTGTCTGTATCGTTGAAAAGGGTTCGGAGATCGGGGCGCATATTCTTTCCGGCGCGGTTTTAGAGCCCCGGGCGCTCGATGAACTTTTCCCCGACTGGAAGGAACGCGGCGCGCCGCTCAATACGCCTGCCGGGGAAGACCGCTTTTTGTTCCTGACCGGCAAAAAGTCATTTCGCCTGCCGACCCCGCCGCAGATGAACAATCACGGCAATTACATTATTTCCCTCGGCAATCTGTGCCGCTGGCTGGCCGGTGAGGCCGAGGCGATGGGGGTCGAAATTTACCCCGGATTTGCCGCCGCAGAAGTGCTTTACGACAAAGATGGGGCGGTGCGCGGCATCGCCACCGGCGACATGGGCATCGGCGAGGACGGCGAGCCCACAGCCAACCATCAGCCCGGCGTTGAACTGGTGGCCAAACAGACCCTGTTCGCCGAAGGCTGCCGGGGGTCTCTGAGCAAGATTTTGATGGAAAAGTTTGATCTCCGCCAGGGCGTCGCGCCCCAGACCTACGGCATCGGCATCAAGGAATTATGGGAGGTCGCGCCTGAGAACCATGCGCCGGGGCGGATCGTCCACACCGTCGGCTGGCCCCTGGACAGCAAAACCTATGGTGGCTCCTTTCTTTATCATCTGGAAGACAATCAGGTGGCTGTCGGTTTTGTCGTCGGGCTTGATTATGAGAACCCCTATCTCAGCCCCTTTGACGAGTTTCAGCGCTTTAAGCTTCATCCCTCAATCCGCCCCACTTTTGAGGGCGGGCGGCGGATCGCCTATGGTGCCCGGGCGCTCAGCGAGGGCGGCTTTCAGTCGATTCCAAAGCTGACCTTTCCCGGCGGTCTCCTCATCGGCGACAGTGCCGGTTTCCTCAATGTGCCCAAGATCAAGGGCAGCCACACAGGCATGAAGTCCGGCATGGTTGCGGCAGAGGCCATTTTCGAGGCCATGTCGACGGGTCGTCTCGACGGCGCATCGGGCGTCGAGATCCGGGAATATGGCGAGGACATCCGCAAGAGCTGGGTATGGAAGGAATTAAAGCGCGAACGCAATATCCGTCCCGCCTTCCGCTGGGGGCTGTGGGCCGGGGTGCTTTATTCGGCTGTCGAGACGTTTGTTCTGCGCGGGCTCGGGCCCTGGACCCTGGGCCATCACGCCGATAACGAAAGCCTGAAAAAGGCCGGTGATTGCCCGAAAATCGACTATCCGGCACCGGACGGGAAAATCACCTTCGACAAGCTGTCTTCGGTCTTTCTTTCAAGCACCAACCATGAAGAAAACCAGCCCGCCCATTTGACCCTGAAAGACGTGAACGTGCCCATCGACGTTAATCTGAAGCTCTATGATGCGCCCGAACAGCGCTATTGTCCGGCTGGCGTCTATGAAATTCTCGGGGTCGAGGAAGGTAAGCCGCACCTGCAGATCAACGCCCAGAACTGCGTCCACTGTAAGACCTGCGATATCAAGGACCCGACCCAGAATATCAACTGGGTGGTGCCGGAGGGTGGGGGCGGCCCCAATTATCCGAATATGTAGCCCTGTTCGCTTGCCGGTGATCGGTCAGGGGATGGCGGTGGCCATGGAATATGGTTAAGATGCAAAGGCTTAAAGCCAGTTTTTCCGGGCTCTGAGCGGGGGCGTGCAGCCCCGATCTGTTTTTGACCTTTATGGTGGCCCTCTTCAATGGTTCTGCGTGGCGTAAAAATTATTATTCTGACGGTTTTTCTCACGACCGGCTGTCAGCCAAAGGCGCCGCCCGAAGTGGCGGCACCGCCGCCGCCTGACGAGGCCGGGGCAGACGGGGAAGTTTTAACCAACGGCAAATCCACCTCCGGTCCGGGCAATTATCTGGCCAGTATTTATGCCGAGCTTCACGGGGCCCCCGGCAATGCGGGGGACTTTCTCCTTCAGACCCTGAAAAGCGATCCGGATAATATCGATCTCCTCAACCGGGCCTATCTTCTCATGGTCGAGGAAGGCCGCGAGGATGAGGCGATCATGCTCGCCAAACGCATCCTTCGCCAGAATCCGCAAGCGACGTTGCCGATCCTTACCCTGGTCATCCGGGATGTGAAGGAAGGGGGGTTCCGGGCGGCGGAAAATCGCCTCGAAGCGATCCCCGATCAGGGTTTTAACAAGTTTCTCAAACTTCTCGTGCTGTCCTGGGTGCTGGTCGGCGAGGATCGGATCGACGATGCCATCGCGACCCTGGCCCCTTTGAGCGAAAGCAGCGGATTTTCCATCCTGCGCGACCTTCATACCGGCCTCATCTACGATGTTGCTGGTCAGCTTATGGAGGCCAAGGCGGGCTATGACAAGTCTCTGGAAAGCGGCAATCCGACGTCTTTCCGTCTGGTTGAGCTGTTTGGCTCCTTCTATGAGCGTGTTGGCCAGGCCGATAAGGCGAAAGAGCTTTATGACGGCTATCGCCAGGAAAACCCCGATTTCATGCTGATCGGTCCCACCGTGATGCGCCTGGAAAGAGACCAGCCGCCCGAGATTATTGTCGGTACGGTCTTGGAGGGCATGTCCGAGGCCCTGTTCAATATTTCAAGCGCTCTGCATCAGGAAGGCGCCACCCGCGTGGCGCTGATCTACACCCGCATGGCGCTGGCCCTGCGTCCCGATTTTCCTATTGCACAGGCTTTGATCGCCGAAATTTTCGATATGCAGGGGCGTCGCCAGGAGGCGATTGAAATCTATGAGGCCATTCCCGCCGACTCACCCTATCGCGGCCTGGTGGATTTGAGGATTGCCCTCAACCTGGAAGCCATCGGGCGCAGCGACGAGGCGATTGAGAGGCTGGAACAATTGGCGAAAGACAACCCGGAACGTTTCGATGTTCTGATCAGTCTCGGCGATATCTGGCGCGGCAAGGAAGAATTCAGAAAAGCGGTAAAGGCCTATGACCGGGCGATTGAGCGTATCGGCAAGCTGGAAAAACAGCATTGGGCCCTGCTTTACGCCCGCGGCATCGCGTTGGAACGCTCCGACCAATGGCCGCAGGCCGAAACCGATTTTCTTCGCGCCCTGGAACTCAGCGCCAACCAGCCCTATGTGCTGAACTATCTCGCCTATTCCTGGGTCGATCAGGGGATCAACCTGGACAAGGCGCAGAAGATGATCGCCCGCGCCGTCGAGTTGCGCCCCACCGACGGCTATATCATCGATTCCCAGGGCTGGGTGCTGTACCGGCTCGGTGATTACGCCGGCGCGGTTGAAAGCCTCGAAAAGGCGATTGAGCTCAAGCCCCAGGATTCGACCATCAACGATCATCTCGGTGACGCCTATTGGCGGATCGGGCGCACCCTTGAGGCCCGTTTCCAGTGGCAGCGCGCTCTCGCCCTGGACCCCGAGCCCGAGGAGGCTGAAAAGATCAAAAAGAAAATCGAGTCCGGACTGCCCGAGACGGATTTGGAAACACCCGCCCCCGAGCGGTCGTCCTGAGCCGCCGGTGGTCTGTGATGGCGGGGTATTGCGATAACGATCGGGCGGGCACTGGCGACGACGCTGTGTCAAAAGCCGGTAGTTTTATCCGCTTCCCGGCACCCGCCAAGCTCAACCTCTATCTCCATGTGCTCGGGCGGAGGGACGACGGCTATCACCTTCTCGACAGCCTGATGGCCTTTGCCGGAATTGGCGACACGATCGCGGTGCGGGCGGGCGAGGGGATTACGCTTTCCATTGACGGCCCCTTCGCCTCCCTGATCGGCGGTGGTGGCGATAATCTGGTTTTAAAAGCAGCCCGGGCCCTGCAAAAGGCCGCCGGGACTGATGCCGGGGAGGCATGCCCCGGGGCGGAAATTATCCTGACAAAAAATCTGCCCGTGGCTTCGGGGATCGGTGGCGGGTCGGCCGATGCCGCGGCGACCCTGCGTGCACTCACCTGTCTTTGGGGGGTGGGCCTTGAGAAATCGGCCCTGGCCGAGCTCGCCTTGACGCTGGGCGCCGATGTGCCTTTTTGCCTCGAAGGAAAGGCGGCTTTTGTTGGTGGGATCGGTGAAGAGATTACCCCGGCCCCGCCCCTGCCTAAAGCCTGGGTGGTTCTGGTCAACCCGATGGCGCCTCTGTCGACCCCGGCGGTATTCAAGGCGCGGGCGGGGGATTTTTCCTCTGCCGGGCGGTTTGACACAATTCCCGGCAATGGCGGGGAACTGGCGGCGCTCTTGAAGGGCCGACACAACGATCTCGCCGTGGCCGCCATAAGTTTGATGCCGGAAATCGGCAAAATTCTGGCTGCCCTTGAGGCCGCCCCGGATTGCCTTCTTGGCCGCATGTCGGGCAGCGGCGCCACCTGTTTCGGCCTTTTCGCCGGGGAGGCTCAAGCCCGAGAGGCGGCGCAATCGATTGCCGCGGATTCGGTTGCGGCGGGTAAAAAATGGTGGGTGAAGGCGGCGGCCCTTATCGGCGATGTCGGGGATTTGGACGAAGCGGCAAAGGGTTAGGCCGAAAAAGGCAGGCCGGAAATAACAGCCAGGCGCTCAGCCGAACAGGCCGCCCTTGCCGTCCGATTGGCTCTCTTCAAGTTTCTGCACCCGTTCGGCGAGCCGGGTCATGGCTCGCTCCATCGGTCCGGTGCCGGCCCCCGACGTGGTCTGGGTCTTGATCTCTTCAAGTTCCTGTTCAATTTCATTGATCTGGTTGAACTGGTCCGAGATCTGTTTGGGCAGGGTCTGGCGAAGCTCTTCGACCAGATTTTCCAGACGCTGCATCTCCGCATCCGATACACCACCGCCGTCGCCACTCCGCGCCGCGACTTCCTCGACCTGATACTGAAGGGCGGTGAGCTTTTCGCGAAGCTCGGAGGTGTCGGCCTCGGGAACCGGGCGTTGCCGCAATTCGCGAACCTGATATTCGAGATCGCGGACGTTTTCGACGTCCCGGGCAAGGCGTTGCAGGCTGTTGACCTGATTTTGAATCTCGACCGTCGCCTCTGACTGGCTGCTGAGTTTTCGCACCCGGCGCACCAGGGGCTCGATGGTTTCGGCGATGACGTCCTCAAGCTCGCTGTAGCGCTTGTTGAGTTTCCGGATTTCATCCCTCAGGGCGTCGGTGCCTGGCGCTGCCGGTAGATGGGCCGGGGACGGAAGGGCTGCCGTCGCAACTGCGGGGGCGTCGGTGCTTGCTGCGGGGACGCTGCCCGGGGCAGGCGCGCCGGCGGCGGCATTGTGAATAACCTCGCTCAGCCATGCGCCGATGGTCTTGCCGGCCTTGCGTGCCGCCGTTTTTGCGGCGTCGCGTGCCTGGGGGTCAACGCCCTTGACGCTCCATGGAGAAATCTGGGTCATTTTCCTCGGTTTCGGTAAAAGAAGTCCGCCGTCCATTTCATCTCAATCATGGTATGACCAAAAGCCCGTTTCATCAATATAAAGGCTGCATCGCCAACGCTTGGTGTTGAATCACATCAAAAAAATATAACTATCTAGATTCAAAGGTTAATATTACATGTAGCCTGTGGCTGTTAACCATGTTTATCATGTATGGAAACGTTTTTTTTGTGCCAGCCGTATGACCGGGTATGACTTTTTGCCGGGGCTGTTCCCTTTTTGCCCCGGATGTGAGACATAGACGGTCTGTCTGATGGCGATCCGACACCATCGCGGCGGCGCCAGGCCTTTTGCCGCGGCGGCAAATCGGCTAGCGTACGATGGGTTAACGGCGAGTTGGCGGCTTGTGAGCGGGGATGCGCCAGGCTTGTCCCGGCGGCGCCTAAAAAAAAGATTTTAAGGGGCAAGGGGAAGAGGAACTAAAAATTATGGCCGACAAGGTTGCACTCATTACCGGGATCACCGGACAGGACGGGGCCTATCTGGCCGAACTATTGCTCGCAAAGGGCTATGTGGTCCACGGCGTCAAGCGGCGCTCCTCCTCATTCAACACGGCGCGGGTTGATCACCTCTATCACGACCCCCATGAGGAAAAGGTGCGTTTCTCGCTGCATTACGGCGATATGACGGATGCCACCAATTTGATCCGCCTGGTTCAGGAAACCCGGCCCACCGAGATTTATAATCTCGCCGCCCAGAGCCACGTACAGGTCAGCTTCGAAACCCCTGAATACACCGCCAATGCCGACGGCATCGGGGCCTTGCGGCTTCTTGAGGCAATCCGCATTCTGGGAATGGAAAAGACGGTGCGCTTTTACCAGGCCTCAACCTCGGAGCTTTATGGCAACACCCCGCCGCCGCAAAACGAGGCCAGCCCCTTTCAGCCGCGCAGCCCCTACGGCGCGGCCAAGCTTTATGCCTATTGGATCACGGTCAACTATCGGGAATCCTATAACCTTCACGCCTCGAACGGCATTCTCTTCAACCACGAGGGGCCGACCAGGGGCGAGACCTTCGTCACCCGCAAGATCACCCGTGCGGTGGCCGCCATCAAGCTCGGCCTCCAGGACAAGGTTCACCTCGGCAATCTCGACGCGGCGCGGGACTGGGGCCATGCCCGCGACTATGTGGAAGGAATGTGGCGCATTCTCCAGCAGGAGACGCCCGACGATTACGTCCTCGCCACCGGCGAGAGCCATTCGGTGCGGGAATTCGTCGAGCTGGCCTTTCGCAATATCGGCCGTCCCATTGAATGGCACGGCAAGGGTGTCGATGAAAAGGGCGTTGATGCCGCCAGCGGGGATGTGCTGGTCGAGATCGATCCACGCTATTTCCGTCCGGCCGAAGTCGATCACCTTCGCGGCGATCCCTCAAAGGCCGAACGGGTTCTCGGCTGGCGCCATCAGACCAGCTTTGCCGATCTGGTGAGTGAAATGGTCGAGGCCGATCTGGTCACCGTGGCCGGAGAAAAGGAACGCAGGAATGCCGCCGATGAATGATCTCCCTTTCACCCTTGAAGGCCGCAAGGTCTGGGTCGCCGGTCACACGGGGATGGTGGGGGCGGCGATTGTCCGCCGCCTGGCTGTTGAAAATTGCGATATTCTTACCGTGCCTCACCGCGATCTTGATTTGCGCCGCCAGGGGGAGGTCGAATCCTGGATGGCGGCCGAGAAACCCGATGCGGTCTTTCTCGCCGCGGCCACTGTCGGCGGTATTTTCGCCAACGACACCCGCCCGGCCGAGTTCATTTATGACAATTTGATCATCGAGGCCAATATCATCCACGCCGCCTGGACGAACGCGGTCAAAAAGCTGTTGTTCCTAGGTTCGTCCTGTATTTACCCCCGGCTCGCCTCTCAGCCGATGAAAGAGGACGATCTTCTCGGCGGTCCCCTTGAGCCGACCAACCAGTGGTATGCCATGGCCAAGATTTCCGGCATCAAGTTGTGTCAGGCTTTTCGCCGCCAATATGGCTGTGATTTCATCTCCGCCCAGCCGACCAATCTCTATGGTCCCCATGACACCTACGATCTCCAGGGCAGCCACGTTATTCCGGCGATGATTATGAAGGTGCACGCGGCCAAGGAAAGCGGGGCCGAGAGCGTCGAGATCTGGGGCACCGGCAAGCCCAAGCGCGAATTTCTTTATGTTGATGATCTTGCCGACGCCCTGGTCTTCATGATGAAAAACACATCCGAAGAAACCCATATCAATGTCGGCACCGGCGAGGACGTGACGATTGCCGAGCTGGCCGAAACCATCGCCCGGGTGGTCGGGTTTAAGGGCCGTTTTGACTATAATACCGACAAGCCCGACGGGGCGCCGCGCAAGCTGCTTGATGTCGGTCTGCTCGAAGGCCTGGGGTGGACGGCGCAAACCGGCCTCGAAGAGGGCTTAAGAAAAGCTTACCGCTGGTATCTCGATAACGTTGCCAAAGGCGGCAAAGCCGCCTGATTTCAGCCCTTCTCGGGGTGGGGCTTTTCTAAATCCGCAAAAAGGTGCTAGACTGGCGCTTCCATGAATTTCCCGGTTGGGTTCTTCGTGGGCTTCCTGTGGGAGGGAAGTGGGGCGCAACTCGCGCTTTGAATTAGATCAAACGGACCCCTTGTTCCTGTTTGCCTGTTGTCAGGCAGCAGGCTGGCTTGTTCGTTTCTGCGGCCAGGATGGCGCGCAGGCTTTGTTTTATATGCCAGGACGGCTCGCAATTAGTGTTGGAGCGCGTTGCTGGTATGAGCGACCTCACCACTCTGTATGCCGATATCGGTTCTTTCTACGCCGAGACTCTGCCTAATACGACGGTGGCTTTTTCGAAAGACGCGCCCAAGCAGACTCTGCGTTCAGAGGAAGACGGCACTAATCTCGACAATCCCCCCGATGATGATTTCAACACCCGCTATAACATCCAGAGCGAGGCCCTTAAGGCTGTCGTGGCCAACGCCCGTCAGGTCATCGCCCTTTTGCAGGTGGCGCAGGCGGCGCTGAAACTGATCGATCCCCTGGTCGATGAATTACAGAGCCTGGCGGCGCAGGCGGCGGACAGCGCCCTTTCGGACCATGAGCGCGCCGTTCTCGATTTTCAGTTCAAGGAAAAACGCGACGAGATTGACGCTATCGCCAATGACGCCAATTTCCAGGGCCAGCAGTTGCTGGCCACGGACCGCACCTTCAGCGTCAAGGTCGGCTCGGGCACCGACAGCGACGACAGCTTCAGCATCACCCTGCTTTCTTCCCTCAGCGGCAGTCTGGCGACGGGGATTGATACGGCAAGCCTGGACAGCCTCGCTAATGCCCAATCGGCGCAGACATTGGCGCAAACCGGGCAAACCGCGATCAGCGACCGGCTCGCCACGGTTTCGGGCAACCTTAAACGGCTTGGTTATGCGACCCAGAACCTGTCTTCCGAGCGGGCGTCGACCCTGGAGCTGGCCGAGGCCCGCCAACTGGCCATGCGGGTCAGCGACGAGTTGGTGGTGAGTGTGAAATTCGCAATCCCCGATCAGGTTTCCGCCCTGGTCTCCAATTTCAGGATTATCAGCCTGGTCGCCTGAGGCGGTCTCTTTTTCGCTCTTTTCCAGCCTTTCCCGCCGGCCCTGAGATGCCGGTTGCAGGTCGCCGTAAAAATCCCTATTTTCGGCCCGAACTGATGGGGCGTGGCCAAGTGGTAAGGCACCGGTTTTTGGTATCGGCATTCGCAGGTTCGAATCCTGCCGCCCCAGCCAGTTCTTATTCAAAACCGGGGCAGGGGATTGTCTGACAATCAGCAACAAGGCGATGGTGGGCCGCCCGTTGATATCAACACGGTGCTTGGGCATTTCCAGGTGGGACGAATGGAAGAGGCCCGTCTGGCGGCGCAATCCCTGCTTGCTAGGGAACCACAAAATGCCGACGCGCTTCACCTGCTCGGCATTATCCTTCTTCAGAGCGGCCAGGGGGAAGATGCCGTCGAGCATATTTCCCGCTCCCTGTCGGTCAATCCCGCCAATGCCTCTGCCCATTGCAACCTTGGCATTGCCTTAAGATCCCAGGGGCGGGTTGACGAGGCCATCGGCAGTTTTGAAAGAGCCCTGGAATTAGAGCCGGCTTTTATCGACGGCCATAATTCACTTGGCAACGCTCTGGTCGCGGCCGGGCGTTTTGAAGAAGCTGCGGGCGCCTATGGTCAGGCGCTTGAACTCAACCCCGATTACGCCGAGGGGCATTTCAATCTCGGGATTGCCCTGGAAAATACCGGCGATATTGCGGCCGCCGAGGCGAGCTATTGCCGGGCCATCGAGATCAACCCGGTTTACGATTCGGCCCTCAACAATCTCGGCAATCTGATTAAGGGGCAAAACCGTGGAGAGGAGGCGGAAACCTGTTTCCGCAAGGCCGTCGAGGCCAATCCCGCCAATGCCCAGGCTCAAAATAATCTCGGCACCATCCTGTTGGCGACGGGAAGGAGGGATGAGGCAATCACCTGTTTTACACGCGCCATCGAAGGCGCGCCGGGCTTTTTTGAGGCTCATAATAATCTCGCCGTGGCTCTGGCGGAATGCGGCAGGCTGGAGGAGGCTCGCGCCAGCTTCAAGGAGGGGCTGTCCATCGCGCCCGGGAACCCGGGTATTCTCATCGGCTATTCAGACCTTTTGCGGGGCGAGGGCAATATTGGCGAAGCCATCGCCTGTCTGAAATCGGCCGGAGATGATGCCAATGCCGTGGTTGAGGCCCGGCTTTTCGAACATATGCGCGCCGCCTGTGACTGGGAAGGGCTAGAAGAGGTCGAGCAGAATGTGGCGTCGGCGACAACGAAAGCCCTGGCGGCGGCGGAAACGCCGGCCGAGAATCCTTTCGTCAATATTTTTCGATGCGATGATGAGGAAGTGAACCTGGCCGTGGCCCGGGCCCATAGTGCCGATTTGTCGGCGCGGGTTGGCGGCCTCGGCCTCTCCTTTTCCGGGGCCGGGCGGACAGAAAAAGAGGGTCCGCTGACCATCGGCTATCTTTCCTCGGACTTGCGCAACCATGCCATCGGCCACCTGACGGCCGGAATTTTCAAGCGCCATGACCGGAGTAAATTCACAATCGCCGCCTATGCTCTGGGTCCTGAGGACGACAGCGATTGCCGCCGTCGTATCAAGGGGGATTGCGACCATTTTGTCGAACTTGGCGACTTGCCCTATGAGGCGGCGGCGAAACAAATCCACGATGACGGCGTCGATATCCTGGTTGATCTGAACGGCTATACCGCGCGCAGCCGGCTTGAAATCTGCGCCCTGCGGCCGGCCCCCGTTCAGGTCACCTATCTCGGATTCCCAGGCACCTCCGGGGCATCCTTTTTCGACTATGTGATTGCAGATCCGATTGTCGCGCCGGAGGGCGATGATGATTTTTTCAGCGAAAAGATCATCCGTCTGCCCCACTGCTATCAGGCCAATGACTGTGATCAGGCAATTTCTGAAAGCCCGATGGTTCGCTCTCAATTCGGCCTGCCGGAGAAGGGGGTTGTTTTTGCCTCCTTCAACCAGGCCTACAAAATCGACCCGGTGATGTTCGATGCGTGGATGCGGGTTTTGCAGAATGTCGAGGGCAGTGTGCTCTGGCTTCTCGGGCAACATGACCTGGCCAGGGAAAATCTTTTGCAGCAGGCCGAAGGGCGGGGCGTCGATCCCGCCCGCCTTGTTTTTGCCGGCAAGATGCCCAAGGACGCGCATCTGGCCCGCCATCGGCTGGCCGATCTCGCCCTCGACACGCGGATTTATAATGGCCACACGACAACCAGCGACGCGCTGTGGGCGGGCCTGCCGGTGGTAGCTCTTGAGGGGCGACATTTCGCCTCGCGGGTTTCGTCAAGCCTGCTCAGGGCGGCCGGCGCTCCCGAGCTGATTACCCATTCGCTCGCGGATTACGAGGCCCTTGCTCTGCGGCTGGCGCGTTCTCCAGGCAGCTTGGCCGAACTCAAGGTCAAAATCGCGGTATCGCGTAAAAGCTGTCCCTTGTTCAATACGGATGCTTTCGTCAGCGCCCTGGAGACGGCTTATCTGAGAATCTGGTCCGATTACCGGGCCGGCCTCCCGCCCCAGGCCTTTGCCGTCCCGGAAGGCTGAATTCCGGCCCTGTCCCGGTGGAGCGGGTGGCAAGTAAGCCCCCTAAATCCATCGGGAAAAAAGCGGAAAAGCCTTGAATTGATATAATTTTACTTAATTTATATAAGTTGATTCACCCTTTTCTCCTGTCATAGTGGGGGGCGAACTATGGATGTCGGGTGCTGGTTTCGACGGGGAATGTCGCATATAGAGCTTTTCCCTGTCGGGTTAATGTCGTTTTTGCCTTTATTTATTTGCTGGCCCGCGTGAGCGGTGTTGGAATACTTGAATGGATGAACTGAATTTCGAAAAGGTGACGATTGTTCTGGCCGAACCCCACGGTCAGGTGCGTACGGGGCTAAAAAGCACTCTGGCGAGCCTTGGCATACGCAACGTCAAGGATGTCGAAAGGCTGTCGCAGGTCCGCCGCCTCGTCGAGGAAGTGGATATCGACCTGCTGATTTCCGATATTGATCTTTCCGACGGCGATGTGTGCAACCTTTTTTACGAAATCCGTCACCACAGCGTTGGCCTCAATCCTTTCGTTCCCATCATCGCTACTTCCTGGGCTTCAAGCGTTGACAATGTCCGCAGGGTCATCGATTCCGGCGCCGACGATTTGCTCGTCAAACCGATCTCGACCGGCCAATTGATGGACCGGGTCAAGGCTCTGACCAATGCCCGCAAACCCTTCGTCGTGACGACGGACTATATCGGTCCCGACCGCCGTGGCCCGAACAGCCTGCAGAGAGGCGAGGACATTCCTCAGATCGAGGTGCCCAATACCCTGCAGCATCGGGCGACCGGGAAGGGGGATATCGATCCGATAGAATTTCAAAAGGCTATCGACGCCGCCGTCGCCTCGGTTAACGAGCAAAAAATGGATCGTCATGCCAAGCAGATCGTTTATCTCGTCGAACATATTCTGCCCGGACCCAAACGCGAAATGTCCAAGGAAAGCCTGCCGGAATTGATCAGCCGCCTGCTTTACGTATCCGAGGATTTGTCCCGCCGCATGGAGGGAACCCGTTTCGGCCATATCTCCGAACTCAGCCAATCGCTTTATAAGGTCGCCGAGAAAATTAAAAATGCCAAGGGCCGCCCCAGTGCAAAAGACGAAAAGCTGATGCCGCAACTGGCCCTGGCCATCTAGGCCTCCTTCAAGGAGGGTATGGATTCGGCCGAAATGGCCCATGACATCTCTGATTCGATTGAAAAAGCGGGCAGCATATAACGCCCCTGTCGGGCTGGTTGGCGGTTAAACCAGGGGCGGCTTTAACTATGGCCCCGTCGGCCTGAACCCTCGGACAAACGATGATGCCTAACCCCTTGCGTATAGCCACATTCAATCTTGAAAACCTCGACGATCGTCCGGGTGAAACGCCGTCGATTGATGAACGCATTGCGGTTTTAAGGCCGCAATTGTTGCGTCTTGATGCCGATATACTCTGCCTTCAGGAAATCAACGCCCAGCCGGGTGTGGAAGGAGAATTCCGGGAAATGCGGGCCCTGGACAGGCTGCTGGAGGACACGCTCTATGCCGGTTTCCACCGCGCCCTGACCCATGGCCGCCATCATCCCGGCCCGGCGGATGTGCATAATCTCGCGGTTCTCAGCCGCGCCCCCATCATCAGGCATGATCAGCTCTGGCACGATCTGGTGCCGCCGCCTCTCTATCGCCCGGTAAGCATTGACCCCCCGGCAGAAGCGGAAATCCCGGTAGAATGGGACCGTCCCATTCTCCATACGGAGGTGAGTCTGGAGAACGGGGCGGGAAAGCCGGGGCAAATTCTTCATGTCGTCAATCTGCATCTACGCTCGCCTCTGGCCAGTTTCATCCCCGGCCAGAAGATCGACGCCTTTACCTGGAAAAGCGTTTCTGCCTGGGCCGAGGGTTTCTTTCTCGCCGCCATAAAGCGTAACGGCCAGGCGCTGGAAGCGCGGATGCTTCTCGACCGTCTTTTTGACGCCGACCCCAAAGCGCTGGTGGTGGTAACCGGGGATTTCAACGCCGATATGCGCGAGGCGCCGATCCGCGCCATCCTCGGTGAAGAAGAGGATACCGGGAACGGCGAGCTGGCGGCACGGAGCATGGTGGCGGTTGAGCGCAGCCTACCCGAGGAGCAGCGCTTTTCAGTGCTCCATCATGGGCGCAAGGTGATGCTCGACCATATGCTGGTGTCAAAACAGTTGATGGGTTTCTACCGTCATGTGGAAATCCACAACGAGTCTTTGGAGGATGAATTGGTGGCCTTCGCCACGGTGTCGCACTCGCCGGAATCCTTTCACGCCCCGGTGGTGGCGCAGTTCGATCTCGGCGAGAAAGCCGGGTAATCTAGAGAGCCTCACGCCGCCAAGCGAGGGCCAGACCGCCAAGGGTGATCAGCAAAAGCAGCCAGCCCGGAACCAGAGACGTCTGGCGAATGCCGGTAACTGTAAAATTGTTCTGATCGCGAATTCCGATCCAGTCCTCGCCATGGGCGGAAGAGGCCACGGCGGCGGATTTTTTCGGGCCGATCTTCCGCAGGTCGGGAAGCGCGCCATCGGCAATCCAGATCACGCCGCCACCGGTCTTAGACGCCAGGGGGCGCAGGGTTTTTTCAGTAGCCCGCAGATCCGCATATTCAGGCGGGTTGAGGGTGCGGGAAACAGCCAGGGCAATGCGCTGGCCGTCGTTAATGCGGTAGAGGCCGGTTTCCTCGGCCGCCAAGCGGGCCATCGCCTTTCCGGCGCCATCGGCCAGAAGGGAGACGCTCTGTTTGCTGCCCGAAGGGAGGGTAACGGAAATCGGAACGGTGGATTGCCCGAGACTGCGGCGATGGATTGTCAAAATGTTATCCTCAATGGCGGCGGTGAGGGCTTCTTCCTCCAGTTCCGGCTCTTTCATCAGCCAGTGGGCGAGGCGGCGTAAAAGTTCCGCCTGCGGGCCGCCGCCTTCGAAACGGCGCGCCCAGAGCCAGATATGATCGCTGAGAAGCTGCGCTACCCGCCCTTTGCCGAAGCGGTCGAGGATCAGAAGCGGCGCATCACCGACACCGTTCATCAACACCCGGCCGCGCCGGGGGGTAACCTCAACCTGACGGAACCAGCGCCCCCATTGAGGTAAATCGCCGGGGCCGGCCTTAGCACTTGCGGTTGCTGTGGCGCCGGCGAAAAGATCCGGAAGCCCGGCGGTCACCGGATGGCGCCATCCCTGGGTCGTCAAATCGGGCCGGTACCCCTCCTCAAAAACCGTTCCTGTCGGGGCGCCGGGAAGAATATCGCGGAGCGGCGTCCGGTAAAGGCTGAGCGGTGAGGCGAACTCAGGGCCGACGGCCTCAAGCAAAGCGCCGCCGTTTTTGACGTAACGGACGATGTTCTCAAGATAAGACCAGGAGAGAATGCCGCGGCGCTGATAGTGATCGAAGATAACGAGATCGAACTCTTCGAGCTTGGTCTCAAACAACTCCTGAACCGGGAAGGAGATGAGCGACATCTCGTTAACCGGGGTGAAATCTTGTTTTTCCGGGGGCCGCAGGATGGTGAAATGAACCAGATCAACCGACGGGTCGGATTTGAGAAAATCGCGCCATACCCGTTCACCGATATAGGGTGCTCCGGAAACGAGAAGAACCCGCAGGCGGTCGCGCACCCCGTTGACGATGGCGGCGGCGCGGTTGTTGAGGGCGGAAAGCTCGCCTTCCCGGGGGGCGATCTCAAACTCGAACAAATTCGCCCCGCCATGTTCGATGGGAAGTTTCAAAGTCCTGTTTTCATCCATCTCAAGCGATAGGCGGCGTGGCTCTCCCCCGTCCTGGCGGACGATCAGAGTCAGGGCGCCAACGTCGTCCCCTTCGGCACGCAGGGTAATTTCCGCCTCTTCACCAACGATGCCGTAACGGGGGGTGGATTCAACGATCAGCCTGCGGTCGCTCTCGCCCCGTTCGCCGGTAAGTAAGACGTGAAGTGGGATATTTGCCGCCAGGGCTGCTTGCCCGTCTTCTCCTAAGGTGGCCGGGGCATCGTGAACCTGGCCGTCGGTAATCAGGATGGCCGCGGCGATCGGCTTGCCGGCCTCATCAGCCAAGGCGCTTTTTAGGGCGCCGAACAACCGCGTGTCTTGTCCTTGTTGTGGCAACGGGGCCTGTTCTTTCCCGGCCGAGATAATTCTGACCTCCATATCTTCGAATTCGGCAAGGCCCGACCTGATATGAGTGAGCGCGGCAGCGCTTTGTTCGCTGCGCGCACCTATGGCATGGCTTGGGGAATTATCGGCGACGACAAGGACGACGTTCTTTTGTTTAACCCGATCCGCCGTGACGAAGCTGGGATTGGCCAGCGCCAGGCCGATGGCGGTGAAGACCAGGGCGCGCGGAAGAGTGCCCCGGGCGCGATGCCAAAGGGCCAGGCCGAGGACGGCAATCGCCAGAAAAAGCAACGCCATGAGAAGCGGCAGGGGGACCTGCGGCGCGAAGGCAAAGCTGAAACCCAAGATATTCACTGGCCCAGCCTTTCAAGAATCGCCGGCACATGGACCTGATCGGATTTATAATTTCCGGTCAGCACGTACATCACCAGATTGACGCCGAAGCGAAAAGCAGCTTCGCGCTGAAACTCGCCATCGGGCACGGTGGGATAAAGCGGAATACCTTCCTCGTCCAGCGCCCAGGCGCCCGCCCAGTCGTTCCCGCCGATCAGGACCGGCGACACATTGTCGTTGTTGAGTCCGCCGTAATCGGCAATCCACAGCCTGTTGCCGTCCCAGCGTCCGGGAAAGTTATGGGCAAGGTAAAAGGACCGGGTGAGAACATGGTCGGCCGGCACCGGCGCCAGAGGTGGGATATCCAGCTCCCTGGCGATCAGGCGCAGCCTTTTGCCGGCAGCGCTTTCTCCCAGGTCATCCGGCCTGTCCTGAATATCGAACAGCACGGTTCCGCCACTGCCCAGATAATCATTCAGCTTTGCCGTTGTCGATGCAGAGAGCTCTCTTTGGTCGGGCCCGATGGGCCAGTAAAGAAGCGGAAAGAAAACGATTTCATCGATATCCAGGTCGAGACCCATGGGGTCCCCCAGTTCGGCCGCAGTGCGGGCCGTCACCACGCGGCTGAGGCCCGACAGGCCGGCGCGGCTGATCCCGTCGATTTTTTCGTCGCCGGTCAGCACATAGGCAAGACGGGTCTTCAGGCTCGCCGCAAGAATGAATTCATCCATGGCATCGGTGTTTTGGGAGGCCGGCGGTTCGGCCCCCGCCACCGCCGAGGTTGTGGTCAGCAGGATTGCCATAACCCCCGCCTTGGCGGCAAAACTTAAGCCCCGGTGTGAAAAGAAGGACAGATGGCCGCGCAGCCACAGGGTCACCAGGGTGTCAAAAAGCAGGAGTATCAGCGCCAGGGCCAGACACCAGGCCATAAGATCGCGTTCTTCTCCCTCGGCCAGAATTGTCCGCTCGATCCCACTCCCCAGGGGGCCAAGAGGTATCAGCTCATCGAGGGTCGGGGACAGATTGAGGGCGCGGCGAACATGGCCGCGGCCGTAATAGCCCGGCGGATGGGCGGCGTTTACGGGCACTGATAAGACCGCTGCATTCGGCGGCAGCGGGACGATTCCGGGGCCCGGCTTTTGCGCCACCCCAAATCCGTCGAGAATTTCTATCGCCGGCAGGGCAATGTTCAGGGTGGAGCTGTCTGCGCCATGGGAAAGGGTGACGAGGCGACGGAGCATATGAACGAAAAGTCCAGAGATTGGCAGGTTCGACCAATCTGCATCGGCGGCGGTATGCATCAGTACCAGCCAGCCGTCCCCTCGTCTGGTGGCGCTGACCAGCGGCGTACCGTCGGTCAGCCGGGCCCATGTTTCTCCACCAGGATCGATGCCGGGTCTGGACAGGATATGACGGGTAATGCGGACATCATCGGGAAGGGCAAGGCCGTAAAAGGGACTGCTTTCATCAAAGGGGGCGAGTGCTGCCGGGCGGGCCCAGGACATAACGCCATTAAGACTGCGTCCGCCGCCCTGAAGGGTAACCGGGGAAAGCAGTTGTCGGGCGGTTTCCGGATTGGCGCCGATTGCGGCCATTTTTGCTCCGGCAAAGCGCAGCAATACACCGCCACGATTGATCCAGGCCTCAACCCGTCTATTTATCTCAGGTGAAAGAAGACCGTGATCGGTGAGGATAATGACCGGGGGATCATGGTCCATGAGGGTGGCGAGGCTGCCGGTGCTTATCTCGCTTGATGGCGTCAGGGCGCGGTCGAGAAAATAGGCCTCACCGAGGAGCGGGCGGGTATCCCTATCGGGGTTTTCGATGACGATCCCGACGCGCTGTCTCTGCCAGGCATTATCGAGAAGGACGGTTGCGCTCGCCGAGCGCTCGCCCTCAACCTCAAGGCGGGAGACGCGGTTGCGCATTTCAAGAGGCAGATCGACGGTAATCCCGAGGCTGGTTTCGCCATCGGCAAAGCTGCCGGGGGTGCGGATCAGCAGGCGATTTTCCTGGTCATAGGCGCGGAGAAAGAAAGCGTTCCGCCGGTCGTCTTGGCGCCGCAAAAGAGTTGCCGTCATTTCCCGCGCTCCCGGTTGGGGGGGGAGAAGAATTATTTGCCCATGCCCAGGCGCTGGGGTGACGACTTTGAGATTGCCGAGCCGTTGCAGGTGTTCGGCCAGATCATGAACGCCCGGTCCGTCAAGGCCGTTGGCGAGCCATACCGTGTTTATCGGGCCTGGCGCTGAAAGACCGGCGCTTTCCAGCTTAAGAGTGTCGAGAATTGCGGTGTGATCGACGGGCCATGGTTTTGGCGTCAAGGACTTGATCTTGCGCCGCGCCTGCCCCCCATCCATCGGCGGCTGGAGCTTTGGCGCCTTGCCCGTACCGTCGGGGGCGGTGGTAAGAAGTGAGACCGGCAGGTTCTGCCGCTCGGCGCGATCAATGAGTTGATCAAGCGCTTTGATGCGTTCGTCCCAGTCCCTTGCCGCTGCCCAGCCATCATCGACGACGAGCAACAGCCCGCCCTGATCTGAAAAATCCTCACCGGGATTAATCAACGGACGGGCGAGGGCGAGAATAAGCAGGCTGACGGCGCTGAGCCGCAAAAATGCCACAAGGGGCGGGATGTGCTCGCTTGCCTCTTCGGCCGATTGAAGTCCCATGAGCAGACGGATCGCTGGAAAGTCGATCCGCCGGGGTGCGGGGGGCGTCACCTTGATGAGCCACCACAGGGCGGGGACAAGGGCCAGGGCCCACAGCATCCATGGGGCGGCAAAGGTCAGGAAGCCGGTCATGACCGGGTTCCTGTGAGATCCTGGTTCAGCGTGCCGGGCAGAGAATCGAGCGCCTGATAGAGAGCCATCAGGGCGGTCTGGGGGGGCGCGTCGGTGTGGTGACGGGTAAAACCCCATCCCGCATCCAGAGCGATATCACGCAAAGCTTCCCCATGGGCCTTTATCCGGTCCTGATAGGCGGCGCGGAGAGTCTCGACACGACCGACCACAATAGCGCCCTCATTCTCCATTCCCTCAAAGCGCACGCGGCCGCTAAAGGGCAGGGTTTCTTCCGCCGGGTCGAGAATTTGAACGATCTGGCCACTAACCCCCCGGGCGGCGAAACTTCGGACCAGGGCCGCAGTTTTATCCAGAGGCCCGAGAAAATCGCCGATCAGAACCAGCCGGGCATGGCGGGGCAGGGGGGTGAACAGGGGCAGTCCCGCGGTTTCGTTTTGGTTGTTGCCGCCCGCCGTTTCATTGAGACGAAGCGCAATTTGCGCCAGGGCGTTTCTATCGCGCGCCAGGGCGCTGTCGCCGCCCAGAAGGGCGACATTTTCGCCACCGCGCAAAAGAAGGGCGGCCAGGGCGAGGAGCAGCAATTCGGCCCGCTCCCGTTTTTCGGGAAGGGCCTTCTGCGAGTGGTATTCCATTGAAGATGTGCAGTCGCGCCACAGGAAGATGGTTTGGGCCGCTTCCCATTCCATCTCGCGGACAAAAACCGGGTCGGATTTGGCCGATTTCCGCCAGTCGATCAGGCGCGGCTCGTCGCCAGCCTCATAACGTCTGAACTGCCAGAAGGTTTCCCCGGCGCCGCTGCGCCGCCGCCCGTGGATGCCGCCGGCGACGGTTTCGGCAACCCGTTCGGCGGCCACCAAAAGAGGGGGAAAGCGCGCCGCCAGCTCTTCGGCCCGGCGCTCGGATGAGGCTGGTTTTCCGGAGCGTGAAGGAAAAAGTAAAAAGCGCCGGGTCATGTAAGTTCACCGTCGAGAGATTGATTGTGGCCTAGAATATCTTTGCGCAGACCTTGTCGATGATATCGGGAATCGTCAGACCGTCGGCCCTGGCGGCGAAATTCAGCGCCATGCGATGACGCAGAATTGGCAGGGCGATCGCCCGAATATCATCCGCCGAGGGCGACAGGCGGCCATCGAGAACGGCGCGCGCGCGGCCAGCCAGCATCAGGGCCTGAGCTGCACGCGGACCGGGCCCCCAGGCAATGTGCCGGGCGATGTCTTCATGTCGGCTGGTCTCTTGCCGCAGGCCGCGTGTCAGGGCCAGAATATGTTCGACCACGCTTTCACCGACGGGAATGCGCCGGATCAGGGTTTGCGCCGCCAGCAATTCCTTGGCGGTCATCACCTTGGCCGGCTTTTCCTCCCCTGTGCCGGTGGTCGCGATCAGCATGTCGCGTTCGGCTTTTTCCTCCGGATAGTCGATGTTGATCTCCATCAGAAAGCGGTCGAGCTGGGCTTCGGGCAGGGGATAAGTGCCTTCCTGTTCAAGCGGGTTCTGGGTCGCCAGCACATGAAAGGGGCGGGGCAGAGCATGGGGATGGCCGGCGACCGATATTTTAGATTCCTGCATCGCCTGGAGAAGAGCCGACTGGGTGCGGGGGCTGGCCCGGTTGATCTCGTCGGCCATCAGAATCTGACAGAAAACCGGTCCCTTGATGAAGCGGAAAGCCCGCTTGCCTTTGTCGTTTTCTTCCAGCACTTCAGAGCCGAGAATATCCGCCGGCATAAGATCGGGTGTGCATTGGATGCGCCGTTCGTCGAGGCCGAGGACGGTGCCCAGGGTTTCGGCCAAACGGGTCTTGCCGAGGCCGGGGACGCCGATAAGAAGGGCATGGCCGCCGGAGAGAAGGGTGATCAGCGCGTTCTCAACAACCTCTTCCTGGCCGAAGATAACCTTGCCGATTCCTGTTCGTACGTCGGACAGGCGCCGGCCCAGGGCCTCGACTTCGGCAAGGACAATGGAAGCTTCTTCTTCGTTTAACTGTTCGACAGCCGTCAAAACCCACCTCTGGCGGTGTTGGAAATTCACACGATTCCAAATATATGGTGTTTAATAAGGCCTGTAACCGATTAAAAACCGGAATATTCCCCTTTGCTGGGGCTTCTATCGAAGCCGGTAAAGGGGAGAGGGCGGAGATGAGGAATATGACAAATCCGGCCCGCGAGGCAGTTTATGACAGCGCCTGGATCGCCGAGCGCCTTGGCGTCAGTGAAACCAATGCGCCCCGGCCCCAGGCGGATCTCATTGCCGCCGCCGTTCTGCTGCCCCTTGTGCCCCGGCCCCGGGGCATGACGGTTCTTTTGACTCGCCGGGCCGAGGATTTGGCCGACCATGCCGGTCAGGTCAGCTTTCCCGGTGGCCGCATTGAGGCCGGGGATGCCAGCATCGAGGATGCGGCTCTGCGCGAGGCGGAAGAGGAAATCGGCCTGTCCCGGAATCGAATCGAAACCCTGGGCCATCTTCCGGCCCGTGAGACCGGCACCGGTTTCCTCGTCTTTCCCATTGTCGGTCTTGTCCGGCCCCCTTTCGATTTCAGTCCCGACCCCCGCGAGGTGGCCGAGATTTTCGAGCTGCCCTTGAGCATCGTTCTTGATCCCGCTCGCCATGAACGGGTCGAGAAGCGCAGCACATCGACCGGACGGGTCGGGCGTTATCACGCCATCCGTCATGAAGGTCATTTTATCTGGGGGACGACGGCCGCCATGCTGGTGAATTTTTATGAATTAATGAGGCAACCATGATCCGCGTCTTTTTCACCTATATCCTGCCCCTGCTTTTGCCTTCTTTGGTCTATTTTCTGTGGATGTTGCCGGCCTGGCGCCGGGCAAAGGCGGAAGGCCGCGACGCGCCGCCCTGGGAGAACGCCCCCTGGGTCTGGCTGTTCATCGCCGGGGTGGTTTTTTTCGGCGGTTCGCTGGTTCTTTTTGGAGTCACCGACGGCGCGGCGCCCGACGAGCAATATACCCCGCCTTATATGGAAGACGGGCGGATCGTTCCCGGCCAGTTCGAAGGTCCAAAGGAAGGGAAATAGATAGTGCAACCAGCGGCCAGTATTTCCGTTCAGCCCTGGATGTCGGCCCTTGAGACTGCAGCAATCCTCGACGGGCTGCGCGCACGGGGTGACATTGCGCGTTTCGTCGGCGGATGTGTTCGCGATGCGGTGCTGGGTCGCCCGATCAAGGATATCGACATCGCCACCCCCCTGCCGCCTCTATCCGTCATCGCGCTTCTTGGCGAGGCCGACATTCACGTTATTCCCACCGGTATCGACCACGGCACGGTCACGGCTGTGATTGGCAAGGCCCATTTTGAAATCACCTCCCTGCGCCGTGATGTCGAGACCTTTGGCCGCAAGGCGAAGGTGGCCTTTACCGATGACTGGCTGGCCGACGCCGAACGCCGGGATTTCACCATCAACACCCTGTTCTGCGACGCTGACGGAACCCTTTATGATCCCTGTGGCGGCCTTGCCGATCTTGAGGCCGGTCTGGTGCGTTTCGTCGGTGATCCCGGTGCGCGCATCGAAGAGGATGTCTTGCGGATTCTGCGCTTTTTCAGGTTTCACGCCTGGTATGGAAAAGGATCGGCCGATGGGGCGGCGCTGGCCGCCTGTCGGGACCGCGCCCATACCCTGCCGGGGCTTTCTCCCGAACGGGTCTGGAGCGAGATAAGGCGGCTGCTGATGGCGGGTGATCCGGTGCCGGTGCTGGAGATGATGCGGGAATCGGGTGTGTTGCAGCAGGTTCTACCCGAAGCCGGTGATTTGGGAACCCTTGATCAATTGGTCGGTATCGAGAGCGACCTTGACGAGGACGACCCCCTGCGCCGTCTTGCCGCCATTCTTCTCAGGGGTGGTCATCAGGCCCACGATATCGCCGCCCGCCTTCATCTGTCGAATGCCGAGCGGGACCGGCTGGCCACAATCCTCGCCCTTGAACCGCAAGTGACGCCGGAAACCGCACCAACGATCTGGCGTCTGGCTCTCTATCGTATCGGTGCGGCGTATTTTCGCGACCGGGTGCTGCTCGGCTGGGCCGGCGCCGGTGCGGGCGTTGATGATGCGCCGTGGCGCGAGATGCTGGGGGTGGCGGCAGACTGGTTGCCGGTGGAGATGCCGCTGCGCGGTCGCGATGTGCTGGATCTCGGGGTGGCGGCGGGAGAAAGAATCGGCCATCTGCTGGCTAAAGTCGAGGATTGGTGGATTGCCGGAGATTTCGCAGCCGGTCGCGAGGCCTGTCTGGAAAAGCTCAAGGAGTTTGAGCGGGCCGGGGATTAGGGGCTGGCTTGCCGTAATTTTCTCCTACGGCCATTTTACCTCCGGCGGCAGGGACATAAGAATAGCCTCGGTGTTGCCGCCGGTCATCAGGCCGAATTTCGTCCCCCGGTCGTAGAGCAGGTTGAACTCAACATAGCGTCCCCGGCGGATCAGCTGATGTTCGCGCTCGGCTTCCGTCCAGGGCTCAGCCATGCGCCGGGCCACCAGTTTGGGATAAATATCGAGAAAGGCGCGGCCGACATCCTGGGTAAAGGCAAAATCTGCAGCCTGGTCGCCGGAATCGAGATAATCGAAGAAAATCCCGCCCAGCCCCCGCGCTTCGTTCCGGTGGGGAAGAAAGAAATAGTCGTCGCACCATTCCTTGTATTTTTCATAATCGGCAACCTGATGAGCATCGCAGGCGGCTTTGAGCCGTTGGTGAAAATCGGCGGCGGCGGTTTTCGCCGCTTCGGCTTCGGGAAACATCGGGGTGATATCGGCGCCACCGCCGAACCAGGATTTGGTGGTAACGATATGGCGGGTGTTCATATGTACTGCCGGCACATGGGGCGAGCGCATATGGGCGACCAGCGAGATACCGCTGGCCCAGAATCGGGGGTCGTCCTGCGCTCCGGGGATGTTTTTGCGGAATTCTTCGGAAAATTCGCCAAAAACCGTTGAGACGTTAACCCCGACTTTTTCGAAAACCCGGCCCTGCATCACCGACATCACGCCACCGCCCTTTGTCGGGGTGTCCGTGGAGGTTTCCGACGGGCGTTCCCAGGGGGTTTGGACGAAACGCCCCGGCTCGAGGCCGCTGTCATTTCCCCCTTGTGTCTCCAGGGCCTCAAAGGCGGTGCAGATATCGTCGCGCAGGCGCTCGAACCATTCTCTGGCCTGTTGCTGCTGATCGGTAAGGCCCGATGTATCGGCGTTGTCGGCGCTCATTACGGTCTCTTTATTTATTTTTCAAAGCCGCCGGTCTGGCGAAGGGCCTCACCCAAGACCATGGCGGCAGCCAGCGCAACATTAATCGACCGCATTCCCGCCTTCATGGGTATGCGCAATCGGGCATCGGCGGCTTTGCGGACGTTATCGGGGACACCGGCGCTTTCCCGTCCCAGAAGCAGGGTGTCGTTTTGACGGAAGGAAAAATCGCCATAGGGGGTGTCGCCCGATGTGGTGAGCAAAATCAACCGGTTGGGGGCTGGAAGGCCCTTTCGGGCGGTGCAAAATGCGGCCCATGAGGCATGGCGTGTCAAATCGACGTCATTGAGGTAGTCCATGCCGCTACGGCGGAAATTCCTGTCGCCGAAAACAAAGCCGCAGGGCTCGACGATATCGACGGCGATACCCAGACAGGCGCCGAGCCGCAGCAAGGTGGCGGCGTTCTGGGGAATGTCGGGTTCGAAAAGGGTCAGGCGGAGGGGCATTATGATTTAATTTCCACGCTTCTGGACTGGTTTCTGGAAACTCTTTAGATTATACACTCGCTGTCGATCCCGATAGGACGGGTCAGACGCAAACAGGTATTTGGCATTATCTTCAAGGAGCCGGCATGACTGCTCAGGCACAATCACCCGGAAAAGACGCCGCCGCAGAAGACGAAACAAGGCGCGACTTTCTATTACTTGCCACCAGCACGGTTGCCGTAGCCGGAGGGGCGCTAGCCGCCTGGCCCTTTATCGATAGTATGAATCCAGCGGCAGATGTCCTTGCCCTTTCGACCACCGAGGTTGATCTCTCGCCGATCGAAGAGGGACAGTCGATTACCGTTATATGGCGCGGCAAGCCGGTTTTCGTGCGTTATCGCACGGCCAAGGAAATCGAAGAAGCCGAGGATGTGGATGTCGCCGATTTACCCGACCCCCAGTCCGATGCCGAGCGTGTTGAAAAGCCCGAATGGCTGATCGTCGTCGGGGTCTGCACCCATCTCGGCTGTGTGCCCCTGGGCCAGAATCCGGGTGATCCGCGCGGCGAATACGGGGGCTGGTTCTGCCCTTGCCATGGTTCGCAGTTCGACACCTCGGCCCGCATCCGCAAGGGCCCGGCGCCAACCAATCTTGAGGTGCCGGCCTATGAATTTCTCGACGATCAGACCGTCCGTATCGGCTAGGGGGAAAGCATGTCGAACAAGGAATTAAGCAATAAACTCGTCGAGTGGGTTGATTCCCGGCTGCCGGTTTTCACCTTCATCAAGCATGATCTGGCTGATTACCCGACCCCGCGCAACCTCAATTACTGGTGGAATTTCGGTTCCATCGCCGGGATCATTCTGGTGATTATGATCGTCACCGGCATCATGCTGGCGATGCAATACACCGCCCATGTGGATATGGCCTTTGATTCCGTCGAGCGGATCATGCGCGACGTCAATTACGGCTGGCTGTTGCGCTATCTGCACATGAACGGCGGCTCAATGTTCTTCCTGGTGGTCTATATCCACGTCTTCCGGGGTCTTTACTATGGGTCGTACAAACCACCCAGGGAAATTCTCTGGTGGCTGGGCCTTCTCATCCTGCTTGCCATGATGGCAACCGCTTTCATGGGCTATGTCCTGCCCTGGGGTCAGATGAGTTTCTGGGGCGCCACCGTGATCACCAACCTGTTCTCAGCCATTCCGGTGGTTGGCGAAAGCATCGTCACCTGGCTGTGGGGCGGTTTCTCGGTGTCCAACCCGACCCTCAACCGCTTTTTCGCCCTCCACTACCTGATGCCTTTCGTGATTTTCGCCCTGGTGTTCCTCCATCTGGTGGCGTTGCACACGGTTAAATCCAACAATCCCTTGGGCATCGATATCAAGACCAAGAAGGACACCATTCCCTTTCATCCCTATTACACGGTGAAGGATAATGCGGGATTCGGCGTTTTCCTCCTGGTCTATCTGGGCTTTGTCTTCTTTGCCCCGAACTTCTTTGGCGAGCCCGACAACTATATTCCCGCCAACCCGATGGTGACGCCGCCTCATATTGTGCCGGAATGGTATTTTCTGCCTTTCTACGCGATCCTGCGCGCGGTGCCGGACAAACTGACCGGCGTTATCCTGATGTTCGCTTCGATCATCGTGCTGTTCTTCCTGCCCTGGCTCGATAACGCCAAGACGCGCAGTGCCCGCTTCCGCCCCATCTTCAAGCAGTTCTTCTGGCTGTTTTTCGCCAACTGCCTGGTTCTCGGCTGGATCGGGGCCAACCCGCCGGAAGGCAGTTTCGTTCCCATCGGCCGCGCGGCGACGACTTTCTATTTCGCCTATTTCCTGGTGATCCTTCCTCTGATCGCCCGTTATGAACGACCTCGAGAACTGCCCGACAGTATCAGCGCGGCGGTTTTGGAAAAATCCTCGAAGGGAGGTGCATGATGATGAAAACAGCACGTTTTCTCGCCCTTGCCCTCATCCTTAGCGGATTTGCGGTTTCTCCAGTTTTTGCCGTCGGCGGCGGCGGTGAGATTGCCGATCAGGAATGGTCGTTCGAAGGCATTTTCGGCACCTTCGATCGCGGCGCCCAGCGCCGCGGGTTCCAGGTCTATGACGAGGTCTGCTCGGCCTGCCACAGCCTTGATTACATCAAATACCGGAATCTCGCCGCCCTTGGCTTTTCCGAGGATCAGATCAAGGAAATCGCAGCCGAAAAGGAAGTCACCGATGGTCCCGACGATAGCGGCGAAATGTATGACCGTCCGGCCTTGCCTTCCGATACGATTGTCCCGCCGTTTCCCAACCCCCAATCCGCCCGTTTGGCCAATAACGGGGCTCTGCCGCCTGACCTTTCCCTGATCGTCAAGGCGCGCAAGAACGGCGCCAATTATCTCTACGCGCTGTTGACCGGTTATAAGGACGCCCCCGAAGGGGTCGAGGTGACCGACGGCATGTATTACAACACTGCCTTTCCCGGCCATCAGATCGCCATGGGGCCGCCCATGGACGACGATTCGGTTGAATTTGAAGACGGCTCCCCGGCGACCCTCGACCAGTTATCCCGCGATCTTGTGACGTTCCTGGCCTGGGCGGCGGAGCCGGAGATGGAAGAGCGCAAGCGCCTCGGCGTCAAAGTCATCCTGTTCCTGATCTTCTTCACCGCCCTGTTGATCGCCATCAAGCGCAAGGTCTGGCGCGATCTGCACTAGATTGTTGCCGGGGATCATCCTGTCCGATTTTTATTCTTAGAGAGAGGTCCTCAAGATGGCCGAGCAATCCGCATCCCCCGTTATCGGCGTTCTTGGCGGCAGCGGTATCTATGAGATCAATGGACTTGAGAATGTGCGCTGGGAGGCCATCGCCTCGCCTTTCGGCACGCCGTCTGACGAGCTTTGTTTCGGAGAACTCGATGGAACCAGGCTGGTTTTTCTGCCCCGTCACGGCCGCGGCCACCGGGTGCCGCCTTCAGAGATCAATTATCTGGCCAATATCGACGCTCTCAAACGCGCCGGGGTAACGGATGTCCTGTCAATCAGCGCCGTCGGCAGCCTTAATGCCGACATGGCGCCGGGCAGTTTCGTCATTGTCGATCAGTTCGTCGACCGCACCTTCGCCCGGCGTAAGAGTTTCTTCGAAACCGGGCTGGTCGGTCATGTCTCCATGGCTCATCCGGTTTGCGCCCGCCTCGGCAATCATGTCGAGGCCGCCGCCCGGACTGCCGGCATTGAGGCCCATCGCGGGGGCTGTTATCTGGCCATGGAAGGGCCGCAATTCTCGACCCGCGCCGAATCGGAAATTTACCGCCATTGGGGCTGTGACGTTATCGGCATGACCAACATGCCGGAAGCCAAGCTGGCCCGGGAAGCCGAGCTTTGTTACGCCACCGTCGCCATGGTCACCGATTTCGATTGCTGGCACCCCGATCACGATCACGTCACGGTGGAGACCGTGGTCAAGACCCTGTACGAGAATGCCGACAAGGCGCGTCAACTGGTGCGCGACGTGGTGCCTTTGTTAAAGGGCCATGAAGGCCCCTGCACCGAGGGCTGCCAGACGGCCCTGGAATATGCCCTGATTACGGCCGAAGAAGTCCGCGACCCTGGGGTGATGAAGCGTTATGAGGCGATTGCCGGGCGTGTGCTGGGCAAGGTCTAGAGAAGGGTCGGGGACAATTCCATGAAAGTCGAAGGTAAACCCACCCGCACCATCTGGCTCGAAGAAAACGGCGAGAGTGTCGGGATTATCGACCAGACCCTGCTCCCCCACCGTTTCGTCACCTGTTCCCTGAACAATTTGCAAGAGGCGGCCCATGCCATTTCCCATATGCTGGTCCGTGGTGCGCCGCTGATCGGGGCGACGGCGGCCTATGGCCTTTGTCTCGGCCTGCGCCATGACGCTTCCGATAGCGGTCTGGCGGCGGCTTATGACACCTTGCTCACCACCCGGCCGACGGCGGTTAATCTGCGCTGGGCCCTCGACGATATGCGCTCGCGCCTTTCTCCGCTTGAGCAAGGCGAACGGGTGGCGGCGGCTTATGCCCGCGCCGGAGAGATCTGCGAAGCCGACGTCGAAGCCAATCGCGCCATCGGCGAGAACGGCCTGGCCCTGATCCGCGCTGTGAAGGAGGGTAACGGGCCGGTCAACATCCTCACCCATTGCAATGCCGGCTGGCTGGCGGCGGTGGATTGGGGGACGGCTCTGGCCCCGGTATTCGCCGCCCATAAGGCCGGAATTGCGGTCCATGTCTGGGTTGATGAAACCCGGCCGCGCAATCAAGGGGCCAGCCTGACCGCCTGGGAACTCCGGGAAGAAGGCATTCCCCACACGGTGATCGTCGATAATGCCGGTGGCCATCTGATGCAGCACGGCAAGGTCGATCTCTGCATCACCGGTACCGACCGCACCACGGCAAGTGGCGATGTGTGTAACAAGATCGGCACCTATTTAAAAGCGCTCGCCGCCTATGACAACGGCATTCCCTTTTATGTCGCTCTTCCCGGCCCGACCATCGACTGGACGATGGCCGATGGGGTGGCCGAAATTCCCATCGAGGAACGTGAGGGAGAGGAAGTGAGCCATATCGCCGGCCTCGATTCTTCCGGCGAGGTGACCCGTGTGCAGGTGACGCCCAAAGGTTCGCCGGTGGCCAATCCCGCCTTCGACGTCACCCCTGCAAGGCTGGTCAGCGGCCTGATTACCGAGCGCGGGGTTTGCCCTGCAAGCCGCGAGGGGCTTTTGGGTCTTTACCCGGAACAGGCAGGCTGACATTCCTGAACGGAGGGACAGGCGATGGCCGGAAGAAAGAAAGACGAGGCGGCGTTACGCAAGGCGCTGATCGCCTGCGCCCGGCGCATGAACGCCATCGGCCTCAACCACGGGCGGGCGGGGAATGTCAGCCTGCGGTCCGGCGAGGGCCTCCTGATCACGCCGAGCGGGATGGCCTATGACGATTTAAAGCCGGTTGATATCGTCTGGATGGATTTTGACGGCAAGACAAGGGGCGCGCGTCTGCCCTCAAGCGAGTGGCGGTTTCACTGCAATATTCTCAAAGCCCGTCCGCAGGTGAACGCAATCGTCCACACCCATTCCGTCCACGCCACGGCGCTGGCCTGTCTGAAAAAGGGCATTCCACCTTTTCACTACATGGTGGCGGCGGCGGGCGGGGCCGATATCCGCTGTGCCCCTTACGCCACTTTCGGCACCGCGGCGCTGTCGAGGAATGTGCTTAAGGCGCTTGAAGGGCGCAACGCCTGCCTGATGGCCCATCACGGGGTTATCGCCCTGGGCGAGAGCCTCGATAAGGCACTCAACCTGGCGCTGGAGGTGGAAAAACTGGCCGAATAATATTGCATCGCGCTGAGTGTCGGCAAACCGAAGAACATTCCCGCAGCCGAGATGCGCAAGATCATCAAGAAATTTAAAACCTATGGCAAGCAGCCAGGCGGCAAATAGCCGGAGACCTTAGCCTTACACGTTAAAGCGGAAGTGCAGGACATCGCCGTCTTTGATTACGTAATCCTTGCCTTCCTGGCGCATCTTGCCGGCATCCTTGGCTCCTTGCTCGCCCTTGCACGCAATGTAATCGTCGTAGGCGATGGTTTCGGCGCGGATAAATCCATGCTCGAAATCGGTGTGGATGACGCCAGCCCCCTGGGGCGCGAGGGTGCCTTTGGTGGTCGTCCAGGCGCGGGTTTCCTTCGGCCCGACGGTGAAAAAGGTGATCAGGCCGAGAAGCTCGTAACCGGCGCCGATGACGCGGGTAAGGCCGGTTTCTGTCAGGCCCAATGTGTCGAGGAATTCCTGGCGCTCGGTGGGATCGGAAAGCTGGGCGACTTCGGCCTCGATGGCGGCGGATATGACGACGCAGGCAGCCCCTTCCTGTGCCGCGAATTCAGCCACTTTTGCCGACAGGGCATTACCCTGGGCGGCTGATTCTTCATCGACATTGCAGGCATAAAGAACCGGCTTTGAAGTGAGCAGCTGCAATTGCCGGAATATCTCTTTTTCGTCCTTGGCCAGATCAAGGCGGCGGGCCGGTTTTCCCTGGCGCAGCAGGGCCAGCGCGCGCTCCATCACGCTGAGCTGGGCCTTGGCGTCCTTGTCGCCGCCCTTGGCCTTCTTGATGCCGGCATCGACGCGTTTTTCAAGGCTCTCCATATCGGCCAGCATGAGTTCGGTTTCAATGGTCTCGATATCGCGCAGGGGATCGACGTCGCCCTCTACATGGGTGATGTCGTCGTTTTCGAAACAGCGCAGCACATGGACGATGGCGTCGACTTCGCGAATATTGGCCAGAAACTGGTTGCCCAGCCCCTCGCCCTTGCTGGCGCCGCGCACCAGCCCGGCGATATCGACGAATTCAAGCTGGGTGGGGATGATTTCAGCCGATTTGGCCAACGCCGCCAGTTTCTCCAGCCTCCCGTCGGGGACCGCAACGCGACCGGTATTGGGCTCGATGGTGCAGAAGGGATAGTTCTGGGCATCGGCCGCGGCGGTTGAGGTGAGGGCGTTAAAAAGGGTCGATTTGCCGACATTAGGCAAACCGACGATGCCGCAATTAAAGCCCATTACTCTGTCTCCGGTTTCTTTGGGGTGGTTTTTTCAGGCGCCGTGAGAAGAGCGACCCTGGTCATGAAATTTTCACTCTCTCCCTTGAGCAGCAAGGGCAGAGTATCGGAAATTGCGGCCAATACGGGATCGAGCCACTTTGCATCGGCCTTGGAAAAGTCATCAAGAACGTGGTTTGAGACCCGTTCCCGGTCGCCGGGATGGTCAACCCCGATCCTTACCCGCCAGAAATCCGGACCCAGATGGGCGGCGATGCTTTTAATGCCGTTATGGCCTGCCGCCCCACCGCCGAATTTTGCCCGCACCTTGCCCGGTGCCAGATCAATCTCATCGTGAATGACGATGATCTGTTCGGGTGGAATTTTATAGAAACGGGCAGTTTCGCTAACCGAACGCCCGGATTCGTTCATATAGGTCTGGGGTTTCAGCGCCAGCACCTTGTCGCCGCCAAGGGTTCCCTCGGTGAGAGCACCCTGGAATTTGGCCCGAAACGGGGAAAGGCCGTGATCCGCAGTGATGCGGTCCACGGCCATAAATCCCACGTTGTGCCGGTTTTTGACGTAAGAGTCGCCAGGGTTTCCAAGTCCGACCAGAAGAAACATGACGTGACTGGCCTCCCGGCTTTTGTCTTAGGACTCTTTGCCCTTCGACCCTTCGCCCTCGCCAGCGCCTTCGGCGCCCTCGGCTGCTTCGCCTTCTTCGCCCTCTTCGCCCTCTTCGCCTTCGATACCCTCTTCTTCCTCGGGAACTTCTTCCTCCTGGATGGTCGGGGCGGCAATGGTGGCGATGGTGAAGTCGCGATCGGTAATTGTCGGCTGCACGTCTTCGGGAAGGCCGAGCTTGCTGACATGGACGCTGTCACCGATGTCGAGGCCGGTCAGGTCAATGACGAAACGTTCCGGAATATTGGCGACAGAACAGAGAACCTCAATTTCGTGGCGCACGACATTGATAACGCCGCCGCGTTTGAGACCGGGGCTTTCTTCTTCGTTGATAAAGGACACCTCAATCGACACCTTGATCTTGGTGGCGGCTGTGACGCGCAGGAAATCCACATGGATCGGTGCGTCGGAGACCGGATCGAACTGAACATCACGGGGCAGGACGTGCTGCTTGTCGCCGTCCACCGCGATATCGTACTGGCGGGTAAAGAACCCCTTCTTGCTAAGTTCCCTGTTGAGAGATTTCCCATCGATGGAAATCAGCAGGGGGTCTTTCTTGTCGCCGTAAACGACGGCGGGCACGAAGCCCGTCCTACGCAGGGCACGGGCGGTCCCCTTTCCGGCCCGTTCACGCGTATCAGCTTTCATCTCAAAAATTTCAGCCATAATTCTTCTCCTAGCTGTTCAGAGCCACGCTTATGCGGCTCTCTTAGTATGGGCGCGACCTCCAGGGGTGCCGCTGCCCGCGAAGAGCCTGTTCTAGTCGAACAGGCTCGAAACGGATTTTTCTCCACTTATCCTGAGGATTGCCTCGCCGAGAAGCGGGGCAATCGACAGTTGCTCAATATTCTTCGTCACCCGCATCGCCTCGGTGGCCATGATACTGTCGGTCATGACCAGCCGGTCGAGGGGCGAAGAGGCCACCCGGGCCACAGCACCGCCGGACAGCACCCCATGGGTGACATAGGCGCTGACACTGGCTGCGTTGGCTTCCATCAGGGCCTCGGCCGCATTGCACAAGGTTCCGGCGGAATCGACGATATCGTCGATCAGGATGCAGCGGTGGCCACTAACGTCGCCAATGATGTTCATCACCTCGGAAACACCAGCCTTTTCGCGGCGCTTATCGATGATTGCGAGGTCCGCGTCAAGGCGTTTCGCGATGGCGCGTGCGCGCACCACGCCGCCGACATCGGGGGAAACGATCATTAATTTGTCGCCTTTGTACTTTTCCTCGATGTCTTTGACGAAAACAGGGGCGGCAAAAAGGTTATCGGTGGGGATGTCGAAGAACCCCTGAATTTGTCCAGCGTGGAGGTCGAGGGTGAGAACTCTGTTGGCGCCGGCGACGGTGATCAGATTGGCCACCAGTTTCGCCGATATCGGGGTGCGGGGCCCCGATTTGCGGTCCTGACGGGCATAGCCGTAATAAGGCAGCAGGGCCGTGATGCGGCGGGCAGAGCCGCGCTTTAAGGCATCCATGCCGACCAGAAGCTCCATCAGGTGGTCATTGGCCGGATAAGACGTGGACTGAATGAAGAAAACGTCCTCGCCGCGGACATTTTCAAGAATCTCGACGAAGACCTCCATGTCGGAAAATCGACGGACGGTGGCGCTTGTCATCGGGACATTGAGATAACCGCAAATGGCTTCGACCAAAGGACGGTTGCTGCTGCCTGTAAGGATCTTCATCCGGACGTTCCCCAGCAGTTATGAATGTTTGTGAAATGTTACGGGAGGATACAAAAAGCTATCCGGCCCAAACCAGGCTGAACGCGGCGGAATGTAACAGGGAGTTTGGATGCTGTAAACGGCCTATGGGTGGGGGAAAGGCAATTTCCAGCGTTATTTCTCGAGGAAAATAACCGAAAGGTTGCGTCCAAAGTCGGCCTCCTTTTTCAGAACCGAGCGCCGGTAGCTGAAAAAACGGCTCTCATCGGCGCAGGTATCAAAGGGCAGGCGGTTGATAAGCTTGGGATTAATGGCGTTCAGCCTGCGATAGAGATAGCCCGGAAGATCGAAATGGAGGTGGCCTTCGCGCCGTCCGGGGATGAAGAGATCCTGGTTGGCGGGGTTATCGTCGGTAAAAGAGGCGCGGAAATCCTCTGAAACCTCATAAGAGCGCTGGGTGATACAAGGCCCGATGACACAGATGGTCTCTTCCCGTCTTCCGCCGATGTCCTCCATCGCCGTCATTGTCGCCTCGAGAATTCCGGCAAGGGCCCCCTTCCAGCCGGCATGGGCAATGCCGACGACCTTGTTCTTGGTGTCGGCGAAAAGAACCGGGGTACAATCGGCGGTCAGGATGCCAAGGGCGATATTGGGCGTTTTCGTCACCAGAGCGTCGGCCTGGGGGCCTTTCCCCATGGGCCAGGGCTCGGTGACGATTTCGACATGGGTGCCGTGAACCTGATAGGGGGTTGCAAGCGCGTCGCCGCGCAGATCGAGGCGGTTCATGGCCCGGTCCCGGTTTTCCTGGACCCGGGCCGGATCGTCGTTTGAGCCCGGTCCGCAGTTAAGGGAAGCGTATAGCCCCTCGCTGACCCCGCCCTCGCGGGTGAAGAAGGCGTGGCGCACATCGCCCGCAGAGTTAAGGGCGCCGGCGCTGATCAGGGGAACGGAATGATTGTTGGTCATGGGAGCAGATCTTTTGGTGAAAAACAGATCAATTAAATCCCGACGGTGCGGGGCCGCCCGGGGCGGTAATGGCGAGAACCTTGAACAGGGTGCCCATTCCTTGCTGCCCAATCAAGCGCAGACAGCCTTCTGAGAGGGTTTTTTTCTGTTCCAGACTGGCAGTGCGTTCCAGGGTTTCCAGCCGTTGACGAATGCCCAGGCTCTCAAGAAATGCCCCCTGGGGAAGAAGGGGGGATGGCCTGGCGCCTTCTTGTCCGACCAAACGGCTGGTGAGGCCGAAATCCACATGGGCGGTCAGGTCGGCTTTGCCGGGATGGTCAAGAACGCCCTGAGGCTGATGGTTGCGGACCGCCTGCAGGGTTTCCCCCAGAGCCGTTTCTCCGTGGCCGTAATCGATAATCAGCGCCGCCCCGCCGGTTGCGGCAATGCGCCGGGCAAGGGCCCGGGTGAGTTTGGCAACAGCCGGGGCATATTCGAGAATATCCCCTTCTGCCGGACTTGTGCCCTCAAAATCCGCCAGTTCATCGGGCAGGGGCACTGTTTCTTCACCGGGGTGAAAGCATAAACGGCCACTTTCTTTCTCAAGGGCTATGAGGCGCTCCCGCCAGCTTTTTTGCCGGAAAACGAACTGTTGGATCGGCAGGGCGTCAAAAAATTCGTTGGCGATGACGAGAACCGGTCCGTCATCGGGAATATCGGAAAGGGAGTTGTGCCAAACCGGCGAACAGGGGGCGCTTGTCAGGGTGGTTTCCTGCCGGGCCCGGAGCGCCGGGCTGGTCTCGATCAGATGCAGAGTGCAGGCTTGCAAAAATTCGGGCCGCAGGGCGGCGGCGCGCAATGCATCCGCCATTAAGGTGCCGCGGCCGGGGCCAAGCTCAACCAGATGAAAGGCGGGCCCACCCATCCGGGTCCAGTAATCGAGAGCCCACAGACCGATAAGCTCGCCGAACAACTGACTGATTTCGGGGGCCGTGATGAAGTCGCCTTCGACGCCAAAAGGGTCCCTTGTCATGTAATAGCCGTATTCGGAATCGCTGAGGCAGGCTTCGATATAGGCGGCGACGCTTATTGGCCCCTCATTGGCGATGCGCCGGCGCAGTTTGTCGAGCAGGGTAGTCAATTTGCCTTCCGGGCGCGCCAGATCAGCCACAGGCCGAAGCCGATCATGGGCAGGGATAGCCATTGGCCCATGGTCGTCCCGGCGGTGAGGAACCCGAGCTGGGTGTCGGGCTGGCGGAACTGTTCGGAGATGATGCGGGCGACGCCGTATCCGGCGATGAAGGTCCCCATGACGGTGCCCGGTTTTTCCAGGGCCCGACCGAAAAAGACCAGGGCGCAGAGGAGAGCCAGCAGGACTGGTCCCTCCAGAACGGCCTCGTAAAGCTGGCTCGGGTGCCGGGGGACGGCCCCGCCATTGGGGAATACCATGGCCCAGGGGGCATCCGAGATGCGACCGAACAGTTCGCCGTTGATGAAATTGGCCAACCGCCCCAGGCCCAAGCCAATGGGGGCGGGGATGGCCAGCAAATCGCCGAAGGCCAGTGGCGGGAGGTTTCGCCGCCGGACAAACAGCCAGGCGGCGAGGACAACGCCGAGAAAGCCGCCATGGAACGACATGCCACCCTGCCAGACCATCAAGATTTCGCCGGGGTGGTTGAGATAATATTCAGGCTGGTAAAAGATCACATAGCCGAGCCGCCCGCCGAGAATGACCCCGAGCGTCGCCCAGACGAGAAAATCATCAAAATGCACCGGCTCTATGAGACGGGGAGGGCGCTTTGCTAGGGCCATGCTCAGGCGCCAGGCGGCGATCAACCCGCCGATATAGGCCAGGGAATACCAGCGCAGGGCAAAGGGACCGAGCTGGAAGAGAACCGGGTCGATATCTGGATAGGGAATGGTCAGGGGCATCGGCGCGCGACGGCTTTCTTATTTGTAGGGGTCCGGGGTATCGAGGAAATCCCGGACATAACTCTCAACACCGTCTTCAAGGCTGGTAAAGGGACGTTCATACCCGGCATCACGCAGGCGGGTCATGTCGGCCTGGGTGAAATACTGGTATTTGTCGCGGAGTTCTTCAGGCGTATCGATGTAGTCGATTTGCGGTTTTTTGCCGAGGGCGGTATAGACCGCGCCAGCCAGATCGGCGAAGCTGCGCGCCTTGCCGGTGCCGAGATTGAACAGGCCGTTAACCTCTGAATTGTCGAGAAGCCACATCATGGCATCGACACAATCGCCGACCCAGATGAAATCACGCAACTGGCCGCCATCTGCGTAATCGGGGTGATGGGACTTGAAAAGGCGGAAAGGCTTGCCTTCCTTGGCGAAAGGGAACACCTGGGCGGCGACGCTCTTCATGCCGTCCTTATGCTCCTCGTTGGGGCCATAGACATTAAAGAATTTCAGTCCCGCCCATTGCGGCGGGCAGTTTTCGGGCTCAGTCGCCATCCGCAAGACCCGGCGGTCGAAAAGATGCTTGCTCCAGCCATAAACATTGAGCGGCTGCAACCTGGCCATCGCTTCGGGTGAGGAATCGTCATTGAACCCGGCGCTCCCGTCACCGTAGGTGGCGGCGGAAGAGGCATAGATGAACCGCGCGTTTTCCTGTCGGCACCATTCCCAAAGCGCCAGAGAGAGGGAGAAATTGGTCTCGATCACCAGATCGGCGTCGGTTTCCGTGGTCGAGGAAATAGCGCCCATGTGGAACACCGTGTCGATGACGTCGGCATTGTCTTCGAGAAACTCGAACAGGTCCTCGGGGGGAACGATATCGGCCAGTTCGCGCTTGGCGAGATTGCGCCATTTGTCGCCGTCTTCCAGCCAGTCGCAGACGATGATCTCGCTCTCGCCGCGTTTCTCAAGCGCTGCCGCCAGGTTGGAGCCGATGAATCCGGCGCCTCCGGTGATCAGAAACATGGGTTACCCCGCCTTTGTCCAAGGATGTCAGGGGTTCGTTATAGGCTCCCTGTTGAGGGGCCGCAAGGCGGGAGAAGGTCGCCTCGCCCCTTGCCGAAAGCGCACCCAAGCCGCCATAATGTGTTTTTGGAGAAGGATCAGGGCGATGCAGACACGAAACCGAATACTCGATGATTTTGCCAGGGTGGCCAGCGGCGCCATGTCCGCCATGACCGGTTTCAAGGGTGAGGTGGAAGCGGTGGTGCGCCAGCAGCTTGAACGGGCGCTGAGCAAGCTGGATCTGGTTTCCCGGGAGGAATTTGAGGCAGTCAGGGCGATGGCGGTTAAGGCGCGCCAAGAGCAGGAGGCCCTGGCCAAGCGTCTCGACGGGCTGGAAAAGGGTCCCCCAAAGCGCAGCGCTGCTAAAAAGGCAAAACCTGCGGCTAAGGGAAAAGCCGCCGCGGACAAGAAAAAGCGCGGCTAGATCGGGCGGTTTCAGCCCTCCAGGCCTTCTGTGACCCCTATTCAACATCTGGTATATTAATTTATCAGACCCCCAAAACCCTGTTGCGTATGCGGAATCATTCTGGCAACCTACTCCCTGTAGCGTTATCAAGTCCTGTTACCCCAACATTTCGGGGTGTATTCGGTCATCCGGGACAGGAAAAGGGGGTGAAACCGTGTCAGTGATTTCCGTTCAATCCAGTGATTCCACGGGGAATCCACTGGATCTCGTCGAGGAAATCGTCAGTTCGAATGAATGGGCCTTTGATCGTCCCAGCGAACGTGATCTCGTCGTCGAATTTTCCGGCAATTGGTGTGACTACCGCCTCTATTTCAACTGGGTCGAGGCGATCAGCGCCATGCAGTTCTCCTGCGTTCTTGACATGAAGGTGCCGAAAGACAAGAGCGGTGGCGTCAATGGATTGCTGTCTCTGATCAATGACCGCCTGTGGCTCGGCCATTTCACGATTACCGCCGACCAGGGGTTGCCGGCCTTTCGTCACGCCGTACTCCTGCGTGGCATGCGCGGCGCCAGCGTTGAGCAACTCGAGGATCTAGTTGATATTGCGCTCAGCGAGGCCGAACGCTTCTATCCGGCCTTTCAGTTCGTGATCTGGGGTGGCAAAGAGCCCCATGAGGCGATTGAGGTCGCCCTGCTTGATACGGTTGGAGAGGCGTGAAGGTTCCTGACTTTCCGGTTCTGCTTGTTGGATGCGGAAGGATGGGCGGCGTTTTGCTGGCCGCGTGGCTGGGCAAGGGGCTTTCAGAAAAAAACGTCATTATCGTCGATCCTGCGCCCCCCACAGCGGGGCCGCTTTCCCCTTACGGGTCCCTGAAAATTATTGCCTCTGCCGACGAAATACCCCCGGCCTTTCGCCCCCAAATCGTCTTTTTTGCCGTCAAGCCCCAGTTGATGGATGAAATCGTGCCGTCCTACAGTCGTTTCGCCGGCGCCCCCGATGATCCGCTTTTCGTTTCCATTGCCGCCGGGCGGACACTGGCCTCCTTTGAGGCCGGTCTTGGCGCCGGGACGCCCCTGGTGCGCGCCATGCCCAACACCCCGGCATCGGTTTCCCGGGGGGCGACGGTGGCTTGTGCGAATGCCGCCGTCAGCCAGGATCAGCGTCTTGCCTGTGCGGGACTTTTTGAGGCTGTGGGATTTTTCGATTGGGTGGCCGACGAAGCTCTGATTGATGCGGTGACCGCTATTTCGGGCAGTGGCCCGGCCTATGTGTTCTATTTTACTGAATGCCTCGCCCGCGCCGGTGTTGAGGCCGGCCTTGAGCCGGCAATGGCGATGCGCCTTGCCCGCTCGACGGTTGCCGGGGGCGGCGAAATGCTGCACCAGGTCGAGGATTCCCCGGATGTGTTGCGCCGCAATGTAACAAGCCCCGGCGGAACGACAGCCGCCGCCCTTGATGTTTTTCTCGAAAATCAGGCGATGGAAAGCCTGGTTGAAAGGGCTGTCAAGGCGGCTAAAGCGCGGGCAAAAAATCTCTCCGGCTGATATTCATTATTTTACAATGACTTATAAGGTTGCGCCGGGGCCAGGATGGCGAATGCGCCACCTTCCTTGTGCGCTGCAAAATATTTTGTTGCACCGCACAAAAATAACTTGACCCCTGATCGGCGATCCGTCATATTATGCCTGATTGTGCAGTGCAATATAAGTTTCCTTCGGGATGTAATTGACCTTCTGCACGGCACAAAACATATTTTTAGGAGACGACTAATGGCTAGCAAACAGAACTTCTTTTTCTCCGGACAGGACTTTGCCAAGGCTTTTAACGCCCAGGA
>CAZAKR010000001.1:0-40533 GCA_964486105.1 uncultured Rhodospirillaceae bacterium | reverse complement strand
CAGGACTTTGCCAAGGCTTTTAACGCCCAGGATTTCACCAAGGCTTTCTCTGCGATCAAGTCCCCCGCCGTCGACGTTAAGGCTCTGATGGAATGCCATCAGAAGAACCTCGAGGCCTTCACCAGCGCCGGCCAGGTGGCCCTTGAAGGTGCTCAGGAACTGGCCAAGCGTCAGGGCGACATGGTTCGCAAGGGCGTTGAAGAGCTTTCCTCCGCAGCCGCCGACAACATGACCGTCGGTAGCGTTGAAGACAAGACCGTCAAGGGCGCCGAAATGGTGAAGTCAACCTATCAGAGCGTTCTCTCGAACCTCTGGGATCTGGGTGACCTGGCTTCCAAGTCCTCGACCAAGAGCGTTGGCGTAATCAACAAGCGCGTTGCTGAATCCCTTGACGAAGTTAAGGGCTTCTTCCCCAAGGAAAAAGCTTCGACTTCCGCTTCTGCCTAATTACGCAAAACATAAAAGGCGAGTGGCCGGTCGGTCACATGTCTTTTGAAGCTGTTAAAGGGCCGTTCTTAATCAAGAGCGGCCCTTTTTCTTGTCCGGCTTCTCGTGGTCAGACGGGCAGGGTGATCAGAACCTTCAGTCCGCCCATTTCCGATTGGTCGAGATGGATGTTGCCGCCATGGCCGTGAATGATATCGCGGGAAATGCTGAGGCCCAGTCCAATTCCGCCCTGATCCAGGTTGCGCGAAGGATCGCCGCGGAAAAAGGGTTTAAAGACGTCTTCACGGATATTTTCCGGAATACCGGGGCCGTTATCCTCAATCAAAATCTCAACCGTGTCGTTGCGGCGCTTCGCTGTGATCCGAACCCTGTCGGCGTACCGTATCGAATTGGCGATGAGGTTGCTGATGCAGCGCCGAAAATTGTTAATCCGTAAGGGCATTCTCGTGACGGTAGTGGAATGAAGCTCGAACTGTCCGTTTTTGCGCCGAAAGGGAGCGACAATATCGGTCAGAACAGTATCGAGATCGGCCTCCTCGGGCTGTTCGGTGCCTTCTCCCTTGGTAAAGGCGAGATAGCCCTCGATCATTTTTTCCATTTCGGCGACATCGTCTGAAAGCGACCGGGACTCCGCCGTATCGGGCAGCATGGCGATTTCAAGTTTCATCCGCGTCAGGACAGTGCCCAAATCATGGGAGACGCCGGCCAGCATTTCCGTGCGCTGGCTGATCTGACGCAGGATGCGGGCCCGCATGAGTTTGAAAGCCGCGGCGGCCAGACGCACCTCCGACGCCCCGCCGGGCTTGAAATTGAGAATGTCCTGTCCCTTGCCGAAGGCGTCTGCGGCCTCTGCGAGACGGCGGATCGGTCGCACCTGATTGCGCATAAAGATAAAAGCGACGGCAAAGAGAACCAGCGACGCACCGACCATCCAGAGAATAAAAATATAGGTTGTCGAACTGTAGAGGCGTTTTCGATGGGCGAGAATGCGCAGGATTCCGTCGGCGAGTTGAACCCTGACTTCAACCGAATCCTTTTGTGAGCGGGTATCGATCTCGAAAGGGTGAGAGAGGCGTTCGTTGAGGGTGCGGGTGAGGGTGGTTTCCAGCAGCCCCTTTGGGGGGTTGGCGGCATCCGACAGCTTTTCTCCTTTTAGGAAATGAAGATCAAAACTCATCAGGCCCGCGGTTTGGGAAAAAAGCCAGCGTTGGTCCGCCGCATCTGGATAGCGGTCCATGAGGCGGATAATCATGGCGATTTCACCGGCCAACCCGCTGGAAAGCCGCAGGGTGATCGTCGCCCAGTGGCGTTCGTAGAAAATGACTGTGGTGATGATCTGAAGCAGGATCAGCGGAATGATGAGAATCATCAAAGAGCGGCCGAGAAGAGAGCGTGGCAAAAAATGTTTGATCATGACAATTCCTGGGCCGCCGAATATTAAGTCCGCTCAATGATTGTTCTGCTTAGTCGCTACGTAAGAGATACCCCTTGCCGCGGATCGTTTGCAAATAGTGCGGCGTTCTGGGGTCGGTTTCGATTTTGCGGCGCAGCCGGGTAATTTGAACATCCACCGTGCGTGGGTTGCCCTGAATATCGGCTTTGCGACACAATTCTTCCCGTGAGATGGGCGTTCCGGCATGCATTGCCAGAACCGTTAAGAGACTCGTTTCCGCCTGAGTCAGATGCAAGAGCTTATCGTTGTGGAACAGTTCCTTGCGTTCGATTTCGAAAAGGTAATCACCGAATCGAACAGTTTCCAGCGCCTCGTTTTCCTGAGGCGTGCGGCGCAAAATGGCGTTGATGCGCAAAACCAGCTCTTTGGGCTCGAAAGGTTTGGTCAGATAATCATCAGCGCCGCATTCCAGGCCTAAGATGCGGTCGTCGACTTCGCCGCGTGCGGTAAGAAGAAGGATAGGAACGTTGCTGGTGCCACGTAGCGAGGCAGTCAATTCCAGTCCCGTCTCACCTGGCATCATCACATCGATGATGAGAAAATCGAAAGCAAGGCTTGAAAGTTTTGCCCTGGCTTCTTCTGCGTCCTGGGCGGTGCTGACGCGAAAGCCATTCTCAAAAAGGTATTTCTGCAGCAAAGCGCGCAGCCGGGTGTCGTCGTCTATGATCAGGATATGGGGCGTTTCAAGGGACAAGGGCTTTATGATTCCTCCCTTTTTCGGGAAGTTTTTTTCATCAATGGGGGATGGTCGGGAATATCGGCAAGCACCTGCCAGAATCCTTCCACCGCTGCCGGCCCGGCAAGGCGATAGGCGCGGGCCAGGCGGGTTTGCTGGTTGCTAAACAGCCGATGCTCCAGATCGGCGCCTTTCTTTGTCAGTTCCAAAAGCCGTAGGCGGCGGTCTTTTTCACCTGAATGCTGGGCAATGTATCCCTGCCGGATCAGACGCCCCAGCACTCTGGACAGACTCTGTTTGGTAATCAGCAGAATATCGAGAAGTGCGTTAACGCTGATCTTAGGGTTTCGGCCGACGAAATAAAGAACCCGGTGATGGGCGCGTCCAAGGCCGAATTCAGCGAGAATTTCGTCCGGCCTGCCGGTGAAATCCCGATAGGCAAAGAACAGAAGTTCCATCCCCCTGCGTAACTCTGCCTCTGAAGGAAAGGCGGTGTCGGAGGGGGCTTCCGATTGTGGCGTGAAATTTATGTCAGCCATGTTGACATATATGCCCTAGAATGCTACTCACATCAAGCTTGATGTAATTATTATTTGTCCTTGGCCGAAACGTCAGATCATGGCCGGCGGGGTAGCGGGGGCCTGTCCATCATGGACATCATACCTTTCGACGATCGGGACGGCGTTATCTGGTTCAACGGGGAGATGGTTCCCTGGCGGGACGCCAATGTCCACGTGCTCAATCATGGCCTGCATTACGCCAGCTGTGTGTTTGAGGGCGAGCGGGTCTATGACCGTCATATTTTCAAGCTCAGAGAACACAGTGACCGGCTTCTGCATTCAGCAAAGGTTCTCGGGTTTGAAATTCCCTATAGCGTTGAAGAAATAGATGCCGCGACCCGCGACGTGGTGGCGGCCCAGGATATTGTCGACGGCTATGTCCGTCCCGTGGCCTGGCGGGGCAGCGAAATGATGGCGGTTTCGGCCCAGAAGAACCGGATACATCTGGCGATTGCCTCATGGCCCTGGCCGTCCTATTTCACCCCTGAGGCCCGGTTGAAAGGTATCCGCCTGACGACCTCAAAATGGCTTCGCCCGGCCCCCAATACTGCGCCCACGGACAGCAAGGCCGCCGGGCTTTATATGATCTGCACCTTGAGCAAGCATGCCGCCGAAGCCGCTGGCTATGACGACGCGCTGATGCTCGATTACCGCGGCCTGATCGCCGAGGCCACAGGGGCCAATTTCTTTATGGTTCAGAATGGGGAATTGCATACGCCGGTTCCCGACTGTTTCCTTGATGGAATTACCCGGCGCACCGTGATCGATCTTGCCCGTAAACGCGACATCAAGGTTGTGGAGCGCCAGATTCACCCCGAGGAACTGGCCAAGGCTGATGAAGTCTTCCTCACCGGCACAGCGGTGGAAGTAACGCCGGTCTGTGAGATCGACTCCCATCATTTTGAGGTCGGCAAGGTCTGTCACCAGATGATCGAGGATTACAGCGCCCTTGTCCGTTCTCACGGTGAGAAGGCCGCCAGCGCCGCTTGAGCCCATCAGGCTCATCTCCTTTAATCAGCCGTATAAATCAAGCCGCTGCCAGAACCCGCTTTTTGGGGAAACGCAGGGTCACTTGGGTGCCTTCGCCCTTGACGCTTTTCAGGATGAAGCTGCCATCGTGTAATTCGATCAACCCTTTGACCAGAGGCAGGCCCAACCCGGTGCCTGCATGTTCGCGGGCAAGGGAGGAATCGATTTGGCGGAATTTATCGAGGGCCAGCTTGGTCTCTTCCTCGTTCATGCCGATACCGTTATCGGTGACGGTGAGGTTAAGGCCGCCCGGCTTGTCGACGGCTGCTGAAACCGTGACGGTTCCGCCCTTAGGGGTGAACTTGATGGCGTTGGAGAGGAGGTTCAGCAGCATTTGTTTGGTTTTCCTCTCGTCTGCGTTAAGCAGGGGCAGGTCACTATCAACCGTATTGATGAGATCAATTTCACCCGCCTGGGCCTTTTGGGCGACAAGCTTGAGGGAGGATTCGACAATCTGATCGATATGAAAGGGGCTTTCTGTAATAGGCATTCGGTCGGCATCGATTTTGGAGAGGTCGAGAATATCATTGATGATATGGAGAAGGTGTTCGCCGCTTCCCCGGATGCTCTCATAATAATCGAACCGCTTCTCCTGGGAGATGGCGCTGTCTGAGGTCTGGAGAATCTCAGCGAAACCGATGATGGAGTTAAGCGGTGTCCTCAACTCGTGGCTCATATTGGCGAGAAATTCTGTTTTTGAGGCGTTGGATATTTCTGCCGCTTCGCGAGCCGCGGCCTGTTCAAGAACCCGTTTCTGGGTTCGGATCTGTTTGGCGCTGGCCTGTCCCAGCCCGATGGAGAGAAGAACCCCCAGAACTGAAACGATTAACCGCTTGTTGATCTGCAGGCGCCATTCGCTGAGGGTTTCATCAAGGCTTCTGCTGACCGTCGCCACAAGGGGGTAATCTTCCGATTGGCTGTAGCCGAGAATATAGGTCTCGCCTTCTGACGTATTTCTGGTTTCGTAAACGCCGCTTTTCGAGAGGGAGAGATGAGAGCTGAACAGTGCCGATTGGAATACATTGGTGCCGAGGCCCGATTCCGAAGGTTCATTGGCCAGTATCGTTCCATTATCTGAAATCAGGGTATAGGAACAGTCGGCGCAGGAGCGGAAATCAACCAGGAAAGGTTCGGCAAAATCGGCATGGACGATGGCCATAATAATGCCGCGGAATTCGCCTTCCGAGTTGTTCAGGCGTTGGGAGATGCCGAAAAACCAATCTTCCGTCAGGCGGTCCATGAAGGGTGAACTGATATGAAATTGCAGAGATTGGTCCGCTTTATGGGCTTTGAAAAAATCACTCTCCGATAATTCAAACGACGTTGTTTTATTGTTGTTTGAGTCGAACATCAGCCTGCCGTCTTTATCCAGGACGATGATTCCCCACAGGGCAGGAACCGATTCGGCCAGCTTGGCCAATCGGAGGTCATAGGAATGGTTGATCGAAAAGGCGGCTTCGGGCTGCTCCTCGATTCGGTTAATCTCACCAAGCAGCAGGATATCTATCGCATTCAGGGTGCGGAGCGTATATTCCTCGAAAACACGGGTGTCGTTGGCGGTTTTTGAGAAAGCCGTATTTATCGTTTGCTCATAGTCCGACCAGCTTGAGAAGAAAAAAAGCAAAAGAATTGCAGCCGCGACAATGTGACCGATCATACTGACGGTGCGGTCCGGCGTAAAAAGCTGTGCAGGTTTAAACCCGCCTTTTGTTTTAATCTGGCGTGGAGGCATAATCGCTCCGACATTTGGGACTGTATGGGGCCGTGCGTACGATGAAGATTTATGCTCGGGGGTGATTGTGGGCAAGCGTGGGCAAAAAAACAAGCCGGAGCATTGGCCCTAAGAATAAAGGCCGGGGGCTAGTCCTTGTCCCAGCGCAGGGCTGCCTCATTGTCGCTATCACGGGCTTTAACCCAGTTTTCGCCTTGTGTGGTTTCTTCCAGTTTCCAGAACGGGGCATCCGTCTTCAGCCAGTCGATCAGGAACTGGCAGGATTCAATCGCCGCTTTGCGGTGTGATGATGCGGTGAGGACGAGGACAATCCGCTCGCCGGGTTCAAGCCGGCCAATCCGGTGAACAATGAGGACTTCTTCAAGGGGCCAGCGCTTTCGGGCCTCCATCTCTATTTCGCTGAGTTTCTTTTCGGTCATCCCCGGATAGTGTTCCAGGGTCATGGCTTTTATCTTTTCCTCTCCAGCCATATCGCGCACAAGGCCGACAAAGGCGGTAACGCCTCCGATGCCATGGTGTCCCTCGGTGAGGCGGGACATCTCTGCGGCGACATCAAAATCTTCTTTTTGAACCCTGATCATTGTGGTTAGCCTTTTCCTGCCGCCTCAGCCGCCGGTAACCGGTGGAAACAGCGCCACCTCATCGTCAGGTGCTAGGGGGTGGTCGAGAGAGGCAAAGCCCTGATTGACGGCGACACGCACTGCCGAGAGATCGCAAAGTGCCTTGGCATGAGCCGGGCTCAGTTCTCTCAGCCAGTCGATAAGGCCGCTTACATCGGCAATATCAGACGGTGGAAGGGCGGTTTCCTGAGCCAGTCCAATAGTAGAGCGGAGCCAGGCAAAGTAGAGAATTTTCATGTCAGAACCTCGGTGAAAGGCAGGAAATCGACTGTCGTGTCTTCGCTCAGATGGGTAAGGTCTTCGGGCAGTTCAACCAGCCCGTCGGCGGCAACCATTGAAGAGAGAATGCCCGCTCCCTGACGGGGAAACTTGTGCGCCTGGAGACTGCCGTCCGCGGCGCTTTCAAGTTTGACCCGTACCCATTCCCTGCGCCCGCTCTTTTTTTTGTGGCTGAATGCCGCCGTGACCCTGAAAAAACGGGGGTCCCGCCAGCTGGCGCCGGCAAGCTTTAAAATCGCCGGCCGGGCAAAGCGCAGAAAAGTCACCATGACGGCAACCGGGTTTCCGGGCAGGCCGATGAAGGGAACCTTGCCGATTTGTCCAAGGGCGAGGGGCCGGCCGGGCTTGATGGCAAGGCGCCAGAAATGAAGGCCGCCAAGGGCCTCGATGGCATTGCGTATGTGGTCTTCCTCGCCGACAGAGACGCCGCCGGACGTTATCAGGAGGTCATGGGTCGCGGCCGCCTTTTCAAGCGCGTCCCGAATTAGCGGTAGATCGTCGGGCAGGATGCCGAGATCGGTAACGCTGCATCCCAGTCCTTCTAGGAGGGCGTGGAGAGAGTAACGGTTTGAATCGTAGATGGCCCCTGCGGCCAGGGGGGCGCCGGGGTCACGGATTTCATCGCCACTCGAAAACAGGGCGACGCGCAGAGGGGCGAAAACATTGAGTTCGCTCAAGCCGACGGAGGTGGCTATCGCCACATCCTGGGGACGCAACCTGTCGCCCTGATGCAGGATTGTCGACCCGGCGGCAATATCCTCGCCCCGCTTGCGATGATTGGCCCCTTGCCGGATGCCCGGCGGAATGATCACCGCTCCGTCTTCCTCCCGGCAATCCTCCTGCATCAGGATGGTGTCCGGGCCGGGGACGGTCCCGCCGGGGGCCTCGTTACCGCCAGGGACAGGAGCGCCGGTAAAGATTCGCAGGGCCTCGCCGCGGGTCGGCGGCCGCTTAAGGGGGTGGCCGGCGGCAACCCGACCGGTTACGGGAAGGCGGGTTTCAGCTCCCTGGTTAAGATCGTCAAAAAAAACGGCATAGCCATCGACGGCGGAATTGTCATGGGGCGGCACATCCATCCCGGCGGTAAGATCGGTGGCGAGAATCCGTCCCGACGCCCTGACAACGGGGACCGTCTCCTGGCGGGTAATGGCGTGAAGGCGCTCATTGAGCAAGTCGAGCGCCTCGGCCGTATTCATCAGGCTGCCGCCGTGGGCAAAGCAATCATCTGTCAGCTGAACCAAGGTTTCAGTCTTTCTTTAGGCCGCAATGGACGAGAATAAAATCGGCGATTGCGGGAATATCGTCAATATCGAACGTCGGCACGTCAATCTCCGGCAAGGCGGCATCACTGGCAATGGCGACGATCCGGGGGTCGTCTGGAGAGATCAGGGGCTTTGCGTTGTCCCGGCGATAGATTTCGAGCTTGTCGAGGGGGTATTTCTTGAATCCCTCGACCAGCAGAAGATCGACCGGTGTCATGCGTTCGATCATCTCGTCCAGACTGGCCTCGGGGTTGTCGAGGTTCTCGTGCATCAGCGCCCAGCGTTGCGGCGAGCCGACCATAACCTCCGTCGCTCCGGCCTTTCGGTGGGCGTAACTGTCCTTGCCGGGCTGATCGATTTCGACATTGTGATGGGTATGCTTGACCGTTGAGACGCTATAGCCGCGACCAATCAACTCCGGCAAAAGCCGGGTCAACAGGGTTGTTTTGCCGCTGCCGCTCCAGCCGGCCATACCGAATACCTTCATAACGGAGACAGTCTCCTCGGATCGCGGGTTTCATTCATTAGGAAATGCATCAAGGGGCGAAATTCAAGAGGGATCGAATCAATTCACTGGCCGGATTTCTCTGAGGTTCCGGATTTGGGGGAATCCTTTCCCTCCAGGGGAGGGGATTCTTCCTCGATCATATGTTTGATGCCGGCCTGGAAGTAATCATAGCCGGTGAACAGGGTCAGGGCCGCGGCGAGCCAGATTCCGATATCGCCGATGAGAACGGCGGGGATAAAGTCGGGCGCGGCATCTCCAACGATCAGAAAACCGATAGCCAGCATCTGGATTGTTGTTTTCCACTTGGCGAGACGGGATACCGGGACGCTGACCTGAAGCTCGGCGAGAAATTCGCGCAGGCCCGAGACCATAATTTCACGAATCAGAATAACCAGGGCGGGCAGGATCATCAGGCCGGAAATGCGGTCGAAGGCGGCGAGCATGAAAATGAGGGCGCCAACCAGCAGCTTGTCGGCTACCGGATCAAGGAAACGCCCCAAGCGGGAAAACTCTCCTCTTGTGCGGGCCAGATAGCCGTCAAAAAAGTCGGTGATTCCGGCCGTCGCAAAAAGCCCCAGCATGACCCAGCGCGTAACCACGCTGTCGAAATAGAAAAGCGCGACCACCAGGGGGATGATGGCGATTCGCGAAAGAGTCAGGATATTGGGCAGCTTGGTGATCATAAAGTGCCGACGGCAGCCAGAGTTTCCATCATACTAGAGCATATTTTTCCCATACGGAAACTTTTGAACGGGATTATCGATTATCCATTGTCGTGGAAGTGGCTATAGATTTTTTTAGCTACCGCGTGGCTGATGCCGGAAACCTTTTCAAGGTCGGCAAGACCAGCCCGGGAGACATTACGGGCCGAGCCGAAATGAAGAAGCAATGCCCGTTTACGAACGCCGCCAATGCCGGGAATTTCATCGAGTTCGGAACGGCCGATGGCCGATGACCGCTTGCGGCGATGGCTGCCGATGGCATAGCGGTGGGCTTCATCGCGCAGACGCTGAAGGAAATAAAGGACCGGATCGCGCTTTTCGAGAGAGAAGGGGGGCTTTCCGGCCATGAAAAAGCGTTCGCGCCCGGCATTGCGCTCTGGCCCCTTGGCGATAGCCAGAGTGGGCAGTCCCTCAATCCCAAGATCGGCGAGAACCGTCTGCGCGGCTGAAAGGTGGCCGGCGCCGCCATCGATTAGAACCAAATCCGGCCATGTACCGCCCTGGCGGTCGGGGTCGTCTTTCAGAGCCCGGGTAAAGCGGCGGGTCAGAACCTCGCGCATCATGCCGTAATCGTCGCCCGGCTCGATCCCGTCGGTGTTTTCCAGCCCCCTGACCTGACGAATATTGAATCGCCGGTAGGCGTTTTTTAGAAAGCCTTCCGCCCCGGCGACGATCATGCCGCCAACGGCCATGGCGCCACGGATATGGCTGTTGTCGTAAACCTCAATCCGCTCGGGGGGAGCCTCAAGGCCGAGGGTATCGGCCAATCCTTCGAGAAGCCGTCGCTGGGAGGCGTTTTCGGATAATCTGCGGGCCAGGGCGTCCCGGGCGTTAATTTGGGCATGGTCGATTATTTTGCGTTTTGAGCCCCGCTTGGGCTGGTGAATATTTACCCGGCGTCCGGCCTTAAGCGAGAGCGCTTCTTCGATCAGACTGTGCTCCTCGACGGCGTGGCTGAGAAGTACCGTTCCCGGCGCTGGGCGGGAATCATAGAATTGTCCGAGAAAGGCCTTCAAGACCTCTTCGGCCGTCGCCTCCTTGTCATGGCGGGGGTAATAGGCGCGGTTTCCGTAATTATGGCCGCCGCGGAAAAAGAACGCCTGGATACAGCTCTGGCCGCCTTCCTGGTAAAGGGCGATCACGTCGGCATCGCCGATTTCGCTCAAGTTGATGTCTTGGCGGGACAATACCTGGGTCAGGGCCTCGATACGGTCACGGTAAAGGGCGGCCAGTTCGTATTTCCGTTCGGCGCTGGCCGCTTCCATTTGGCTGACGAGTTGTTTCTGGGTGTCCTGGGAGCGTCCCGACAGGAAGTCCTTCGCCCCCTTGACCAGGGCGGCGTAATCACTTGCCGTGATCCGCTCGACACAGGGCGCTGAACAGCGTTTGATCTGGTAGAGCAGGCAGGGGCGCTGGCGGCTGGTGAAAACATTATCCGAGCAGGATCGCAGCAGGAAGGCCCGTTCCAGCGTGGTCAGGGTTTCGTTGACCGCGCCGACCGTCGCAAATGGGCCGAAATACTCCCCCTTGCGGCTCTGCGCTCCCCGATGCTTGGTGATTTGGGGCCAGTCGTGGTCGCCGCTGATGAAGATATAAGGGAAAGATTTGTCGTCCCGCAGCAGGACGTTATAGCGCGGCCCCAGTTTCTTGATCAGGTTGCTTTCCAGCAGCAGAGCCTCGATCTCGGTATGGGTGGTGACGATCTCCATTGCCGCGGTCTCGGCCACCATGCGGCGGATGCGGTTGGTCTGGCGGTTGAGACGGGTATAGCTGGCGACCCGCTTTGCCAGGTTTTTGGCTTTGCCGACGTAGAGTACCTCGCCTTTCTTAGACAGCATGCGGTAAACCCCCGGCGTGCCGGGAAAGGTTTTCAGCGCCGTCCTGATCGCCGCCAGCCCTTCGCTGGCCGGGTGGGAGCTTTCCGGCGCTGGCGGGCAAGAATCTGAGCCTGTCATCTGAGCTGTTCTATCCTTTCCTTTGCCAAGGCTTCTGCGCCGAAATCCTGTTGTATGCTGTCCAGAGACCGGCAACCGTTTGAGCGTCCCACGAGACTTTAGGGGAGATACAATATAGGAGGGCGCTTTTCCTCCAATATCGGCCCAGGCAGGCCTCGAAACTTCTAACTTATTGATATGCCATTGGAAGGTTTGGGGGAAAAGTGGGGCTTTAAAATTGTATCCACGATTTGTGTGGATAACTTTGTTGAAAAGATCGACCTCACGACAAGATTCCTTGGAGCCCCTTAGCCTCCGTCCTGATTGCATAAAAAATAGGCAGAATTAGCAAGCCATTGAATTTGCAGTGGTAATTTTTGTCAAGTGGAAACCCTAGCTTAGAATAACTTAATTTACCTGCGTCAGGTGAGGCCGAAAAAGGGGTGGAAGCGGCACTGTGCACAACTAAGCGTTTTTTTGCGGTTTTTTATGTTTAACAGACTGTTAAGGCACCTCTTTTGAAGCTTTCTGGAGGCGCATTATTGCTGCTTTATAGCCGTCGTTCGGCTGAGGATGACAGGGGTATGTATTCCCCGGTCCGGCCCTATTCCTCGGCCATGTAATCGCGATCGCTCTGGGCCCAGCCCAGATGCTGGCCGCCGTCCAGGGCCAGCATCTGTCCGGTCAGTGAGGGGGTGGCGAGAAGGAAGCGCAGGGCACTGCAAATTTCTTCCACGGTGGTGCCCCGTTTAAGCGGTGTTTCCTCCCACTGGCGGTCGAATTGTTCCAGCGATTGGCGTTCACTGGGAAAGGTCGGCCCCGGCCCGATGGCATTGACACGAATACGCGGGGCGAGCGCCATGGCCAGGGTCCGGGTCAGGGTCCACAGGCCCGACTTGCTGACCGTGTAGGTGGTGAAGTAGGGGGTTAAATTCCACACCCTCTGGTCGATCAGGTTAATGATATTGCCGCTATGGGGCTCGGCAAGCTGATCGGCGAAGATCCGGGAGAGGATAAAAGGGGCGTGGAGATTGGTTTCCATATGGGTGTCCCAACTCTCGCGGGTCGCCGTTGCAGGCGTATCTTCCTCAAAGCGCGAGGCGTTGTTGACGAGGCAGCCCAACGGCCCCAGGGCTTCTGTAGCGCCGGGGATGAGCAACTCCGTCTGCTCGTCATGGGCGAGATCGGCGGCGAGCGCAACGGCTTTGCCGCCGCCGCTTTCGATTTCCCCGGCAAGTGTCTCGGCGGCTTTCTCCGACGTGTTGTAGTGGATGGCGACGGCCCAGCCCTGCTGCGCAAAATCAAGGGCGATGGCGCGGCCGATCCGCTGGCTGGCGCCGGTAATCAGGACGGCCTTTGGCGGCGGGGCAAAATCGGGAGTTTTCGGCATAATGTTTTCGGCAGTGGTGGGGTTAAACTAAGAGGCCGTAAAGCGGAGAACCATATCCCGCATACTGACCAGACCGACCGCCTCGCCCTTATCCGTCACCAGAGCGCGCGAGAGACGAAAGCGGCCCAACAGCCGGATGGCGTACTTTATATCCATGTCGGCATCAACCGTGACAACGGGCTTCGACATGATCTCATAGACGTTGGTGCGCTCGGGAGAGCGGTCCTCGCCGATCACCTTCAGGGCAATATCCTCGACAACGATAATGCCGAATTCATCGCCCTCGTGGCGGCGGTCAATGATGAGGGAGCTGACCCCATGCTGGCGCAGAAGGCCGATGGCTTCCCGCACCGTGGCAAGCCCCCCGACCTTGTGGATCGACGGGGACATGACTTCGCGAACGCTGATAATCTTTTGGTCTGTCATATCTGGTCCTCAATCTCGCTGGAAAGGGTGGGGATCTGCGATTCAAGCCCAACCGCGTCTTCAGCGTCGATCTGAAAGGCAATGCCGGTGCCCGGTTTGTCGTAAAAATGACCGGCTTTGGCAATGGTTTCAAGGATCGTCCGGCTTAAATGCCCTTCAACAATGAAAATCACCACGTCCCGCTGGCCGCTCAGGGTCAGGCCGAGAAAACTTTTTTTCGGGGTCAGGCCCTCGCCCCTGGCGCTGGTGACGACGGTTGCCCCCGTCGCCCCGGCCTCACGGGCGGCTTCGATCACAGACTCGGTATAGCTGTCTTCGACAAGGGCCATAATGAGCTTGAATTTCATTGATCACTCCTCTTGCGGCGGGGTCCGGCGGCGCTCAAGCCAGTCCCCGATCTGAGCGTATCCCAACACGGATACGATTGGAAACAGGCTGGCGAAAGCGATTAGCCCAAAGCCGTCGATCAGCGGGTTGCGTCCGGGGATCGTTGTCGCCAGACCAAGGCCGAGTGCGGCCACCAGCGGAACGGTGACGGTCGATGTGGTCACCCCTCCCGAATCATAGGCCAGGGGGATAATCCACTTGCTGGCGAAAAATGTCTGGATGATGACGATGCCATAGCCGGCCATAATGTAATAGTGGAGCGGCGTCCCGGAAACGATCCGGTAGGCCCCGAGCGCCACCCCGATGGCGACCCCGATTGCGACCGCGATCCTTAACCCCCAGGCGCCGAGACTGCCGCCGGAAATCTCATCGGCCTTCATCGCCACGGCGATTAACGAGGGTTCGGCGATGGTGGTGGAAAAACCAATGGCGGCGGCAAACACATAGACCCAGAGATAGTGCTGCCAGTCCAGCGCCCCGCCGATCCCGTTCCCCGCGGACGCCATATCCGTCAACTGCCGGGCCATGGTCCTGCCGAGGGGGAAAAGGGCGTCTTCAAGCCCCATCAGGAAGAAGGCCAGACCGAAAAGGACAAAGACGAAACCAACGCAGATCGTGGTGAGATTGGGCAACCGCTTGCGCAAGACCAGGAACTGGAAGCCGAAGAGGATGGCAATGATCGGAAATATATCGAAAACCGTATCCATCAGGGTGGCGAGAAAGGTGAGAAGAATATCCGTCATCGCCGCCTATCCCACCATGCCGTAGATGAGGACGAAAATAATCGGCGTCAGGCTGGCAAAGGCGATCAGTCCAAAGCCGTCGATCATCGGGTTGCGCCCGCGAATGACCGTGGCCAGTCCGATCCCCAGCGCCGTCACCAGCGGCACCGTTACCGTTGATGTGGTGACGCCGCCCGAATCATAGGCAATGCCGATAATCTCTTTCGGGGCGAAGAAAGTCAGGACGATGACGATCAGATAGCCGGGAATAATAAACCAGGGCAGGGGCCAGCCTTTGAGAATACGCAAGACTCCTAGAATCAGCGCCAGTCCCACCGAGACGGCGACGGTATAGCGCAGGCCGTCGGCGTAATTCGAGAGCGAGGCGTCTTCGCCCCCGATATGTCCCGTCTCGGCGGCAGCCCGTGCGGCTTCATCAGCCACCGCGATCAATGCCGGTTCGGCGATGGTGGTGCCGAAACCCAGCGCAAAGGCGAAGGCCAGCAGCCACAACAGGCTTCCTTTGTTGGCAAAGGCGCCGGCCATGGATTCGCCGATTGGGAAAAGACCGGTTTCCAGCCCCTGGACGAACAGCGCCAGGCCCAGAACGACCATCACCAGGCCGCGTAATATCTCGTCGAGATGAGGTATCGGCGCGCCGATAATGAATATCTGGAAAAAGCCGATGACCAGGATAATGGGAAAAATGTCGCGGAGCGCGTCGAGAACGAGACGAAGAAAGGAGGAAAAGGCCTGACGCATGTTTCCAGAAGGCTCCCGCTATCGGGGATGGAAGGGGATACCAGCAATTCTAGACCCTCCGCGCGGTGAGGCAAGGGTAAGGGGGATGGGGCCGTCAGCGGCGGGTGGTTTTGTTGCCCTTGCCTTTGCGGGTATGGGTGCCGGGCAGGCCGGCTTGTGAGCGCGGGCGCTCGGTGGCCAGTCCCAGATCGCGTTCCTCGAGGCGGCGGATATCGTCGCGCAGGCGGGCGGCTTCCTCGAATTCAAGGTCGGCCGCCGCCGCATGCATGCGTTTTTCGAGCTCCGCAAGGTGGGTTTTCAGATCCTTGCCGGCCCAATGGGCCTCGTCGTCTTCCGTCCCTCCAAAGGTGACGTGATCCTGTTCATAGACGGAACTGAGGATATCGCCGATCTCCTTACGCACGGATTGGGGCGTAATGCCGTTCTTCGCGTTATAGGCCTGTTGTTTTTCGCGCCGCCGGGCGGTCTCGGAAAGAGCGTAATCAAGCGATGCGGTCATGGTGTCGGCATAGAGAATCACCCGGCCGTCGATGTTTCGCGCCGCCCTGCCGATGGTTTGCACCAGGGAGGTCTTTGAGCGCAGAAATCCTTCCTTATCGGCATCGAGAATGGCGACCAGGGCGCATTCGGGAATATCGAGCCCCTCGCGGAGAAGGTTGATGCCGATCAGCACATCGAAGCTGCCCAGGCGCAGGTCACGGATAATCTCGATCCGCTCCAGGGTGTCGATGTCGGAATGCATATAGCGCACCTGGATGCCCGCCTCGTGCATGTATTCGGTCAAATCCTCGGCCATGCGCTTGGTCAGGGTCGTCACCAGCACCCGGTGGCCGTTGGCCGCCGCGTCCTTGCATTCGCCGATAAGGTCGTCGACCTGGGTTTCCACCGGGCGGACGATGCACACCGGGTCGATGAGGCCGGTGGGGCGCACCACCTGTTCGATGAAAACACCGTCGGTGCGCTCCAGCTCCCAGGGGGCCGGCGTCGCCGAGACGAAAATGCTCTGGGGGCGCATGGCATCCCATTCATCGAATTTCAGGGGCCGGTTATCGACACAGGAAGGAAGGCGAAAGCCGTAATCGGCCAGCGTCGTCTTGCGGCTAAGGTCGCCCTTCGACATGCCGCCGATCTGGGGCACCGTGACATGGGATTCATCGACGAACAGCAGGGCGTCCTTGGGCAAATATTCAAACAGGGTTGGCGGCGGTTCGCCCGGATCGCGCCCGGTCAGATGGCGGGAATAATTCTCAATGCCGGGGCACGAGCCGGTGGCTTCGATCATCTCAAGGTCGAAATTGGTCCTCTGCTCGATGCGTTCGGCTTCCAGCAATTGCCCATGTTCCCGGAAATAGGCGAGCCGGACGGTCAATTCGGCGCGGATTGTCTTGATCGCCCGCTGCAGGGTCGGTTTCGGGGTGACGTGGTGGCTGTTGGCGTAAACCCGGATAAAATCGAGATGGGCGGTCTTTTCCCCGGTCAAAGGGTCGAACTCGGCAATCGATTCGAGCTCATCGCCGAAAAACGACAGCCGCCAGGCTTGGTCCTCATAGTGGGCGGGAAAGATTTCGACCGAGTCGCCGCGGACGCGAAAGGCGCCGCGCTGAAAGTCATGGTCGTTGCGCCGGTATTGCAATTCGACGAACTGGCGGATCAGGGCATTGCGGTTGAGCTCCTGCCCCTTGGCCAGGGGGATCGTCATGGTCGAATAGGTTTCCACATCGCCGATACCGTAAATGCACGAGACACTGGCGACGATGATGACGTCGCGGCGCTCCAGCAGCGCCCTGGTGGCGGAATGGCGCATGCGGTCGATCTGTTCGTTGACCGAGGATTCCTTTTCGATATAGGTGTCCGAGCGGGCGACATAGGCCTCGGGTTGGTAATAGTCGTAGTAGGAAACGAAATATTCCACCGCGTTATCGGGGAAAAAACCCTTCATTTCACCGTAAAGCTGGGCCGCCAGCGTCTTGTTGGGGGCCAGAATAATGGCCGGTCGGCCCATTTTGGCGATCACATGGGCGGCGGTAAAGGTCTTGCCCGAGCCGGTGACGCCGAGCAGAACCTGGTCGCGGGCATCGGCCTCAATCCCCGCACACAGCTCTGCGATGGCCTGGGGTTGGTCGCCGGCGGGCTGAAAGGGGGAAACGAGTTGATAGGGCCTGCTTTCCCCCACTGTTTTGTGGGGGTCGAGGCCGTCTTTGGGGCCTAGTCTCATGGCCCCATATATGCGCCAGGGCGCGGTGAAAAGCGAGTCTTGAGCATCTGCATTCTTTTGGTGATTGTCGGCTTGCACGAAACGGCCTTGCAGCGTAGGTTTCCTCCGATTTCCCGACCTTGAACCGAGAGGCGCCACCGCTATGTCTATTATCGCCAAAAGCCTGAGCCGTATTAAACCTTCGCCGACCATGGCCGTTACCCAGAAAGCGGCGGAACTTAAGGCCGCCGGTCTTGATGTCATCGGCCTGGGTGCGGGTGAGCCGGATTTTGACACTCCGGACCATATCAAGAGCGCCGCGATCACGGCGATCGAGGAGGGCAAGACCAAATACACGCCTGTCGGCGGCACCCCGGCGTTGAAAAAGGCGATTGCGGCCAAATTCAAACGCGATAACGGGCTCGATTATGCGGCCGATCAGATCATCGTCGGCACCGGCGGCAAACAGGTGCTCTATAATGCCCTGATCGCCACCATCGATCCCGGCGACGAAGTGGTTATTCCGGCCCCTTACTGGGTGTCTTATCCCGATATGGCGCTGCTCGCCGGCGGTGAGCCGGTGATTGTCGAATGCTCCGAAGAAAACGGCTTCAAGCTTCAGGCGGATGCTCTGGAAGCGGCGATTACGCCGAAAACCAAATGGCTCATTCTCAACTCGCCGAGTAATCCGACGGGCAGCACCTATACAAAGGCCGACATGAAGGCGATTACCGATGTTCTGATGCGCCACCCCCATGTCTGGGTGATGTCCGACGATATGTATGAGCATCTGGTCTATGACGGGTTTGAGTTCGTCACCCCGGCCGAGGTCGAACCCGGCCTTATTGATCGCACCCTTACCGTCAACGGCGTGTCAAAAACCTATGCCATGACCGGCTGGCGCATCGGCTATGCCGGTGGACCGGCCGAACTGATCAAGGCGATGGCCAAGGTCCAGTCCCAGAGCACCTCGAACCCCTCTTCGATCAGTCAGGCCGCCGCACTTGAGGCGCTTGACGGATCCCAGGATTTTATCGCCGAGCGTAACGACGTCTTCCGTCAACGACGCGATATGGTGGTTGATCTCCTTAACGATATTCCGGGGCTGAGCTGTAACAAGCCTGAAGGGGCGTTTTACGTCTATCCCTCCTGTGCCGGCGTGATCGGCAAGAAAACCCCGGACGGCAAGGTGATCGAGGGCGACGGAGATTTCGTCACCTATCTCCTTGAGGCGGCCAATGTCGCCGCCGTTCAGGGCGAGGCCTTTGGTCTTTCGCCTTATTTCCGGATTTCCTATGCCACCTCGACAGAGGCCTTGCAGGAGGCCTGTGGGCGGATCAAGAAGGCGGCTGAGGCTCTGGCCTAATACGGCCTGGCGTCGGTTTGCCAGAGGAAGGCGGGAAGCCATGAAAATCGTTGTTATGGGGTCGGGCGGAATCGGTGGTTTTTTCGGCGCCAAGCTGGCCGCTTCCGGGGAAGACGTCACCTTTATAGCCAGGGGCGCCCATCTCAAGGCGATACAAAAGACCGGTCTTGTGGTGAAAAGCCCGACCGGTGATTTCACCGCCCACCCCGTTTCCGCCAGCGATGACCCGACGACCCTCAATGGGCCGGCCGATATTGTGATGGTCTGCGTCAAACTCTGGGACGTCGAAGAGGCGGGCGAGAAAATTATGCCGGTCGTCGGGCCGGAAACCACCGTTATTCCCTTTCAGAACGGCGTTGATGCGCCGGAGCGTCTGGCCGCCATTCTGGGCCAGGGGCCGGTCATGGCGGGGGTGGCCCATATTTCGGCGATGATTGAAAAGCCCGGGATCATCTCCCATAACGGGCCTCTGGCGCGTATCTTCTTCGGCGAACGCGACGGCGGCGAGAGCCCGCGCGGGGCGCAATTCCTGGAAATTTGCGAAAAAGCCGGGATCAAGGCCCGGCTTTCAACGAATATCAACCGGGTGATCTGGGAGAAATTTATCTTTCTTGTCGCTTTTTCCGGGATGACGGCGATGACCCGCGGCCCCATCGGGCCGATCCGGGACGATTTTGAAAAATGGGCGATGTTCAAGGCGGCGATGATGGAAACCGCCGAGCTGGCCCGCGCCAGGGGCGTTACCTTCAAGGATGACCCGGTGGAAAGCTGGCTGCCGAAGATTGAGAATATGCCCGGCGACTATCGCGCCTCTATGCTCGAAGATTTAGAGCGCGGCAACCGGCTGGAATTGCCCTGGTTATCGGGGGCGGTGGTTCGGCTGGGTGCGGAATGCGGTGTCAAAACTCCCGCCAATGAGGCGATCGTTACAGCCCTTACCCCTTTTATCGACGGCCTGTAGGGCGAATTTCCAAGCATTTTCCTTGCATCCCGACGGTCAGGCTGGGAACATGTCCGAACCAAAGCGCATCTTAACAAGCGCGGCGCTGGAGAATCAGCGAGGGGAGGATCAGGTGACGGCAACAGTGGCACAACCACGCTGTGCGGTTTTGGTCGGACCGTATCTCAGCGGCAAAACAACATTATTGGAAAGTCTTTTATTCGCCTCCGGGTCGATTCACCGCAAGGGGAGCGTCAGGGACGGCAGCACCATCGGCAATAATTCGCCCGAAGCGCGCGAGCGCGAAATGACGGTCGAACTCAACGCCGCCCATGGTGAATATCTCGACGATCAATGGACCTTCATCGATTGCCCCGGCTTTGTTGAACTGGCCCAGGAAACATCCGACAGCCTGGTTCCCGCCGATGTCGCCATTGTGGTTTGCGAACCCGGCATCGACCGCGCCATAACCCTGGCGCCCTTGCTCAAAGAGCTCGACGCGCGGGACATCCCGCACATGATTTTCATCAACAAGATGGATATTGCGACAAATTCCGTGAACCAGATATTGGCCGCTTTTCAGGATGTCTCCGACCGCCCTCTGGTGATGCGCGAGATTCCCATCCAGGAGGGCGACGACATCACCGGCTATGTGGATCTGGTCAGCGAGCGGGCCTATGCCTACCATGAAGGGGCGGCTTCCGATCTGATTTCGATTCCTGAAAATCTCCAGGATATGGAACAGGCCGCCCGCATGGAAATGCTGGAAAAGCTGGCCGATTTCGACGACGACCTTTTGACCAAGCTGCTTGAGGACGCGGTACCCTCTAAGGACGAGATTTACCAGAATTTCCGCAAGGATCTGGGCGAGGACAAGCTGGTGCCTGTTTTCTTTGGCTCGGCCGAAAACGACCAGGGAATCCACCGCCTTTTGAAAGCCCTGCGTCACGACGTGCCGGGGCCGGCGGAATCGAACCAGCGTCATGGGCTTGAGGCCGACGGCGAGGCCCTGGCCTGGGTTTTCAAGACCCTTCATCCGCCCCATATCGGAAAGCTGTCCCTGGCCCGGGTGATGCGTGGCGAGATCAAGGACGGCATGACCCTTAACGGCGACCGGGTTAGCGGCCTTTATAAGATGATGGGTTTAAAACAGGACAAGGTGGCCAAGGCAGGTGTCGGTGAAGTCGTGGCGTTGGGCCGTATGGACGGGGTCAGGACCGGTGATCTGCTGACCCCCTCGGGCAAGGCGCCCGAGGTGTTGACCGGCTTTCCCGAGCCTCTGGCGGCGGTCTATAGCGCCGCCATATCGGCCGAGAAAAGCAGTGATGAGGTTAAACTGAGCGAGGCTCTGGCCAAATTGGCGGAGGAAGACCCTTCCCTTCATGCCGAGCAGAGTAAGGATACCCACGAATTGCTGCTCTGGGGCCAGGGCGACATGCATCTCCAGATCGCGGTGGACAGGCTCAAGCACAAATTCAATCTCGATGTGAATAAGGGGCTGCCCCACGTTCCCTATAAGGAAACCATTACCAAGTCGATTTCCCAGCATGCCCGCTATAAACGCCAGAGCGGGGGTCACGGCCAGTTCGGGGATGTCCATGTGGATATCAAGCCGCTGCCCTCTGGTAGCGGCTTTGCTTTCGACTCAAAGGTCGTCGGCGGCCATGTGCCGCGCCAGTTCATTCCCGCCGTCGAGACCGGGGTTAAGGAGTTCATGCAGCGCGGGCCGCTGGGTTTTCCCATCGTTGATATTTCGGTGACACTCACCGACGGCCAGCATCACGCGGTGGACAGTTCCGAACAATCTTTCAAGCTCGCCGGAAGGTTGGCGATGAGCGAGGGGATTCCAAAATGCAACCCGGTCCTGCTTGAGCCCATCTGTCAGGTGGTTATTTCCCTGCCCAATGAATTCACTTCGAAGATTCAGCGGATGGTCAGTGGCCGCCGCGGCCAGATTCAGGGCTTTGAGGCGAAAGAAGGTTGGAGCGGCTGGGACATGGTCAGTATTCTGTTGCCCCAGGCGGAAATGCACGATCTGATCGTTGAGCTGCGTTCGATGACCTTCGGGGTCGGTAATTTCTCTTATAAATTTGACCATATGCAGGAATTGACCGGCCGCGGAGCCGATCAGGTCGTTGCCGCGCGGAGCGAGGCCAAGGGCTAATTCCGCCCCCTGGAAAAAGCTATATTTTCAGCCGGTAACAGTGCGCTCACTAACATGTGAATTGGGTGGATCGCCTTCACAGTTTATACCTTTTCCAAGTCTTGAACTTGTGGAGTGCGCGATGCTGATCAAGAAAAAACCGGGTTGGGAAATTCCTGAATCCGCCGTTACCCCGGAATCGATTTATGCCGACCGCCGTCGGTTCATCCAGACAGCCGCCGCTGGCTCTCTGCTGGCTGCCGCCCCCTTTCCCGTCCTGGGGAAGGAAAATGGGGAAGTGGACCCCTCGGCCCATCTCTATCCGGTGGAGCGCAATCCGAAATATACCGTAGAGCGGGAGATGACCCCGCAAAAGGACGCCGAGACCTATAACAATTTCTATGAATTCGGTTCCCACAAGGAGATCAGCAAGGCGGCCCAGAAATTAAAAATCCGCCCCTGGAGCGTGGCCATCGACGGCATGGTCGAAAAGCCCTTCCAGATCGGCATCGATGAGCTGCTGGCCAAAATGCCTTTGCAAGAAAGGGTCTATCGCCATCGCTGTGTTGAAGCCTGGGCGATGACCGTGCCCTGGTCGGGCTTTCCCCTGCGCGCCCTGGTCGATTTGGCGAGGCCGATGAGCGGGGCTAAATATCTTCAGATGCAGACCTTCGGCGAAAAGGGCATGGCGCCGGGCCTGCGCCAGTTCTGGTATCCCTGGCCCTATACAGAGGGCCTGACCATGGCCGAGGCGACCAACGATCTTGCCTTTATCGCCACCGGTCTTTACGGCAAGCCGATCCCCAAACAGAACGGGGCGCCGCTGCGCCTCGCCGTGCCGTGGAAATACGGTTTCAAGTCACTTAAATCGATCGTCCGGTTTACCTTTACCGATAAGCGCCCGGTTACTTTCTGGGAAAAGACCGGCCCCAAAGAATACGGTTTCTGGGCCAACGTTAACCCGGAGGTCAAGCATCCACGGTGGAGCCAGGCCACCGAACGTCTGCTTGGTTCCGGTGAAAGGGTGCCGACGCGCATCTATAACGGCTATGGGGAATTTGTCGCCGATCTATACACCGGCATGGAAGGCCAAAAGCTGTTTATGTAGGCATCAGCTCTCGTTTTCGGCGAGGAACTTTTCAACTTCCAGCGCACTCATACAGCCCATCCCGGCAGCGGTCACCGCCTGGCGATAGATCTTGTCCTTGACGTCGCCAGCGGCGAAAACACCCGCAACTGAGGTTGCCGTGCTGTCGGGCCGGGTGATCAGATAGCCCTCCTCGTCCATTTCCAGCTTGCCCTTAAACAGGTTTGTTGCCGGGTCGTGGCCGATGGCGATGAAAACGCCATCCACCGAGATATCACTGGTGTCGCCGGTCTTGACGTTTTTCAGCCGCGCTCCGGTGACGCCAAGGGGATCTTCCGTCCCCAGAATTTCGTCGAGTGCGCTGTCCCAGACCATCTTGATCTTGGAATTGGCGAAAAGCCGGTCCTGAAGGATTTTTTCAGCCCGCAATTCGTCGCGGCGGTGGATCAGGGTTACTTTTTCGGCGTGGTTGGTGAGATAAATCGCTTCTTCCACCGCCGTGTTGCCGCCGCCGATCACCGCCACCTGCTTGCCGCGGTAAAAGAAACCGTCGCAGGTGGCGCAGGCCGACACCCCGAATCCCATGAATTTTTCTTCCGACGGCAGGCCGAGCCAGCGCGCACTGGCGCCGGTACAGATAATCAGCGTATCGCCGGTATAGATATCGCCCCCGTCACCAACACAGGTGAACGGCCGTTTGCTCAAATCCACATCGACGATCAAATCCTGGATCAGCTTTGCGCCGACATTTTCGGCCTGGGCCTGCATCTGATCCATCAGCCAGGGGCCTTGGATGGCCTCGGCAAAGCCGGGATAGTTCTCGACATCGGTGGTGATAGTGAGCTGACCGCCGGGTTGCATCCCGGCGACAATTGTCGGCCCGAGATTGGCCCGTGCGGCATAGATGGCGGCGGTGTATCCGGCCGGGCCGGACCCGAGGATCAGGACCTTGCTGTGGTGGGTTTCTGGCATGATGACGATCAGAGAAGAGGAATGAAAACCCGGGTGGAAAATCACCCGGCGGCGAGGGAGGTAAAATAGGCCAGGTTGCCGCCTTGGTGCAAGATGCGCTTGGCCTAAAAACCAAACATATGATCAAGGCAAAAGGCCGTGCCGTCGTTAAGCAGGCCGTGATAACCGAACAGGCGACAGGTGATGTCACGGATGAGGACCGAGGCCCCGTCACCGGCATCGGTGCGCTCGCTTTTGTCGAACATGTCGTGATAACGCCAGTGGAGGCTGCCGCCGCAAGGAATATGGACCGTTTTCTCCGCCACTTCTTCTCCCGCCCCATTGCACAGGATCAGCTTGGTGTCGGAGGCTTTATGCCAGGGCAGGGAAGCCGGATAGATCAGATGGCACATGGTGTCCAGTGGTGCGGGTCCAAGGCGCAGGAAGATGCGGGTCGACAAGCCCGGTGGCCGGGCGATGTAGGATTGGGGCTCGTCCTTGTAGGTGACGGGCGTGTTATAGATGTGGCCGCCAAAGATGGTTTCGGCGATATGGCCGCTGCCCCGTTGCTCGAAGCGGCCAAAGCCGTGGAGCCAGCCATCGGCCTCGCCGCCGTCACGGAAATCATAGACCAGTTCCACATGGCCTGAACCGCTGGCCAGCTCCAACCCGTCCTCTTTCATCCAGCTATCGATATCAAGCGGTCGGCTTTCGCGGCGCGGAATGGTGCCGAGAAAGCGGCGGCCGGCTTCGACCCCCGAGGCGTCGATCAAAATGGCGCTTACGGGCAGATCCCGCTGGCAGGTGGACATTGGCGTCGGCAGGTGGGTGCTTTTAAAATCACTCAACGGCAGCACCGGCAGGGGCATGATGTAACCCTTGCCCATAAAAGCCGCTATGTCCGGGATTTTGGCGTCGGACTCCAAATCCGTGCGTTCGACATTGGCATGGGCGATGCGCCTGCGCCCGCCGTTATAGACGATTTCATAGCGCGGACGGACGAAATAGCGCCCCGCCTGAACCTCGATCTGGGTCGGCCATTGGGCGTCCGGCATCACCTTGCCGATATCGATCGCGCGGGTGGCGAAAGGGGGGATTTCCTCATTGTGCCAGCTTATATCCTGAGAACCCAGGGCGTTGAATCCGATGCCGCCGCTGGGGATGGGCACCGGGTGGCTGTTCTGAACCCACAGTACCACCTGTTCGCCCGCATCGGGTGCGGGCAGTCCGGCGTAGAGGTCGGCGGGCCAGGCGTTGGCGTCGTGGCTGCAGGAAAGCTGGTCGCCATTATCGCCATAGGTATCCAGCGCGTATTTAACGATGTCGTGACCGGCGATGCGGATGGCGTGGATAAAAAGCGAGCCGGTAAAGTCACCCAGCGAGAAGCGCTCCCGCAGTTCTTTGCTGTCGAGGCTATAAGTGCCTCCGGCCGCGGGCAGAGGCTCGTGCCATTGGGCCAGCACGTCGCCGTCCTCATCGAACAGGCACAGCCAAAGCTCCGGGTCTTTGGCCCCATAGCCGGACCAGTAATTAGCCGAGCTGATCCTCGTGTGCAGCCCCTCGCCGTCGCGCAGAAATCCGAAATTGGTGGCAAAGTTTCTAGGATCGAGATAATTGCGCGAATTGGTCAGCATGTCGTCGGGCAGACGGGCCTCGTCAAAGCTTACAATCTCGATGCCTTTGGGAACCAGATGGCGAATATGGTCGATAAAGCGCCCGGCATCATAGGCGGCGACAAAAACAATGGCGCAGTCGCTCTCGCCGATCTCGGTGACCGGCCGCGCCTTAACTGCAAGAATTTCCGTGCCCACCTGCTCAACGTCCTGAACAAAGGTTCCGGCAAGCTCAAGCCCGTCGAGATGAAAGAAATTATCGAAATCCCCAACCTGGCCGAGAGGGTCATAGATGGCGACCTTACCGGCCTTGGCCATTTTGTTGATCAGGCCGTGGGCGTTTTCCGCCGTTAAGGGATGGCCCAGCGCCTTGAAAAGGGTGCTGCCGCCGAAATTATTGCCCGGCCGCCATTCCCGGTTGGCGAAGGTTTCGATCTTGAGGCCCATAAAGTAAAATTCCTGCCCGGTCTTATGAATTTCGGTGTCTTTCAGACTAGCAGATTAGATCTGCGCTCATAACGGTTTTGGGGCGGCGGGGGGCGGAAATCAAGCCTTTTGGCGGTGGTCCCCGAACTTTTCGGCAATCCGGGCGGAGACTTCCCCCATATTGTCCATTTCCTTGCCGGGAAAGTTTTCCAGCCGCCCGCTGAAAGGCCTTGTATAGCCAGCCGCGATCATCTCGGCGTGGAACTGCTCAAAACGCTTTGAGCCGCCGGGAAAAAATTCCACATAGACCGGCTTGCCGCTGACGCAGGCTTCGGTAACCATCGAAATCGAATCACAGGTGACGACGATGATGTCGGCCAGACCGAGAATGCCGAAATAGGGGTTGTCCCCCTGATTGTCCCAGATTACCGCCGGTGTATCCCCCAAGCCCTCGGTGAAGGCCTTGAGGCTGCCGGCCCCGGTGCGCCGCGACGGTGTTACGGCCAGGGCGCCGCCGGTTTCCGCACACAGACGTTTAAGCTTTTCGGCCAATTGCGCCATCTCTATTGGCCCGGCCTTATAGCGCCGGTTCGGCCCGCCGATCAGAACCCCGATCAGCGGCCGGGGAAGATCGGCATAAAGGGGGGCGAAGTGCTTGGCATCGGCGGTTAGGCGATCCCTGGTCACCCGGTGCAGGGCGCCGTGGGCGACGATGACATTGTCGCCAGTAAAACCGTCATGGGCAGGCGCAACGATAAGGTCAAACCGGTGGCTTGCCACCGTGGGGTCCTGAATATGGATGGTAAAGGTCTTATTACCGCTTTTACGCCGGATGGCCATGGCAAGCGGTACAGAACGCCGGCCGCAGGTGATGAGCACGTCCGGCCACGGCGGCTCAAGCCTGTCGCTATCCGACTTCAAGGAAAGAAAAGGGCAGGGCCACAGGGCTGCCGGCATCCAGATCCAGGGTGGTCGCGGCGCGACGCGCTTGATAAGCGGTGTGAAGCCAAGGGCCTCGGCCAGTCCCCGGCACTGGTTCTCCATTCCCGCATGGCCTTCGGACATGACCCAGCAGGACAGATTGGCAAAGGGGTTTTGGGCGCTGGCTTTGGACAAGGGGGCTATTTCACCTTGATACGGCCGTCTACTTTCGGCGCAATTGTTTTTTTCGTGCGGATATAGGCACTCACCGTTTCGGCGATGGTTTTGGCATCCGCCGGGGCGATAAGGGTCTTGCCCCTGGCAAGGCTCGTATAGCCGTTCCCTCCCTTGAGAAGATAGCTGTTGGTGGCAAGCCTGTAGGTCCGGCTCTCATCAAGCAATTGCCCGCCGACATCTACCGATACAACCCTTTTTCCTGCCGGCTTAATCGGATCGAAGGTGAAAGAAAAGCCTGAAATCTGGGGAAAAGCGCCGGATATTTTCGGATATTCGGCGACACCGTTTTCCAGGGCAGTCTTAAGATCGGCGCCGGAAATCTCGACCAGAACCACCTTTGAGCCGAAGGGAAAGGCCGAGTGAATGGCTACGCCGTCAAGGGTTGAACCGGCGGGAATAATACGGTCATTGCGGATGCCGCCGCCGTTGGTAAGGGTTATTTCGGCCTTAACGCTATCGTTCATGGCATCGGCGGCAAGGTCGCCAAAATTGGATTCCTGGTGGCGCACCACGGCTTCCCTTGCGTCCAGCGCGGTCAGGGTGCGGCCCAGGGGCATTTTCATTTGCTGGCTGATCAGCGCGTTAAAGCCCTTTACCATCTTTTCAATCGCCGGATCGGGTTTTACCCCCGCCGTGGCGATATATCGCCAGGATGGACGGACGCCCAGATGGCTTTTGCCGTCGATTTCGGTTTTTTCAATCTCAAGATCGACGACGGCCAGATAATGGGCGTCATGGCCGGATTTGATGATCAGCACGCCCTCTTCAAGAAAGGTGATGGGCAGGTGGTCGTGGCCGCCGAGGATCAGGTCGATTTCCTGAACCGAGCGGGCCAGATTTATGTCCGTTTGGTAATCAAGATGGGTCAGGGCGATGATCAGATCGGCCCCGGCGTCTTTCAATTCGGCAACGGCTTTCTTCGCCGTCTCGATGATCGGGGCGAATTCGATATCAGGTCCGGGTGAGGAACTGGTGCTTGTTTTACGGACCACCAGACCGAAGAAGCCGAGCTTGAGCCCGCCCGAGGCAATCATATGGGTGGCGATTAATCCGCCCGCGGGCTGGCCCTTGTCCTTGCCTCCCTTGGCGAGAACATTGGCGCCGAGCCAGGGAAATTCGGATTCGGCGAAACGCGATGCCGCGATTTGGGGCCCGTAATCATATTCGTGGTTACCGGCAACCGCGATGTCGAGGCCGATGGCGTTCATCAGGGCGACCATCTGGGTGCCCTTGGTGATACTGGAAAGAAAGGAAGGCGAGATCAGGTCGCCGCCAAAGGTGGTGATGGTGTTTTTTCCGCCGGCCCGTTCGCGCTCAAGCAGGGTCATCAGTTCGGCAAACCCGCCCTGCCCGTATACCGGGGAAATTTCATAAACATCGTTGACGTGAAGGAAGGTGAGAGTTGTGCTCTGGCTACCGGCTACCGGCAGTGAGAGAGCAGTCCAGAGGAGAACAACAACAAGGATTACCGGCAAGGGACCTTTGAAGAACGTTGGTTTCATGCCGTCTCCAGGCTCTCTCCGTTGGGTTCAGGCGTCGGGCCCGACCTTAAATAAATTTTACGGAAATGATCTCATAGGATTTTGACCCGCCCGGTGTCGTCACCTCAACGGAATCGCCCACGGTCTTGCCGATCAGGGCGCGCGATAAAGGCGAAGTAATCGACAGGCGTCCTTCGCTGATATCGGCTTCGTCGGCGCCGAGGATCTGATAGGTGCTTTCCTCGTCGGTGTCTTCGTCGGCGAGCACGATGGTGGCGCCGAATTTCACGCTTTTACCTGAAAGCTCGCTGATGTCGATCACCTCGGCGAGGCGGATTTTCTCTTCCAGTTCGGCAACCCGTCCCTCGACGAAACTCTGGCGTTCCCTGGCGGCGTGGTATTCGGCGTTCTCGGAAAGGTCGCCGTGCTCACGCGCCTCGGCAATGGCGCGGATGATAGCCGGCCGTTCGACGCTCTTTAGTTGTTCTACTTCCGATCTCAGATGGTTATAGCCATCCGCCGTCATCGGAATTCTTTCTGGCGTGGACACAGCTTAAATTCCTGGAATTGATAGGTTGAGTGACAAAGACCCTCAAACACCCTTCGATTTTACCCGCGAAAGGCGTTCCGTCAAATAATGAGTTGAAAGGGTCAGTCGGAGAAATAGGACTGAAGGGGGGCAACGTCAAGGGCATCGCCCTTTAGAGCATCAATCGCCTCGACAGCGGCACGGGCCCCTGAAACGGTGGTAAAATAGGAAATATTGTTAATTAGCGCCGTCCGGCGCAGGGAAAAACTGTCGGCGATTGCCGCCGCGCCCTCGGTGGTATTGATGACAAGCTGGACCTCGCCGTCTTTCAGGGCGTCGACAATATGGGGCTGGCCTTCCAGCACCTTGTTGATGACGGCAATTTCCAGGCCCTTTTCCGCCAGATAGCCGGCGGTGCCGCTTGTGGCGATAAGACGGAACCCCATGGAAATCAGGCGGTTTCCGAGATCGACCATTTCGTCCTTGTCGCCGTCGCGCACGGAAATAAAGGCGGTGCCGGAAACCGGCATCTTGACCCCGGCGCCGAGCTGGGCCTTGGCAAAGGCCCTGGCGAAATCGGAATCGAGCCCCATGACTTCGCCGGTGGATTTCATTTCCGGACCGAGAATAATATCGACGTCGGGAAAACGGGCGAAGGGGAAAACCGCCTCTTTCACCGCCACATGGCCGGATGGTGCGGTGTTAAGCTCGAAGTCGGCCAGTTTTTCACCGGCCATGACCCTGGCGGCTATTTTGGCTACCGGCACGCCGGTTGCCTTGGCGACAAAGGGAACGGTGCGGCTGGCCCTGGGGTTGACCTCGATCAGATAGATATCACCGTCCTTGACCGCGTATTGCACGTTCATCAGGCCGACGACGTTGAGCGCCCTGGCCAGAACTTCCGTCTGGCGGGTCATCTCGGCGATTACTTCCGCCCCAAGAGAATGGGGGGGCAGGGAACAGGCGGAATCTCCGGAATGAATGCCCGCTTCCTCGATATGTTCCATGATCCCGGCAACGTGGACGGCCTCGCCGTCGCACAGGGCGTCCACATCCACTTCCGTTGCGCTTTGCAGATAGGAATCGATCAGCACCGGGCTGTCCCCCGACACCTTTACCGCTTCGGAGATATAGCGGTTGATCTGATCCATATCATGGACGATTTCCATTGCCCGTCCGCCGAGAACATAGGACGGCCGGATAACCAGGGGAAAACCGATATCGGCGGCGATTGAGAGCGCTTCATCCCGTGATGTGGCGATGCCGTTATTGGGCTGTCTGAGTTTCAACTCACCGACCAGGGCCTTAAAGCGCTCCCGGTCTTCGGCCAGATCGATGGCGTCGGGGGCGGTGCCGAGAATGGGGATGCCCGCCTCTTCGAGATATTGGGAAAGTTTAAGCGGGGTCTGGCCGCCAAGCTGGACGATGACGCCTTTCAGGATTCCATTTTTCTGTTCCACCCGCACCAGCTCAATCACATCTTCAGCCGTCAGCGGTTCGAAATAGAGCCGGTCGGAAGTGTCGTAATCGGTGGAAACGGTTTCCGGATTGCAATTGACCATGATGGTCTCGAAGCCGGCCTCGCCCAACGCATAGGCGGCATGGACACAGCAATAGTCGAACTCGATCCCCTGGCCGATGCGGTTGGGGCCGCCGCCGAGGATAACCACTTTCTCCCGGTCTGAAGGCTCAGCCTCGCAGCTGTCTTCGCTGGAACCCGCCTCAATTTCATAGGTCGAATACATATAGGGCGTCTGAGAGGCGAATTCGGCAGCACAGGTATCGATCCGCTTATAGACCGGATGAACGCCGAGTTCGAGGCGATGGGCGGTGGCTTTGGGCTCGCTCAAAGCGGCCAGTTCGGCCAGCCGGACGTCGGCAAAACCCAGCGATTTCAGCCGCCGCAGGGCGGCTGGATCTTCGGGCAGGCCATTGGCGCGAATTTCCGCCTCTGCCGCCACCAGATCCTCGATCTGGCGCAGGAACCAAGGCTCGTATTTACACGCCGCCCGTATTTCCTCAAGCGAAAGCCCATGGCGGAAGGCCTGGGCGATGACCAGCAACCGGTCGGGGGTCGGCCGCGCCAGGGCGGCGGTAATGGCGGTCTTGTCCGGCGCTCCTTCGATTTCCACCTCGTTGAGGCCGGTCAGCCCGGTTTCCATGGAGCGCAGGGCCTTTTGCAGGGATTCGGCAAAACAGCGGCCGATCGACATGGCTTCGCCGACCGATTTCATGGCGGTGGTGAGAAGGGCGTCGGTGCCGGGGAATTTCTCGAAGGTAAAGCGCGGCATCTTGGTCACCACGTAATCGATGGTCGGCTCGAAGGAAGCCGGGGTGACGCCGGTGATATCGTTCATCAACTCATCGAGGGTATAGCCGACGGCAAGCTTGGCGGCGACCTTGGCGATGGGAAAGCCGGTGGCTTTTGAGGCCAGGGCCGATGAACGCGAGACCCGCGGGTTCATTTCGATGATGATCATCTGGCCGTCTTCGGGGTTGATCGCGAACTGGACGTTGGAGCCGCCCGTATCGACGCCGATCTCGCGCAGCACCTTGATCGAGGCGTCACGCATGATCTGGTATTCCTTGTCGGTCAGGGTCAGCGCCGGGGCGACGGTAACCGAATCGCCGGTATGGACGCCCATGGGATCCACGTTCTCGATCGAACAGATGATGATGCAATTGTCTTTGTTGTCGCGCACCACCTCCATCTCATATTCTTTCCACCCGACCACCGATTTCTCGATCAGCACCTCTGTGGTCGGCGAGGCATCAAGCCCGCGCTCGACGATTTTCTCGAACTCGTCCCGGTTGTAAGCAATGCCGCCGCCGGTGCCGCCCATGGTAAAGGACGGCCGGATGATCAGCGGCAGGCCGATCTCGTCTATGGCTTTCCTGGCGTCGTCCATATTGTGGGCGAGCAGGCTTTGCGGACAGCTGAGGCCGATCTTCACCATTGCCTCGCGGAAGCGTTCCCGGTCCTCGGCCTTGTCGATGGCGTCCACCGAAGCGCCGATCAATTGCACGCCGAATTTCTCCAGCATCCCGTCGCGGTTCAAGGACAAAGCGGTGTTCAGCGCCGTCTGTCCGCCCATGGTCGGCAGCAGGGCGTCGGGGCGCTCTTTCTCGATGATGCGGGCGACGATTTCCGGGGTGATCGGCTCGATATAGGTGGCGTCGGCCATTTCCGGGTCGGTCATGATGGTGGCCGGATTGGAATTGACCAGGATGACCCGGTATCCCTCTTCCTTCAAAGCCTTGCAGGCCTGGGCCCCGGAATAATCGAACTCGCAGGCCTGACCGATGATGATCGGCCCGGCCCCGATGATGAGAATGGAGGATAAGTCTGTGCGTTTAGGCATTACTTCCCCTCCATCATCTCGACGAAGCGGGTGAACAGGTAATGGCTGTCCTGGGGACCGGGTGAGGCTTCCGGGTGGTGCTGGACCGAAAAGATGGGCTTGCCGTCCACCGCCAATCCTTCCAGGGACTGATCGAACAGGGATATATGGGTGGCGGTGACGACTTCGGGCAGGGTCTCGCCATCGACCACGAAGCCGTGGTTCTGGCTGGTGATCTCAACCTTGCCGGTGGCCAGCTCCTTGACCGGATGGTTGGCGCCCCGGTGGCCGTGATGCATTTTCTTGGTTTTTGCGCCCAAGGCGAGCGCCAGCATCTGATGGCCGAGACAAATGCCGAAAACCGGCTTGCCGCTTTCCACCAGCTCACGGATTACCGGCACCGCGTATTCGCCGGTCGCCGCCGGATCCCCCGGCCCGTTGGAGAGGAAAATACCGTCGGGCTCAAAACCCAGGATATCCTTGGCCGATGCGGTGGCCGGAACCACGGTCACCCGGCAGCCGAGATCGGCGAGGCAGCGCAGGATGTTGCGCTTGGCCCCGAAATCCATCGCCACCACATGAAAGCGCGGCTTGTCCAGATCGCCATAGCCGCCATCCATCCGCCAGCGGGTCTCTGTCCATTCATAAGGTTCCCCGCAGGTGACGGTGAGCGCCAGATCGAGCCCCGCCATGTCCGGTGCGCCAATGGCGGCGGCGGTCAGGGCGTCCATATCGAATTTGCCGTCGGCGGCGTGGCAGACAGCGCCGTTTGTGGCGCCTTTTTCACGCAGGCGCCGGGTCAGACGGCGGGTATCGATGCCGGTGACGGCGATCAAATTGTTGTCGCCCAGCCAGGCGTCAAACTCGCTCTCGGAGCGGTAATTGGCGGCCTGTGTGATCGGGGCGCGGAGAATAAGGCCGCGGGCGGCGGGTTTTGCCGTCTCGATATCTTCCGCGTTCGCCCCCACATTGCCGATATGGGGAAAGGTAAAGGTGATGATCTGACCGGCATAGGAGGGATCGGTGAGAATTTCCTGATAGCCGGTCATCGAGGTATTGAAGCAGATCTCGCCACTTGCAGTACCCAAAGCCCCGGCGCCAAAGCCCCAGTACACCTCGCCATCGGCCAGCACCAGAGCGGCCGTGGCATTGGCGGGCGCGTCATTGGCCTGCAACGATTCCCCCTTGGTGCGCGTTTTACCGCGCCCCTGAGCGGGTTTCGTCGGGGACGATGACATCGGGTTAAGAACCTCTTAGGCTAGCGTGATGGGCGCCACTATAGCGAAGTTTAGGGACGGCTGGGTAGGGGCCGAACCGGGCTAAGGACGCGACGCAAATAAATTTCGCGATTGATAAGCAAATCCCGTGCCGCCGTCAAGCAAGTATTTTTGAAAAATATCCTGTTATCTCAATAGGTTAGCAAAAGAGTTCTGTTTGCACTCAGGCGCGGTATGCGGTAACGTGTCTCCCCCTTGGCCAACCAGGGGCCAGATCGCCAACAATTCCCAGAAAAAACATGCTGCGCACCCGCCTAAATGATGAGCTGAAATTAGCCATGAAAGCCAAGGATTCCTGCCGCACATCGACCTTGCGGCTGATCCTCGCGGCTTTGAAAGACCGGGATATCGCGGCCAGGAGCAAGGACAATGCCGACGGCATAGGGGAAGATGAAATCCTCTCCATGCTCCAGACCATGGTCAAGCAGCGCAAGGAAAGCATCACCATGTATGAGAAAGGTGGGCGTGACGAGCTGGCGGCAAGGGAGGCCGAAGAGATCGATGTGATCAAGGATTTTCTCCCTTCCCAGCTTTCCGAAGAGGAAACCGCGGCGGCTGTCGGTGAAATTATTACCGAGACCGAGGCGGCGGGGCTCAAGGATATGGGGCGCACCATGGCGGAACTGCGCAGCCGTTATGCCGGGCGCATGGATTTTTCAGTGGCCAGCGAAATCGTCAAGTCTCAGCTCGGCGGCTGAAATCTGGCGTTACGGCGGGTTTGACCGCTTTTGATTTTTTAAAGCAGCGGTCGGCCTGTGCAAGCAGTTTGCCACGAATACGTATTGAAAGGTTTTTCGCGTTTAAATGGGATTCACCCCTGAATTTCTTGATGAACTGAGGCATCGCGTGTCTCTGGCCGACGTCGTTTCACGGCGCGTAAAGCTGACCAAGCGCGGCCGGGAATTCCTCGGCCTGTGCCCCTTTCATAATGAAAAGACGCCGTCCTTTACACTTAACGAGGAAAAGGCCTTTTTTCATTGCTTCGGCTGCGGGGCGCACGGCGACATTATCGAATTCATGATGCGCAGCGAAGGGCTGACCTTTCCCGAAACCGTCGAACGGCTCGCCGCCCAGGCCGGTATGGAAGTGCCCGTGGCCTCAAAAGAGGAGCGCGAAGCGGCCAAACAGCGCCATGATCTGCAAAGCGTCATGGAAACCGCCTGCGCCTGGTTCGAGACCAGTTTAAGCGGCGCCGGCGGCGCCAGAGCGCGGCAATATCTCGATCAAAGGGGACTGGACGGCGAGACCGTTGCCCGTTTTCGCCTCGGTTTTGCGCCGGATTCCCGCACCTCGTTGAAAGAGGCGATGATTGCCAAGGGAATTCCCGAGGAGATGCTGGTGACAACCGGGCTCCTGATCCGCCCCGAAGACGGGCGCGGGACTTATGACCGCTTTCGCGACCGAGTGATCTTTCCAATTACCGACCCCCGGGGCCGGGTGATCGCCTTTGGCGGCCGGGCGCTTGGCGAGGCCAAGGCCAAGTATCTCAATTCCCCGGAAACGCCGCTGTTTTCCAAGGGCCGCATGCTCTATGCCTTCGCCCAGGCCCGCCAGCCCATGTTCGATAGCGGTACGGCGCTGGTTACCGAGGGCTATATGGATGTGATCGCTCTCCACAAGGCCGGCTTTCAAGCCGCCGTGGCGCCGCTGGGAACGGCTCTGACCGAAGACCAGATGCGTCTTTTGTGGCGGGTGGTGGATGAACCAATTCTCTGTTTTGACGGCGATAATGCGGGTGGTCGCGCCGCCGCGCGGGCCGCCGAACGCGCCCTGCCGATGCTCGCGCCGGGTAAATCCCTTCGTTTTGCCTCCCTGCCCGCGGGCGAGGACCCGGACAGTCTGATTATCCGCGACGGCGTTGATGCCATGGCCAAAATCATCGCTGCGGCGCGTCCCCTTTCCGACATGATCTGGGAAATGGAAACCGCCGGTCATTCCCTCGATACGCCCGAGCGCCGGGCTCATCTTGAAAAACGCCTCGAAGACCGGGTGCGTCAGATCGCCGACCGCAAGGTTCAGGACCAGTATCTCCGTCATTTCAAGGACCGTCTGTGGACGGCCTTTCAGTCGGCCAGGCAAGCGCGACCGGGTTCCGGGCGCGGCGCACAGGGACCGGCTGCGGGCACTCCCGGTGTCGGGCCATCGGGCGCCGGCACCAAGGCGCGGACCGATCCCCGGATTTTGTGGCAAAAGATCCTCCTGGCGACGGTTATCAACCATCCCGACATGATCGCAGAGATCGGCGAGGATCTCGGTTCTCTCGACTTTTCGGCCTCCGAGCTTGACAAGCTTCGTCAGGAAACCTTACAGATTGCCGGGGTTTGCGATCTTGACAAGGAGACTTTGGCGCGCCACTTGAAGGAGCAGGGGTTTGAGACCCTTCTTCGGGATGTGTTGAGCCGCGATATTTTCATGCATGCGCCCTTCGCCCGTGAAGGCATGGAGCCGGAAGATGTTCGGGCCGGTTGGGCCGAGGCATATTCCCTTTATTGTGAATTGCCGGTTTTAAAGGCGGATCGCAAGGCGGCGGCAAGGGCGTTCGCCGAACACAGTTCGAGTGAGGAAAATGAACGGCTGAAAAGCCTGAAAGAGCAAGAAATACGAACCGCATCGGCGACCGGCGAGGCCCAAGACCCGGTTGAATCAAAGGCGGTGAAATTGGCGTGACGAGAGTTTGTGTATAACGAAGTGGTTGCACGGTGGGATGTCGGGGCGTTGGTCCGCTCCGGATTTTCTTTGCCCGGTTAAGAGGTAGAATTTATGGCGACGAAAACGGCTAATACTGCAGAAGCGGCTGAACCCACCCGGGAGCAGTCAGACGGCCCCCTTATGGACGGGGTAACCGCGGCTGTGAAAAAGATGATTGCGAAGGGTAAAGAGCGCGGCTACGTCACCTATGACGAAGTCAACGCCGCCTTGCCCTCTGAACAGGTTTCTTCCGAGCAGATCGAGGACACCATGACCCAGCTCTCGGAAATGGGAATCAATTTTATCGACGGCGAGGAGGCGGAAGATTCGACGCCTGCGCCGGCGGCCGAAGAGACCCCGGAAAAAGAAGGCACACCGGCCAAGGCCAAGGCCGGCTACGACGATGCGGAACTTGGCCGCACCGACGACCCGGTGCGCATGTATCTGCGCGAGATGGGCAGTGTTGAATTGCTCTCCCGCCAGGGCGAGATTTCCATTGCCAAGCGGATTGAGGCCGGTCGGGAAAAGATGATCGGTGCGATCTGCGAAAGCCCTCTGACAATTCGGGCGATTGTCCACTGGCATGATGCGCTGGCCGAAGGCCGGATGCTCCTTCGTGATATTATCGATCTCGAAGCCACCTATGGCGGTGGCCCCGACGGTGTGCCCGACCGCTCCCAGGCGATCCTCGATCAGGTGGCGGCGGAAGAGGCCGGCGAAACAAAGGCCGGAGAAACACCTGCCGCGACGACCGAAGAGCCGAAAAAAGAAGAAGAGAAAAAGGAAGAGGGCAAAGACGGCGCGGCCACAGGCAGTGACGATAGCGATGACGATGAAAATGTCGGGATGTCTCTGGCTACTCTGGAACAGACCCTGATGCCCGATGTCATTGAGACCTTCGAGAAGATTGCCGCTGATTACAAAAAGATGCACAAGCTTCAGGATCAGCGCATCACCGCCCATCAGAATGGCACGCCTTTGCCCAAGGCGACCGAGAAGCGCTATGAAAAGCTCAAGCACGGGTTGATCGATTTGATGGAAAACGTCCATCTCAACAATCCCCGTATTGAGCAATTGGTTGACCAGCTTTACGGGCTTAACCGCCGCCTCGTCGGTCTTGAGGGTAAGCTGATGCGTCTGGCCACCGATAGCGGCGTGAAAAGGCCTGATTTTCTGGAGCAGTATTTCGGTAATGAAGTCGATCCAAAATGGCTGAAATCAGTGGCCAAGCTGCCCGGCCGCGGCTGGAAAAAGTTCGCCAACAAAAAAGAAGAAGACGCGCTGGCGCTGCGCGAGTCGATTGCCGATATCACAGTTGCCTCGGGCCTCGAGATCAGCGAATTCCGGCGTATCGTCGGCACGGTTCAGGAAGGTGAGAGAGAGGCCAATCAAGCCAAGAAGGAAATGGTCGAGGCTAATCTCCGTCTGGTGATCTCAATCGCCAAGAAATACACCAACCGTGGATTGCAATTCCTCGATCTGATTCAGGAAGGCAATATCGGCCTGATGAAGGCGGTGGATAAATTCGAATATCGCCGTGGCTATAAATTCTCCACCTATGCCACCTGGTGGATCCGTCAGGCGATCACCCGTTCTATTGCCGATCAGGCGCGCACCATCCGAATCCCTGTACACATGATCGAGACCATCTCGAAACTGGTGCGGACATCGCGCCAGATGCTGCACGAGATCGGTCGTGAGCCTCAGCCCGAAGAGCTGGCTGAAAAGCTCGGCATGCCTTTGGAAAAAGTGCGCAAGGTTCTCAAAATCGCCAAGGAGCCGATCTCTCTCGAGACTCCCATCGGCGACGAGGAAGACAGCCATCTCGGTGACTTCATCGAAGACAAGAACGCCATTCTGCCGATCGACGCGGCTATACAGGGCAATCTGCGCGAGACCACGACGCGGGTTCTCTCAACCCTTACGCCGCGCGAGGAACGTGTGCTCCGCATGCGCTTCGGCATCGGCATGAACACCGACCACACGCTGGAAGAAGTCGGTCAGCAGTTCTCTGTTACCCGTGAACGAATACGTCAGATCGAAGCCAAGGCCCTGCGCAAGCTCAAGCATCCGAGCCGCTCGCGCAAGCTTAGAAGCTTCCTCGATACTTAAAGGTTTCAGGGGAAAAGTTTTTTAAGAGGGCCGGAAATCTAAAGACCAGGGTTTCCGGCCTTTTTATGTCATCAGCCCTCTATCAAGGGCCCGTAGTTCAGTTGGTTAGAACACGCCGCTCATAACGGTGTTGTCGCAGGTTCGAGTCCTGCCGGGCCCACCATTTTCCACAGTAACTAACTAATATCATTAAACAAACTATAGCATTCCCCATTCAAGGGGGCTGGCGTTCAGGTCCACTTCTGCTCCAAAGAGGACATCTCTATAGGGGGCATATAGGATCGAACTAAATCGTGTGCGACCTCTTTTTATCAAGTATGTCGCGGATCTTCTCGAGAAGTGTGGCGCTTTCAAAGGGTTTTTTAAGAAGGGTGACGCCCGGTTTCAATTCTCCGCCATGGGCAATGGCGTCCTCCGCGTAACCAGTGGCGTATAAAATACAGATCTCCGGCTGCAGGATTTTGGCCGCCTCAGCAATTTCAACGCCGTTCATGCCGCCGGGCAAGATTACATCGGTAAATAGGAGGTCGAATGTCTCCCCGTTTTGCAGCAGGGAAAGGGCCTCCTTGCCGTTGGCCGCCTCGCTCACCTTATATCCCTGTCCGTCCAGAATGGCTATGGTAACCTTGCGGATGTCATCTTCGTCCTCGACAATTAAAATCCGTTCCTTGCCGCGGGTCAGTTCCCGGGAATCAACCTCAGTTGATGCCGATTTCACGCTTTCCCGTGTCCGCCGCATAAACAGCTTGACCGTTGTGCCGCGGCCGACTTCGCTGTCGATAGTGATATGTCCCCCAGACTGTTTGACGAAGCCATAGACCATGGGAAGCCCCAGACCGCTGCCTTCCCCCACCCCCTTGGTCGTATAGAAAGGCTCGAAGGCCTGCTCCAGGACCTCATTTGACATTCCTTCCCCCGTATCGCTGACCGCAACCATGATGTAGTCCCCCGGCGTGACCTCGTCGTGCTGACTGGCATAGGCCTCATCCAGAGTGACATTGTTGATCTCAATAGTCAGGGTGCCGCTGCCCTTCATGGCGTCGCGGGCATTTACCGCCAGATTTACCAAGGCATTTTCCAGTTGATGGGGATCAATCAGGGCAAGCCAGTGATCTTCGTTACATACGAACTGGATATTGATGGCCTCGCCCAAGGAACGGCGCAGCATGTTTTCAAGGCCCCTTACCAAAGGGCAAATCTCTGTTGGTTCCGACTTCAGAGTCTGTTGCCGGGAGAAGGAAAGAAGACGCTGGGTCAGGGACCCTCCTCGCTTGACCGCTTTGATAATATCGCTGATGCTTTCCTGGTCTTCCGGGTCTTTATTGGCTTTGAGCTGCATCAGATCCGCATTGCCAAGGATAATATTAAGAATGTTATTGAAGTCATGAGCAATGCCCCCTGTCAGCTGACCCACGGCCTCCAGCTTCTGGGAATGTCGAAGCTGTTCTTCAATTCCTTTGCGGTCACTGATGTCTTGAATTAGTGACACGAAATGGAGGGGCTCGTTGTGGGAATCCCTGATGAGCACAAGGCTGGAACTGACCCACACTTTTTGTCCGTTCTTACGAAGGTATCTTTTTTCCATATGGTGGGAACCGATTTTTCCATCCAGAACAGCCTGGATTCCTTCCCAGTCCTCGGCCCGGTCCTCTGGATATGTAATCTCACTTATATCACGCGCTATAAGTTCTTCTTTGCTGAATCCTGTTATGTTACAAAGCGCCCTGTTTGCTTTGATGTATCCCCCATCGAGGGAGATAAGCGCCATGCCGTGGGGGGCTTCCTCGAAAATTTCGCGGAACTGCGCTTCGCTTTCTATCAATCCCGATTCAGCTTGCAATCTTGCAGCGACCACCTCATTAAAAACACCGGCAAGTCTTTTAATATTCGGCTCTGTGGTCTCAACTTCCACTTTCAAGTCATCGCCTGCACCATAGCGGTGGATCTGTTCCGACAACGCTTGCAGAGGGCGACTGATGTGATCTCCAATAAACAAGGAAATGACCAGGCCGGCAGCAGAAACAGCCAAGACAATCTGGAACAGGTCGATCCGGACTTTATCGATCAGCGTATTGATTTCCCTTTGGTTTATGCCGATATGCAAATGCGCCTTCATCCCCTCTATCAGAGGAGTGGAGACCTCGTTAATTAAGCCAAACTCCGTTGAATTGAAATCGAATCTGGAACTGTCCGGTGCATGAGGGCGCTCGATGAGAGCCTTTGGGAACCCTCCCTCAAAGGTATGGGTAAAAAGACGCCCGTCAAAGTGACCTGCCCCCATTAACTGGTCCGGTTTGAATGTTAGTGCATCTTCATGT